>JACQDE010000087.1 GCA_016201285.1 Acidobacteriota bacterium | reverse complement strand
GTGCGCCGGGCTTCGGCCACAGCCTCATCAATATCTCGGGCGGCATCGCGCGCCGGATCATAATCGCGCACGGGAACATAGGTTGCCGCGGAAGCCGAGTCAGCTTTCGGCGCTGCCGCCTTCGCGGGGGGGCTTTGCGCGTTCATGCACAGCGGAGAAGCGGCCACCATCAGACATGCAAGCGCCGCCCACCCGTTCGTTTTCATCGGCGTTCTCCTTGGTGAAACTATTTTCTTCCGACCAGGCGCAGACGGGCCGTGAAGGCGCGGCGCTGGCCGCCTGCAAAGATCAAGAAATTCGGCGCGTCGCGGTTGTTGACTACCGCGTTCGGGTTGGCGTGGTCGGTCAGATTGATGACGCTCAGCCGCGCCGCCCACTCTGAACCCCGCAGTCGGAACCGCTTCTCGATCCCAATATTGATGCTCAGATAGTCCGGAAAGCGAAGCTGGCCGGGTGTGCCCACCAATTGCCGTTGCTGGTTCACGACGTTGAACGGGAAACCGCTGCGGTATTCCAGGAAATAGCTCAGCCATAAGTTCCAAAACGGCCCCGGCGCCCAGCCCCAGGAGACGAGCCGGTTCGGCGCATCCCACGCGAGCGGTCCGGGTGCCTGCGCGGCAAAGAGTATCTCCCCGAGGGAATAATCCAGGGCTTCGTTGGAACGGGCTCGGGAGCGCGTGTAGCTGCCGAACACTTCCGCCTTCTCGCGAAAGGATTGGCGCACCCAGAGTTCGACGGCGCGATACGCATCGCGACGCTGATCTTGCAGACGAAGGTTGCCGCCGGGCGGCCCGGGCGCTTGTGGCTCGTAGGCGTGACCATTTCGCTGGTTGCGATGGATGAAATGGATTCCTCCGAGAGTATCTTTCCGAATTCTTTGTGTCCACTCCGCACTGGTGGTGAGAAAGCGCGGCTGTTTCAGTCTGCTCGACGGCACCACGAAGCTGCTGGCGACAGGCCCAAGCACTGCGATGGTTCCTGTGGCATCGAAGAAAATGTCGCTTTGCTGCTGATCAAATCCCTGCCCCCACATGGCCAGGTCAATCGGCTGATAGTACATTCCCCAGGCCACCGCCAGTTTGGTGCGCTCGTCGCGGAAGGGAAGAACATTTGCCGCCATCCGCGGCTGGAGAATGGCGCGCCGCAGAAGCCGATCCCAATCCACGCGAAGGCCCGCTTGCACTACCAATGCGTGGGCGATTCGCCAGGAGTCTTGCGCGTAGGAGCCCAGCTGAGTGTTGGTAAGGCGAAACTGCGCGGGCCCGGAAAAGGTCGAGCGCTGCGAGAGCGTGGTATCCGCACGCTGAAACTCGATGGGATTCCGCGCGGCAGATTGCGTGAAGGCAATCGCCGCTAGGTTCATGCCCGCCTGAACATCATGGGAACCGTGCCAGTGGCGCGACGGCAGAATCACGCTTCCCAGCGCCTGCCATCGGCGCACGCCCTGCCGCCGCGTCTCAAAGAAATTTCCAGACACGCGGCTCGGCATAATCACGTACGGCGCCGCGCCCATCGGCAGAATTTCCGCGTGCCGGTTTTCGACGGCGGCCCCCATTTCGATCAGCGTTCTCTTCAGGGAAATCTGATCCTTGACGGAAACGAAGTAGCGGCGCACCTCGGCGTCGATCGTCGTCGAGAGCGGCGCAAAGGGTCCCAGGCCAAGATGGCTCCCGCTCGAACGGTTGTAGAGGAAGCTGCCCTGCAGCAGGTTCGCAGGCGCCAGGTTGATTTGCGCGCGCAGCAAGTTGTCGCCGCCCCACTGCGTGGTGGTGTCGGAGCCGGGCGGCTGCTCGCGAACCAGATCGAAGGAGTGCTGGATGCTGACGGCGTCGGAAAACCACGCCTTGCCCTTCCTGAGCGGCCCGGAAAATGTGAAGCGGGGATTCCAGTTGCCGAAATGCACGCCGCGCTCCAGATTAAGGTCGGGGATGAAGTTCGTCGCGCCGAAGCGCCACCGGTCGTCGCCCGCGGTGGTGTCCAGCGCCACCACGCCCGCGCCGGCATGTGCGTATTGCGCGCCGTAGCGTCCGGTCTCCACTGTCATGGCGCGAACTGTGTCCACGCTCATGCGCACGGTCAGGTCGCCCGTGGCAGGATTGCCGATCTCGAATCCATCAAGCAGGAATTCAGTTTGTCCTGCGCGGGCGCCGGCGACGTGCAACTGGCCGGAATGGTCCAGCAACACTCCCGGCAGTGCGGGCAACGTGTTCCGGAGATCGTGTGAGCTGGGGACGGGGATGTCCCTGATTTCGTGCGCGACCAGCGTTTTCTGATGCGCCGCTTCCTGCGGCTCGATGCGCGTGGTCGTGGAACGCACTTCGACGGTCTCGTGGATTTCAAACTCGTGGCTCAACGTGAAGGAGGCTTCGTTCGCGCCTTCCCTGAGTTGTACGGGCTGATCCGCGAGGCGGAAGAAGCCGGGCTTGCTGAGGCTCACCCGATAGTCCCCGGCGGACAAGGAAGAAAATTCAAAGCCGCCTGCTTCATCCGTATAAACGGTTTGCGTCTGACCGGCGGCGGAGCGCGCGACGATTTCGACGCCGGCCACGGCGACGCCGTTTTCGTCCGCCACCTTTCCCCGGAGCTGCGCCGAAGGAGACTCGCCCGCCGCGCACACACTCAGAGTGAAAAGCAACCACAAAATCGCATTGGAGGGATGCCCGTGCATCGCATCATTTCAGGACAGTGCCGCAATCGAATTCTAACTCTGGAGGGGAACGCTTGGTGCTTCTCTTTCAGGATGGCTTGCGAAGAGCGGCTCTCTGCGCTATACCCTAGCGAGGGGCGCGGCTGCCCTCCGAGTTTACCCGCATGCCCGTATATTCCCATTCGCGGCTGGAAACCTTTGAGACCTGTCCGCTGAAGTACAAGTTCCGCTACATTGATGAAATCAAGAAAGCGGAGCAGAGCGTGGAGGCATTTCTCGGCGGGCTGGTCCACGAGGTCTTGCGCAAGCTCTATGACGACTTGCAACTGGAAAAACTGAACACGATGGACGAACTGCTCGAGTCTTACGCGGCGAATTGGAAGAAAGCGTGGGGGCCGCACGTGCGAATCGTCCGCGCGGGCATGACCGAGCGGAATTACTTCGACTACGGCGCGAAGTGCATCCGCAACTACTACGAGCAGTACAGGCCATTCCGGCAGAGCCAGACGCTGGGCACCGAGGCGCGCTTGATTTTCCCGCTCGACGGGGAGGGGAAGTACCAGGTGCAGGGCTACGTGGACCGGATCGCGCGGCGCGACGATGGCATCATCGAAATCCACGACTACAAGACCAGCCGCAGCCTGCCGGCGCAGCAGAAATCCGACGGCGACCGGCAACTGGCGCTCTACCAGATTGGGATCGAGCGGCAGTGGCCGGACACGCGCGGCGTGGAGCTGATCTGGCACTACGTGGCGTTCAAAGAGACGCGCCGCTCGCGGCGGACCGCCGCACAGTTGCTCGAGCTTCGCCAGCAGACCATCGAGCTGATCGACCGCGTCGAGCACACGAAGCAATTTGAAGGGCGACGGAGCGCGCTGTGCGACTGGTGCGAGTACAAGCCGGATTGCCCGCTCTGGCGGCACCCGGATTCGGTGCTGGCGCTGCCGCCGGCGCAGTTCAAGGCTGACGACGGCGTGCGGCTGGCGGACGAGTACGCGAAGACCAAATACGAATTGCACACCCTCGAACTACGCCTCGAACAATTGAAGGAGCAGGTGATCGCCTTCGCGCAGCAACGGAACCTGCGCGTCATCCAGGGTAGCGGCGCACAGATATACGTCCGCCTGGGAGAAGCGGAGAAATTTCCGGGGAAGCGCGAGGAGCTGCGGGCGGCGCTCGAAAACGTGCTCAAGAAGGCGGGGAAGTGGGAAGAAATCTCCGAGTTAGACACGGCCGCGCTGGCGCACGCGCTCGAAGCGGCGAAATGGCCGGCGGAGCTGGTGGCAGAAGTGCGGCGGTTCGCGACGCAGGTCGCGCGCGATTCGGTGACGCTGCGCCGCGCAGGGAAGAGCGCCGAGGACGAGGCAGAATGACTCGGCTCTGCTGCGGTTGACCTCGCCGCCGCCCGTGTCCGAGGCGCCAGCGTCACTGCTGGGGCGGTTTTTTCGCCTCCGGCTTCACCGGCTCGGCGCTCAGGATGCGGATGGTGCTCTTGAACTGCTTGTAGTTGGCGTAGCGCACGATCATTTTGATGCGGACGTCGCCGGTCGGGAAGTGCAGCACGTCGTCGGCGCGGGTCAGCGTCGGAAACCAGTATTTGCCGTCAATGTTTTCCCGCCAGGTTTCAAACATCGGAAACAGGTTTTCCTGCCCCTTTTTCTGCAGGTCGGGCACGGCTTTTCCGTAACTCTTCACAATCTGCAAATCGCGGTCGTCCACCCAGACCGTGCCTTGGAAGTAGCGCTGGTTGGGCTCGATCTTGCGAGGCTTGACGCTGAACACGTAGGCGCCGATCTCGTCAATCTGCTGCCGGCCCAGGTATTCGAGATCGTATTTGGGCAGATCCTCGGTGGTCAGGACAAACGGCTGAATGTTTTCCAGGTCCTTGAAGTCTTCGAGCGACATCGTCAGCATGCGCAGGCTGGTGGGCGGCTCGCGCGTGATGCGTTCGAAGCGTTTGCCTTCGGGGGTGAAGATCACTTCGCCGGTGCGCTGGAACTGGCCGCCGGGGTCGCCGTTCTGGTCGAACTCCTCGACGCGAACAAACTGCGTGTAGGTGTAGTTGCCGCGAGCGATGCGGAATTCCGATTCCTTCGCGGCAAACTGCCGGATGATTTCCGCGATCGGAACGGGCGGCGGCGCGCCATTGGCGTCAATCTTGACTTTTTCAAGGCTGCGGTCCGGCGGGGCCGCTACCTGCACCTGCGCCGGCGAAATTGCCGCCAGCAGGGCGGTCGCGCCGAGGAGGACAAACATTTTCTTTCCGAGTCTCATTCCTGTGTCTCCAGCCAATGCTTGCTTTGCTCTTGGATGCGGCGAACCGGCGCGCGGTTTGTCTGCAGGCGGAAAGTGCATGGCCGGCCCACGCGCGGGTGACAGACGAATATAGGGACATTTGACGCGGAAGCCAAATGTTTCAGGGGGCGGGCGCGGTCAGTTCCGGAGCCACTTCGGCAGTCGAAGCGCGAAGGAAAGGCGCGGACTCGTGGAAATAGACAATGCCGGAGAATGTGGCGAGGCGCTTCAGGAGTTTGTCGAGCTGCGCGGCATGGCGCGCCATCGCCTCCGAGGAGGCGTGCTCGTATTTTGCGACGCCGATGCGCACCGTCGCGTGGAGATGTCCGAGCAGCTCCAGCGCAGGCAGCACCTTTCGCTTGAAGGTCTGCGAGTCGGCGGCCACGGGCTGGCCGCCCGGGTCGCCGTAGGCCATCAGGACAATGTCGTCCAGCTCGCCGCTGACGGCGGAGAATTCGTGAGGTGTCATGGCGCGGGCCACCCACCACGGCAGTGCAGCGCTCAGGCGCGTGCCGGGCTGCGCGCGAAGAAGTTCTTCGCGCATGTCCGTGAGCAGCGACGCCAGCGCGCGCCAGGCTTTGCGCGGCACGACACGCTCTCGAGCCGCGTAGGGTTCCACGTCAATCTGCAACCGGTCCACAAGTCCCGGATGCTGGCGGAGGAAATCGGCCACGGCGCGAACGCGCTGGCGGGCTTCCGGCAGCCGCGAGGTCCAGGAGGGATCCTGAAGCATCAGGCCCTCGACCTGCACTCCGGCGGCGTGTGATTCGGCGAAGCGGCTGGCCAGCACCTGCGCCTGGGCCGGGTCCGCCAGCAACAGCGCGGGGCCGGACTCGAGGCTGACAATGGCGCGGGTAATGCCCGCGGCGCGCCATTTTGCCAGCAGTGCGCGCCATTCCGCGGGCGTGGTTTTCTCCGCGCCGTAGAAATAGACAGAGCACTCCTGGGCGGGAGTGTGGCTTGCGGAGAGCATGGTCAGCAATACGAGAGCAAATAGGCGCGCACGCATCGTGACTCCCGGAACCCCTGAAGAGAATTGTGCCGCTGCCCATTTGGAGGGGGACGCCTCCCGAGGCGTGCCGGACAGCGAGGAGAATCTTTAGCAGAATAGCTCTGGCTCGGAGCGGTATCAAGGAAAATCAGGCACACCGGCGCAGAAATCGTAGTGGAAGGTTCTAGGAGTACTACCGAGAGCACTGGAACACGAGCGACAGGATATCTGCAACTCAACAGCGCCTCTTGGGTTTACAGTATATGGCGATCATGGCCGGTGGAAGCAGCAGATTTCATCAGGCGGTCCAGTGGATTGCGCTGCTGGCGCTGCTTTGCGCCGGTTGTGGTGGCGGCATCACCAGTGCGCCACCACCGCCGCCCCCTCCACCGCCCGGCGGCGGACCCTTTTCCGCGCAGCCCATCAATGACCTCGGCGCGGGCACATACCTCGGCTTCACTGGCGGACTCTATCCGAACGGCAGCAACGCCGTGCCCGCGGCGCACAACAGTGCTGGGCTCGCGCGCGCGAATGCGGTGCAGTCGCTCGACACCAGCGGCAACCCCAGCCCGACAGGGAAAATCGTGCTGCTGAGTATCGGCATGTCCAACACCACGCAGGAATTCTGCTCGGCGGGCGGCGGGCTGCCGTGCAATTCGTGGACGTTCATGGGCCAGGCGGCGGCCGACGCCGGCGTGAACAAGACGACACTGGCGCTGGTCAACGGCGCGGCGGGCGGGCAAGTGGCCACGGCGTGGGACTCGCCCGTGGACAGCAACTACGACCGCGTGCGCGCCATCCTCGTGCAACAGCTACTGAGCGAGCAGCAGGTGCAGGTGGTATGGGTGAAGGTGGCGCAGTCAACCCCGACGGTGTCGCTGCCCAGCGCGCAGTCCGATGCAGTGTCGCTGCTCACGGCGATGGGCAATATCGCCCGCACGCTGAAGGGGCGCTACCCGAACGTACGGCTGGTGTTTTTCTCAAGCCGCATCTACGGCGGTTACGCCACCACGACGCTGAACCCGGAGCCGTACGCCTACGAATCCGGCTTTGCGGTGAAATGGGTGGTGCAGGCGCAGATTGATCAGATGGCCAACGGCGGCACAGTCGTGGACGCGCGCGCGGGCGACCTGAACTACAACAGTGCAGCACCGTGGATTGCCTGGGGACCGTACCTGTGGGCCAACGGTCTGAGCTTGCGCTCGGACGGATTGATGTGGCAGCAGGCGGACATGGAAAGCGACGGCACCCATCCTTCGCAATCCGGTGAGCAAAAAGTTGGCACGTTGCTGCTCAATTTCTTCAAGCAGTCGCCATACACCAAGTGCTGGTTCGTCACCGGCGGCGCCTGCCCATAATCAACGAACCAATCAGAAGCAAAAGGCGCAGCCCGCCGCGGCGGGCGTCCCTGTACTCTCCTCAACAAAATCTGCCCTTCGTGGTAATCTGCGCCCGCCTGTCCGGAGGTGTTGACCATGCGACTCTCCATCCGTGCACTTCTGCTTGTTCTGCTTCTCAGCATCGCGATGGCCGCGCAGAATCCGCCGTCGTCCTTGAACAGCAACCTGCTGCGCGAGTGGCGCTGGCGGCTGCTGGGGCCGTCGTCGCCGGCGGGGCGCGCGTGGACGGTGGTGGGCGTCGAGAGCGACCCGAAGACGCTCTACGTCACCACGGCCGGCGGCGGGCTGTGGAAGACGACGAACCGCGGCACGACGTTCGTGCCCGTCTTCGATACGTACGCTTCGGCTTCAACGGGCGCGGTGGCGATTGCGCGGTCCAACAAGGAGATCGTGTGGCTGGGCACCGGCGAGCCGGCCAGCACGCGGGCGAACTCCTGGGGCGATGGCGTGTACAAATCCACCGACGGCGCCAAGACGTGGACGCACATGGGCCTCGAGGATTCACGCCAGATCAGCGCCATCTCGATTCATCCGGTGAATCCCGGCGTCGTGTACGTTGCGGCGATGGGGCACCACTGGGGCCGCGGCGGCGAGCGTGGCATTTACAAGACGACCGACGGCGGGGAGACGTGGACGCGCCCGCTCTACGTGGATGACGTCACCGGCTTTATTGACTTGCAGATGGACCCGAAAAATCCCGACGTGCTCTACGCCGCGGCGTGGCAGCGCGTCCGCTGGGGCAACGGCGACATGACTGAGTCCGGCCCGGGCAGCGGTATCTACAAGACCATCGACGCCGGGAAGACGTGGACAAAATTGACGAACGGCCTGCCAACCGACCCGATGGGAAAAATTCAGATCAGCATCGCGCGCAAAAATCCGCTGGTGGTGTACGCCGCGGTGCTCACGGGCGAGCCCGGTGCGCGCGGCAAGCGCACCAGCGAACAGGGCGGCGTCTTCCGCAGCGCCGACGGCGGAAAAACGTGGACGCGCACGAACCCGATGACGACCAGCTACTACTACCAGGAAATCTATGCGGACCCCGGCGATGAGAATACCGTATGGATGTCGGTCTTCGAGCTGTGGCGTTCGACCGACGGCGGGAAAAACTTCGAGAAGGTCAACATGCGCCACGTACATGACGACCTGCACTCGATCTGGATCGACCCGAACGATACGTCGTTCGTCGCCGTTTCCGGCGACGGCGGCGTGAGCATCTCGCACGATCGCTGCGCCACCTGGCAGCAGGCCGTGCTGCCCATCGCGCAGTTCTACGAAGTGAACGTGGACAACCAGGACCCGTATTTTGTGTACGGCGGGATGCAGGATACCGGCCACTGGATCGGTCCGAGCCAGACCTACGACATGGAAGGCATCACCGCGCACGACTGGATCAAGCTGCGGTGGAACGGCGACGGCATGGGCATCGCCGCCGACCCGCGCGACCCGAACATTCTTTACATAGTGCAGGAGTTTGGGAACACGTCGCGGCTGGACCTGCGCACGTGGGACCGCACGGAACTCCAGCCGGACAACGAAGAGGCGAAGAAACGCGGGGCTACGCATTCCATCCGGTACGACTGGTCGCCGGCGTTCGCGCTTTCGCGGCACAATCCGGACATCGTCTATCTCGGCAGCAACTATCTGTTCCGGATCCACGGCCCAAGCGGCGCGTGGGAAATCATCAGCCCGGACCTTTCCAGGCAGCAGGAGAAGTCTCCGAAGGGCATCACGGACGGCTACCACAGCTACGGCGCGCTGTTCTCCGTGGCCGAATCGCCGGTAAATCCTCAAATGCTCTGGGCGGGCGCGGATGACGGGCCGGTGTGGGTCACGCGCGACGCCGGGCGCACGTGGACCGACGTGACCGGCAATTTCCCCGCGGGTGCGCCGACGTACTGCGTGGTACACAAGATTGAAGCGTCGCGCTTCAGCCCCGCGGTGGCTTACGTGGCGTACGATTGCCACACACGTGAGGACATCCGGCCGTATCTCTTCGCGACGCGCGATTTCGGAAAGACCTGGCAGAACATCACGGGCGACCTGCCCGAAAAAGGTTCGACGTATGTGATCCGCGAAGATCCCATCAATGCGCGCGTGCTCTATGCGGGTACGGAGTTCGGCGTGTTTGTGACGATTGACGGTGGCGGGCGGTGGGTGAAGATGCAAAACAATTTGCCGACGGTGGCGGTGCGCGACATGCGTATCCAGGAGCGGGAGCTTGACCTGGTGGCCGGCACCTTCGGGCGGGCCATCTGGGTGACGGACATTGCGCCGTTTTCGGAGATGACCGAGGCGACGCTGGCGAAGACCGTGCACCTGTTTGCCGTCAAGCCCGCGACGCTCTTCAAGCTGCGCGAGACGTACGGCGCGACAATCGAGGAGTTGAACGGAGACATGTTCTTCCGAGCGGAAAACCCGCCGTACGGAACGATGATCACGTATTCCCTGAAGGAAGACGTCGGCGGGGAAGTGGCGCTGAAGATCGAAGACGCGGAAGGGAAACCGGTGCGCACGATCCAGGCGCCGGGAGCGGCGGGAATCCACCGCGTCAACTGGGACCTGAAACCGGACAAGGACGAAAAGGCTGCGGCGCCGCGGCGCGGTGAGCTTACTCTGAGTGAGGCGGATTTTCGCGAGCGCGTCCCGGCAGGGATTTACCGTGTCACGCTGACGGCGGGCGGAGCGAGCGAAACGCGGACGATTGCCGTCCGGCCTGAAGCGCGTGACGGCGTGAAGCAGGGAAACGTCCGGAAATAGGAGTGCAGCATCTTGCGGTCATCATGCTGAGTCCCGCCGTCTTTTATAGGGACGAAGGATCTCTCTTCGCTCACCGCTGTTCACTGGCCATCTATTCTTCGTTTCTTTCTCGGTTCGTCTACGCGCGGAGCCAGTCCGCTCGCCAGTCCTTGACGGCGCGCTTGATGGCGTCGGGTTCGGAGAGTTTCCCATCGAGAACGTCGCGGGCCAGGGCGGGCAGTTCCGCGTCGCTGGCGAAACGCAGGGCGACGAGCTGCTTCACCGTGAATTCCCCGATGCGCGGGCGCAGGTCCGCGGGCAGCAGGCGCTCCATGCGCAAGCGTTCCTCGAGGCGGATGACGCGGTCCTGCACGGTAAGGGCGAAGGTGCGTGAAAAAACGAATAGAACGACCAGCGACACCGCGAAGAACACGTGGAGTACAGACCCGTAAGATAGATTCCGCACGACCCCGTAAAGCGACCAGAGCACATTAATGATCAGGACCAGCGCGGCCGCGAAATAGACCGGCGGCAGCTTGCGCACGTGGTTCGAATAATTCTGCGTCGTCTCTTCCGCCATGACTGCCTCCTCCGAAGATTTTTCCAGTGAAAAGCAAAAGGCCCCGGCATTATAAGCCGGGGCCACGCGGGTTCCAAATCCGAGCCGAACTGGCTGTTTATGACTTGCTGGGCTTGCCGGGAGCGCTGGCGGCGCTGGCCACCTTGCGGACCGTCCGGCGGCGGCGGCGCGGAGGAACGGCCGGCGCTTCGCCGATCAGCTCCGCCGTCATCAGGCTGGTGACAAAAAGCTTTTTCCCATGGTCGTCAAAATCGATCGTGGTGCGCTCGTTGTCCGACTGGGTCACGATTCCGAGCCCGTACTGGTCATGCTTGAGCTGCTGGCCTTCACCAAGTGTACGCATGTCGCCTCCTTCAGGCGGGGCACCATTCCTCGTTCGGTCCGTTTCTGCTCAGAACGCTTCGGTCACGAGGAAGATTATGGGATCAAACTTGAAAAGTCGGGGAATCCGCGCGGGCGCACTCCCCCTTGGGCTCACTAGAGGCTGACGACGTTCTCGGCCTGCAGGCCCTTCGGGCCCCGCTTGACTTCGAACTCAACCGCCTGTCCCTCGTTGAGGGTCTTGTAGCCCTCCGCCTGGATCGCGGAGAAATGCACGAACACATCCTCACCGGACTGGCGCTGGATGAACCCGTAGCCCTTGCTGGCGTTGAACCACTTCACTGTTCCTTGTTCTCTCACTTCTGTTCCTTTAATGAAGCCACGCGCGCTCTGCGCCCGCGGCCAATTTTGCGTCGCGCCTCTCGCTCGCCTTGTGCCCCAAACAAAAAGGGCTGCAAGTTCGCCCTGCAGCCCCATTGAACAGGTCAAAAGGAATTACAAGAGCCAAACGCGGATAACACTTTACCACACTCTCGTCCGAATTCAAAGGCCAGTTTGGCGAAGGAGTGCAGCCGTGCAACGCCATCGCTAACGCGCTGATTATAAGTTGTTTAGCGTTTGCCGGGGGAGTATGGGTTTGGCGCTGCGGTGGGGCTCGCCGGGACCACTCGCCGCCGATGGCGCCCGTAGTCTTCGGTATCGAGATATTGCAGAGACTGTCCCTCATGAAAGGGAACAAGTGTGATTCGGCCATGTCCATCGCCTCGGATCTCTACATTCTTGATGGCCATGGGATTCGCTTGCCAGTTTGGTGTTTGGTCGATAACGTTCCAGGTGGACCACTCCTCGCCGCCATTGATGGTCACTGCAAGATCGTACTGCATAAAGAGATAACAGACTGTGTCAGACACGCAACGCACCCTGTCGCGAGGTATCGGCATCGGGTCGTCTTGCCTTATAACAGTGATCTTGTGCCAGTTGTTCATCCTGACCGGCGCTGATTCAAATACGTAGTACATCCCGGGAACGAAGAATCCGCCTTCCTCCGCGTACGAAGTGACGCGGATCTTGACGGTTCCATTGTTGCTTTCCCATTGCTCGGTTATCGTATTTCCGCGTCGCGGCCACAAGAAGTAGTAGCCCGCCGCCAACACAGAAATGAGGGCTACGGCAGCGACGATCAACAGAATCCGAAGCCAGACCTTCCCGTGCTCTCTGTTCCGCCGTCGCATGCGATGAATTGCAAACGAAACGCCGAGCGCAACCATTCCAATGCTCATTGACCAAGCTATGGCGGGTGTGACAACGCCAAGATTGCTGCCGGCAGTAAACGCTGGCCATATCATACAGAACAGATATACGAGCAAGGCAATTCGGTCCACGGCAGAAAAATGTGCAGCATCGTAGTAGTCGAAGACTATGTAACCCACCGTGTAGAACGCCAGTAACAAGCCAGCGAATCCCGCGGAGACTGCCTTGTGAGGATTTGTCGGACCATGTTGGGTTATCAATCCGATGAGTGAATTGAAAACTCCAAGAACGAGGAGGCCAGGAAGCCCCATCACCCAACGATGAGCGGTCGCGTAGATTACGGTCATGATGAGACCGATAACCAGATATCCAGCCCATCGCGAAAACGCAAACGAAATTCGAAGTATCAAAAGTACCGCAATACTCCCTGCCACGACCAGAAGGACCCGGCCCGCGAAGCGAATTGCTCGCTTCACTTCCGCCCCTCTGCTCTCGTGCGTCATGGCTGTGGTGGTCCAGCGCATCCGGCTACTTCCGCAAGGAACATTCCGACATCAAAAGCCAGCTTAAATAGTTTAGCCGCCGCTTTGCTAGCCCGTGCGTCGGCGGTGGCGTTGAAGCTCTCGAAATCGTAAGCGTAATTCGTCCCTCCCCCATTGGTCGTCAGGTCCCCGGAGAAATCATAGCTGAAATTCGGCGAAGTGACTCGGTTGTTGCCCGTATCGAATGTGTTCGCCCCCGGAAGACCCGAGCCGGCGGTGACCGTCTGTGCCCAACGGTTGCCAAAGCGGTCTTAGTCGTAACTGTATTTCCGTTGAATCTACGTATCTGGCCCGCGCGGCGCCGTGAACAAGCGGGCCAATTCTGTACGGAACAATTGGAAGTGATGCGTTTCAGTTGCGGCGGAGGAGGCGGCCCACGCGGGCGTTCAACTCCGGGATGGAGATGGGCTTGTTCATGTAGTCGTCGGAGCCGCCCAGGAAACCTTTGGTGCGGCTGGCCTCGTCGGTTTCAGCGGTGAGCATCAGCACGGGGGTGAAGGCGGTCTGGACCTGGCTGCGCATCGCCTGGCAGACGTCGAAGCCGCTCATGCCGGGCATTTTTACGTCGAGCACGACCAGGTCGGGTTCGGTCTGCATGACAATAGCGAGGCCGGATTCGCCGTCCGGGGCCTCGAAAACCTCGGGCGCCATGGGGAGCCGCTGGAGCGAGCGCACAACCATCTGGCGCATGGCGGGATCGTCGTCCACGACGACGATGCGCGGATTCTTGCGCGCGGTCTGACCGTTGCCGGCCGTGTGGCTGGCCGTCAACTGCGCGGCGACGCCGGCGTCAAGCGGCGAATCGCTCAAGGAGGCGTGCTGCACGATGCGCGGGTCGGCCGGCTTTTGGACGGGCGTATTGCAGAAGGGACAAATTTTCCAATCCGGCTTCAGCTCCTGCTTGCAGGAATGGCAGACGCACTTCAACACGTGGAGGCAGCTGGGGCAGGTGCTGAACTCGGCGGTGACGAGGGCCGAGCATTTCGGGCAGCGCCGGGCCTCATCCTCCTCGGTCTGCACGACGCGCAGCAGTTCGTCGAGCGTCGTCGTGCCGGTGCGGACCAATTCCAGAGCGCCGTCGAGCAGCAGCGAGGTGCCGACGTTGTGCGCGGCGCGGCGAAGCTCCGGCTCCGGCGCCTTGTGGGTGATCAGTTCCTTCAGCGTCGGCGTAATCCGGAGGAGTTCATAGATCCCCTGCCGGCCGGAATAGCCGGTGCCGCCGCAGGTGTCGCACCCGCGGCCGTGCTGAAACTTCCAGACCGAGTCTTCGAGGTGGAACCGCTCGAGTTGTCGCGCGGTGGGCTGGTATTCTTCGCGGCAATTTTCGCAGATCTTGCGCACCAGGCGCTGGGCCACGACGAGGTTCAGCGAAGACGCGATCAGGACGGGGTCCACGCCGAGGTCGAGCAGGCGCGTGATGGTGGCCACAGTGCTGTTGGTGTGCAGCGTGGAGAGCACCAAGTGGCCGGTCATCGCCGCGTGGAATGCGATCTCGGCCGTTTCCAGGTCGCGGATTTCGCCGATCAGGATCACGTCCGGGTCCTGCCGCAGAATGGAGCGCAGCGTGGAGGCGAACGTCAGGCCGGCCTTGTGATTCACCTGCACCTGGTTGATGCCCGCGAGCTGGAATTCGATGGGGTCTTCCACCGTGATGATGTTGATGGTGGGATTCAGCTTCTCGTTGAGCAGGGAATAGAGGGTCGTGGTCTTGCCGCTGCCGGTGGGGCCGGTGACGAGAATCAGGCCCTGGGGCTGGTCGGCGGCCTGCTTCAGAACTTCCAGATCCTCGGGCTTCAGGCCGAGCGAGGAAGGCGACGGAACCTGCTGGCCGGAGCCGAGGATGCGCAACACGACTTTTTCACCGAAGTGCGTCGGCAGCGTGGACACGCGCAGATCCATCTCCCGCTGCTCGTACTTGACCTTGATGCGGCCGTCCTGCGGGCGGCGACGCTCGCTGATATCCAGCTTCGCCAGGACCTTCAGGCGGGAGACCACCGCCGGCTGCAGCCAGTTGGGCATCTTCATGCAATCCCTGAGCAAGCCCTCTTTGCGCATGCGCACGGTGGCGTCGTCGTGTCCGGCTTCGATGTGGATGTCGCTGACGAGTTCCCGCAGGCCGCGCAGCAAGATCAGATTGACCATCTTCACGGCCGGTCCCTGCTTGCGCGAGTCTTCCTGCACTTCGTCCAGCTCTTCCTCTTCGTCTCCCGTAAGAACCAGCTCGTCGGTGTTTTCCGTGGCGTTGCGCAACAGGTCGTCCAGATAAGTTTCCGGTGCGTAGTAGCGGGCGAGAGCGTCCCGAATATCGCCATGCGTGGCGACGACGGGCTTCACCTGGCAGCCAGTTGCAAATTCCACATCCTGCAAGGCAGCCAGATCAGTGGGGTTCGCCATGGCGAGCACCAGCCCGGCCCGGCGCCCCGAACCTCCCGCGTCGCCATGCCGGGCGTCTGATTCCACCCGCAGCGGCACGCAGAGGTGCTTCCGCGCCAGCGTCTCGGAGACGAGCTTGATCGCATCCGGATCCGCCGGGGTCGCAGCCAGCTTCACCAAGTAAATGCGCAA
This sequence comes from Acidobacteriota bacterium, assembly GCA_016201285.1. GTDB lineage: Bacteria > Acidobacteriota > Terriglobia > Acidiferrales > UBA7541 > JACQDE01. The sequence continues at coordinate 100,362 of JACQDE010000087.1, read as the reverse complement.
GTGGGTGGCAAACGCCTGGGCCAGTTGTTCTTCCGTGATGTTGTGCTCGGACAGAACGACTTCCCAGAGTGGCCTGGCGAGTTCCTCAGCGCGCGCGGAGGCCGCGGCGATTTCTGGCTCGGCCAGGAGACCGGACTTGCGCAGGATTTCAGCGACTTGCCGGCTCATGGCTGTTCAATCCTTTTCCGGGCAGAGAATGCCCGGGCCATAGCGAAAAGGACGAGGATCATGACCGCCCACACAAGAGCATTCCTGCAGCACAATGCTGCATGGAATCCCCGTACTTTGCAGCGTGGCCCGAAAACTGCAGGTGTCTCCATGAGTGACCAGTGGGTACGCGCGCTTGCAGCCGGGCAGTCCAGACCGCTCGCACGGCTCCTATGAGATAAATCGGCGGAGAGGCGGCTAAACTTTAAGGGGTTCCGATACCTCCCGCGCAACCGCAAACGTTTGCTCGCAAAGGCGCCGCTGAGGCTGTCCTTCCGCGTTCCGCGCTCATTCGACCGGCTTGGGCGGCGCTTCTCCCTTGATGTGCTGGCCGAACCAGCCGAGATAGCGCTCGAAGCGGTCCTTGAGGTAGGAGGGTTTGGCAATGCCGTGGTGCTCGCCCGGATAGACGACGAGCTGCGTCGTGCGTCCCAGGCGTTTCATGGCCTGGTACATCTGCTCCGAATTGATGATGGGCACGTTCCAGTCTTTTTCGCCGCCCATCCACAGCGTTGGCGTGACGATTTTCTCCACCTGGTTGTAGGGAGAGATCTTTTCCCACAGCGCGCGCGCCTGCCAGGGCAGGCCGAGTTCCCATTCCCACAACTTCTGATAGTGGTCATGGCCGTAGTTGGTGACGTAGAGCGCCTCGCTGGCGCCGGAGACGGCGGCCTTGAAGCGGTCGCCGGACTTGGTGATCACGTAGTTGGTCATGATGCCGCCGTAGGACCAGCCGCCCACCCCGAGCCGCGCCGGGTCGGCGATGCCTTTGGCCACCGCGTAATCCACCATGGCGATCACGTCGTCGTAATCCTTGTTGCCCCAATCGGCGAAAATCGCCTGCGAAAATTTCTGGCCGTAGCCGGAGGAGCCGCGCGGATTGGGTTGCAGCACCACGTAGCCGTTGGCGGCAAAAAGCTGCGCGGTGAAATCGAACGACCATTCGTACTGTCCCACCGGCCCGCCGTGCGGTCGTAGCAGAGTGGGATACTTCATCTCCGGGTTGTAGGCCGGCGGCTTGAAGAGGAAGCCGGCGACTTCGGTGCCGTCCTTGCTCTTGAACTTGACGTACTCCACGTCGCCCAGCCGAATCTGCGCCATGAGCGCGTCGTTCGTGCTGGTGAGCTTGCGGAGCTGGCCGGAGTGCAAGCCGAAAACTTCGTTCGGGATAGCAGACTCGCTGATCAGCGCGGCAATCGCGCCATCCTGGCCCAGCGCGAATGATTCGACCGACTTCTTGCCGGCGATGACGCGTGTGACGTCGCCGCCGCCCGCGGGGATGCTCCCCAGGGACTGCTCGCCGTCGTCTTCGAACAGGAAGTAGATGGACTTGCCATCCGCGGAAAACTGCGGGCGGATGACGTTTCGGTCGAGCTTTGCGGTGAGCACTTTTTCCGCGCCGCCCTGCGCCGAGACGATCGCAAGGTGCTGCGTGGCGTAGTCGAGCGCCTTCGCGTCGGTCTGGCTGACGTAGGCCACCCACTTGCCGTCCGGACTCCATGCAGGGGCGTCGTCGTGGCCGGGGTTCGTCGTCAGCCGCAGCAGCGACATGCCCTTGTCTGGATTGTCGGCGGCGACCACCCAGATGTCGGTGTTGAAATTGTGGTCGGGGTCGTTGGAGCGGTTGCTCGCGAAGGCGAGGAAGCGGCCATCCGGAGACCACGCGGGTTCCGCGTCGTCGTAATCGCCCGAGGTCGCTTGCGCGAGCTTCTTACTCGCAAGGTCAACGACGTAGAGGTGTGTGCGGCGGCGGTCAAGATAGCCGACGTAGTCCTGCTTGAACTGCAAGCGGTCGATCACGTACGGCCGAGGCGTCTTCGGCTTGATCTTTTCGATGCGCTTCTCTTTCGCTTCGGCGGCTTCCAGCTCTTCCGGCGTGGGGTCCTGGAGGACGAGCACGATACGGTCGCCCTTCGGGGACCATTCGAACGACTGCACGCCCTGGATGGTCTCGGTGAGCTGCTGTGCCTCGCCGCCGTTGCGGTTCAGCGTCCACACCTGCGATTTCGCGTCGTCGTCCTTTTCGCCGCCGCCGCGCGCGGAAAGGAACGCGAGGTACTTGCCGTCGGGGCTCCAGCGCGGATGCGAGGAGGAGACGCCCTTCGCCGTCATGGGCACGGCTTCGCCGCCGGCCGCGGGGACCATCCAGACCTGTTTTTCGGACTTATCGTCTTTCAGGCTGAGCGACGTCACCGTGTACGCCACCCATTTGCCTTCGGGACTGATCTGCGGATCCTGGACGCGCTTGATCTGGAAATAGTCGTCAATCGTGAGATTGCGCGGCGCGGCGGGCGCCGGCGTTTTCTCCGGCGCCTGCGCGACAACAATCGAGGCGGCGGAAAGACTCAACAGAATTGTAGCGAACAGAATTCGACGGTTCATGACGCGGGCTCTCCTTGTTGGAACTGGCAGCATCTGCGGGCGCTCAGTCTATCACCGTAGCTGGTAGCACAGGCTTATAGCCTGTGCTTTGCGCGGCGGCTTCAACAAGATTCGGGCTGTCTAGTTCGGGTGCCGCCTCGTGCTTGCTGTAGAATAACAACTCTTGTCTGCTCGGGCTGAATTCGACCGTCTGCGCGTTGTCTTGGTGGCCACGCGCAACCCTCTCAATATTGGCGCAGCCGCTCGCGCCATGAGCAACTTCGGTTTCCTTCGCCTGCGCGTGGTGAACCCATACGAGATGGCGTTTCGCGAGGCGCGCTCCGCTGTGGGAGCCTCGGCGCTGCTGGCGAGCGCGGAAGTATTCAAGAGCGTGTCCGATGCCGTCGCCGATTGCACGCTGGTTGTCGGAACCACCGCTGTCGGTACCAGGGAAGTGCGGCACCCGGTGCGGCGATTGGAGGATGGCGCAAGGATCATCCGCAAGCGGCTCCCATCGAGCCAGGTTGCCCTTTTGTTTGGTTCGGAGAGGGTCGGCCTCTCCAACGAAGACCTCAGCCATTGTCATTGGCTGATGCGCATCCCGGCGCGGGAAGAGCACCGATCCGTGAATCTGGGGCAGGCGGTGGCGATTTGCTTGTACGAACTCGCGCGCAAGTCCACGGCCGCTCGGCCGGCGGAGAAGCAGAAGCTCGCCACGGCTGGCGAAGTCGAGCGGGTTAACGATGTGCTGCTCGACGCGTTGCGCGCCTGCGGCTACCTGAAGCCGCGCTCCGCCGCTCCCACGCAAGAAAAAGTGCGCCGTCTGGTCCGCCGCCTCCATCTGTCCGTGAGCGACGCCGAGGCTTGGCTGGGCATGCTCCGGCAGATTCTCTGGAAGCTGCGCTCCGGGAAAGGCCCCCTGTAGCGGCGGCTTTACGCCGCCAGCCCTTGCGTCACATATAGCGGCGGGTTTACCCGCCGCCGGTAGCACAGGCTTGTAACCTGTGCCTTCTGTGCCGGGTCCATCCCTCGTGGAGCGCCCGTTCTCAGGCTTGGCGACTGTCCGTCAAGTTTCGTTCTGCGTAATGGTGCACGATTTGCCGCTGTTTGGTCCCATGTTGCATCCAACTTTTTCGTCACATCAGGCGGACAGCACGCAGGCGCGGCGTTTGCTTCGACTGACGGACGCAAACTTGAAATCTCTGCACCCGAGCGTTGCGAGGCTGGTATCATGGAGGCACTGGAGTCTATGGAGTCAAAGGCGATGAACATCAATTTGACGCCTGAACAGGAAAAGATCGTCAAGGACGAGCTGAAGAGCGGCCATTTCCGTACGGCAGAGGAAGTGATCGCTGAGGCTCTGCACGTTCTCAAGGACAAAAAGCGCTCTTCCAGCGACAGCACAACCAATGGCAAACAGCACGAGGCTGTGCAGGAAATGCTCGCCTTTGTGGAGAAGAACCGCACCCGCTTGGATGGCATTTCGGTCAAGGAATTGATTCACGAGGGCCACCGCCTGTGAGTGACCTCGTGCTGGACGCTTCGCTGACGCTCCAGTGGTTCCTGGAGGACGAGGCGGACCGAAAATACAGCCTGGACGTCTTGGCGAGCCTTGCGGAAAAACGAGCCTTGGTTCCCATCCTTTGGTCCTACGAAGTGGGTAATGGCCTTCTCATGGCTTTTCGCCGCAAGCGGATCTCTCTGGACCAGATGGACGGTTTCTTGACTCGATTGAAGGCACTTCCGATTGAAGCTGCTCAACAAACTCCCTCCGAAGTTTTCGAATTGCCAGCCCTTGCACAGGCCCACGGCCTCACGAATTACGACGCGGCTTATCTGGCTGTCGCGACAACATCCAAATTGCCTTTAGCCACAACCGACAACCTTCTCCGTAAAGCAGCCGCGGCAGCAGGTGTGCGAATTGTGGCGGTCTGATGCCCGCACTGGTGATGCCGCTCGGATACCTTGGAGTAGAGTGCAACACCCTCCTTGTCTGACTTGAGAGGCTACGCTTTCAAAGCACTCCCCCCAAGGACTCTTTTTCGTTCTTTCACTTGACAGTCGCATTTCAATTAGCTAATGTTATGTCACTATGCACGCCAGAAAGTTTATCCCTGCCCGGTCCCCCATCGGCCCCCGCCGTGCTTCCCCAGCCCTGCAACAACTATCCCCTTTCTCGTCTGCCGTTTGCCGACTCTTTTGCATTCCTGCACCGCTCTTTTGTGCCGCTAATTCTTTTCCTCTGAACCAGCTGCGGACTCTTTTGTCGAAAACAGGGGGAGGGGGGTACCTCAACAATTCCCCAGGGAGCTAAATTGTGACCACCACAACAAATGATAAACGCCGCTGCGCCTACCGCAGCCCCACCGGCCGCCGTTGCCGGAACGATGCCCACTACGCTTGGAATATGTGCTCTAAGCACTGCGACTTCCAAAAGGCCTACGCCGCCGCCGCCGAGATCGTCTCCAACCGCGACCGCCTCGACACTGCCGAGGGCATCCATGCCATGCTGGTTCGCACCGCCCGCGCCCTCGCCGCGGGAAAAATCTCTTCCCGCGACGCCACATCCCTCTTCTATGCCGGCCAGATGATGCTTCTCTCCCTTCCGCACCTCCGCGCAGAGCGCGAAAAACTCTTCCTCGCCGACGAAGAAGACGCCTGGCGCAGGAAGGCCCTGGCCGATTCCCACCACGACAAGCTAGTCTGCGAACGCTCCTCCGAGGAGAACGAGGAGGAACAAGAACCGGAAGAAAACCAGAAAGCGGGGAACGCCGGAGGCGGCCGCAAGTGAACCCGTGCCGCTGTCAATTAGCCGCGCCCGTTCCTGTGGTGCACAGCCTGAAACTTGTCCCGCCTGCCCAGATCCCGCAATCGTGGGACGAAGGGAGCGAAGCCGAGGGAGCCTGTCCCACCGCGTTTTTCAGCGCCCAGCTAGTCGTCGGCGGAGACGGCGGCTGGCTGGCGCGTGCCGAAGTGGCGCCGGTACGACTGTTGCATCGCTTCCATATACACGTAAAACACCGGCGTCAGATAGAGCGTCACAAACTGCGAAAAGACCAGGCCGCCGACCACGGCGAGGCCGAGCGGTCGGCGCGCCTCCGCTCCGGCCCCCACGCCGAGCGCGATGGGCAGCGTGCCCATCAGCGCGGCCATGGTGGTCATCATGATCGGGCGGAAGCGGATCAGGCAGCCCTGGTAGATCGCTTCCAGCGCCGGCTTGCCTTCCTTGCGCTGCGCCTCGAGAGCGAAATCAATCATCATGATGGCGTTTTTCTTCACGATGCCCACCAGCATGATCACGCCCACGAAGGCGTAGAGGCTGAGCTCCGTGTGGAAAAGCTTCAGCGTGAGCAGCGCGCCGAAGCCGGCCGATGGCAGGCCGGAAAGAATCGTGATCGGGTGGATGAAGCTCTCGTAGAGGATGCCCAGCACGATGTAGATGACGAGGATGGCCATCAGCAGCAGCAGGCCGAGGCCGCGCAAGGAGGATTCGAACGCCTGCGCCGTGCCCTGGAAGCTGCGCGTGGTGGTGGCGGGCAGGATTTCGTTCGCGGCGCGGTTCACCTGCTCGACGGCGTCGCCCAGGGCCACGCCGGGCTTGAGGTTGAACGAAAGCGTGACCGCGGGAAGCTGCCCGAGATGGTTTACCGTCAGCGGGCCCACCGTGCGGCGCAGGCCGGCTACGGCGTTGAGCGGCACAAGCTGGCCGGTGCTCGAGCGGATGTAGAGCATGGAAAGCGCGTTCGGGTCCGCCTGATATTCCGGCAGAAGCTCGGCAATCACGCGGTACTGGTTATTAGACGCGTAAATTGTGGAGATTTGCCGCGAGGCGTAGGAGGTGTAGAGCGCTTCCTCGACCTGCTGGGCGCTGAGGCCGAGAGAAGCGGCTTTGTCGCGGTCAATTTCCACGACCACTTGCGGGTTCTTGATTTGCAGGTCGCTGGTGACGTCCAACAGACCGGGAACTTCCCGCAGCCGGGCTTCGAGCTTGACGGCTTCGGCGTAAAGTTCCGTGGTGTCAGGGCTCTGGATGGTGAACTGATACTGGCTCTTGCTGAGCGTGCCGCCGATGCGCAGCGGCGGCAGATTCTGCATGAAGACGCGGATGCCGGGGACGCAGGCGAACTTGGGGCGCAGCTCCTGGATGACTTCATCGGCGCTGAGCTTGCGCTGATCGCGCGGCTTCAGGCGCATGAAGATGCGGCCGGTATTGCCGGCGCCGCCGGCGGGGCCGCCTCCGCCCATGCCGGACATGAAGGAATCCACGTTCTCGTCCTGGCGCACGATTTCCGCAATCTCCATCTGGTGCTGCTTCATGGAGTCGAAGGAGATGCCCTGCGCCGCCTCGGTGAAGGCGAAAATTTGTCCGAGGTCTTCGCTGGGGAGAAAGCCCTTGGGCACGATGGTGAAAAGCTGGACGGTAGCGATCACGAGCACGAGAGCGAGCACCATCGTCGTCGGGCGATGACGCAGGGCAAACTGCAAGCTCACGTCGTACCAGTGGAGCATCCCCTGGAAAAATCTTTCCGTGATGGCATACAGGAAGCCGTGATGCGCTTCCTTCGGCGGTCGCAAGAAGCGGCTGCAGAGCATCGGCGTCAGGCTCAGCGAGACGGCGCCGGAAACGAGAATGGCGGCGCCGATGGTCACCGCAAACTCGTGCAGCAGCCGGCCGACAATCCCGCCCATGAACAGCACGGGAATGAAGACGGCGGCGAGCGAGAGCGTCATCGAAAGAATTGTGAAGCTGATCTCGCGGGAACCCTGCAGCGCCGCGCGCATTGCCGGCACGCCGTGCTCCATGTGGCGCACGATGTTTTCCAGCATGACGATGGCGTCGTCCACCACGAACCCCACCGAGAGCGTGAGCGCCATCAGCGAAAGGTTGTCCACGCTGTAGCCGAGCTGATACATCAACGCGAACGTGCCCACGATGGACATCGGCAGCGCCAGGCTGGGGATGACGGTGGCGGAGATGTTTCGCAGGAACAGGAAAATAACCATGACCACCAGACCGACGGTCAGCAGCAAAGTGAATTTGACGTCGTTCACGGAATTGCGGATGGAAACCGAGCGGTCGTAGAGGATGTTCAGGTCCACCGAGGGTGGCATCTGCGAGCGGAAAGTGGGCATGAGCTTTTTGATGGAGTCCACCACTTCCACGGTGTTGGTGCCGGGCTGGCGCTGGATGGCGAGAATGACAGCGCGGCGGTCGGTGTACCAGCTCGCCACCTTGTCGTTTTCCACACTGTTGAGCACGCGGCCGATTTCGTCCAGGCGCACCGGGACGCCGTTGCGGTAGGCCACGATGATCGGACGGTAGTCCGGGGCGCGCAGGAGCTGGCCGTTGGACTCCACGGTGAAGGCCTGGTGCGGGCCGAAGAGCGTGCCTGTCGGGAGGTTGGAGTTGCCGCGCTGCACCGCGGCGACGGCTTCGTCCACGCCGATGCCGCGGCTGGCCAGGGCCTTGGGGTCAAGCTGCACGCGCACGGCGTACTTCTGCGAACCCATCACCTGCACCTGGGCCACGCCACTCACCATGGAGATGCGCTGGGCAATAAAAGTGTCCGCGTACTCGTTCACGTCGGAAAGCGGAAGGGTGGGCGAGCTGAGCGCGAGGTACAGTACGGGCTGGTCGGCCGGGTTCACCTTCTGGTAGGAAGGCGGGCTGGGCATGTTCTGGGGAAGGTCGCGCGCGGCCTTGGCAATCATGGCCTGGACGTCCTGCGCGGCGGCGTCAATGTCGCGCTCGAGGGTGAACTGCAGCGTGATGGAGGTGCCGCCCAGCGAGCTGGCCGAGGTCATCGAATCGACGCCGGCGATGGTGGAGAACTGGCGCTCGAGCGGCAGGGCGACGGCGGAGGCCATTGTTTCCGGGCCGGCGCCCGGCAGGCTGGCGTTCACCTGGACGGTGGGAAAATCCACGTTGGGCAGGTCGCTGACCGGCAGCAGGCGGTAGCCCATGATGCCGAAGAGCAGAATGGAAGCCATGACCAGCGTGGTCATGATCGGCCGGCGGATGAAAAGTTCTGCGATGTTCATGGTTGCACCCTTTTCCGGCTCATGGCTTGTTTTTGATTGAAACTTTGGCTTTCGGGACAAGCGAGACCTGGCCGTCCACCACGACGGTCTCGCCGACTTGCAAACCTTTTTCGATTACCGATAGCCCATCCGCATTCCGCCTGACCGTGACCGGCCGCATCTCGGCGGTGTTGTCGCTCTTCACCACGAAAACATATTGCCCGGCCTGGCCGGTCTGCACGGCTTGTGACGGCGCCACAATCGCGTTGGCCTGCTCGGCCAGAGTGAGCGTGACGTTGACGAACTGGCCGGGCCAGAGGCGCGCGTCATCGTTGGTGAAGGTGGCACGGAGGCGGATGGTGCCGGTGGTGCGGTCCACCGTGTTATCCACAAACGAAAGCGCGCCGCGCGCGGGCTTCGCGTCGTCGGGGATCTGCGCGTCCACCGAAAGCTTTCCCGCGGCCATGTGGCGCTTGACGGCGGCGAGATTCTGCTCCGGAACGGAAAACTCGACGTAGGCCGGACTGATCTGGTTGATGACCACAAGGATTGGATTGTCGTTGGCCTTCACGAGCGTGCCGGGATAAACGAGCAGCGTGCCGGTGCGGCCGTCCATAGGCGAGTGGATCACGCAGTACTCGATCTGCAATTTGGCGTTGTCCACGGCAGCGCGGTCGGCGCGCACCGCGGCTTCGTATGCTTCGGCGCTGGTGGTCATCTGGTCGGCCAGTTGCTGCGCCACGACGCCCTGCTCGGCGAGCTGCGCATAGCGCCGGGCCTGGATGCGCGCGTTTTCGAGCTGGGCGATGTCGCGCGCCAGGTTGCCCTCGGCCTGCTTCAGCGCCGCTTCGTACGTGCGCGAATCAATCTTGAAGAGCAGGTCGCCCTTCCTCACGTCCTGGCCGGGCTTGAAGTGCACGCTCAAAATCTCGCCGCTCACCTGCGACTTCAGCGAAACGGTGGAAAACGTTTCCACGCGGCCGATGGCCTGCAATTGCAGCGGGACGTTTTTCTGTTGGACGGTGGCGACGACCACGGGCACGGCAGAGGCCGCCGGCGCGGGCCCGGCCGACTGCGCGGACTTCGAGGAACATCCGGCCAGCGCGGCCAGGGCAAGCAATGCGGCCAAAGTTCCGGCCGCCAAAAGTCCCTTTTCTGAATAACGGAATCTCATCGTTCTCCTCACTCCTGCCGGGAATCCATCGAATTCAACTCAATGCGCGCGCTTTCCGCGATGTGCGCTGCGCGCGGCTGCCGTCACTTCGGCTTCGCTCCGTGCGAGTGCGCGGTTGCATTCCTTCGAGCCAGAGTTCCGCCATTTCGCGGCTCACGCGGCTCAGGTTGTCCTTTCCGTTGCGAGGCCCGTGAAAAATCCCGTGGGTCAAAATGTAATCCAGCAACATGCCCAGAAATCCGCGCGCCGCGAGGAACGGGTCCACGCGGCGAAACTGGCCGACGCGGATTTGCAGGCGGATGTAGCCGGCCAGCAAATCGTAGTAGTCGGCTATGTAGGCGCGATAGAAGCGCCGGTAAAGCCGGTGGTTCTCAAGGCCGCTGAACAGCCAGAGACGCAAGATGCTCGAATCCTGGATGTTGCGCCGGAGGAGCCCTTCAGCGATGGCGGAGAAGACTTCCGGCACGGGGCGCCCGCTCCGCAACAACGTCTGCAGTTCCACGAAGCCCCGCCGCGCCCTGCATTTTTCATCGAGGACCGCCCAGTAGAGCTCTTCCTTGGAAGAGAAGTGGCGGAAGAGGATGGCTTCGTTGACGCGGGCTTTCGAGGAAATTTCCCGAGTCCTGGTGCCCTGGAAGCCCTGGCGCGCAAACAAAGTGGTGGCCACCGCCAGGATCTGGCGGCGGCGTTCCCCAGCCGGGATGCGTATGAGCGGGCGGCCCATGTAAGTAACTACTTACTTGTACCGCGCTCGGGGTTCGAAGTCAATCCGGCACCGGCGGTCAGAAGCGGTAGATGAGGTCGAACTGCATACGCTTCAGAACGTTGTCGGTGCAGCCGTTGTAGGGCGCGGCATTGCACGGGCCGCCGGCGATGGCGCGCTTGCCGCCGGGCACCAGGCCGATCGAGTCCTGTGCGTTTTGCAGGCGGCCGAGCCAGAGCGCATAGTTCAGCGAGACATTGTTCAGCCACTGGTAGTTGAAGTTCAGCCGGTGCTGGTTGATGTTGGTGCCGGCGCGCATGTCGCTCTCGACGAACGCGCCGATGACGGCGTCGCGCTCGATGCGGATATAGGTGTAGCCGAACTGGATGTCCTTCTTTTCGTTCACGCGGCCAAACTGGAAATCCGCGAGGTACGCGCTGCGCTCGCGGTTGTGCTCCGTGCCGGTGGGCGCAGCGGTGCCGTTCTGGATGAGCGTCTGGGCGCGGGTGTTGTTGACGAAGTCGAGAGTGACGTTCACCGGCCAGCGCGCGCGGCCGGTGTTAATGCCGAGCGTGGCGATGGTGTCGAGGTACAGGAAACGCGAAACGTAGCCCACCACCTGGCCGGTGGCGTTCGTGCGCAGCGAGTTCGTGTTCGGCAAGTTTCCGATCAACTGATTGGCCAGGCTGCCGGTGGAGGGGTTCGGCGAGTGCGCCTGGGCGATGAAGTCAGCATTGACGAAGTTGATGCCGGCGATGTGGAGTCCCAGGTTCACGCGGTCGCCGAACTTCCAGCGCGTCTGCACCTGGCCGCCGGCGACAAAGGCGTCGAGGCCGTCGGCACGGACACCGGTAGTTGGACTGGTCGCGCCGGCGCGCTCGAAGAAGGGCAGATGGAACCCGACCACGGAGATGCCTTTGAAGACCTCGCCCTTGACGTCCCAGTTCAACCGCGCGAAGAGACCCTCGGGGTTCAGGTCGGGGTCAAACGTGAGGCCCGTGCGGATCCAGGGGAATGCAAATTTGCCCAGGCCGAACGTGGCGTGATTGTTCAGCCGCTTCGGCGTCCACTGGATGAAGAAGCGGTCGAAGCCGACGGTCTTGCGGTTGAAGAAGCCCGTGAGCGTCTGGTTGGTGGAGATGGGATCTTCGAGCGAGCCGGAAGTAAACGAGAATCCTCCGTAAAGCTCGTCGGTGATGTTGCCGGTCATGTTGAGGCGGGCGCGAACACGCTGGCGCTGGCGGGTAGTCTGCTGCGCCTGGAGGAAGGACTCATAGCGGAAGCGGAGATCGCCGCTGAAGCGGAAGTTGCCGAATTGGCGGAATCGACCCTCCGCTGCGCGACCGGCGGTGGCCACATCACCCTGAACCTTGGCAACGGTCTTTTGAAGATCGCCGGTGCTCTGCACGACAGCCTCGATCTGGCTGGAAACCGCCTTCAACTCACTGGAATTATTCGCCTGCGTTGCCCGGGCTGCCGTGTTTTGCGCCTAGAACTGCTTTTCGATAGCGTCCATCTTTTCCTGCTGGGCGCGGAGGGCGGTGCGCGTGGCCTCCAGCTCGCGGGCCTGGTCCAGCAGCATCTGCTTCAATTGATCGAGCTCCGCCTTCAGCATGGAAGCCTCCTGCGGCGCCGGCTGGCCGGTGGGGGCTGGCGCCTTCTTTACTGTTTGCTTCTGCGCCATCGCGGGCGTCGCCAACGCCAGCGCTCCAATCAGCATCCACCTCATCATTCCTCGCATGACGATTCCTCCCATGGGCTTCGGCAAAGCTCCATATCTTATCAAGACCGGCGCATTACGCTATGCTGTGACGGCTAAGGATGCCGCCCGCGCCGGGCGCCGAGAAAAAATGATGCCAAATCCAAAACGAATTTGTGTCGTGCTCGCCGCTTTCCTTCTCGTTTGTGGGTTCGCCGCCGATGCCCAGAAAGACGCTGCGCAGCCGCTTCGGCGGATTGTTTTCGGCTCCTGCGCCGACCAGAACCAGCCGCAGCCCATCTGGGAAGCGATTCTCGCGGTGAAGCCCGGTCTGTATCTCTCCATCGGTGATGCCGTGTACGTGAACCAGGGCACTGAGGACCGCGCCGCGCGCCTCGCCGCCTACGCCAGGCTGGGTGCCGTGCCCGGATTTGCGCGGCTGCGGCGGGCCGCGCCCATGCTGGCCGTGTGGGACGACGGCGAGTTCGGAGTGAACGACGGCGGCGCCGATTTTACCGCCCGTGACGAGTTTCGCGCGGATTTCCTCGATTTCTTCGGCGAGCCAAAGGATTCTCCGCGCCGCACCCGCGCAGGCATGTACGACGCACAGCTCTATGGCCCGGCGGGCAAGCGCGTCCAGATCATTCTTCTCGATACACGCTACAACCGCAGCCCGCTTAAGCGCGGAAATTTTGCTCCCGACACGGGCCGCTACGTCCCGGACACCGACCCCGCCAAGACGATGCTCGGCGAAGAGCAGTGGAAGTGGCTCGAAGAACAGCTCCGCGTCCCCGCGGAAATTCGTTTCCTCGTGTCCAGCATCCAGGTGATTCCGGAAGATCATGGCTGGGAAAAGTGGGCGAATCTTCCACTCGAGCGACAGCGGCTGTTCCACTTGATCCGCTTGACCGGCGCCCGCGGGGTGCTCTTTTTGAGTGGAGACCGGCATCTCGCGGAGCTTTCCATGATGGACGGCGGCGTTGGCTATCCGCTTTACGACCTGACCTCGAGCGGGCTGAATGTGGCGCGGCACAATTGGCGGCCGTATGAAGCCAACCGCCACCGCGTGGGCACGCTGAACTGGGGCGACAACTTCGGCGTCATCGAGATGGACTGGGAGCGCGCCGACCCGCGCATTTCCCTCCAGATTCGCGACGCCGACGGCGAGATCGCCATCCAGCGGAAGATTCCGCTCAGCCTGCTGCAACCGGGCGTCGTTCGTACCCCTGCGCAACCATAGGGTTCACGCGCGCCGCAGTTCCTGCCAGAGCTTTTCCTTCGCGCCCTCAAGACTTATTGGAAAGTGTGAATACTCGGGGTATCGAGTGCGAAGAGGCGGACGCGTCTCCTAGGCCAGCCGCCCGAAGCGGGACGGGAGATTCCCGAACTGGTTTGGCGAGCTGAGGAGAGGATGGACGCTGTGGTGGAATGCAGAAGCAAGTCCTTATAATACGATAGTTTGGCGGAAAACCAAGTTCCCACTAGCTGGCAATTGGTTTGCAGATGGAGGGAGCATGGGTACGCTTCACCGCGATTCGTCAATTCGATGTGCGGGGGGGAAGGGGCCCGCGCACCGGAGGAAACGAAGCGCTCCCACCTGCCTCTGAGAGGGAAGCTAGGATGGATGACCCCAGCCCCGGCTCGCCTAGGCCGGGACTACGAAGCGTACTCTGGGGGGCTCTCGTTCCCAGGCGGGAGCCCTCTCTCTTTTTCCTGCCGCCGTTGCCTAACAAGCCAAAGGATCCACGCGCCGGACAACCGAGATCCGCGCCTGTCCCAACACATGCGCCACCTGCGTTTCCTTCAGCCGCGAGGCATCGTACTCGAATGTAAGCCGCTTGCCTTCGTCGCTCATGCGGAAACGGCGCAGGCCGTACGTGTTGGAGAAATTCCCCAGTTGCCGAACCTGTTCCGCCGTCAGCGGTGATCGCAGTTCAAAGGTAATCTCCATCAATGTCATATCCGAATCTTATCACGCGAACGATTTGCTAGATCCAGTTCCGCTCCGGAATCATCTAAAATAAGGAGCGATGGCCACAGCGTCTCCAACGAACCAGAAGCAGTCCCTCACGCTTTCCATTACCGGGATGCATTGCGCCTCGTGTGTGTCGCGCATCGAGAGCGCTGTCAACTCGTTGCCCGGCGTTGCCGCGACCGTGAACCTGGCCACGGAGCGCGCCGAGGTGCGCTTTGACCCGGCTCTCGCGGCCGAGGCAGACATTCTGAAAAAAGTGGAAGCCGCCGGTTATAAGGCGGATGTGATCCATCGCCCGGCAACCGTTGCCGGTGCCGCGGCCCAGACGGCTCAGGCGGAGCTGGATATTGCGGGGATGCACTGCGCTTCCTGTGTCGTACGCATCGAAGACGCGCTGCGGAAGCTCGAGGGCGTGAGTTCCGCCACGGTGAACCTGGCCACGGAGTGGGCGAGCGTGGCGTTCGACCCGCGACGCATATCACAGGAAAAACTCATGGAAGCGGTGCACGGTGCGGGGTACGAAGTGGCCGCTATTCGTCAGCTTGCCGCGCCCTCTGCGGCAGCGAAGCCCGCGACGGCGGCGCCCGTGGAATCACTCGCCGATCGGCGCACGCGGGAACTGCGCCGCCTGGGACGCACGCTCCTCTGGGCCGCCGCGCTTTCTTTCCCGGTTGCGGTGCTGAACATGTGGATGCCGCACTGGCCGGGGCTGGGCTGGTGGCTGCTGGGGCTTTCGTTGCCGGTATGGCTGATTGCGGGCGCGGAATTTCATTCCGGCGCGGTGCGCGCGGCGCGTTCGGGGTCGGCGACGATGGATACGCTGGTGTCGCTCGGCACCACCGCCGCATACCTCTACAGCACGTGGGCCGTGGTGAGCGGGGCAGGAAGTCACCTGTGGTACTTCGACACCGCCGTTGTCATCATTGTGCTGATTCTTCTGGGCCGCACTCTGGAGACGCGCGCCAAGAGCCGCGCCTCGGAGGCCATCCAGCACCTGCTTCGCTTGCAGCCCTCCGTTGCGCGCGTGGTGCGCGATGGCGCGGAGGTGGAGATCCCCGTTGCCGAAATCCGCGCCGGCGATTCTCTGGTCATCCGCCCGGGTGAGAAAATTCCGGCAGATGCCGCCGTCCTGGAAGGGCACTCCGCGGTGGACGAATCCATGCTGACCGGCGAGAGCCTGCCGGTGGAAAAGAAGCCCGGTGACACCCTCACCGGCGGAACGCTGAATCACGATGGACTGCTGCGCGCGCGGGCCACGCGCGTCGGCGAGGACACAACGCTGGCACAGATGGTTCGTCTCGTCGAGCAGGCACAGGGCTCGAAGGCGCCGATCCAACGGCTGGCCGACCGCGTTTCGGCGGTGTTCGTTCCCGCGGTGATCGTCATTGCTTTGCTGACGCTGGCCGGTTGGAGTTTTCTGAGCGATGCCGGCTTTGCGCAGGCCCTGCAGCACGCAGTGGCGGTGCTGATTGTGGCCTGTCCCTGCGCGATGGGCCTGGCCACGCCGACGGCCATCCTGGTGGGCACGGGCAAAGGCGCCGAGGGCGGGATGATCGTCAAGAGCGGCGAAGCGCTGGAAGGCGCAGGCCGGCTGAATACCGTCGTGCTCGATAAGACCGGCACGCTCACGCGGGGCCGTCCGGAAGTGACCGACGTGACGCCGCTCGAGCCGCAGTGGACACCGGAGGATGTGCTTGGGCTGGCCGCCGTGGTCGAGGCCGACTCGGAGCACCCGCTCGGGAAGGCAGTGGTGCGACACGCTGCGGAAAAGTCCGTAGCCGGAAGCGCGTTTGTGATGGGCTTCCGAGCGATTCCGGGCAAAGGACTCGAGGCTAATACGTCGCGCGGGAAAATCCTGATCGGCAAATCTGCGTTGATGACGGAGAACGGCGTGGATCTGGCCGCCGCGCAGGAGACTCTCGATCGATTTGAAGCGGAAGGGAAGACGGTGATGCTGATGGCGATCGGGCGATTTCTTGTCGGTGCGATCGCCCTGGCGGACCGCCTGAAGCCCGAAGCGCCCGAAGCGGTGGCGCAACTGAAAAAGTCCGGCCTCGACGTCTGGCTGCTGACCGGCGACAACCGGCGCACGGCCGAGACGATCGCCCGCGCTGCCGGCATTGAACACGTCCGTGCCGAAGTGCTGCCGGGCGAAAAAAGCCGCGTCATTGCCGAGCTTCAACAGCAGGGCAAAGTGGTAGCCATGGTGGGCGATGGGATCAACGACGCGCCGGCACTGGCCCAGGCTGACCTGGGCATCGCTATTGGCAGCGGCGCCGAAGTGGCCATCGAGGCGGCGGACGTGACGCTGGTGGGCGGAGACCTGCGCGCGGTGCCGCGGGTGATCGCGCTCAGCCGGCGCACCGTCCGGATTATTCGGCAAAACCTTTTCTGGGCCTTCGCCTACAACGTGCTGCTCATTCCGCTCGCGGTGGCTGGCTTGTTGAACCCGATGCTCGCCGCGGGCGCGATGGCCTTTAGTTCCGTCTCCGTGGTGACGAATTCGCTTCGCTTGCGCCGCGAGTCCTGAGCGCATCCGAGACATTCGGGATGTGTCCCCGGCGACCTCTGGTTCATTCCGGCACACTCGCCTGCGTACTCTCTTCGCCTAAGTCGTGTGGAATGTGTGCAAATCCACTCCAGGTTCGGCAATTTGCGTGCCCAGCTTCGTTGCACCGTTTGATGCTATTCGAGATGCATCGCGGGGGGTGGAAGAAATGAGCTTGGGGCCAAGCACAACGCATGTTGATCCTGTCCGGAGCGGAAGACCCGATCCAGCCGAGCGCCGGCGCAGCCGCCGGCTGAAGATTGCACAGCAGGTGCGCGTGCGCCCGTCGGGGTTTGTCGAAAACGAATTCGAAGAAGTGCTGACCACCGTGAACATTTCTCGCGATGGCGTTTATTTCGTCACCGAGCGCAAAGACTATATCGCCGGCTTGCGCCTGTTCGTCACGACGCCGTATTCCACCGCTCCCGGCGCGCTCAACATGGAGTATCTCGCGCGAGTGGTCCGCGTGGACTCGCTCTCCGGCGGCCGTCGAGGCATTGCCATCCATCTCCTGACGCCCATCAAATTCAAATCCTGATTGCTTGACGGTTGAACGGGCGGCGAGCGCCATTTCTTCCCGTTGACTTCTCTTTTCCCTCCACCTACGATGCCCGCGCCATGGGGGCCTTCGCACCGAACCGCCTGGTCCGCTGGGCCATCGTTCTCGCCGCCGGGTTGCTGATTCTTCTGCTGCCGCGCCCGGCTGGCGTGAGCGTGCAGGGCTGGCGTCTTCTCGCTATTTTTGTCGCGACGGTGATTGGGCTGATCGCACAGCCGCTGCCGATGGGCGCGATCACGCTGCTGGCGATCACGCTGGCGGGGCTGACGAAGACGGTTACGGCGGAGATGGCCTTCTCCGCTTTCGCGAATCCGACGATCTGGCTGATCGTGGCCGCGTTCCTTTTTTCCCGCTCGGTGGTGAAGACGGGTCTCGGCCGGCGCATTGCGTTTCTCTTCGTGCGCTGGTTTGGGACGAGCTCGCTGCGGCTGGGCTACGCGCTGGCGGGCGCGGACCTGGTGGTTTCTCCATTCATTCCGTCGGACACGGCGCGCGCCGGCGGCATCATTTTTCCAATCGCGCGGAGCCTGGCGGAAAGCTACGATTCGCACCCGGGCCCGACGGCGCAGCGGCTGGGCGCGTATCTGATGCAATGCGCCTATCACATCGGCTGCACCACGGCCGCGATCTTCCTCACCAGCATGGCGGCCAATCCGCTGGCCGCAAAATTCGCCAAAGACATCGCCAATGTGGATCTCACCTGGAACACGTGGGCGCTGGCGTCGTGCGTGCCGGCGGCGATCTCCGTCGGCGTGCTGCCGTGGCTCATCTTCCGTCTCGACCCGCCGGAGCTACAGCGCACGCCGGAAGCCCGCGCGCTGGCGCAACGGGAATTGCAGGCGATTGGGCCGATGTCGAGGCCGGAAGTCGCGCTCGTCGCCATTCTGGTCACCGTGATCTCCGGATGGGTGACGCAGAGCTGGCACGGGCTGCACCCCGCGGTGATTGCCTGCGGTGGCGTCTCGCTGATCGTGCTTTCGGGCGTGATCCGCTGGGACGACGTGGTCGAGGAGCGGCGCGCCTGGGATGCGCTGATCTGGTTCGGCGGGCTGATCATGATGGCCGGCGGGCTGAACCAGCTCGGAGTGATCAAGGCGTTCACCGATGCGCTTTCCTCGGGGTTGCGCGGGTGGAGCCCGCTGGCGGCGCTGGTGGCGCTGGTGCTGGCCTACACCTATGTGCACTATGGCTTTGCATCGATGACGGCGCACATCACCGCGCTGTACCCGGCGTTTCTGCTGCTGGCGGTGGCCAATGGCGCCCCGGCGCTGGTCGCGGCGCTGGCTCTGGCGTTCTTCTCCAACCTGAACGCCTCGCTCACGCACTACGGCACCGGCCCGGCGCCGATTTTCTTTGGCTCGGGCTACGTGGGCCAGGTCACCTGGTGGCGCGTGGGCTTCGTCGTCGTGCTGTTCAATCTCGCCGTCTGGCTGGGCCTGGGGCTGGTGTGGTGGAGGGTGCTCGGCCTCTGGTGAGGCCAGCGCGATTCGAATTACGCGACAAGCGGAAGCCAGATCTCGGTGAGCAGTTCTGCGGGCTTGGTCGTCTTCGGTGAATTCAGATAGATTTCGAGCGCGGGAGCAGCGGCCATTTCGTGACCGCTTTTGGGGAGCCATTCGCTGCACAAGCGGGCATAGCATCGGCCGAGAGTTGCGTATGCGCCCTGATGTGTGGCGACGGCGTATTTTCCTCCCGGCAGTTCCTGGATTCCCACATCGCGTTCCGCGCACACAGTTTCGCCGACAACGATGGCCGCGTCGTAGCGCCATTTTTCCGGCGGAGTGGTCTCCGGGTCGTCGTGCACGATGCCAAGCAGCGCTAGTTGCGGACCCAACAGGCCCCGAGGTCCGGCCCAGGCCATCAACCGCTCCCAGGCGTCGCCCGCCTTGTGATAGGGCCCCACGTGGCGAACAAACGCCACGCGCCTCGGAGAGAAAGGGCGGACTTGTGCCTCCAAAGGCCTGCCCAGCCAGGGCGCCGGCTGAAAGTCTTGAAAGGGGCCGTCGGGAGAAAAGTGCACGCGGGAGGGTGAATCGGGCCACTGGGATGTGTGTCGCGCATCGCGATACTCCGAAGGATTCATCCCGAATACCACGCGGAAAGCGCGGGTGAACGATTCGTGCGCGTCGTACCCGGCGGTCAGAGCAATCTGCACGATGGGCTCGCGGCTGGACTTCAACCGGAGCGCCGCTCGTTCCAGACGCAACCGCCGGACATGCTCCTTCACCGACTCACCGACCATGCCGCGAAAAACACGGTGGAAATGAAAGGGAGAAAAACACGCCACGGCAGCCAGCTCTTCCAGAGGCAGAGGCTCGTCCAGGTGCTGCTGGACATGCACCAGCACCCGCAGAATCCGTTCCTGATAGGAGCCCTGCGTTTCCGCTCTCAGGCTGTTCTCCTGCGCAGAAGGAATCCCGCGCCGATGGTGGCCGCTGGAATCAGCAGATACGCCACGCCAATGTCGGAAGCATACTCGGCCAGGGACATCTTCATCGGGCCATAAGAAAACATGGGATAGTCGAGCGCGAGGCTCATCAGCAGCCACAGCCCGCCGAGCAGCAGCGCCTCCCGCACAACATTCCCAGTCGCCGCCTGGAAGTATAGATTGAGAAGCCACATCACGCATACCGTCAAAACCACGGGCATGATGGAGTCGAACAGGGGCCGGTTGTCCGTTCTCACCCGGAAGAGAGCCACGGCCACACAAAACGGAATCAGCCACAGCAGGAAGCCGTACCAAACAGCTTTCTTCGTGTCTCGCATCTGCTATCCTCCGAGTACTGGAGCCTCGGGGAGCAATCTACTTGTGCATGACCGGGGCCGCTTGATATTTTTTGCGCTGTTGCGCCCCCGGCATGGTCGTTTGCGATCCAAACCAAATGCGCAGTGCGGCGTCTAAGATGATGGCGGATGGACCACCTGCTGTGGGGGATGAACTCCAGATTCGGCAAGGGAACAATTCCCGCGGTGCCGCGTATCTGTAGGTAAGAGCGTTCACCGAAAGGGGAGAGGTGCACGAACATGGCGGGTAATGGCAAGAACGGGAAAAAACGCCGGCGCTGGATTCTTTTTACGGTGATTGCCGTCGTTGTCGTGGCAGCCATCGCGGGGGGCGCGGTGGCCCTGAAGCCGAGCAAGGAGATTGATCCGTCCAAGCTGGCCGCGGTGGAGAAGGGCGATATCGCCCGCTCCGTCGTCGCCACTGGAAAGATTCAGCCGCTGGTGAAAGTGGAGATCAAGTCCAAGGCCAGCGGCATCGTGAAGAAACTCTACGTGGATTACGGCGAGCGCGTGAAGGCCGGGCAGTTGCTCTGCGATCTCGACAAGGAAGAGTTGCAGGCGCGGGTGCGCGAAGCGCGGGCCACGCTGCAGGCCACGCAGGCCGCGCAGGAAGCCGCAAAGGCCGCAGTGGAGCGCAACCAGGTGGAGGCCGAAGGCCCCGACGTGCCCTTCCTGAAGAAGAACATGGAACGCGCCCAGGACCTTTATAAGGACGGCCTGGTCGCCAAGTCGGCCGTGGAAGATACGGAGAAGGTCTATCAGATGGCGCTGAACAAGCAGACCTCGGCGCTGCGCAGTGTGGCGCTTTCGCGCGCCGAGCTGTCGCGCGCCGCGGCGCAAGTGGCCCAGGCGCAGGCGGCGCTCGACCGCGCCGAAGAAGACCTGCGCAATTCGACGATTGTGAGCCCGATGGACGGCCTAGCGCTCTCGCGGGACGTCCAGGTGGGCGACGCGGTCAGCTCCATCCTGGTCAACGGCTCTCAGGCCACGCTGGTCATGACGCTGGGCGACGTGAGCGAAGTCTATGTGCTCGGCAAGGTGGACGAGGCCGATATCGGCAAGGTCTATCTGGACCAGCCGGCACGCATCGTGGTGGAGTCGTTCAAGGACAAGAAATTTACCGGGAAGGTGACGAAGATTTCTCCACTGGGCAAGGAGAAGGACAACGTCACCACGTTCGAAGTGCGCGTGTCGATCCTCAACCCCGGCGGCGAGCTCAAGGCCAACATGAGCGCCAACGCCGAGATCATCCTCGAGGAGAAGAAGGGCGTGCTGCTGATCCCGGAAGCGGCGGTGATCTACGACAAGGACCGCAACGCCTCGATCGAAATCCCCGACGCGAAGGCCGACAAGGGCCGGGCGAAGAAGCAGGTCAAGCTGGGCATCTCGAACGGCGTGAAGACGGAACTCGTCTCCGGACTGAACGAAGGACAAAAGGTAGTGTTGCAGTAAGAAGCTTTCAGCAGTCAGCTTTCAGCGTTCAGCTTGAAGGGCAGCAGCCCTCAGAGGAAGTGATGTGTGAAAGACTTCCGAGATCTAAAAGTATGGGAAAAGTGCCATCGTTTGACGCTGGCACTCTACAGAGCGACACGGACGTTTCCAAAGGAAGAGCTCTTCGGTCTGACCTCTCAGATTCGCCGGTCCGCCGCATCCATCCCGGCCAACATTGCGGAGGGTTGCGGGCGTGACGGAGATGCAGACTTTGCTCGGTTCCTGCAGATCGCCATGGGCTCCGCAAGCGAATTGGAGTATCACCTCCTGTTGGCTCGCGAACTGGAGTTGCTCAGAAGCTTGGACTACAGACGATTCTCAAATGAAGTGGTCGAAATCAAGAGAATGCTGACAGGCCTTCTCCAGAAGCTGAGAGCTGACCGCTGAAAGCGGAATGCTACCCATGGTTTTCCGGGACTTACTCGCCGACACGGTTCGCACGCTGTGGGCGCACAAGCTGCGCACCTTCCTCACGATGTTTGGCATCGCCTGGGGCATTATCTCGATCACGCTGATGGTGGCCGCCGGCGAAGGCCTGCGCGTGGGACAGGAGCGTCAGGCGCAAAACTTCTGCAAGGACATCATGATTGTTTTCGCCGGGCGCACTAGCCTGCAAGCGGGCGGGCAGCGCGCCGGCCGCCGCGTGTGGTGGGAAGCGAACGACGCCTACGCGGTGCAGCAGGAATCTCCCGATTGCCAGTACGTGCTCCCTGAGCTTGGCAATACCGCCGCCATCCGAAGCCTCCACAACAGCGCCAACCTTCTGGTCACCGGCTCGTGGCCGCCGTTTGCCGAGTTGCGCTCGGTCCGTGTGGGCGAAGGGCGCTTCTATTCCTGGGAAGACGACGCGCAGGGCCGCCACGTGGCGTTTCTCGGCAGCGACGCCAAGAAGCAGCTCTTCGGCACACGCGAAGCGCTGGGCGCCACGATCTGGATGAAGGACATCCCGTACACGGTGATCGGCGTGATGCGAGAGAAGACGCAGAATTCGAGCTACGATGGCCAGGACGTCCAAAAGGTTTTTATCCCTTTCAGCGTGATGCTTCAGGAGATCCCCAACGTTCCGCCGGCCGCGCCGAATTCGATTGACCGCCTGCTGGTGGCGCCGAAGTCCTGGGAGCGCCACGAAGCCTGCAAGCTGCAAGTGCGGCGCTCGCTCGCCCGTCTGCACAATTTCGATCCGCGGGACAAGGAAGCCGCCGGCATCTGGGACACCGTCGAAGACGCCAAGGCGTTCCGCATGATTGTGGACGGGATGGAATATTTTCTCGGCGCCATCGGCGTCACGTCGTTGTTCCTCGGCGGGATCGGCGTGATGAACGTGATGCTGGTGGCGGTGCGTGAGCGTACCCGCGAGATCGGCGTGCGGAAAGCGGTGGGCGCGACGCGCCGGGCCATCGTCGGCCAGTTCTTTGTCGAAAGCCTAATCGTGGTGTTCCTGAGCGGCGGCGTCGGCCTGGTCATTGCCTACGGGCTGTGCGGCCTGGTCAACCTCATCCCCATGCCGGAATTTTTTGCGGGCATGCTGGTGGGGTGGCAGACGGGCCTGCTGAGCTTTGTGCTGCTGGGCACTGTGGCGGTGCTCTCGGCGCTCTATCCGGCGCGGCGCGCCGCCGCGGTCGACCCGATTGAAGCGCTGCGCTACGAGCCGGGGAGCTGACGCGCATGCTTACGGAGATCTTCCGCGAAGTCTGGCAATCGCTGCGGCGGCACACGCTGCGCAGTTTTCTGACGATGTTGGGCATCGTGTGGGGCATCGTGTCGGTGACGATGCTGATTGCCTACGGCTCGAGCTTCCGCTCCGTGCTGGTGTACACGTTTGAAGTCTTCGGCAAGGGCGCAGTGGTGGCCTGGCCCGGGCAGACCAGCGAGCAGGCCGGCGGCGAGCGCGCCGGCAAACGCGTCTTTTTCGAGAAAGAAGACCTCGAAGCGGTGAAGCAGGAAACGACGCTGATCCGCCAGGCATGCCGCGAGACGGTGCGCTTCCTGGCCATCTCCTACAACGACCGCCTGGCCAACACCGCCATCCGCGGCGTCTGCCCCGAGTACGGCGAAATGCGCAACGAAATCCCCAGCCAGGGGCGCTGGATTTCTCCGGAAGACGAAGTGGACCGGCGGCGCGTGGTGTTTCTTGGCGGCCGGCTCCGGGAAAAACTTTTCAGCGGGCGCCCCTCCGTGGGGGAAACCGTCAAAATCTCCGGCGTGCGCTTCACCGTGATCGGCACGATGGAGCGAAAATTTCAGGACAGCAATTACTTCACCAGCGACGACGAATCCTGCTGGATTCCGTACTCGACCGCCGGCGACATCTGGAACACGCGCTACGCGAGCGTGATGGTGTTTGTGCCCGTGGCGCCGCGCTTCGAAAAACAGGCCATGGAGCAGTTCCGCGCGGCGCTCGCCAAGCGCCAGCACTTTTCGCCCACGGACAAGCGCGCCATCCAGATGTTCGGGCGAGAAGAGTTTCGCCCGATCATTGACGGGATCACGATTGGCCTTCAGGTGCTGCTGCTCTTTATCGGCGCGCTCACGCTGGGCATCGGCGGCGTCGGCGTGATGAACATCATGCTGGTCACGGTGGACGAGCGCATCCGCGAGATCGGTCTGCGCCGCGCCCTCGGTGCGCGCCGCCATCACATCCGCTTGCAGTTCCTCGTCGAGGGCCTGGCGATCACGCTGCTTGGCGGCCTCATCGGGCTGTTCATCTCGGTCGTCATTGCCAACGCCGTCGGCACGCTCGCTTTCCTGGGGCCGTCGTATGAGGACACGTCGGGCAAAGTGGATATCCACCTGAACATCTCTTGGGCCACCGTGGCTCTTTCCGTGGGAGTTTTGATGTTCGTAGGCTTGCTCAGCGGATGGGTGCCCGCCGTCCGCGCATCCCGCCTCGACCCGGTGGAAGCCCTGCGCTACGAATAGCGGAACCCTCTCCTTCCTATTTCCGTATCTACTAGCGACAGGGGAAATGCCCCGGCTGCGATGGCGATCCATTTCTATTTGCGCGACATTTTGCGGCAGACGTTTCAGACGCTGTGGGCGCACAAGCTGCGCTCGTTCCTCACCATGTTTGGCATCACGTGGGGCGTGATGTCGCTGCTGCTGCTGGGCGCAGTGGGGCAGGGATTCCGCATCGGCCAGCGCCAGCGGCTGGCCAATCTCGGACAAGACCTGATTTTCATTTTCGGCGGCCGCGTTTCCGTGGGCGCGGCAGCCGGGCAGTCTGAACGCTGGGTGTATCTCACCGAAGAAGATTGCCGGCTGGTGGCAACACAACTCTCCGCGGTCCGGGCGTGCACGCCTATCATCAGCCGCGGCAACGTCCGCGCGGAGACGCCGGCCAATAACGTCGCCTTCGAAGTCTTCGGCGTCATGCCCAACTACCAGGGCATGCGCTACACGCCGCTGGGGCGCGGACGCCTCATCAATAGCGAGGACCAATCGGAGGGCCGGCGCGTGGTCGTGCTCGGCGAGGAGGTGCGCAAACAGCTTTTTCCGCGGGGAGACGCCGTCGGACAGCAGGTGCGCCTCAACCAGATTCCGTTCGACGTGGTGGGCCTGCTATCCATGATCGGCAAGGAAGGGAATTCCGGCACGAATGCGCGGTTGTTTATTCCACTGGAAACGATGCGGCGTTACTTTCCCCACCGGGCCGCGGGGACCTATCCCGATGCTATCTCGTTCATGATGGCGCAGCCGGTGAACGCGGACCTGCACAAGGCGGCGGTGACGCAGATGCGCACAATGCTGGGCCGTCGGAAAGGCTTTGCGCTCGACGACCCATCGGCGCTGGACTACTGGGACACCATTGAGAACTTCCGCCTGGTGAACAAGATTTTCGAGGCCATGGACTTGTTTCTGGGCAGCGTGGGCATCGTGACGCTGATGCTGGGCGCCATCGGGGTGATGAACATCATGCTCGTGGCGGTGAGCGAACGCACGCACGAAATCGGCGTGCGCAAGGCGCTAGGCGCGACGCACCGCGACATCCTGCTGCAATTCCTTCTCGAGGGGCTGGCGCTGGCCGCCATGAGTGGCGGCCTGGGGCTGGCCTTTGGATTCGGAATCTCGCAGGCCTTGCAAGGGCTGCCGTTTCCGGAAGGTTTCCGGCCGCCCACGGTGACGTGGAGTCTGGGACTGCTGGCCGTCGCGGTGCTCACGCTTGTGGCGCTGGGCGCCACGTTGATTCCCGCGCGGCGCGCGGCGCTGCTGCCGCCCGCGGAAGCGGTGCGGTATGAAGTGTGATTTGCAGAAGGAGAGCGGGCGGGCCCCTTCGCCACTGCTCAGGGCAAGCTGAAGGCCGCCTCTACAATGGTGGACGTGTTGAAGGGTATCTTTGCTGAGGCGTGGCAATCGCTGCGCTTCCACGCGAGGCGCACCATCCTGACGATGCTCGGCATCGCCTGGGGCATCGCCACCGTGGTCATGCTGCTGGCCTACGGCAGCGGATTCGACCGGGCGGTGCGCTCCGCGTTCGAATCCTTCGGCACGAACCTGATCATCGTTTTCCCTGGACGCACTTCGCAGCAGAGCGGCGGCGAGAAGGCCGGAAAAATTATCCGCCTGGAGCACGACGACGTGGAGTTCCTGCTGTCCAGCATCCCGCAAATCAAAGAAGCGACCCCGGAACTCAGCGGCGAATACCGCATCGCCTATGGCGCGCGTTTCCAGGATTTTGAAGTGAGTGGTGTCTATCCGGTTTATGGGCGCATGCGGAAAATGGGCATCGCGCAGGGCCGCTGGATCACGGCGAGCGACGAAGCGGAGCACGCGCGCGTGGCGGTGATCGGCTACGAAGTCAGAAAACGTCTTTTCTCCGAACGGCCCGCCGTGGGCGAAGAACTTCGCATTGGCGGCATCAGCTTCACCGTGGCGGGCGTGGCCGTGAAGAAAATTCAGGACAATGATTCGCCGGACAACCGCCGCATCTTCGTTCCGTTCAGCGCGATGGGTCTGCTGCGGAACACGCGCTACATCAGCTCGATCGTCGTGGTCGCCGAAAGCCCGGAGTTACACGAACAGGTGGTGCAGCAGATCCGCGCGCGGCTGGGCGAACGTCTGGGCTTCAAGGCCACCGACCGCCGCGCGGTGAACATCTGGGACATTATGGAAACGATGGAGGAGATCCACATCATCACCGGGTCGCTGAAAGTGTTGCTGGCGTTCATCGGGGCGCTGACGCTGGCCATCGGCGGCGTGGGGGTGATGAACATCATGCTTGTGTCGGTGATGCAGCGCACGCGCGAGATCGGCACGCAGAAGTCGCTCGGCGCGCGCCGGCGGCACATCATGGGACAGTTTCTGGCAGAAGCGCTGTTGATTACGTTTGTGGGCGGCGCGATGGGGATGCTGCTGGCGCTTGCGGTGTCCGCGGCGCTGCCGTCGCTGCCGCTGTGGAGCGCGATTTATGGCGACGAGTACACGGAGAATGACATCGTCATGGGCGTCTCCTGGGCAACGATGCTCACATCCACGGCCATCCTCACCATCGTCGGCCTGATCAGCGGTTTGGTCCCTGCGATTCGTGCATCGCGGCTGGATCCGGTGGAAGCGTTACGGTACGAGTGAGTTCAGGAAATGGGTTTTGAACCTGCCACCTACAACCTAAAACCTAAAACCTACAACCTGTCACTGAGCGGCGAGGCGTTTCAGATACGCCACCATTTCGGGGCTGTCCCACACCTGCGGGCCGATGACTTTGCGCGCGACCTTGCCCTGCTTGTCGATGACGTAGGTTTCCGGAAACATGAAGGTGCCATAGCTGGCGGAGATTGTTTTGGTGGGATCGCGGTAGTTGGGGAAGGAAATCTGGTGATCCTGGAGGAACTTTTCGTACTTCGCGGTGTCGTCGTCCACGCTGATGCCGAGAACCATGCCGCCGCTGGAAACAATCTGCTGATGCAAGCGGCTAAGCGCGGGCATCTCCTCGACGCACGGCGGGCACCAGGTGGCCCAGAAGTTCAGCACGACGACTTTGCCGCGCAACGCAGAGAGTCGCGCAGGCTTGCCGGCAAATTCGAAGGAGAAATCCCCGGCTTTGCTGCCGACGATGCTGCCTTCGCCTTGCCGGGAGTACGGGCTTGCCACCAGCAGGAGCAGCGCCGCGGCCGCTGCCAGAGCCAGTCCACTCAGGAGTTTTCTCTTCAAGCTGCCGTCCATGCCGCCTATAATAGCGTGTCGAACAAATCCACGCGAGTCCCATCGGTGTCTCCCTTTCGACGACCAAGATGGAATCTGTGTCCATGATTTCCGCCGTCGTGCCGGCCAGGAACGAAGAAGCCATGATTGCGCGCGCCGTCGAATCACTGGCGGCGCAGCCGGAGATCGCGGAAATCATCGTCATCAACGACCAGTCCACCGACCGGACGGCGGCCATCCTCGAAGAACTCGCCGCGCGTATCCCGCGGCTGCGCGTCGTGCAGGGAGAAGCGCCGCCGGTGGGTTGGACGGGGAAAAACTTCGCGCTATCGCGGGGCGTGGCGCAGGCGCGCGGCGAGTGGCTGCTTTTCACCGACGCGGACGTGGAGCACCTGCCCGGGTCGGCGGCGCGGGCACTGGCGGATGCGGCGCAATCCGGCGCAGCGCTGGTGTCGTATTCGCCGGAGCAGGAAACCCGCGCGTGGTGGGAACGCGCGGTGATTCCGTTCATTTTCT
This sequence comes from Acidobacteriota bacterium, assembly GCA_016201285.1. Classification (GTDB taxonomy): domain Bacteria; phylum Acidobacteriota; class Terriglobia; order Acidiferrales; family UBA7541; genus JACQDE01. The sequence continues at coordinate 72,189 of JACQDE010000087.1, read as the reverse complement.
GCCGCCTCGCAGCGCATTTTTCCTACGCGCGGGTGAGCGATCCGGCCGCGCCCGACGCGGCCGCCAACGGCCAGTACCTGCTGATGCGGCGCGATGTGTATGAGGCCATCGGCGGGCACGGAGCGGTTCGCGGCGAGGTGGTCGAAGATGTCGCGCTGGCGCGGCTGGCCAAGCAGGCCGGGCGCCGCATCCACTTTGCGACGGGGGAGGGAATTGCCCGCACGCGGATGTACCGCTCGTTTGCGGCGATGTGGGAAGGGTGGACGAAAAACCTTTACCCGCTCATGGGTGGCCGCAGGTGGCCCCTCGTACGCGAGCTTCTGGAAGCCACCCCGTGGCTCCAGCTCTTGATGCTGGTCAGCGCGGCTTTCATCGGTTTCTTTTCATATCTGGGGCTGGCGTTTCTACTGGCCGAGCACTTGGACTACTCGTTCCGACTCCGTCGGAATCGCTATCCAGTTTCGCGCATCATATACTACTTACCGGCGGCATTTTGGTACGCGGCGGCGTTGTTGGTCTCGGCCTGGCGGCACGCGCGAGGCTCGGTGGCATGGAAGGGCAGGGAAATTCCGATTGGGGCTCGATGATTTACCTGACGCGCAAAATTGAATTTTCGGCGGCGCACTACTACCACAATCCGGCCTGGACGCCGGAGGAGAACCGCCGCGTCTTCGGCAAGTGCGCCAACTTGAACAGCCACGGGCACAACTACGTGCTCGAAGTGACCGTAGCGGGCACGCCCGACCCCGTCACCGGCATGGTGCTCGACCTCAAGGAGCTGAAGGAAATCCTCGAGCGGGAAATCATGGAGCGCATGGACCACCGCCACTTGAACCACGAAGTGCCCGAGCTGGCAGGGAAAATTCCAACCACGGAAAACGTCGCCGCGACCATCTGGAATTTGCTTCAGCCGAAGATTACGAAGGGCCGGCTGCACCGCGTACGGCTCTACGAAAACCCGGACCTCTTTGTGGACTGCTACGGAGACGGCCAATGAAGCTGCACCTGACGCGCCGCTACGCCTTTGCCGCCGCGCACCGCCTGCATTCCCCGGCGCTGACCGAGGAAGAGAACCGCCGCATCTACGGCAAATGCTGCAACCCGCACGGTCACGGGCATAACTATTCGGTGGAGGTGACGGTGTCCGGCCCGGTGGATCCGGCGACGGGCATGATCGCGAATCTCACCGACCTCGACGCGTTCGTCGGGCGCGAGGTGCTCGACGCCTTCGACCACAAGAACCTGAACGAGGAGATTCCGGTGTTTCGCACCGCGGTGCCGACCACGGAAAACCTTTGCCTCGAGATTTTCACCCGGCTGCGCGCCTTTCCGGCGGCACGCCTGGAGCACGTGCGCATCGAAGAGACCGGCCAGAACAGTTTTGAGTATGCTGGGGAAACCCAGGGGAGCGCGCGATGACCAAGAGGACAGCAGAAATCCTGCTCGCCGAGCCGAAACCGGATGCCGGCCAGGAGACCATTGCCGAGCTGATGCGGAAAATCCTCATCCAGATTGGCGAGGACCCCTCCCGCGAGGGACTCAGGGGCACTCCGGCGCGCTATGAGAAGGCGCTGCGCTTCCTCACCAGCGGCTACAGCCAGGACCCGGCAAAGCTCCTGAACGGGGCGATGTTCAGCGTCTGCTACGACGAGATGGTGGTGGTGAAGGACATCGAGCTGTTCAGCCTGTGCGAGCACCACCTCCTGCCGTTCTTCGGCAAGTGCCACGTGGCCTACATCCCCACTCAAAAAGTGGTGGGCTTGAGCAAAATCGCCCGCCTGGTGAACATGTACGCTCGCCGGCTGCAAATCCAGGAGCGGCTGACCAGCCAGATCGCCAAAGCCATCCACCAGCACATCAGCCCGGAGGGCGTCGGAGTGGTAATCGAGGCGCGGCACCTGTGCATGGTGATGCGCGGCGTCGAAAAACAGCACTCGCAGGCCGTCACCAGCGCCATGCTCGGCTGCTTCCGCGACTCCCGACAGACCCGCGACGAGTTCCTTTCGCTCATCCACCAGCGCAAGGCGTAGCGCCGGCCGGAACTTGTCCCGACGCCTTCTGCCGGGAGGCCGGTACTGTGCCTGGCGTAGCTCAGGTCCGGTCGCGTCCGCCGGGAGGGGGCGCGACTGGCTTGGGGCTTTTTTTGCGCAAATTCCTCACGTCAGTCCCGATCCCCCCAGGGGACAGGTCCCGGGGAGGGACGCGAGTTACCACCGGGCTGTCCGCAGGGTCTCCCTCCATCGATTGAGAAATTCTTCTTTGCATGGCCTGCGGCCCCTGTGGTATTCTTTTGAGCGTCGAAGAGAACACGAAGAAGCGTAGAGTAGGGCGCGACCCACAAAAATGAGGGGGGCGACTTGAAAGACCCAAAGCTCATGTTGATCGAGCAATACCGGCAGCACGTCAAGGATACCGGCTCGCCGGAAGTGCAAATCGCTCTTTTGAGCGAGCGAATCAACTATCTGACGGGTCACCTCAAGTCCCACCTCAAGGACCACGCATCGCGCCGCGGGTTGATCATGATGGTCAACAAGCGGCGTCGTCTGCTGGACTATTTGAACCGTCGCGACCCGGATCGGTATCGCGAGATTGTTGAACGTCTCAGCTTGCGCAAGTAGCCCGGAAGGCCCTGTGGCCTTCGGACGAGCCCGTCAACACAGCGGAACCTGCCAGCACCTGGCGGCAGTGCGGCGGCCCCGTGCCCTTTGGCACCGGCCGCTCTTTTTGTAGCGCCGCGCAGCCGCCTGCATTGCTTCTCGCCTTCGCTCTCTTCCCCACGAGAATCGTTATCGGTTTTCGCATCTGAATAGCGGTCCGCTGAGCCGGGCCGCGGAGGAAAACAAGTTATGCCGCATCTAGTGAAAGCCAGCGTCGGGGGACGTGATCTGACGCTCGAAATGGGCAAGATTGCCCGCCAGGCCAATGGCGCCGTGGTGGCGCGTTACGGAGATACTGTTGTGCTGGTGGCCGCCTGCATGGACACCAAGCCCAATGAAAAGGATTTCCTGCCCCTCACCGTTGACTACCGCGAATACACCTACTCCGCCGGAAAAATTCCCGGCGGCTTCTTCAAGCGCGAGGGACGCCCCTCGGAGCGTGAGATTCTCACCTCCCGCATGATTGACCGGCCGCTGCGTCCGCTCTTCCCTGAATCCTGGCGCAACGAAACACAAGTCATGGCCCTGGTCCTTTCCGCCGACAGCGAGAACGACCCGGACGTGATCGCCATTACCGCCGCTTCGGCGGCCTGCTACGCCTCGGACCTGCCGTTCGAGCACCCCGTCGCCGCCGTGCGCGTGGGTCTGGTGAACGGGCAACTCGTTGCCAACCCCACCGTCGCGGACCAGAAGACCAGCTTGATGAACATCATCGTGGTCGGCACGGACGAGGCCATCGTGATGGTCGAAGCCGGGGCCAGCGAAGTCTCCGAGGACACCGTCGCCGACGCGCTCCAGTTCGGCCACAGCGAGATCAAAAAGATCATCGCCGCCATCAAGGAACTCCACGGGCTGGTGAATCCGAAGAAAGTGGTTGTCGCTCCGCTGCCGTTCGATGAAGCGCTCTACAAGCAATTCGAGCAGCAGTACGGCGAACGCCTCCACGACGCCCTCGACACCGCCAAGCACCCCAAGAAGGAAAGCTACGGCCTGGTGGATGCGATCAAGAAGGAAATCCTGGCCACGATCCCGGTGGAAGACCTGGAGAAGCAGAAGCTGGCCAAGAGGGCTTTCGAGAGGCTCCGCGAGCGCATTTTCCGGGACGACATCCTGCAGCGCCGCCGCCGGCCGGACGCCCGCGCCTTCGACCAGATCCGCCAGATCACCTGCGAGGTGGGCCTGCTCCCGCGCGTGCACGGCTCGGCGCTGTTCACCCGCGGCGAGACGCAGTCGCTCGGCACGGTCACGCTGGGCACCAAGGAAGATAAGCAGCGCCTCGACCTGCTCTTCGAGGAAGAGACGTTCAAGCGCTTCATGCTGCACTACAACTTCCCGGCGTTCAGCGTCGGCGAAGTGAAGTTCGCGCGCGGGCCGGGACGGCGCGAAATCGGCCACGGCGCGCTGGCGGAGCGGGCGTTGCTGTCCCTGCTGCCGTCGGAGGAGGATTTCCCGTACGCCATGCGCATCGTGTCGGACATTCTGGAATCGAACGGGTCCTCTTCCATGGCCACCGTCTGCTCCGGGTCGCTGGCGCTGATGGATGCGGGCGTTCCGCTGAAGTCCGCCTGCGGCGGCATCGCCATGGGCCTCGTTGTGGAGGACGGCAAGTACGCCATCCTCACCGACATCGCCGGCGCCGAGGACCACTACGGCGACATGGACTTCAAGGTGGCCGGCACCCGCCAGGGCATCACCGCCCTGCAGATGGACATCAAAGTCTTCGGCGTCAGCGCCGCCATGATGCGCGAGGCGCTGGAGCAGGCCCGCAAGGCCCGCCTCCAGATTCTCGACATCATGGACCAGACCATCAGCACGCCGCGCGCAACCATGTCCAGCTACGCGCCGCGCCTGTTCATGCTCACCATTCCGGTGGACAAAATCCGCGACCTCATCGGCCCCGGCGGCAAGAAGATCCGCGCCATCACCGAGTCCACCGGCGTCAAGATCGACGTCATGGACGACGGCAAGGTGCACGTCTTTGCCAACAACGGTTCCGCTGCCGACGCCGCGCTCGCGCAAATCCGCGACCTCACCGCCACTGCCGAAATCGGGAAAACCTACCTCGGCAAGGTGGTGCGCATCGCCGAGTTCGGCGCCTTCGTCGAAATCTTCCCGGGCACCGACGGCCTGCTGCACATTTCGGAAATTTCCGAGCAGCGCATCCGCAACGTCCGCGACGAGCTCAAGGAAGGCGACCAGGTCCTGGTCAAGGTCCTGGCCATCGAGGGCAACAAAATCCGCCTCTCGCGCAAGGCCATCCTCCGCGAGCAGCGCGACAAACAGCGTCAGAGCGCCGGCACTCCGCCGGCTCAGCCGCAACAGCAGTAGCACCGCCGCCCGCTTCGGCGGAGCGGAGAAAACCTCGGGCCCGGTGGCGCAAGCCGCCGGGCCTTCGTATTGTGGGGCACGATATATCGTGCCCGTACGGCTTCCAAGAACGAATCGGCCCGGCGATTGCTCGCCGGGCCGAGTTCTTTTCTGACCGCTGATTGCTGACTGCTTAACTCAGAACGCGATTTTGAATCCGAACTGGATCACGCGGTTCGGTTCGCCCACCGCGATGACGGTCGCCGAGCTGGGGGTGGACGCCGCCACGCAGCAGGTCTGTCCGAAGACGCTGCTGGTCAGTGTCGGCGAACCCACCGACGCGTTCCGCGGGTTCTCGAAGTTCGCGTGGTTGAGGATGTTGAAGAAGTCGGCGTAGAAGTTGAGCTTCACGCGTTCCGTCAGCGCGAACTTCTTCCGCACGCCGAAGTCGAAGTTCCAGATGTGCGGGCCCTGGGCGATGTTGCGCCCGGAGCCCGACTGGCCCGGCGCCGGGATGCAGAAGAAGGTGGACGTTGGGTTGCCGCCTTGGAGAACGTTGCGGCAGTTGTAGTTTGGATCGGTGGGGACGTTGATGAGCGCTCCAACGTTCCACACGACGGGGCCGCGCACCGTGGTGGCGGTGCTCGGAGGAGGCTGGAGCTGCGGCTGGATCATCGGCCCGCGGATTTCCGCGCGCGACTGCTTGGTGTTGTGCACCGTGCGCACGCCGCTGTTGATCGTGAACGGCTCGCCGCTCTGGTAGAAGAAGATCCCCGTGAGTTCCCAATCCCCGATGATCTGGTTGAGGAATGCCGGGACGCTGCTGCCCCAGCGCTGGCCCTTGCCGAAGGGCAGATCGTAGAGCCAGTTGGTAGTGATCACGTGCTTGTTGTCGAAGTCCGACCGGGCGCGGTCGAGTTTGAAATTGCGCACGTCGGTGGGCGTGCGCGAGTTCGACGTGCTCAAGGCGCCACCGGAAACAGCGCCCACCGGGTCCACCGACATGTCGTCAATGGACTTGCTGAACGTCCAGGAGAACGATCCCGCCAGTCCCCGCGAGAAGCGCCGCCGGACGTTGAGGATCGCCCCGTGGTAGATCGAGCTCCCGCCGGAATCGAAGTAGAAGATCTGGCTGAATTGCGGGTTCGGCCGGAAATAGTTCGCCGGGAAGGCCACGCCGGTGCTCGGATTGGTCCGCAGGGTGATGAGCCCGGTGCCCGATTGCGAGTCAATCCTTGTCGCCAGGTCGCCAAGGCCGTTCAATAGGACGTTGCTGGCGTTCGTGCCGCGCCACTGGGAGGACGTGAGGCCCGCTGGCGCAGCGCCCGAGCCCAACAACGCCGCCAGCAGCAGCAGCGGCTGCTGTCCCGGCAAGCCGAAGTTGGCGAAGTTGTCCACCGTCTGGCTGGCGGCGGAAATACCCGCGGCCGTCTGCGCCGCCAGGCACGCCGCCGCGTTGTTCTTGCAGATGAAAATATTCTGCTGCGCCGCCAGGAATTCCGTCAGGAGTCCGGTCTGGTCGGTGCGGATTTGGTTCAGGTCATAGGCCCGGTAGAGCCGCGTACCCCGGCGCCCGATGTAGCCGGCCTCCACGGTAAAGCCCCACGGCAGCTCGCGCTGGATGGTCAGGTCCCACTGGTGAACGGTGGGCACCTTCAGGTTCGGATCGAAGGCGCCGACGCTGGGCGCCACGCCTTGAGGTGCGTTGGCCGGGCTGAATTGAGTGCTCGGCGTGGCCGTGGGAATCGGCAAGGCCAGAGGATTGAGCGCCGCCACCAGGCCGCTGATGCGCAGGTTATTCGGGATGTCGCCGCAGACGCCCGGCGTGGCCTGGACGTCCACGTTGCACTGCAACGTGCTCCCCGGCACCTTGCCGCCGATGGAGGTCACCTGGAAAGTGGAGAGGGTGTCGAACGAAACTCCCCAGCCGGCACGAACCACGGTCTTGCCGTTGGCGAAGGGCTGCCACGCCAGGCTGATGCGTGGCGCGATCGCGCGCGCATTGTCGCGGCCGAACCAGGAAGAGGCTTTCTTAAATGTCACCGCCCCCTGGGAGCCATCCACGTTCTTGTCCGGAACAAACGCGCGGTCACAGCAGTCCTTGGGAGGCATGTTCCATTCCCAGCGCACGCCGTAGGTCACCGTCAAATTGCGCCGTACCTTCCACTCATCCTGCAGGTAGAAATCGAACTGCTTGGAGCGGGTGCCCAGGGTAAAGAGGGTGGCAGTGTATACGTCGCCGGCCAGGTCCGCCTGGAACGCTTGCGCCACGCGCGCCGGGATACCGACCATCTCGACGATGGTCTGTAGCAGGCGGGGGTTGTCCGCCGCAGTGTTAATGCCCGCCGCTGAGGGGAACAAGCACGGAATCGCGGGCGGTACAACCGGCGGACAATTGGCCGCCGTGGGCCACGTCTGGGAGCTGAAGGGTGACCGGATCGACTGGCTGAAGATCACCGTAGGCGACATGTTAAACCCGCCGGGCACGCCGCGGGAGTCGTTGTGGCGGTACATGCGGATGTTGAACCCGCCGCGGAACATGTGCGCGCCGTGCGTGTAACTCAGGTTGTCGATGTACTGGATATTACTGACCGCGCGCGCCGTGTGCGGCGTGTTGCAATAGGGCGTACTGATATTCGAGAACGAAGAGGCCCCAAAGCAGTTCTGGCCGATCGCGGCCAGCGTCCCGGAGACCTTGTTGGACTCGACCAGAGAGAAGAAGAAGTTGAACCGGCTGTAGCCCACCGTGAGGTCATTCACGATTTGCGGCGAAATTACGCGCTTCCAGCCGATGGCCAGGTTTTGCGAGGTCCGGTTGACTTCACCGAGTGGATTGAAGCCCGGGTAAACCTTGGGGCGCCCGTTGAGCAGGTCGCCTTCCGACGTGTTGTAAATGGACCAGAGCATGCGTCCAAAGATGTTGTTGTTCGAGTCGATCTGGTAGTCCGCCCGCGCCATGTAGAACGGGCCCTTGAAACGCGAAGGCGTGTTCCACAGGAAGCCGGCCGTGTTCAGGCCGTCGCCGACGCTGAAATCGTTGGGCACCGGAAGAGAATTGACCAGCCCCATGGTGAGCGGGTCGCCGCCGATTCCGGCTGGATCGCTGGTGAAGATGTTGTAGGAAGCAACGCAGTCGACGGAAGCCGGCAGGGCGCAAACGGGCACGCCTGTCTTTAGGTTGCCGCTCGTATCCACCAGGGCAGTCGAGTTCTGCTTGATGTTGTTCGGGTCGCTCGGAGAGGAAACGCAGTTGGCCTGGTTCACCAGGTTGATGCAGCCCTTCACGTAGCGGAACACTCCGCCCCGCGCGGCCGCGGTATATACGATCGGCACGCCGAAAGACTGCGTGATGGGCTGGGCCTGCTTGATGCGGTTATTCTGGTAGCTGACAAAGAAGAACAGCTTGTTCTTGATGATCGGACCGCTGAGGTCGCCGCCGAACTGGTGCAACAGCAGGGTCGGCCGGGGCTGCTTGTCCTGACCGGTGAGCGGGTTCTTCCCGGCGGAGTTGCTGAACCACTCGTTGGAGTTCAGGATGGTGTTGCGGTGATACCAGATGGCGTCGCCATGGAAGTCGTTGCCGCCGGAGCGGGTGGCGATAGTGACGTTGGCGCCGCTGTTGCGGCCGAATTCGGGGGTGGCGTTGTGCGTGGTCACGCGGTATTCCTGAACGTTGTCCGGTGTGAGGCGGTAGATGTTGCTCTGGGGATTGGGTACGGAGGACTCGTTGGCGTCAATGCCGTCAATGGTGACGTTGTGAGCGCGGTCGCGCGAGCCGAACACGTGCGTGCCAGATCCGGCGCTGCCGCCGGTGCGCTGCACCAGCCCGGGCTCCAGCACGATCAGGTTGAGCGGGTTGCGCCCGTTCAGGGGCAGCTCGGTGATCTCTTTGCGGCCAATCACGCCGCCGAGAGAGGCGTTCGAAGTGGCCAGCCTTTCGAACGTGCTCTCGACTTCCACGACGGAAGTCACCGCGCCCACTTCCAGCGTGGCGTCCACATGCGTCGGGGCGCCGACGTTCACCGGGTTCTTCGTGCTCACCCACTTCTGGAACCCCTGCATCTCCACGGCGATGGTGTAGCTGCCGGGAAGCAGCGAGGCGAAGGAATAACTGCCGGCATCCGTGGTCTTCGTCTCCTGGACGATGCCGGTGGCCTCATTCTTCAGGGACACTTTCGCGCCCGCGACCACCGCCCCGGTCTTGTCCAGCACAGTGCCGGAGATGCTGGAAGTGCTGACTTGCGCCCACGCGCCGGCGCTGAACACCAGCAACGCTACAAGCAATGCGCCCACACAACGGTTTTTCATGTCTTGCTCTCCCCCTGGTTGTGATCTCGAATGGATTTCTGATCAGGATGGCCTGGGCAGAATGAGAGACAGAAGAATCGCGAAGAAACATTTCGCCCCGGACCACCGGTGCCAGGCACCAAAGCCACCCCTCACCCCGATTGCCGCGAAACTACCACTTGCCGCGGGACCAGTCAAGCGCCGCCCGGCTTGCTTCCTGCCCGCCGGAAAGCCGAACCGCGGCGGGTTCTTCGCCATTGAAGAACCCAGACCGCGGTTCCATGCCAGCGTATTCGCAGATGATGGAGCGTTTCCGGATGCCGGCATCGGCAAGGAGAAACTCCACCGTGTTTTCTACGTCCTTCTGCCTGACCCCGGCGCCCGTATCAGGTCGCGCCCGAATCAGAAATTGAACTTCAGCCCGAGTTGGATGATCCGCATGTCTCGCGCGCTCGTCACCTGGCCAAACGTGCTCGAGGCCGAGGTGCTGAACGAGGTGTTCACCCCGAGGAAGTTCGTGTGATTGAATACGTTAAACATTTCCGTGCGGAATTGAAACTTCATGTCCTCGCGCACCTTGATGTTCTTGAAAAAGGAAAAGTCCCACCGGCCGTAACCAGGCCCGAGAACCACGCCGCGTCCGGAATTGCCCGGGCGGGTTTGCCCCGCCGGGACATTCACGAACACTCCCTTGTTGAACCACGCCGCGACGGTGTGCGGGGCGCCGGCGTTCGGGTTGCCGACGAGGTCCGGACGCCCGCCGGCCGCGCTCGGTCCGAGGAACCCCAGGCCGCCCGGATCGATACTGGAGGAGGTCACCGTCAGCGGAGAGCCAGCATTGAAGGTGACGATTCCGGAGATCTGCCAGCCACCCAGCAGATGCCCCACGAAACCCTCCTGATTCTTCATCCAGGGGAGTTCGTACACGTAGTTCGCAGTGAAAATATGACGCCGGTCAAGCGTGGCCGGGCCGTATTCAGCGCGGATATCGTAGCTGTTCTGTGGGGCCGTGCTGCGGTCGGTCTGGTTATCGGTCAGGTTGTGCGACCACGTATAGGCAACGTTCAAAAGCGAGCGGCCACTGAACCGCTTTTGAACGCCGACTTGCAGGGAGTGGTAGTTGGAATTGAAGCGACTCTGAACCATATTGATCGCGTTATACCCGCGGTAGGGCCGGAGTTGATTCAACAGCGGCGTGTTGGCCGAGGTAAAAAAGGTCCCCGGGGGGACGATCCCCGCGGCGACAGCCGCTCCGGGCGGAACCTGATTGATGTCTATGATCCCGATCAGGTGCGTGCCCTTGCTGCCGTAGTAGCCCACGTCCACCACCACGTTTTTCAGGACCTCACGCTGCACATCCAGGCTCCACTGCTGCCCGTACGGTGTGCGGCTTGGAAGCGGTGTTCCCCTCAGGTTTTTCGGCGCCGCCGAAATCGAGGGGGTCCCCGCCGATGGGTTTTCCAGCCGCGTGTTGCTGATGGTGATGCTCTGGACGAACGGCAGGTTGGTAAAGATGTTCTGCTCCACGATGCCGAACAGAATCGCGTCGTAGAAAATGCCATATCCCATGCGCACCGAGGTCTTGCCGTTGTTCCACGGATCCCAGGCCAGGCCCACCCGCGGCGCGAAATTCAGGTTGTTTTCGCTCGCCACTTTCCGGTTCCAGGGTGAATTCTGCCCGTCGATGACGATCCCGTTCAGCGGATCGCCGGTCCCCGGAACGATGTTCCCCGTTGCGGTGATCGTCGGGGCGTTGGCCGGATTGTAACGGCTGGGGTCAAAATTCGTCAGGAAGCGCTTCTTGTCGAACGGCTGCCGGAACACGGAATACCGCAGCCCCAAACTGAGCGTCAGATTCGGCCGGAGCCGGAACTCATCCTGTCCGTACACCTCGAATTGGTGGGAGCGGATATCCGGGGTCAGGTCCAGGGATGCTTGCGTATAGGTGGCCACATTGCCGAGGAGGAAGTTAGCCCAGGCCTGCTGGAAGACGGAGGTGCTGCCCGTTGCGAGAGGGGTCGAGGCGAAGGTGAACGTGCTGGCGTTGTTCCCCCCGGCATTCTCCGTCTTCTGGTAATAGTGATAGCTCACCCCGAACTTCCACGTGTGATGCCCCATGATTTTCGTCACATTTTCAAAAATATTGTGGTTCCGGTTAAAGTCATCGTAAGGTCCGAATCCCGTAACTGTTGAGGGGGCGCCACTCCCGGTGAAGCTCAGCGACGGAATGCGCGCGAGCGTCGAGGGGAAGGGCAATGGCGTGTTCACGTTGGTGGATCTCGCCTTCGAGATCAGCCCGGTCGGCCGGCTGACAATGGCCCCGTAGGAAAACGCGTACCCGCCCTCGCTGTAAAACGTCGGAGAAAATGTCGCAGTGTGGCGTACCACCCAGCTATGCCCCGGCGAATCTGTCTTTGTGTTCGGCACGCCGGGCAGCCCGGATCCGGTGAACAGCCCGCCGGGTTCCTCGGTGGGAATCGTGTCGTTCAGGTAGCGGACCGCAATCGTCAGTTTCGGGCCGAACACGTGGTCGATCCGGACCAGCTCCTGGCGGTGGTTGAAGATACTGCGCAGCGGGGTGAACAACTGATGCGTCGCCACGTTTCCCGGATCGGGGATCTTGGAGAACACATCCTGGATATAAGCGGCGGCGACGGGATTGATGGTGGTGATTTGGGTCGCGGTCGCGGTACAGGTGGAGCCGGTGAAGGCCACGCAGACTGGCGAACTGAACGTCCCCGCTTCCTCCGCCGCCGTGGGGACGAACGCGGAAAAGGTCTGATAGGTGATCACCCGGCGAAACTCCTGGGAGAAGAAGAAAAACGTCTTCTTTTTCTCGGTGTTGTAGTGACCCGGGATGAACACGGGCCCGCCGATCGTATAGCCGAAATTGTTGTAGCGCAAAGGAGGGCGGGCAATGCTATTGCGCCGGTTGAAGTAGCCGTTGGCCGCCAGCACATCGTTGCGGAAGAATTCATACAGTCCGCCGTGAAACGCGCTGCCACCCGACTTGGTGATCACGTTGATCTGGCCGCTGGCGCTGCGCCCGAACTCCGCGCTGTACAGTCCCCGCAGCACTTTGAATTCAGCGATGGCATCCACGCTGGGATAATTCAACAAGGTGAGGTTCGACCCCCGGTCCACGTTGTCGGCGCCGTCAATCATCCAGTTGTTCGAGCTGGTGCGGTTGCCGTTGATCGAAAAACTGACGACGTTGGTCTGTCCGGAGGGGTTCGTCGTGCCGATGTAAATCTGGTCCTGGGCTCCGGAGGAAACGCCCGGCATCAGCGTGACGAGCTGTTCGTAGTTCCGGTTGTTCAAGGAAAGCTCGAGCACCTGCGTCCCGGAAATGAGGTTGGCCGCCGTCGGCGACTGCAACTCCACTTGCAGGGCGCTGGCCTCGACCGTGACGGTTTCTTCCACCCGCCCGACCTCCAGCGTGAGATTGATGGTCAGCTTCTCGTTGACGTTCAGCTCGATATTGCGCTGCGTGGTCTTGCGGAAGCCAGGAGCCTCCACCGTCACCGAATAGTGCCCGATCGGCAGCAGGGGAGCCACGTAGTCGCCGCTGGCGTCCGAGGTCAGCGCCCGGACGACGATGTTCTTATCCGTATTGGTCACGGTGATTTTTGCCCCCGTGACGACGGCGCCGGTGGCATCCTTGATCGTGCCCACGATGGTGCCCGTGATCTCCTGCGCCCACGCGCCGGCACTGCACACCAGCAAAACTGCTAGCAACGCGACTACATAACGCTTTTTCATGTCTTGCACTCCCCCTGATGATGTTCTCGGATAGCTGCCTGACCCGGACGGCTTGGACAGAATACGCGACAGAGAAATTGAGAAGAAAAAATTCCAATAAGATCCCTGGCGCTTAGTTCCAAAACCACCCCTCACCCCAAATGCCGCGAAACTACCACTAGCCATAAGGTCAGTCAAGCACTAGCTGGGGTCGAAACCATTCCGGCGGGCGGAGCCTGTCCCCGGCTGCCTGCTTCTTGAGTCGTGCCGTCTGGAGCCAGCGCGGACTTCCCGACTCTGACCTCTATTTGATTCTCTCGATCTTCGCTCCTACGGCGCCGAGCTTTTCTTCCAAGCGCTCGTAACCGCGGTCGAGGTGGTACACGCGGTCAATCACGGTCTCGCCCTCGGCGACCAGCGCGGCCAGCACCAGTGAGGCGCTGGCGCGCAGGTCGGAGGCTTGCACGCTGGCGCCGGTCAGCCGCACCGGCCCGCGCACCACCGCCCGGCGCCCCTCGATCGAAATGTGCGCGCCCATGCGCACCATTTCCTGCGCGTGCAGGAAGCGATTCTCGAAAATCGTCTCTGTGATCACGGACGCGCCCTCGGCCTGCGTCATCAGCGCCATGTACTGCGCCTGCATGTCGGTGGCGAAGCCTGGATACTCCTCGGTGGTCACGTCCACCGCGGTGAGCGGCCCGCCGTTGTGGACGCGCAGCGCGTTGCCACCTTCCGCGCGGATCACGACGCCGGCCTGCGCCAGCTTTTCCGTCACCGCCGTCAGGTGCGCCGGTTCGCACTGCGTGAGCAGAAGCTCGCCGCCGGTGATCGCTCCGGCGACGAGCAGCGTGCCCGCTTCGATGCGGTCGGGGATGACAGTGTGCGTCGCGCCGTGCAGCTCGGCCGCCCCGCAAATTCGCAGAGTCGCCGTGCCAGCGCCTTCGACCTTCGCGCCCATGGTGATCAGCAGCCGGGCCAGGTCGGCGATCTCCGGCTCGCGCGCGGCGTTCTCGATGACGGTCTCGCCGCTGGCCAGCGCCGCGGCCATCATGGCGTTTTCCGTTCCCGTTACGGTGATTTTCTCGAACCGGAGCTCCGCGCCGCGCAGCCCGCCTTCAGGCGCGCGCGCTTCCACGTAACCGTGCTCGGTGGAAATGGCCGCGCCCATCTTTTCGAGCGCCTTGAGGTGCAAATCAATCGGCCGCGCGCCAATCGCGCAGCCGCCGGGCAGCGAAACGCGCGCATAGCCGGTCCGCGCCACCAGCGGGCCCAGCGTCAGCACCGATGCGCGCATCGTCTTCACCAGCTCGTACGGCGCCTCGGCGTTGGAGATTTTCTCCGCGCGAATCGTTACGTACTCGGGCTCGGCGGGGGACGTCTCCACGTGCGCTTCCATGTGCGCCAGCAGCCTGCCCATGGTGACGATGTCGCGCACGCGCGGGACGTTCCGCAGCCGCACCGGCTCCGGCGTCAGCAGCGCCGCGGCCATCGCCGGCAGCGCGGCGTTCTTCGCGCCGCTCACGCGGACCATGCCCTCCAGACGCCTTCCGCCTTCAATCCGGAATTTCTCCATTCGCTCCGCCCGGGATTCAATGTTGGAAAGTTGAAAGGTTGAAATGCTAAAAAGTATTTCGCTGCATCGCCCCTGCCGTGCCCTGCAACCTTCGAACCTTCAAGCTTTCAAACTTTCCAACGCTTTCCGCAAATCTCCACCCGCCTGCTTCAGTCTTCGCTTTGCCGTGGCCGCATCCACGCCGGCCTTCAGCATGACCAGCGCGACGCGCAAATCGTGTCCCGCCAGACGCGCCGCGCGTGCCGCTTCGGACACGCTCGCCCCGGCCGCTTCCTCGAGGAGGCGTAACCCGCGGCGCCGCAACTTCTTGTTCGTTAGGGCTACGTTGATCATCCAGTTGTCGTACACGTAGCCCAACCGCACCATCGCGGCGGTAGAGAGCATATTCAGGACCATCTTCTGCGCGGTGCCCGCTTTCATCCGCGTCGAGCCGGCAATCACCTCCGGCCCCACTTTGGCGGCGATGGTAATCCGCGCCAGCCGCTCGAGTGCCGCACCGCGGTTGCACGTCACGCCGATGGTCGCCGCGCCGCGCCGTCTGGCATAGCGCAGCGCGCCGAGAACGTACGGCGTCGAGCCGCTGGCTGTCAGACCCACGACCACATCTTTCGCGGACACTTTTTTCTTTGCGAGATCGCGCGCGCCCTGTGCGGCGTCGTCTTCGGCGCCTTCGACGGCGCTCACCAGCGCGCGCCGCCCGCCGGCGATTACACCCTGCACCATCCGCGGCGGCACGCCAAACGTCGGCGGGCATTCGGACGCGTCCAGCACCGCCAGCCGCCCGCTCGTCCCCGCGCCGGCGTAGATCAGCCTGCCGCCGCGGCGCAGCGCGGCCGCAATCGTGTCCACCGCTCGCGCAATCGCCGGAATCTCCCGCGCCACCGCGCTCGCTACGTCCGCGTCCTCGCGGTTGATGATCTGCAGAATCTCCGCGGTGGATTTCAGGTCGAGTCCGCGCGACCGCGGGTTTCGCTGCTCGGTGATGCGAGGTGTTTGCCGATGAACTTTCACGGGCGGGATTATAGCCGCATTCTTCTATCTTCGCTCAGAAGGAAGACAAAGAACGCCGCCGAGGCACTGAGACACAGAGGTGGTGAAAGGAAATGACCGGGGATCGAAAGTTCAACTGGGCGAGATGCGATGTTCGAATCAATCTCTCTGTCGTTTTTCTTTGTGCCTCGGCGACTCTGTGACGTTTTTCTAGGGTTGGGGGCCGAGCGATTCGAGAATTGCGTCGTGCACGGCGGGGCGGACATCCTTGATCTTCTCGTTTTCCGCGGAAGGGTGCACGCGGTTGGTCAGCAGGATGACGAATAGTTCCTTCTCCGGGTCAATCCAGATGGACGTGCCGGTGTAACCGAGGTGGCCGAAGCTCCTTGCGGAAAAGTATTTTCCGCTTTGCGACGGCTCACTCGGCACATCCCACCCGAGTGTCCGCGCGCCGCCCGGCAGCGTGGCCGCTTTGGTGAACTGCGCGATCGCGCTGCGGCTCAACAGCCGCTGGTGCGCGTACATTCCGCCGTTGAGCATCATCTGGCAGAACGCGGCCAAGTCCGCGGCCGTCGAAAACAGGCCGGCATGTCCCGCTACACCGCCCATGGCCCACGCGTTCTGGTCGTGGACCTCGCCGTGCACAAGCTGTCTCCTGTACGTCGTGTCGTTTTCGGTCGGAGCAATCCGCGCGCGCAAATTCTTCAACGGATTGAACTGCGCATCGCTCATTCCCAGCGGCGCGAAGATCCGCTCGCGGGCGAACTGGTCGAGCGTCTTGCCCAACACGCGCTCCACAATCTCGCCCAGCAGAACAAAACCGATGTCCGAATACTCGACCTTGGCTCCGGGCTCGGCCACCAGCGGCTCGGCCAGCGCTTTTGCCACGATCTCCTTCTTGCCTTTTGTGACCTCGTAATATTTCTGATAGCCCGGCAGCCCCGACGAGTGCAGCAGCAGATGTCGCACCGTCACTTTCTTCCGCCACTCGGCGTTCGGTCCCTTGTTCCATTCCGGCAGGAAGCGCTCGATCGGCGCATCGAGTTGCACGCGATTAGAGGCGACGAGCATGGCCGTCGCGGTCACCGTCACCACCGGCTTGGTCAGCGAGGCGAGATCGTAAATCGTCTCTGTCGAGACGGCTGGCGCGCCCGCGTCGTAGGTCTGCTTGCCGAAAGCATGCACCACCAATTCGCCGCGCTGTCCCACGGCCAGCACGCCGCCGGGGAACGCCCTCTCTTCCACCGCGTGATCAAGCATTTCGTAGACGGGCTTGAGCCGCGCGTCCATATCGGCTGGCGCGGCGCGGAGTTTCATCGGGCTGGCGGACACGCTCAAGCCGTCGCCCGCTTTCGCCACCCCCGGCACGCTTACGGGGATTTTTCCGCCGATAGCCACCTGTCCGAAAAGCGCGCGGCCCGCAGCGCGCTGCGCCACGTCCTGCGTGGAGAACACGGCCATCCACGTCTTCGCGCTGGGGAATTTTTCAATGATATACGGACTGCCGAAGCAGACCACCACCACCGGCTTGCCCGCCGCCAGCAGCGCGTTGACCAGCGCCATCTGATTTTCCGGCAGGCCGACGGTCCCCTTGCGGTCAGCCACGCGCACGAAGAGCGCGGCAATGGCCACGTCGTAGCTCTCCGGCGGCGGCAGCTTCACGGTTTCGACCTTCACGAACCGCGTGTCCGTCCGCACCGCGGCAAGCGAATCCACGCGCCCGCGGAGTTCGCGCTCGAAATGCTCGGCCGGATAGGGGTCCGGATCGCCGGCGACGGCCGCGAGCAGCACGCGCTGCGGCTTCGTGGCGTCGAGGGGCAACAGCCGCGGCTCATCCTTCAGCAGCGTGACGCCGCGGTCGGCAATCTCCTGCGCCTGTTGCACAAACTCCGGGCGGCGAAACGCGGTGTTCAGCCTGTCCAGATCCACGAGGCGCTCTTTGTAAAGCCCCAGCTTCGCCTTGGCGCGAAGGACGCGCCGCACGGATTCGTCAATCCGCGCCATGGGGATGCGGCCGGTGGCCACCGCGTCCTTCAAACCGGCAATCGCGGCATCTGGGATCGGCGGCACCAGCAGCACGTCCGCGCCGGCGGCCACGGCGCGCACGGCCACCTCCGCCGGCGGATAGCGCGACGTCACGCCACCCATGTCCAGTGCGTCGGTGACAATGAGGCCGTCAAACCCCAGTTCCTTGCGCAGCAGCCCGGTCAGGATATTTTCCGAAAGCGTCGCCGGCACTTCCGCGTTGGGCTCGAGCGCCGGCACGGCCAGGTGGCCGGTCATGATCGTGCTCGTGCCGGCAGCAATCGCCGCGCGGAACGGCGCTAGCTCGACCGCGTCGAGGCGCGCGCGGTCGCCCTTCACCACCGAGAGGTCAATGTGCGAATCCACGCTCGTGTCGCCGTGCCCGGGGAAATGTTTGGTTGTTGAAAGCGCGCCGTTTTCCTCGATGCCGCGCACGAACTGCTTCACAAACTCCGCCACCTTCTGCGGGTCTTCGCCGAACGACCGGGTGTTGATGATGGGGTTGTCCGGGTTGCTGTTGACGTCGGCCACCGGCGCGAAAACCCAGTGCACGCCGACGGCGCGCGCCTCGCTGGCGGTGATCTTGCCCATCGCGTACGCCACGCGCGGGTCGCCGGTGGCAGCCACGCCCATCGCGTGCGGGAACGCGGTGCCTTCGTCCAGGCGCATCGCCGTGCCGCGCTCGAAGTCCGCGGCCACCAGCAGCGGCACCTTCGACCGGCGCTGGAGCTGGTTGGCCAGCGCCGCGGTGGGATAGACCTGGCTGTACTCGATCCCCAGCGGCGTGCCGCGCGTCTGCACCACGATTCCGCCGACGTGATTCTTTTCCACCTGCCGCAACAGTTCCCTGTATTGCTCGGACTCGGTGGAAAGGAACCCGCCGTAATAGAAGACCATAACGAGCTGCCCGAGCTTTTCCTCGAGGGTCATCTTCTTCAGCGTGCGCTCCACCCACTTTTCCGCGTCCCGAGGCAGCTTGGCGGCGGGCAGGGAAGCCTTCTGTGTGCGTGCGGGATAGGCGATGAAGAGAAGAAGTGCGGTCGGCAGCAGAAGCCAGCGGTTACGCATCGCCTTGGATGGTGGCCCCAATGATTGACGTCTGCATGGCGTCGCGATATATAGCACACGGCTGTGAAGATGGAAAACGGAAATTAGAAAATAGAAAAGAGGGCCACTCGATGCGGACACACGCGCGGAATGGAATCTTCCTATTCCCCATTTTCTCTTTTCTATTTTCGCTTTCGCTGGCGGCGCCGTCTTTCGTTCAGGCCCAGACAAAACCCAAATCCACGAAAGGTCTCAGCGAACTCCTCGATCCCATCGTCGAGAAGGCCATCGCCGCGGACGAATTGCCCGGCGGGGTATTGCTGGTCGGCCAGGGGCAGGAGATTCTTCACCGGAAAGCGTACGGCTCGCGCGCCGTGCTGCCCGCGCGCGAGGCGATGACGACCGACACCGTCTTCGATGTGGCCTCGCTCACGAAAGTCGTCGCCACGACGTCATCGGTGATGCTGCTGGTCGAGCAGGGCAAGGTGCGGCTCAATGATCCGGTCGCGCGCTACGTCCCCGAATTCGCGCCGAATGGCAAAGACCAGGTCACCGTGCGGCACCTCCTTACGCACACCTCCGGCCTGCGGCCGATTCCCGCGTTGAAGGACCCCTGGTCCGGCGCGGAAGCCGTGCTGAAATCGCTCTACGAAGACACGCTCATCTCCCCGCCCGGCGCGCGGTTTGTCTATAGCGACGGCGGCTTCATTATTCTCGCGGAGATGGTCCGCCGCGTCAGCGGGATGCCGCTCGACGAGTTCGCGCTCGAAAACATTTTCAAGCCGCTGGGCATGAACACCACGCGCTTCCGCCCGCCCGCCGATTGGAAGCTCCGAATCGCGCCGACGGAAGAAATCGATTTGCCGGAAGGCGCGAAAGCCGGCTCCGGGAAGGGCCGCGTCCTGCGCGGAGAAGTGCACGACCCGCGCGCGCGGGGCATGGGCGGCGTCGCGGGTCACGCCGGCTTGTTCTCGACGGTGGACGACCTCGCGCTCTTTTGCCGGATGCTGCTCGCGCAGGGCGTGGCGCCCAACGGCAAGCGCATCTTCGCGGCGGCTACGATCCAGAAGATGACGACGCCGCAAACGCCACCGTGGAGCCCCACCCTTCGCGGCCTCGGCTGGGACATTGATTCCGTGTATTCCGCGCCGCGCGGCGAGCTGTTTCCTGTCGGCTCGTTCGGCCATACCGGGTTCACCGGCACGGCCATGTGGGTGGACCCGCAGAGCCGCACCTTCTATATTTTGCTCGCCAACAGCGTTCATCCCCACGGCCGTCCCGCACTTTCCAGCCTTCGCTCCCGCATCGCTACCGCCATTGCCTCCCACGTAGTGCCGGCCTTTAGGCCGGCATCTTCGGCTTCGTCCGTCGAACGCTCCGCCGGCGCCAGCCATGATCCGGCGCGGAACGCGCAAACGAAGAGCGGCATTGACGTCCTCGTGGAGGAAAATTTTGCGGCGCTGCGCGGCAAGCGCGTGGGCCTGATCACCAACCACACCGGGGTCGACCGCAACGGTCGCAGCACGATTGACCTGCTGGCGAAGGCCGAGGGCGTGAAGCTGGTCGCACTGTTCAGTCCCGAGCACGGCATCGCCGGGCGCGCCGACGAGAAAGTCGCGTCCACCACGGACCCCGCCACCGGCCTCACCATCCACAGCCTCTACGGCGACACCCGCCGGCCCGCCGAGGAAATGCTCCGTGGCGTGGATGCGCTGGTCTTCGACATCCAGGACGCCGGCGTGCGCTTCTACACCTATCCGACGACGATGGCCTACGCGATGGAGGAAGCCGCGAAGCGCAAGATTGCCTTCTATGTGCTCGACCGGCCCAACCCGCTCGGCGGCGAAGCCATCGAGGGGCCGATGCTCGACAAGGACAAGCTCAGCTTCGTCGGCTATTTTCCCATGCCCGTGCGCCACGGCATGACCGTCGGCGAACTCGCGCGCATGTTTAACGAGGAGAATAAAATCGGCGCCGAGCTGCACGTCGTCGCCATGAAGGACTGGCGCCGCCGCGACGCCTTCGAGGCCACCGGCCTGCCCTGGACCGCGCCCTCGCCGAATTTGCGCTCGCTTGACGCCGCGCTGCTCTATCCCGGCATCGAGATTCTCCAGTCCGCGGGCGTCAGCGTGGGCCGCGGCACGGAGACGCCATTCGAGCTGTTCGGCGCGCCGTGGATCAAGTCTGTGGATCTCGCCGCGCATTTGAACCGCCGCTTCGTCCCCGGCGTGCGCTTCGTGCCCACGCGCTTCACGCCCAACGCGGGCGTCCACAAAGGGCAGCCGTGCGAAGGCATCACGCTGGTGATCACCGACCGCGCAACGCTGAATTCCATGCTGATGGGCCTCGAAATTGCCGCGGCGCTTTGGAAGCACAACCCGCAGGACTTCAAGGTGGACAAGCTGCTCACGCTGCTCGGCAATGCCGCCGCGCTTGAGCGGCTGAAGAAAGGCGACGCGCCCACGCGTATCCTTGATGAGGCTGCGGACGAAATCGAGGCCTTCCGCAAGCTACGCGCAAAGTATCTTCTGTACCAATAATCTGACCAATCCCTTTTGTGATAAGCTTCCGATTAATTGGCCGGAGGGATAATTTGTGAACGTGATGGACACTCTCCTGTTCCGTGTTGAGCTCCACTGTCCGCAATGTGGCACACCTTTCCGCACTCGCCTGATTTTCAAACTGCTCAAATGGAAGTGCGCTCAATGCGATGCGGAAATCTATGCGACCGGCGAGAGTTATGGCAGTGCGGTCGCCGTTGGAGCATTACTCTCAGCAGGTCTTTACGCTTCACTCGACGCCCTCGTCTTTGACTTTCAGCATTCCAATATTCTCTCCGATCCGCTGTGGTGGTTTGGCATCTTGATAACCGGATATTTGATAGCGATTCTAACTGCCAGGTTCTACCTAAAGCTTGTTGCTGGCAAAGAGATAGCCCGTGGTGATTGGCCCTGCCAGAAGTGCGGAGACCTGATCCCAGCAAAGGCGTTCATACCTCCTTGGAAGATTGTCTGTCCGCACTGCCATCACCGATATGCACCTAGTCTTCTTGCTCATTTGAAGCTGATTCTCATTTCGAGCTTTGCGTCGTGGGCCCTTTGGTCCTCAGTCATGATGGATCGTAAGATCAGCACCGTTTGGCCTTGGATTGCTTTCAGCGCACTCTGGTTATTCTTGTATTTTGCCTTTTCGCCCGCTTCCTTGCGTCCTGCTCAACAAAAATGATAGGTGCTCTTCCGCAAGGCGGCCTGCCACGATCGTGAGACGCAGGCCGTCGCTGCCGCGTCAGAGATTCCTTGGGGGTGTTCCATGAAGAAGCTGATTATTTTCGCTCTACTCCTTTTCCTTGCGCCGGTGGCGTGGGCGCAGGCGACGACGTATGACGTCGTGATTCAGAACGGCCGGATCGTGGATGGCAGCGGCAATCCCTGGTACGTCGCCGACGTGGGCATCAAAGACGGGCGCATCGCGGCCATCGGGCGGCTGTGCAACGGCGGAAACTGTCCGGCCAAGCGCACGATTGATGCGAAGGACCTCATCGTCGCGCCAGGTTTCATTGACGTCCACACACACGTCGAAGGCGGCATCGCGCGCATCCCGACCGCCGACAACTATCTCTTCGACGGCGTCACTTCGATCATCACCGGAAATTGCGGCGGCTCGGAAACCGACCTCGACAAATTTTTCGGCGGGCTGCGCGGAAAGATTTCCATCAACCTGGGCACGCTGATCGGTCACAACAGCGTGCGGCGCGAGATCATGGGCAGCGAGCAGCGCGACCCCACCCCCGACGAGCAGTCCCGGATGGAAGCACTGGTCGGGCAGGCCATGCGCCAGGGAGCCGTGGGCTTTTCCACCGGACTCATCTACATCCCCGGCACGTACTCGAAGACGCCGGAAGTGGTCGCGCTGGCCCGTGCGGCGGCGAAGTACAACGGCGTGTACGCATCGCACATGCGCGATGAGGGCGAGCACGTCTTCGACGCCATCAACGAGGCCATCACCGTCGGCCGCGAAGCCGCCATGCCGGTCGAGATTTCGCACTTCAAAGTGTCCAACAAAAAATTCTGGGGACAGAGCGCGAAGACCATCGAGCTGGTGGAAAAAGCGCGCGCCGAGGGGATTGACGTCACCGTGGACCAGTATCCCTACACCGCGTCGAGCACCAACCTGGGCGTGCTGCTGCCGTCGTGGGCGCTCGCCGATGGACAGGAAGCCATCAAGAAGCGGCTCGCCGATCCGGCCACGCGCAAGAAGATTGCCGGAGAGATGAAAGAGACAATCAACAAGCGCAACGGCCGCAAGCGGCTCGACTACGCCGTAGTCGCCTCCTGCCCCTGGGACAATTCGCTCGAGGGCAAGAGCATCGCGCTGATCAACAAGGAGAAGGGAAGAAAGGGCAAGCTCGAGGACGAAATCCAGACCGTGCTCGAAATGACGGAAAAGGGCGGCGCGCAGATGGTCTATCACTCGATGGACGAGCGCGACGTCGAGCGCATCCTGCGTTTCCCGTACTCGATGGTCGCGTCCGACGGCGGGGTGCAGGAAATGGGCCGCGGCGTCCCGCACCCGCGCAGCTACGGCACCAACGCCCGCGTGCTCGGGCGCTACATCCGCGAGAAAAACGTGGTGCGACTCGAAGAAGCCATCCGCAAGATGACCTCGCTGCCGGCACAGCGCTTCCGGCTCACCGAGCGCGGCCTGATCCGTCCGGGCATGTGGGCGGATATCGTCGTCTTCGATGAAAAAGCCGTCGCCGACACGGCCACCTTCGAAAAGCCGCACGCCTACGCGGCGGGATTCCGCTACGTCCTAGTGAACGGGGAAGTGGTGATCGAAGGCGGCAAACACACCGGCGCGCATTCCGGGCAGATTCTGCTCGGCCCCGGCGCACAGCGGCCCAACCAGAGCGCTGGCGGCAAATAGCGCAACTTTCGACCTGAGTGTCTTAGTGGCCGTGGTTACTCGACTCTGCGGCCAATGCGCGACGCGTCTTTCGCGTAGTAGAGATAAAGCGGACGGCCCTTTACATTTGAAAGATCAATGAGGCCAAACCCGGCATAACGGCTATCAAAGCTATGGTAGCGGTTGTCTCCGACGAGAAAAAGTTTGCCCTCCGGCACACGAATCGGGCCAAAAGTAGGCCGGCCATCAAAGGAACCGGAGCCCTCCGCCGCAATCTTGGGATCGAGGAATACGTAAGGTTCCTCCAGTTTCCTTCCGTTGACGAGAATCTGTTCGGCATCTCCGGTGATTTCATCGCCGGGAAGGCCAATCACTCGCTTGACCCACAGATTCCCCGGCGGCGGGGCGGTAAATACAATAAGGTCGCCCCGGGACGGAGTTATGGCCGAAAATGCTCTCATCTCGGCAATAAGGCGGTCGCCAGCTTTTAAGGTCGGTTCCATCGACACCGCCGGGATCCGGAAGGCACGAATATGGAGCACGTGGTCAATCACGAAGTCAACATCGAACAGGCTGACGAATACTGCGACCAACGCTAAACTCAAAATGTAAAGGACCAATGGCGCTTTCGGAAGCGCATCAGTCCGCACGTGCAGTCGGGCCGTTCGGAACGCGTCGGTCACGACGGCGGTCACGAACAGGACTCCAAGGACCAAGAAGCCAACCAACCCGGCGAACGCGTGCAAAAGGCCAGTCCATCCAGCAACGTAATAGAAGCCTACCACCGCAACCAGCAATGCTGCGCCTTTCGCCGGCTGCCGGTTAAAGATTTGTCCGAGGCCGGTCACGAGTAGCGAGAGAAGCGCGGCAACGTATGGACGAGAACGCTTCAGCCTCAGCTTTGGCTGTGGCATCGACGGCGGCGGAGAATCTCCGAGGTGCAATGTTGATTCCATTGTTGCGACAGAGTATAGGCAGAGGGGTGAACCGGTTCAACTACAACCGACCGAAATTTCACTTGACAACGTATATAGCGTTCCTATATATAGGAACCTATGGGCGTCACGTCCTCCATCAAACGCGGTTCGGCGGAGTTGGCCATTCTCTCCGTGCTGGTCGAAGAGCCGCTGCACGGCTACGAAATCTCCAAGCGCATCGAGGAGCACACCGGCGGCGTGCTGCGCTTCAACCTTGCGTCGCTTTACCCGATGCTCTATCGCCTGGAAAAACGCGGCTGGGTGAAGGCAAGCTGGCAGACGACGAGTTCCGGGCGCCGCCGCCGCTGCTATTCGCTGACCGCAGCCGGGCGCAAGCAGCTTCCGCCCTTGCGCGACGAATGGCGGCTGTTCTTCCGCGCGCTCGACCGCCTGGCGGGGGTGTCGCGTGCCTGACTGGGAGAATATTGTCCGCGAACGGCTAGGCGCGCTAGGTGTCTCCCCAGAGCGCGAAGAGGAAGTGGTCGCTGAACTGGCCGGGCATTTCGAAGATACCTACGAAGGCTGCCTGGAGCGCAGCGCGACGCCAGAAAGTGCGCTGGCCTTCGCGTTTTCCGAAGTCACCCATTGGGCGCGGCTCCGGAAGGAAATTCGTCGTGCTGCGCGTGAGGAAGATCCCATGAGCGTGCATACAAAGAATCTCGTGCTGCTGGGAATGACCATGCTGATCAGCGCGGCGATCTTACTTCTCGCGCTCCTCCGGCAGGTGCCGCCGGTGGCCTGGGTCCATCCGAAAGCCCCCATGCTGTTTTTTATTCCCTGGCTGTTGTCGTATTGCGTGCTCGGAGCGCTGGGAGCCTATTGGTCGCGCCGCGAGGGCGGCAACACCGCCACTCGTTTTCTTTCCGGAGTTTTTCCCGTGGCGATGCACCTGGCAATTTTCCTCTGTGTGATCGTCGCCGCGGTAACAGGTGCTTCTCGTAATCCGGAGCACCTCCTTCCAAGCTTTCTGGTGAGAGCGGGCCTCTCGTTTGTTGTGGTCCCGGGGATTGCGCTGGCCATAGGCACACTGCCGTTCCTGCGCAACCACACACGCGAATCCTCTCCCGCGGGCACTTGATATCGGCCACGTTATTCGGAGAGAGATGCTGCGCTTTTTTGCCAGTGCCTGTAGAACACCAGACCGGACAAAATCAACGCGAGGCCAATGGACGACCGCATCGGCCGCTGGATGAACAGGTTTACCGTCAACGCGGTGGCGCCGATGACGAACAACGCAGGCAGCCACGGATAGCCCCAGGCGCGATAGGGCCGGTGCAGATCGGGCTCGCGTTTGCGCAGGCCGAAGACGGATGCCACGGTGAGCGCATAGAAGATCCACTGCGCGAAAATGAACAGCGAGAAGAGGTCCTCGAATTCACCGCTGAGCACCATCAATCCAGCCATGACCCCTTGGAAGACCAGAGCGCCGGCCGGCGTGCGATGCAGCGGGTGAACGCCATCGGCGACGCGAAAGAAAAGCCCGTCTTGGGCCATGGCATAGGGCACGCGCGCTCCGGTGAGGATGGAAGAGTTCAGCGTGGTGAATGCGGAGAGCACCATGGCCGCGGTAATCCAGGCTGCCGCTTGCGCGCCTGCGAATACTGCCACCGCTTCGGAGACAGGGATGGCCGCCTTGGCGACGGCGGCCAGCGGCAGCACGTAAAAGCAGATGGCGTTGGTCAGCAGGTAAACCGCTCCGACGATGATCGTGCCGCCGACGACGGCACGCGGGATGTTCTTCTGCGGGTCTTGCACCTCGGAGCCGGCAAACGTCAGGTCGATCCAGCCGTCGTAGGCCCACAGCGCGCCGACCATGGCCGTGAGGAATCCGCCGAGCATGGTGAGCTGCAAGGTTTCGGGGAAAATCGTCTGCACGCCTTCGTGCGGCTTGCCGAGCGCGAAGCCCAGAGCCACCACCGCGAGGATCGAGCTGATCTTGATGATCGTCAGCACCACCTGAAGGCGTCCCGCCAGCCGCACACCCAGGTAGTTGATGAAGGTGACGACGGCAATAGCCAGCGCCGCGAGCGGCTGTGCCCAGGTGAATACAAATTCGTAGGGCTTCTCCGCAAACGGCACCGGCATGCTGAGCGTGAAGATGTGCGTGCGTGTGGCAGGGAAGAAAAAGCCGAGGAAGATCAGGAAGCCTGCGGCAATCGTGGCGATGGAGGCGGGCTTCCCAACCAGATTGTTCATCCAGCCGAAAAGGAAACCCCACACCTGACCGAATCCGCGCTTCAGATAAACATAAGGGCCGCCGGCATGGGGCATGGACGCGCCCAACTCCGCGACGGTCAACGCACCGGCGAGCGAAAGGAATCCGCCGACAATCCACACCAGAAACACCAACCCGACCGAGCCGGTGGCTTCGGCCATGGAGCGCGGTACCCGGAAAATGCCCGTGCCAATGATGTGCCCGACCACCATGGCCATGGCCGCCCACGGCCCGAGTCCCTTCACCAGCTCCAGGCGTTTTTCGTTCATGGTTTCTCCGGTTGTTGCGGAGCGGTATCGAACAGGCTCGCCACCGAGCCCACCGCGAAGGTCGTCACCGTTCCCACCAGCACGTACCACGTCCACGCCAGCGGCGTGAATTTCCAGAGGTAGAGCATCAACCCCAGTCCGGTGAACATCCCAACCAGCGCGCCGCGGACGGTGGCGCGCCGGTTCAGCACGCCGAGCAGGAACAGCCCCAGCAGGCTCTGGTAGATGATCGAGGCGACCGTCAGCCCCGTCTCCAGCACGGGCCCCCACTTGATCGTTCCCAGCACCATCAGCACGAGGCCCCAGCCCACGGTGATCCAGCGCGAACGCGCCAGCGTCCGCGCGGTGTCTTCGGGCGTGGTGGCCTTGCGCATGAAATCTACGATGCTGGAAGAGGCCAGCGAGTTCAACGCGCCGCTCAGGTTGGACATGGCCGCGGCGAAGATGGCCGCGATGACCAGTCCCGTGATGCCCACGGGCATCTCGCGCACCACGTACTCGGGAAAGATGCGATCCTTGTCGCCACCGGCGACGATCAGCGGGCTGTGCTGATGGTAGGTATAGAGCATGACGCCGAGCAGGAGGAACAGTGCGAACTGCGCGAAGACGATCACGCCGCTGGCGAGCAGCGCCTTCTTGCTGTCGCGCTCATTCCGCGCCGCCAGCAGCCGCTGCACCATGAGCTGGTCGGTGCCGTGGCTAGCCAGGGTGAGGAACGCGCCGCCCAGCACGCCGGACCAGAAGGTGTAGGTCTGTGTCAGGCTGAGCGTGAAATCGAAGATGCGCAGTTTACCGCCGGCGGCCGCCGCCACCTGCGTCACCTCGGCCCAGCCGCCGGGGATTTGCTTCAGCAGCATCACCGCGGCGAGCACGGCGCCGGAAACGTAGATGCCGAGCTGGATCACGTCGGTCCAAATCACCGCTTTCATCCCGCCTTCGAACGTGTAGATCAGCGTCAGGGCCGCGATCAGAATCACCGCCGTGCGCGCCTCGATGCCGAACGCCACGCTGACCACCTTGGTGATCGCCGCCACGCGCACGCCTTCGGCCAGCGTCCGCGTGAGCAGGAACGTCCCCGCGGCGATGGACTTCATCTGCGCGCCGAAGCGCCTCTCGATGAGCTGGTAGGCGGTGAAAAATTCGCCGCGGAAATACTGGGGGATGAACACCAGGCAGATGAGGATACGGCCGAGGTTGTAGCCGAGAACAAGCTGCAGGAACCCCAGGTTGCCCGCGAACGCCAGCGCCGGCGTGCCGATCACGGTGAGCAGGGAAGTCTCGGTGGCGACAATGGAGAAGGCAATGGCCCACCACGGCGCCGTCCGCCCACCCAGGAAGTAATCGCGGATGTCCTGCTGGCCCCTGCGGAAGCGCATTCCGAACAGCGTGATGCCAACAACGTAGAGAAGGATGATGGCGAGGTCGAGGTAGTGGATTCGCATGACGCGCCCGCCTGCCCCGAGCGGAGCCGAGGGGGAAAGCCGCGCGAGTCTACTTGTCCGGTTTGCGCGCTGTCAACTTGCGGCTTCTTCGGTTTTGCGCTCGCGGTGCTTTATGCCGTTCGCACTTTGCTGTACTCTGTAGCGCGGATGTGAAATTTGAAAAAGCGGTTCGGAGAGGGTTGAAAACGAATCCTTGACGACAGTCGTCCGGCACAAATACAAGACGTTTTTCCCTGTCTTCCGACCCCTATACGCTGACCCCAGGTGTTTCATGACGCACTATCTCGGTTTTGACGGTGGCGGCACCAAGACGGAATGCGCGCTGCTCGACGCATCCGGAAAGCTCCTCGCGCGCGGACTGGGCGGACCTTCCAATGCGGCGCGCGCTGGTTTTGAGAAAGCGTTGGCCGGACTCAATGAAGCGGCGAATGGCGCGCTCACCGCAGCGGGGATTGACGCCCGTCAGGTGCGCGCCGTCTGCGCCGGACTGGCCGGTGCCGGTCGCCCGCGGGTGGTCAAGCGCATGATGGTGTATCTGGTGGAGGCGTTTCCCGAAGCGGACGTGCACGTCACCACCGATTTTGACGTGGCGCTGGAAGCCGCCGTGGGCGAGGCGCCTGGCGTGGTGCTGATTGCCGGTACCGGCTCTTCCGCCTACGGCCGAAACGCCAGCGGGCGCACGGTCCGCGCGGGCGGGCTGGGCCCGTGGATCGGCGACGAAGGCAGCGCGTTCGACATCGGCCGTCGCGCCGTGGCCGCCGTGGCGCAGGCCCGCGACGGCCTCGAGCCGGTTACACTGCTGGCCGATCTGATTCCGAACGCGCTGCAGTGCCCGACGTGGGAGAGTTTGGCCGAGCGCATCGCCGGGGCGCCGGACGAAGTCTTCCCGCGCATCTTCCCGCTCGTGCTGGAGGCCGCCGAGGCCGACGACGCTCCCGCGCGCGACATCCTGTTGCGCGCCGCCTTCAGTCTTTCGCGCATCGCCGGCAGCGTCATCCGGCGGCTCGGGCTTTCTGGCGAAGAATTCGTCCTCGCCAAGAGTGGCGGCGTGTTCGGCCACAGCGAGATGCTGGAATCCGCCCTCGACGCCCTGCTGAAGAGCATCGCGCCGCGCGCGCGCATCTGCCACCTTTCCGAACAGCCCGCACTGGGCGCCGCGCGCATGGCCATGCGGCTCTTCTCCGCGCCGAGGGCCGAAGTCGTCCATGGCGGAAAGGGCTAGCACTCGCGCCGAACGCGCCCGCGCCGCCTCGCGCGACGAGCTGCGCGTTTTGCTCCACGACAAGAGCCATGAAGTCCTCGCCGCGCTCCTGGAAAACCCCGTCCTTGACGAAGCCCTCCTCTGTCTGCTGCTCGAGCGCAAAGACCTGCCCGGCGATTTTCTCGGCGAAGTGGCGCGCCGCAAGGAATGGATGCGCAGCTACCGCGTCAAGGTGCGAGTGGCGGGTCATCCGCACTCCTCACGCTTGGTGGCGCTGCCGCTTCTCCGCCAGCTTTTCCTCTTCGACCTGGTGAACCTCACGCTGCAGCCGGCCACGCCGGCGGAAATCCGCCGCGTGGCCGAAGACGTGATCGTGAACCGGCTGCCGCAACTCGCGCTCGGCCAGCGGCTCACGCTGGCGCGGCGCGGCTCGGCGCGCGTGGCGGCGGCGTTGCTGGCTGAAGGGCACCAGCGTGTGGTGCCGCTTGCGCTCGACAACGCGTTTCTCACGGAATCACAGGTGCTGAAGGTGCTGGCGCGCGAAGACCTCCCCACAATTGTGCCTGCGTCCGTCGCGCGCCACCGCAAGTGGTCCTGCCTCTATAACGTGCGCATGGCGCTGGTCCGCCATCCGCTCACGCCGCTGGCCCGCGTGCTGGCCTTCCTGCCAGACCTGACCCTGCGCGACTTGGACGAACTCTCCGGCGCCCGTTCGCTTTCCCGGAATTTGAAAAACTACATCCTGGCCGAGGTTGCCCTCCGGCGTCGCGCCGGCCCCCAGGCCGCTCGCAGGCGGGGTGCTTAGCGCCGCCAGTGAAAATCTCCGGCGTCTGGACACCCATCCCCCTCCGCCTGCGCTCCTTAACTGTTACGTAACTCCCCCCTCGCGGGCTGGCTGCCCCTTGACTTGGGCTGGGGCTTGATTTCATGCTCCGCCGCAAGTGAGGGCGCCCAGCCCCAACAAAAAGCCGCTAACGGCGGCGAGAAAGGATCACCCCATGAAGAAAAAGAGGGAAAAGGCCCCGAAGAAGAAGGCCAGCCTGAAGATCACGACCCAGGAATCCCGCAAGGCGCCGGCTGCCATCAAGTGAGACTGGGCAGACCCAGAGACAACCAGTTAACAAGGCGGCGCTCCGGCTGGCGGGCATCGCGGAAGCCGTCCACCAATCGCTTGAGCAGTCCGATTTTCCTGTCCACTTGGCGCAGCAACAACGCGCCGCCGTCGGTCGTCAACGGGCTGCTGTCAAACCGCCCCACCACCTGCCGCGAAAATGCGCTTCAAACTCGAACTGCCACTGGCCACACTCTGTCATGGAAAAGGCCGCCTCTCTGTCGGCATCAACTACGCTTCGACAACGCAGTTATGCCTGAGAAAGCGGCCTTTTTCTACTCCCAGTTAACGCACGTTGTTCACTTCTGGTTAGAAATCCAGGCGAGGGACGCTGCATTGCCTCACGCAGCATCCTTCGCCCCTGACTTAGACGACAAACAATCCTACTGAATTCGTGCCGTGAAAAACGCAACCGGGAACCTGTCTCCGGGACATTGCGTATCGCGGTCAACTTGACGATGGAGGAGGATTCTTTCTGGCGGAATTGCGTATCGGGACCTTAGCTCTCGCACCAGTCTGACCAGGCTCTGGATTTGAGCTTGGGTCGGCTCCTGAAGTCCCATAGTCCCCGTGGGGTTTTGAGCGCTGCTAAAGTCCCCGACCAGGCAGATTCCGATATACGAGTTGTAAGCCGCCGCGTGAGCCCCGCGTGCCCGCTCAGGGCGTCCTTGGGATATGGTTCCGTCAGGTAGAATAACGTAATGGTAGCCGAGGTAGTAGATTCTGCCCCAGTAGAAGACCCCGAATCCCCTCGCTTTATGAATTCGTTTCAGATATTCAACGTACTGGGAGAAATCCCCAGTTGCGGGCGTAGGAACGGCGGAGTGATGCACAATGATTCCCTGGGGCACAATGGTATTTGCCACGGACAACCCCACGAAAACGAGGGCGCCTGTTGCGAACAGCAGCGAAGGGACGCGATAGCGTCTAAGTCGTGATCCCATTTCCGGTTAGTCCTACCTCGACTACAATTCTCGATGCCGCACAAGAAAGGGAGCGTGGGAAATACCATGGAGGGCAGCGTACAGATGCGGATTATTCCGGAAAAGGTATTCCCTCTGATTTGTTTGGAATGATTTGAGCGCGATGCGCAGGTCTCCATCTTTCACGAGCACATTAGCCAGCCGTTCGTCCCCCGTAACGATTGTCATAGAGGGATTGAGTAGGTCCCCGCTGACCCTCCGCAGGAACCAAAGAACGCGCCAACGTCCAGCGTCGCTTGGCCATTCCCATTGCGATGGAACCCCCAGCGTCGCTGTGAAGACAAATTGATCGCCGTGCGGTGCAAGGACGATCGAATGCGGTTCCAGGCATGTGCGCACGCGAGGAAGTTGCACGATTAATTGTTGCCGGTCCCACAAGTAGTCAGGGCGGAGGCCCCTGGGGAGCGGCTCTAAAGCAGCCAGCGCCAAAAGGGAAATCACAGGAATGGCAGCGAAGCTGTGGGCGACGGATAGCTTAGACTGCCGAAAAGAAGAAATGACGGCAGGAATCAAAACGGCGACATAGAGGTGAACCAAGTTTCCCAGCCGTCCGGTGAGACCCACCGTCCCAATTGAGTAATTCAAGAAAGGGTTAAGTGTAAGGATCGCACAGGCTATTGCTGAGATTGATGCGGTATAGAAAGCTGCTGTGTTCTTCAAATAAGTCCTTCGGGATATCGAGATGGCAGCATAAGTAGGCACAGCCACTAGAGCCACAACCTTCTCGGCCCAGCCGATGCCGCCTATAGGGGACTGCGGCCTCGGCAAGAACTCGGAACCAAGCCATTCAGGAAGGGTCAGCAGGCGTTGGTTTGCCAGCAAGCATGGCAAACTCCACAAGACCAACACGGAAACAAAAGTCAACCATCTAGCCATTCTTGAACTGGCGGTGCAGATTAGAACCCGCAACAGACACCAAAGAAGTACACCCAAACACAAATAGAGGAGAGCAGAAATGTGACTGAAGAATGCCGCAAGAAACAAGAGTAACGAAAGAAGAAGCCAATCTCTTCGTCGTCGCTCCCCGGTTGCAGCTTTTAGTAAGCTGCAACAACCCCACGCCAGAAGCGCGAGCGCTGCGGTCTCGCGGAGGAATTCCCCGACGAAGTAAAAGTGAAGCGCACTGCTGGCGGCTATGCCATAGGCCAAGACGCCAAACCAGCGAGAGCCCAGCGCCTCAGCAACCACAGCATACACGCCCAAGCAAAGGAAAAGATGAAAGAATAGGCTTGCTATTTTGATTCCCGGGACGACTCCAGCGATCCGTGAAAGGGGCGCCAGAAAATAGATGACGAGCGGAGCCCAAGTGGGGTAATAGAGTTTGCCTCCCCCTAGTACACTGTTGACCTGCTGGACATAGTAATATCCGTCAAGACCGACTGCAACCGGGTACCGGAACAGAACTGAAATGTCCCTCAACAGGGCAATGGCGCTAGTCAACACCAGGACAAGGAATGCAGCGTTTTCCTTGCGCAAACCGGTCCTGACAAAAAGAGGAGAGGAGTCGATGAGTAATCTGCCTATTCTCGTCCACCAACTAGCGGAGTCACCCAACTCAGGCTGGGCTCACCAGCCATGGTTATCACCAGGTTGTTACCATCGGCTCCCCACAGGTGCCGAAATGCCCCTCGAGGAATGGCTTGACGGTGACTAAGGTATTTCACCGTTCCCGGAACCGGCAGCCATGCGGCCCTCCCCGGGGCCACATCCCGCCTGAGTTCATATATTCCCGTCCAGCCTGGATCCCCACCGCTGAGCGCTTCCGACAGATCTCCGTAGACTTGCCCATCGTCAGTGAAAGCAAAGCCGAGGACCTTCATTCGCCCCAGTGAGGGCTTGTCAACCCACCAACGGGCTACGGCATAGGTGGCGGTGTCGATCTCGATGTAGTCGTTCGTCGAATCCACATATAGAGCGACCTTGTTATTGTTGCAACGAAGATAGGAACGACTTGAACCACCACCGCCCAACGCTGGCGACAGGCGCGCACGAAACGTATGGCGGAGCAAAAACTCGCGAATAAGCCCCTTTCCGAAGCTGTACTGGCGAAGCATGGCGTAATCTTCGTGTGCTTCTTCCTTTTCTAACTCATGGCCAAAACTCCAGATTGTCCCGTCCGCAGTGGCGCATACTTGAAGGGGGACAAATGGGTTCGTTCGCACAACCGCTGCCACGTTCCCCGCAACATCGGTCTGCGCAATGAAGTACGCAAGTGCGCCCTCCGCACTGTATGCGTACCCTGACGTGAGAATCGTGCCCGTTGCCGATACAGCCGCAGAAGAGACGTGAACACCCCTTGCGCCTTCAAACCGCACCTTACTCTCACGAGCGCGAAGCCCCCTTGCATCGAACAAAATGACGTCCTGAGCTGCGCCCGGGTCTTCTCGGACAACAAGATAGCCTCTGTCCCAATAAGGAACAAGTTTCCCGGGCGCGATTGCTTCGGCGAATCTCTGGCGATGGTGTGGCTCGCCCAACCCGCGTGTCACCGGCTCTTGTTGTAAACTGGTGATGCTTGGTTGCTGGGCTCTGGCATTGGGACTCCAAGAGCTAGCCACTCCAAGAAAGATACCCGCACACAGCAAAGCACTCAATCGTCGCATGTTGTCACCCTCCGTCCTCAAGCGCCGTCCCCAACGGCGACCAGACTCGCTGCTACCAGCACCACCACGGGCAATTGTCGTACCACCAAGGGGACGGATCGCCACACCAACAGCCACCCCCGCCCCCACCATAATCGTTCCAGCAACTTTCCTCATTGTTACACGCGCCGTCGCACACCGGAAAGCCGTCAGTGTACCCGGCTCCATAGGGCGCCGAAGTGGCATCTGCGTAATACCAGTCGTAGTAACACCATTCTCCGTTCTGATCCACATTGCAGAATCGAAGATCCATGGTCATGTAGTGGCCATTGCAGAATCCGCCCTGAACTAAGCGGAATCGTGGTGCAGCATCCGCAGAAGAGAAAGCATAGCCTAGGTGCGGTTCATAGCTTGTCCGCAGCAGGAAGGCAGGACCATTGGTCGTTCTCGAGCACCACCCAGCGGTCGAAGGAGCGGGTTGGGTAAGCAAAGCACGTCTGTTCGGTCTGAGCCCTTGGAAAAGGTCCTGAAGCCTCGTGCCGGAGGCTGTGACGATGGTCCTGTCTCCAGGTTGCCAAGAAACTGGTTCGCTGAGCGAGATTAAGAGGAAACCGCAAAGTGTCGTGAAGAAAAGCGAAATTACGAGAGTGATCCACTGCTGGTTTGGCCGCGGCAGGGACATGGTTTACTCCCTCCGGCGAGTCTGACAAGGCGCTGTCAAAACATATCAACTTCGGATATTAATGTCAAGGAGAATTTCTTGGCGGGAGAAACACGGCATCCACGCCGTGGACCTGCGTGATCTCGTGGTCGGCGACGGGCGCGCAGAGCTTCACCAAGACGTTCACCTACGACGCGCTGAACCGCATCAGCGCGGTGCAGACGCTGGGGACGGATTGGCGTCGGTGGGAATGAGGAACGAGCCGGGATTGAATTTCTGGCTGTCGGCCTCGAAGGCGTCCTCGGCGGCAAGGATTTTCACGTCTTTCAAACGGAAGCGAAAGGTGGCCAAGCCGGGCTCGGCGCTGGCGTTGATGACGAAGAATTTTGTGGCGGAGCCGGAGACGCTGCCGGCGGCCGCCGAACCGCCTCTTTCTGCTTCACGATCAGATCTCTGACATCCACTCGCGCATTATACCCGCTGGCTTCCTCCGTCTGTTGCGATGATTCCCAGACTTTGACTCGCCGGTTCTGGCTCGCCACTCGTCACTCGCCACTGTTTTTCAGGTACCATTGACAGCATGATGCCCGGCGAATAGCATCCGGGTTGACTTCATAGCAACTTCGCTTCCGCGGACGGTGCTCGAGTGTTCCTGGGAGAAGAGCGTCGCAGGTTCCCCCGATACGGTTTCCAAGCGGACGTGGACATCGAGTTTGAAGGCAAGGCGTTCCGCGCTTTCATGACCGATATCAGCGCCGACGGCATGTTCGTCGTGGCGGCGAATCCGCTGTGGGTGGGCGCGACTTTCCACGCGCGGCTGCATATCGCCGACCCGATTCGCGTGAAATGCGTGGTGCGGCGTGTCGTGGTGGGGCGGGGAATGGGTGTGCTTTTCCAGGATCTCACCCCGCAGGATCATGAAAGCCTGGACAAGGTTCTTGCCGGCCTGGCGGTGTGATGCGGCGGTGTCTGGACTGCGGCGCGGAGCTCATCACCGGGCTGTGCGACAACTGCGGCCTGACGCCCGCGGAAGCAGAACTTGTCCTCCGGCGGCGCGTCCTCTACCGCACCGCCATCTATCTTCTCGGTGCCGTCGCCTTTCTTCCCGCCGCGCACTTCTACCCGCCGCTCGAGTTGGACGCCATGCTGATCTTCTTGGGCGCAATTTCCTTCGTCGTGGTGTATTCGGCGGTCTGGATTGACCGCCGCGCCCGCCGCCAGGCTGCCGTGGAGACGCTCAAGCGCGTGTGCTACGGGCTGCTGCCGGTGCCGTGGCTGCTGGCGGGGCTGCTGTTCTTGAACGGTCGCTTTGATTCCGCGCCGCCCACCAGCCACGCCACCGTGGTGGTCGGGAAATTCGCGATGCCCGGCATGCTGCGCAGCAGCCGGCTGGTGGTTCTCTCGTGGCGGCCGGGAGTCCGGATCGAGCGCGTCCCCATCCGCCGCGACGACTATGACCGTTTTCAGCGCGGTGACTCCGTCGAGGTCCGTCTGCAAAACGGCTTCGTCGGCATCCCCTGGGTCGCCTCTGTCTACCACAAGTAGTCCGCCGCGCAGTTCGCCCGCGGATACTGGTCCCGGACACGCAGCTAATACAGTGACCTCAAATCCGGCCGCTGCGGCAACTGGACTTCGATCAGCCGCCCTTCTGCGCTGAGCCGCACCTTGATGGCCACCGCCGGGCCGACGCTGTGCATGGACCACTCCGCGCTCTCGAGTTTCATTTCGTTCTGCGGGGAAGGTGTCCACACCACGGCATTGCCTTTGGTCTTGTGTTCGATGGCGCTCGGAGCGATCTCGAGAATTTCCTTTTCTTTTGTATCCAGCAGCAGGTAGCGCCGCCCGAGTTGCACAAGCACGAGGTGCCCGCGCTTTTCCGCCTGATACACCTCCCAGAATTTCACCTGCTTCCCGTCCATCTTGAGGATTGCTGTCGTGAGCCGCTTGAAGACAATCTTCTCCGCGACCGCACTGCTCCATGCGAACGGAAGAACCACGCACAGGAGCAGCGGAAGTGGCCAGTAAATGCGTTTCATCGAGCAGCCCGGCATAGGCTCAAACGATACTACGGCGGGCTGCCTGGCCGCCATGCTGGGAAGATCTGCCCCGAAAAGGCCGGGACGTTCCGCCTTCTGAGCCGGACAGAAAACTCCGCGCCCACTGAGCGAATCGAACAAGATTGATGCCAATGCGTCCTGAAATCGCTACAATACGCCCATCATGCTGAAATCCATAACTGGTTGTGTGACTGGTCGTCGCCGCGTTTTGGTTGCTCTCCCGCTGTTTCTCGCGTTGTTTGCGTGCCCGGCGCTGGCGCAAGCGCCGTCGCCCGCCCGCGTGGTCGCAGTGGGCGACGTGCATGGCGACTACGACGCCTTCGTGGCTATCCTGCAGCAGGCCGGCCTGATTGACTCCCGCCTCCGCTGGACGGGGAAGAACGCCACGCTGGTGCAGACGGGCGATTTTCTCGACCGCGGCGCGAAGTGCCGCGAAGTGACGGACCTGCTGATGGATTTGGAAAAGCAGGCGCCGCGGAAGGGCGGGCGCGTCGTCACGCTGCTCGGCAACCACGAAGTG
This sequence comes from Acidobacteriota bacterium, assembly GCA_016201285.1. Classification (GTDB taxonomy): domain Bacteria; phylum Acidobacteriota; class Terriglobia; order Acidiferrales; family UBA7541; genus JACQDE01. Next base: position 34,639 of record JACQDE010000087.1, on the reverse strand, counting down.
ATGAACATCATGGGCGACCTGCGCTATGCCCAGCCCATGTATGCGGGATTCGCGGACAAGTCCTCCGAACATCGCCGCAAGAATGCGTATGCTGCCTTCGTCGCCTGGCAGAAGGCCCGCACCGCCGCAGGCAAGCTGGCGCCGGTCGAGCCCGCGCCCGATGCGGAAGCCGGATGGATGGCCGCGCACCCGCCGGGTTACTTCGAGCAGCGCGAAGCGCTGGGCGCGGCAGGGAAGTACGGCCGCTGGCTGCGAGAGCGCCCCGCGGTGGTGCAGATCGGCTCCACGCTGTTTGTCCACGGCGGGATCAGCCCCGACCTGGCCACGTGGAAGCCGGATAGGATTTCGGACCGCGTCCGCAGCGAAGTAAAGGCGTTCGACGAGTACAAGCAGCATTTTGTCGCGCAGAACATCATTCTCCAGTACTTCAACCTCGAGGACATCGCTGCCGCCGTTCGCGCCGAACTCGATTACCGCAACGCAGAGCTGGCGCGCAAGACCGCTGAAGCTGCCCAGACGGCCAAAGCCGGCAAGCCCGCAGACACCTTCGAGCAGGAAAAGAAGCAGATCCATTTCCTTTCGGAGTTCCTCGGCTTCAACAACTGGTTCAGCGTCCACCCGGCGGGGCCGCTGTGGTTCCGCGGCTATGCGACGTGGAACGACGTGGAAGGCGCCGCGCAGGTAGCGAAGCTGCTCGAGGGCCTCGGCGTGTCGCAGATCGTTGTCGGGCACACCCCGCAGAAGGACGGCCGCATCGCGGCGCGCTTCGACGGCAAGGTCTTCCTCATCGATACCGGCATGTTGAGCAGCTACTTCAATGGCGGGCGCGCCTCCGCGCTGGAAATTACCGCTGGCAAGTTCACCGCCATCTATCCCGACCAGCGCGTAGTGCTGCTTGACCCGGAGCGCGCCATTGCGCCGGCCGACCCGGCCAGCCGCGAGGAGAGCATCTCCGGCGAAACTCCCGGCGGCGGCCTCGACGAACAGCAACAGGCCCAGCCGCAACGGCAGCCGCCTCCTGTCGCTGCGCAGGGGGCGGCGCCTGCCGCGCCTGCACCGCACTTCTGGCTCGATCCCGACGGCAAGCCGCTGCCCTTCAAGACCGACGAAGAAGTGATGGAGTTCATGCGCACGGCGAAGCTCGTCTCGATGAAGGCGATCGGGCAGGGCATCACCCATCCGCGCAAGGCCTTGCTCGAAAAAGACGGCCTGCGCATGAACTCCGTCTTCCGCGTGATCAGCGAAGAAAGGGATTCGGCGCAGATGGCCGGCGGGCAGCGTGAGCTGTTCTTCCGCGATGACTACATTTTTGAGCCCGCGGCCTATGAGATGAGCCGTATGCTGGGCATGGACAATGTCCCACCGGCCGTACTTCGAAGCTTCAACGGCGAGCGAGGCAGCTTGCAGGTGTGGGTGGAAGGCGTCATGACGGAAGGCACGCGCCAGAAGAACAAGATCCCGCCGCCGAATGCTCGCCGGTGGAACCAGCAGATCCAACTCATGCGCTTCTTTGACAATCTGGTGTACAACACCGACCGCAACATGGGGAACATCCTCATTGACAAGGACTGGAAGGTCTGGCTGATCGACCATACCCGCGCTTTCCGCCGTCACGACACGCTGCTGGCCCCGGATGCGCTCGTGGAAATTGACCGCAGCGCATGGGAAAAGCTGTTGGCGCTCGACGAGCGCGCGGTCAGAGAGCGACTGAAGCCTTATCTCCGGAACTTTGAAATCGGGGCGCTGCTCAACCGCCGGAAGAAGTTGATCGAGCACTACCGCGCGGAAATCGCCAAGCGCGGGGAGAGCGAGGTACTCCGCGAATTTAAGTAGCGCCGCCACACTTGCTCCCGGCGCTGCCAATCTGGTACTCGCGGATGGCTCCATTTAGAGTACACTCACCCCCCGATGGCGCGGCTGATCGAGCGGCTTCTGAACCTGCAACGCGGCGACCTCGGCCGCGGCGCGCTTTTCTTCTTCTACCTCTTTCTGATCATGGGCAGCTACATCGTTGCCCGGGTCTCCCGCGATGCGCTGTTTCTGGACCAGTTCAAGGCTGTCTCGCTGCCGTACGCCGACCTGGCCATCGCCGCGCTGGTCGGCTTCGTCGTGTCAGGGTACCTGGTTCTCGGGCGGCGGCTGGGGCTGCGCAATCTCCTGGCCGGCAGCCTGCTCTTCTTTGCCGCCAACACCCTCGTCTTCTGGTACTACTCCCACTATTACCGTTTCCCGTGGCTGTATCCGGTGATTTACGTCTGGGTTGGTATCTTCGGCGTGCTGGCTCCGGCGCAGGTCTGGACGCTGGCCAACTACGTGCTCACCACGCGCGAGGCCAAGCGCGTCTTCGGACTGATCGGAAGCGGTTCGATTGCCGGCGCGATTCTCGGCGGGAAGTTCGCCAACCTCGTGGCGCCCCGCTTCGGCACCGAGAGCCTTCTGCTGGCCATGACGGTGGCGCTGGTGATTTGCTCGGGCCTGGTGGTACTCATTTGGCGGCAAAAGCTGGCGAACGGCACGGACGAGGAGAACGAGGCTGCGCTCCACGAAGAAAGAATCGCCACGTTGCGCACAAGCCTTCGCCTCCTCTGGGCTTCGCCCTATCTTCGTTCCATTTCCACGCTGATCCTGATCGCTTCCGTCGTCACCAGCGTGGCCGGCTGGCAGTTCAAAGCCCTCGCCAAGGAGTTCATCCCCAGGAAGGACGTTCTCGCCGCCTTCTTTGGTGATTTCTACTTCTATGCCGGCATCGCCGGCCTGCTGGTGCAGTTGCTGGTGACTTCGCGTTTCCTGCGGCGGTTTGGCCTGGGCGCGGCGCTGTTCGTGGTGCCGGTGGCGATGCTGGTCGGTTCGGTGGGTGTGTTGTTCTGGGGCGGCGTGACCATCTGGGCGGCCATCTTCCTCCGTTCCGGCATCAACGTCTTTCAGTATTCCATTGATAAGCCGAGCGTCGAGCTGCTCTATCTGCCCGTCGCCTCCGACATCAAGAACCAGGTGAAGTCCTTCATCGACACGGTGGTCTGGCGCTTCGGCGACGGCTTTGCCGCGGTGGGCGTACTCGTGTGCGCCACGCTGTTCGGAGCCGCCACGCGCGATGGCCGCTGGTTCGCCATGCGCATCAGTTGGGTCAACCTGGTGCTGATTGGCGGTTGGTTCGCTGCCGCCCTTTTGGCGCGCCAGCAATATGTGGTGACGCTCCGTGAGAGCATCCATCAGCATCGTCTGGATTCTGAGCGCACTTCCGCACCGGTGCTCGACCGCTCCACGCTTGATATCTTCGCCGCCAATCTGCGCCCCGCGGACCCGAAAGATCTGCTCTACTCGCTGAGTCTTTTCGAAGTCGGCAAACAGCAGGCGGCGCATCCGGCTGTGCGCGAGCTGCTCAGCCATCCGGATGCCGCGGTGCGGCAGAAGGCGCTCTCCATCCTTGCCGGCGCGCGTGACCGGACGGTGCTGCCGCAAGTGGAAAAACTGCTTCGAGATCCGAGCCTCGAGGTGCGCACCGAAGCGCTGCTTTACCTCTGCCACCATTCGCACGTGGACCCGCTGGCGTACATTCAGCAGCTCGGCGAGTTCGCGGATTTCTCCATCCGCTCGGCGATGGTGGCGTTCTTGGCGCGCCCGGGCGCGACACAAAACCTGGACGCGGCGCGCGTCCTGCTCGACGCCATGGTGGCCGAACCCGGACCCGAGGGGCAGCGCACGCGTCTCGAAGCGGCGCGGCTGATCGGCGGCCTCCCGGATGAGTTTGATCCCCAGCTCCGCCGCCTCCTCGCTGACGGGGACCCGGAAGTGATCCGGCAAGCCATCCGCGCCGTGGGCCAGCTCAACAAGCGCCGGCTGGTGCTCAAGCTGCTCGACCGCCTCGGCGATGTGCGCTTGACCGCGGACGTTGCTGAAACGCTGGCGAAATTCGGCGACCGCATCGTGGGCACGCTGCGCGACCACCTGGCGGATGTCTCGGTCTCCCTCGAAGTCCGCCGCGAGATTCCCGGCGTGCTGGCGCGCATCGGCTCGCACTCCGCGGAACGCGCACTGATGGAAAACCTGCTCGAGGCCGATGCCATGCTGCGCTTCCGGATTCTTTCCGCCCTCAACAAGATGCACCGGACCCATCCGGAAATCACAGTGGATACGCAGATGGTGGAAACGGTGCTGGCCGCGGAGATCCTCGGGCATTATCGCTCCTACCAGATCCTCAGCACGTTCGACGGAAAGCTGGAAAGCGAGGACCCGGTGGCGCGCGCCTTGCGCGAGTCCATGGGCCAGGAGGTCGAGCGCATCTTCCGCCTGCTCTCGCTGCTGTATCCACAATATGACTTGCACAGCGCTTACGTCGGGCTCCAGTCGGAAAGCGCAACGGTGCACGCCAACGCGCTCGAATTCCTCGACAACGTGCTGAAGCCCCATCTCCGCGCCGTGCTCGTGCCACTGCTGGACGGCGACATCACCGTGGACGACCGCGTGCAACTCGCCAACCGCATGGTCGGCGCCAAAGTGGAAAGCCGCGAAGATGCCGTGGCCGCGCTGGTGGCCAGCGACGACCCCTGGCTGAAATCTTGCGGCGCCTACGCCATCGGCACCCTCGGCCTGAAGTTTCTCGAACACCATCTCGACGAGTGCCTCACCCATGCCGACCCGCTGCTCCGTGAAACCACCCGCTGGGCCAAGCTCCGCCTCGCCTCTCTCGCCCAAGCCGACGGAGTGTTGCCGGCTCCTTTTGAATCTCGCAGGGACGCCCGCCGCGGCGGGCAGCGCCCCTAACAGAGAGTCCCGGGTTGACTTGCCTTCTGGCCCTGCCTAAGATTTCGGCGCGTTGCCGAATGCCGGGCTCTGTCGTTTTCTTTCTTCCTCTGCGTCTCTGCGTTTGATTTGTTTCTGTGACGTAGTGGCCCGAAGCGTTCGAGCCGCTCGCTGCGTCCATAGCTGGTAACCGTTTTCGGAGGCCCTTCTCATGCTGACGCGTCGCCTGCTTCGCCTGTTCGCCGCAGTATTGCTCGTCACTGCCTGTGCCGCCGCGCAGGAGCTTCCCACGCCGGAGAAATACCTCGGCTTCCGTGTCGGCACGGACAAGAAACTCGCCCGCTGGGACCAGGTGATCGAGTACATGCAAATGGCGGCTAAGGCGTCGGACCGCGTCCGCTACACCGAGCTCGGCAAATCCACCATGGGCCATCCCTTCGCGCTGATGGTCATTTCTTCGCCCGCGAACCTCTCCCGCCTTTCCGAAATCCAGGCCAACCAGTGCAAGCTTGCCTATCCCGGCCAGCTTGACGAGAAGGCCGCCGACGAAATTATCGCGAAAAACCCCGCGGTGATGCTCATCACGCTGACAATTCATTCCAGCGAAATCGGCTCCACGCAGATGTCGCTCGAGCTGGTCCACCGGCTGGCCACGGAAAAATCCGCGTACATCCAGAATCTTCTCGATAACGTCGTCTTCCTGCTTGCGCCTTCCGTGAATCCCGACGGCCAGGTGATGGTGGTGGACTGGTACAACAAGAACGCCGGCACCGAATTCGAAAACGCCCCGATGCCGTGGCTCTATCACAAATACGTCGGCCACGATAACAACCGCGACTCCTACATGCTTACGCAGGTGGAAACGCTCCACGTCGCGAAAATTCTCTACCAGGACTGGTTCCCGGTGGCCTTTCTCGACGAGCATCAGATGGGCTCGAACGGCCCGCGCATTTTCGTCCCGCCATTCGAAGATCCGGTGAACCCGAATATTGACCCCGCCGTAATTGCCGCTTCCAACCTGATGGGCATGTACCTGTTCACCGGGCTCAACCGCGCCGGTCTTGAAGGCGCGCAGTACGGCGAGCGCTTCACCTGGTGGTGGCAGGGCTCGCACAAGAACGGCGCGTGGTACCACAACATGGCCGGCCTGCTCACCGAGGTCGCCAGCGCGCGCATCGCCAGCCCCATCGAACAACTGCGCGCCCGCCTCGGACAGTCCCGCTCCGCCGTCGAAGGTTTTTCCGAAGACGCTCCCGGCGCGCAAGCGGACCCTCGCCGCCCGCTTGCGCCGCCTACGGACACCTGGCCGCGCACCAACTATCCCAGGCCGTGGCTCGGTGGTACCTGGACGCTCCGCAACATCGTGGACTACGAGCTGACCATCACCTACGCGCTGCTCGAAGGCGTGGCCGCCAACCGCGCCATGCTCCAGAAGAATTTTTACAGTTTGAATCGCAAGGCCATCGCCACGGGCGCCCAGGGCGATCCGTTCGCTTACGTTTTCCCGCCCGCGCAGCACGACCCGGGCGCGCTTTGGAAGCTGCTCGAAGCGCTCGACCTCAGCGGCATCGAAATCTTTCGGGCCAGGGCCGCGTTCCAGGCCGGCGGCAAAGACTATCCCGCCGGCAGTTACGTGATCCCCATGTCGCAGCCGTTCCGCAATTACGTGAAGGACCTGCTCGAGCCGCAACAGTACCCGATGAAGCCCACCGCGCCCGGCCAGCCCCCCGAGCGGCCCTACGACGTTACCGGCTGGACGCTTCCGCTCCAGATGGGTGTCACCGCCGTCAAGATTGACAAACCCTTCCAGGGTCAGCTCGAGCGCGTCAGCCCCATTCCGCTGCCGGAAGGAAAAGTGATTTCCGCGGCGAAGGCAGCAAAGCCCAGGATGATCACCTACCTGCTGCCTCATGAGTGGAACTCGAGCGCCAGGGCCGTGAACCGCCTGCTGAAAGACGAGAGCGTGGAGATTTCCTGGGCCGCCGAAAATTTCCACGCGGGTGATGCTGATCATTCCGCAGGCACGATTCTCGTCCGCGCGAAGGCGGGAAAGGAAGTCGCCGCCGCCATCGAGAAAGCCACGAAGGAAACCAATGTGGCCGTCACCGCAACCGATGCAGCGATTAGCGTGCCGGCGTGGAAGCTTCGCGCCCCGCGCATCGGCCTCTACCAGCCCTGGACCGCCAACATGGACGAAGGCTGGACGCGCTGGCTGCTCGAGCAGTACGACTTCCCTTACACCACTCTGCGCAACGACGACATCCGCGCGGGCAAGCTAAACGAGAAGTTCGACGTGATTCTTTTCGCCAGCCAGTCCCGCAACAGCATCCTCAACGGCGCCCGCGGCGCCTGGGTCCGTCCGGAGCATCGTGGCGGGCTGGGAGAGGAAGGCGCGAAGGCGGTTGAGGAGTTCGTCCGCGGCGGCGGCACGCTCGTCGCCCTCGATGATGCCGCGGACTTCGCCATCGAGGCGCTCGGCCTGCCGGTGAAGAACACGCTGCGCGGTGTTCCCGCCGACAAATTCTACTGTCCCGGCGCTGTCCTGCAGATCCTTGTGGACAACCACCACCCAGTCGCCTACGGCATGCCGGCGAAAACCTCCGCCTACTTTCTGGATAGCCCCGCGTTCGAGATTACCGCGCCGTTCTCCACCGCCGCCGCCCGCGCCGTGGTGAAGTATCCCTCCGTAAACCCGCTTCAGAGCGGCTGGATCGGCGGGCCGGAATATCTCTTCGACAAAGTCGGCGTCGCCGAAGCCAATGTCGGCAAAGGCCGCGTGGTGCTGCTGGGCTTCCGCGCGCAGTTCCGCGCCCAGCCTCACGCCACCTTCAAGCTGCTTTTCAACTCACTCCACTGGTCCGCCGCAACTCTGCAAGGGAAATAAGCTGCAACCTACAACCTACAACCTTTCGCCTATATAATCCCCGCGAGCCATGCGTGCCGTCCTGCACAACTTCACCGGCGCCCTCCGCCGCGTTTTCCCGGCGGCGATGACGGACGCGCAGGCCATCGCCTTCAGCATGTTCCTGGCGTTTTTCCCCATGCTCTTGTTTGCCCTGGGTCTGCTGGCGTTTTCCCCGCGGCTGAGTTCCGCGGCCCAGGAGTTCCTCTCCGATCTCCGCCTGTTCCTGCCGCAGGACAGCAAGCGCATGGTGATGGACTTTCTAGTGCATCAGGGGCAGGGAAGAACGCCGCAGGGCTGGATCCTGCTGGGTCTCGGCGGCACGCTGCTCGGCGGCTCGCAGGTGATGGGCGGCTTCATGCAGGCCTTCCGCAATCTCTACACGGCAACAGCAGGCAGCGGGGTAAACCCGCCGCTGCAGCACTTCTGGCGCGACCAGCTTCGCGCTCTGCTGCTGCTTCTCGCCACCATCGGCCCGCTGCTTGCCGCGATCATCCTCACTGTCTTCGGCCGCCAGCTCCGCACGTGGATGATTGTTCACTACGGCCTGCCGAAGCTCTTCGACGGCATCTGGTTGGTAGTGTACGTCGGGCTGGCGCTGGTTTCCGCGATGCTCGTGCTGGCCCTGCTCTATCGAGTGGGCCGCGCCGGCTGTCGAAGCTGGAACGACGTGATGCCCGGCGCCGTGGTGGCCACTCTGCTCTGGTGGGTCGTCAACTCGGCCTTCGGCTTCTACGTGCGCAATGTGCCGTACAGTCTGGTCTATGGCGGGCTGGCGGCGGCCATCGGCCTGTTGGTCTGGATGAACCTGTGCGCGATCGTGGTTCTGCTCGGCGCCGCTTATAACGCCGAAGCCCTTTCCCGGCGCCCGTAAAGCTACCTCCAGGGGACCAGCTTTACGCTGTTAAGGGAAACCTCGCGCCGGTCTCCTTGCGTCCCCCATTTTTCACAAAGTACTATTTACTTTTTCCTGTTTTCGGCTAATCGTCTTACAAGACAGAGGAGATTGACCGGGCCCATGGGCGAGATTTGCGTGGAATGCTACGCCGGTTACCGGGCCAATGAGCGGCCGCTGCGTTTTAGTCTGCGCGGCCGGCTGTTCGAGGTGGAGCAAGTTGAAGACCGGTGGTACTCCCCCGCCGCCATCTACTTCCGCGTGCGCGCGGACGACGGCAACTACTACGTCCTGCGCCATGACGAAAGCCTGGATGCGTGGACGCTGGATGCATTTCGTGCCGCGAGGCGAGGTGCTGCATGAAAACAGACAATCGGCTCTACGATCGCTTGTACCTCTCCGAAACACAGTACCTGAATTGTGAAGGGTTGGGGTTTGCCTTTGAAGGTCAAATTACGGTGATCGGTCTCGGTGGCCTCTACATTCGCACCGAGAAGTCCTACCCCATGGGGACCGTGCTCCCGGTGCGCATCCGTGCCGGCGGTGAAGTGGTTGAGGCCGACTGCATCGTCCGCGACGTCGAGCCGCACGGCTTCGGCACCGAATTCGTCAAGCTGCGCGGCGCCAACGAAGACGCTCTGAAGCGCATCCTGGTGCGCCTGCGTCCCGCCTGACGGCTAGCGCTTGCTCCCGTTGCCGGTAAATATCTCGGCCATCAGGTTCTTCACCACAAACCAGCAGTTCGCCGGCCGCTCCGAGAGCCGCCTCATGAAGTACGGGCACCACTCCGTCCCGTAGGGCACGTAGATCCGCAGAGGATGCCCCTGTTCGCGAATCTCCTGCTGCAAATCGCGCCGGATGCCGTAGATCATCTGGAATTCGTACTTGTCGTGCCCCAGCCCGCGCTCGGCAATCCGCTTCCGCGCGTGGTCGAGCATCGCGGAGTCGTGCGTGGCGATAGCGGTTACAAAGCGCCCGTCGAGCAGTTCGTCGAGCAGCCGGCAATAGCTCGCGTCCACGTCCAGTTTCTTCTGATAGGCGATGCTCCTGGGCTCGCGGTAGGCGCCTTTCACCAGCCGGATTTTCGGGTGGAGCGGCGCCAGCCGCTCGATGTCCTTTTCCGAACGATACAGGTAGGCCTGGATCGCCAGGCCCGCGTTTTCGCGCTTGCGCCGTACCGCTTCGAAGATGTCCAGCGTCGCATCGGTGTACGGCGAGCCTTCCATGTCAATTTCGATGTCGCGCCCCAGCCGGGTTGCCTGTGCCAAGATCTCGTCGGTCAACTGTTGGCACAGCTCGCGCCCGCCGGGCTTCACGTCGAGCCCGAGCTGCGTGAGCTTGACGGAAATGTTGCCGTCGATGCCGCACCGGTCGAGTTCCCGCACCATCTCGACGTAGCCATCTCTTACGTTCGAGGCTTCTTCGACGGTCGTGACGTTTTCGCCCAGATGGTTCAGGCTGATCCGGCGCCCCTCCCGGTTCAGCTCCTGGCACGCCCGGATTGCGTCCTCGATCTTCTCCCCGGCGATGAAGCGCAGCGCAAATCCGTTCTTGATTCCGCGCCGCGCAATCGCATCCGTCACCTTCTTCTTTGTGGACAGCCAGAAAATGAAGTCTCGGACGATCATGTAGGCGCCGCCTACCTTCTCTGCTCCAGCTTCACGGTCACCGTCAGCTTTTCTTTTCCCCGCAACACCGTCACGCTGACCTCTTCGCCCGGCTTGTGCGCGCGCAGGGCATAGGTGAAGTCGTACAGGTTCTTGATCTCCTTGCCGGCGAATTCAATCAGCACATCGCCCGCCTTCAATCCCGCCTTGGCCGCGGGGCTGGCGTCGCGCACGTCGGCAAATTTCACGCCGACAACATCCTCGCCCATGTCCGGAATGGACCCGAAGTACGCGCCGTAGCCCGTGCCACCTCCGCCGGCCGCCGGCCGGGCTTCCTGCACGCGCACGAACTGCGGCCGGGTGTCCTGCGACGCCAGCGTCTGCGCCGCGCGCATGGCCAGGTCGCCCACGCGGGCCGCGTCCGCAAAGTGGATCTTTTCCGGCGTGTCCGAAGGTTTGTGATAGTCGGCGTGCAGCCCGGAAAAGAAGAACAGCACCGGAACATTCTTCACGTAGAACGATGTGTGGTCGCTCGACCCGTAGCCGCTCTGCTGATAGGAAAGCTGCAAGCCCGTCTTGTTGGCCTGCTCGATGATCTCCTTGAACGCCGGCGAGGTGCCGATGCCGCCGACGTAGAGCTTGTTGTCGCGCGGGCGTCCCACCATGTCCAGGTTCAGCATCGCGGCTGTTTTCTCCAGTGGCCAGGCCGGGCTTTTCGTGTAGTACGCCGAGCCGAGCAGCCCCAGCTCCTCGCCGGAAAACGCAAGGAAGACGACGCTGCGCCGCAGGTCGCGCTTCCGCTCCGACAGCACGCGCGCCAGTTCGAGCATCACCGATGTGCCTGACGCGTTGTCGTCCGCGCCGGCGTGCACTTTTCCGGCCTGCGCCGGCGCCAGCGAGTTTCGCTCGCCCAGCCCCAGGTGGTCGTAGTGCGCGCCGATAACGATGGCTTCTTCCGCCAGCTTCGGGTCGCGCCCGCGCAGCACGCCAACCACGTTTTGCGTCTCCGCCGTGATGCGCCGCACGTCCACGCGCAGGTCCAGCTTTGTCTCCGGCAGGTAGTACGACTGCGGCGTCAGCTTGTCGTCAATCTCCTTTTGGAGTTGCGCCAGCGTCTTGCCGGAGGGCGCGAGCCACTTGTCCACGACGTCGCGTTTCGCCTGCACCAGCAGGATGCCTGCGTTCTCCGGCCCAGTCAGCGATCCGAACTTGACCAGCAGGTCCTCCTCGGCCGGGCCGGGCTGGTCGTTCACCAGCACCAGCACTTTGGCGCCGTGGTTGCGCGCGTTGATGGCTTTGTTGACGATCTGCGAATGCTGCGTGGCTTCCTTGCCGTCGAACTTGCTCTTTTCGTTGTCCTTCTGCGGCTCCTGGCGGAGCACGATCACCGCCTTGCCGGTAACGTCCATGTGCAGATAGTCGTCATACTCGTATTCCGGCGCGCTGATGCCGAAGCCCGCAAATGCCAGCGCGGCGCTGGCCTCGCCGGAATCGGAGAAATTGAGCGGCTGCCAGTCCGTGCTCACCTTGAACGCAGACTTCTCCGGGCCGCGCACCAGCGTTGCGGCATTCTGCTTGCCCAATTCCGCGCCGACGGTCACGCGGAATTTCTGGAAGTACGATTTCCCGGCCAGCGGCTCCAGGCCGTCGCGCTTGAATTGCCCGGCGATATACTTCGCGGCTTTGTTGAGCTCGGGCGTACCGGTGCCGCGTCCCTTCATGGTCTGGCTGGCAAGGTATTCCACGTGCGCCTTGATGCGCTCCGGCGCGACGGCCGTCTGTTGTTCGCCCGCCCATAAACCGGCGGCAACAGCCAGCAGGACGCATAGCGTAAGCACTCGATGTTTGCGGTTCAAGGTCGGTCTCCTCAGCACGGCGGGCCCTTCGGCTTCGCTCAGGGCAGGCAGCCCTAATTTATACGGCATCACTCCAGTGCGGTCAATCCGCACGCGCTCGGCGTCCCTGTCTCGCGACGGCAAACCGCCGCCCGCGGCTACAACTTTTCCCGTTCTGCGGGGTTAGAATGATTCGAAGGCAATAGCCTATCGCGCTTGGATGGAGTTGAGTCCGGGGATCGGGACGACAGGAGTTGTAAGCCATGTTCACCCAAAGCGGCACATCCGCCTGTTACCACCGGCGGAAGAATCCCGCGGCCAACGGTTTCCTTGCGGCGGTGCTGGTGGTGTCTCTGACTTTCGCCGCGCCGTTTCTTGCCGCCGATCAGAAAGGCAATGCCGCGGACAAAGACAAGAAATCCGCGCCTGCCCATCAGCTTTCCAAAGCCTTCAAGGGAAAACTCCCCATCACCGAGCTGAGCGAAGAACAAGCCATGATCCACGCGCTGAACCGCCTAGCCTTCGGCCCGCGCCCCGGCGACGTCGAGCGCATCCGCGCCCTGGGCCTGGAGAAATGGATCCAGCAGCAGCTCAAGCCCGAATCCATTGACGATTCCGCGCTGGCCAAGCGGCTCGAGCGTTACTCCACGCTGGCCATGTCCACATCGCAGCTCATGGACGAGTTTCCGAATCCCGTTCTCGAAGCGGCCAAGCGGGGCGTCACGCCGGAGGAGTACCGCCGGCAGATGGAAGAGCAGCGCCGCGAACAGGTTCGTTCGGCGATACAGCAGAATCCGGAATTGGCCGCCGAAGCCCGCCGCGCGCGCCAGGGTGGCGGAGAAAACCCGAACGCCCAAGCCATGCGCATGGAGCTGATGAACGAGAAAACCCCGCGGCGGGTCACTGGCGAACTGTCGGCTGCCAAACTCACCCGCGCTATTTACAGCGAGCGGCAGTTGCAGGAAGTGATGGCGGACTTCTGGTTCAACCACTTCAACGTTTTCGCGCCGAAGGGCCCGGTCAACTACATGCTGCCCTCCTATGAGCGTGACGTCATCCGGCGGCACGCCCTGGGAAAATTCGGCGATCTCCTCAGCGCCACCGCGAAAAGCCCGGCGATGCTTTTCTATCTCGACAACTGGCAAAGTGCCGACCCCGAAGCGTTCGCGAAAATCGAAAACGAGCTACTCCAGCGGCGCCAGCGATTTCTTTCGCGTTTTGGCGCCGATCCGCGCATGTCCGGCGGCCTCGATCGCCGTGGCCGCCTCGGCCAGCGCGGCAGCTTCGGCAATATGCCGGACCCGAACTACCCCGGACGCCGCCAGGGCGTTGGACAGGACCCGAACCGTCCCGGCGGATTCGGCCAGGGGCAGCCCGGCCAGCCGCAGCAACAGCGCCAGCGCCGCGGCTTGAATGAGAACTACGCTCGCGAGCTGATGGAGCTGCACACGCTCGGCGTGGACGGCGGCTACACGCAGCAGGACGTGATCGAAGTCGCCCGCGCGTTCACCGGCTGGACGCTGCGCGCTCCGCGGCGCGATCCCGAATTCCACTTCGAGGACCGCATTCACGCGAGCGGGTCATTCACCGTTCTGGGCAAGAAAATTGACGCCAGGGGAATGAAGGCGGGCGAGCAGATTCTCGACATGCTTGTCGCCCACCCGAACACGGCGAAGTTCATCTCCACCAAGATCGCGCGCCGCTTCGTCAGCGACACGCCGCCGGCGGCGCTGGTGGACCGCATGGCGAAAGAGTTCCTCGAGACGCATGGCGACATTCCCGCTGTGCTCGAAGCGATGATCTATTCGCCGGAGTTCTGGTCGCGCGAGGCGTACCGCTCCAAGGTCAAGAAGCCGTTCGAGCTGGTGGCCAGCGCCGCCAGGGCCCTGGGCGCGGACGTCAGCGCGCCCATCGCCATGGTGCTCTGGACCGGGCGCATCGGCGAGCCGCTTTACCTCTGCCAGCCGCCCACCGGCTATTCCGACAAGGCCGAAACGTGGGTGAACACCGGCGCGCTCCTGAACCGGCTGAATTACGCCATGGAGCTTTCCGCAAATCACATGCGCGGCGCGCGCGTGGATATCGCCTCGCTGCTTGGCGCGGAGAATACTGCCGATGCGAAGAAAGCGCTCGACCGCGCCGTTCAGATTTTCCTGGCGGGCCAGGTTTCAGCCGAGACCCGCGCCACGCTCGAGAAACAGTTGACGGACCCGTCCCGCATTGCGGGACAGGCCGCGCTGGATGATTCGATGAAGTCCGTGGACGCCGGCATGATCGCCGGCCTCGTCCTCGGCTCGCCCGAATTCCAGCGCCGGTAGCGCCGGCGTATGCACTGAGCGAAGCCGAAGGGTCCCGCCGGCTCTTCGCAGGGACGAAGCCCGACGTTTCGGGGCCGCGCCTGCCGTAGCGCCGAGTTTACCCCGCCGCAGGTTGGTGGCCCGCTGTCGGGAGGCTGAAAATGAACATCACACGCCGCTATTTTCTAAAATCCTCCGGCGTCGCCATGGTGGGCCTTTCCGCGATGCCGTCATTCCTGACGCGCGCGGTGCTGGCATCTCCGCTGCCCGCGGGCGGGAAGCGCAAGATTCTCGTCGTGCTCTTCCAGCGCGGCGCGATGGACGGCCTGAACGCCGTCATCCCCTACGGCGAATCCGATTACTACCGCCTGCGCCCGACCATCGCCATCCCGCAGCCCCGACCTGGTCGGGGCGATCAGCAAACCGCTATCGATCTCGACGGTTTTTTCGCGCTGCATCCCAGCCTTGCGCTGCTCGAACCACTCTTCAAGCAGAAGCAGCTGGCCATCGTGCACGCCGCGGGCTCGCCCGATACAACGCGCTCGCACTTTGACGCGCAGGACTACATGGAATCCGGCACACCCGGCCGCAAAAGCACCGAGGACGGCTGGCTGAACCGCGCGCTGCAAACCGAGAAGGTGGAGGCCGCCACGCCGTTTCGCGCCGTGGCGATGGGCACGAATCTCCCGCGCGCGCTCAAGGGCGCGGCACCGGCGGTTGCCCTGCCCGACGTGCGCCAATTCCAGATGATGGCCGCGTCGCCGATGGTCGAAGGCGGCTTCGAAGCCGTTTATGCGCAGACCGTGGACAAGGCGCTGCGCGGCACCGGCACGGAAACGTTTGAAGCGATTGACATGCTGCGCAAGGCTAATCCGCAGCGCTACCAGCCGGAAAACGGCGCGACCTATCCGCAGGGCCGCTTTGGTCAGAACCTCCTTCAGGTGGCACAGCTCATCAAGGCCAACATCGGCCTCGAGGTCGCTTTCCTCGACAGCGGCGGCTGGGACCACCACGTCAATGAAGGTGCCGTGCAGGGCCAGCTTTCCAACCTGCTGCGCGATCTCGGACAAGGGCTCGCCGCGTTCCACCGCGACCTCGGCGACCGCATGGCAGACATCGTGCTCGTCACCATGTCCGAATTCGGCCGCACTGCCGCCGAAAACGGCACCCGCGGCACAGACCACGGCCACGCCAACTGCATGTTCGTCATGGGCGGCGATGTGAACGGCGGGAAGGTGCACGGCAAATGGCCCGGCCTCGGCGCGGGGCAGCTCTACGAGGGCCGCGATCTCGCGCTCACCACCGACTTCCGCACCGTGCTCAGCGAACTGCTCGCGCGCCACATGGGCCACGCCGCGCTCTCCACGGTGTTCCCCGGTTTCTCCGTAAACTCGAAGGAATTCCTCGGCGTCCTGAAGGCGTGATTACATTGTAGGGGCGGCCTTGTGTGTCCGCCCAAATGGAGCGGCGGCTTTACGCCGACGCCTTTTTCTTCAACAGGAAAACCGCCGCCACCGGCCCCAGCGCCAGCGATGCCGGCCCCCAGATCAGCGCCGACGTGTCGCTATTGATCAGCAACCACGCGAACAGTAGCGACGGCACAATCACTACCGCGGCTACACCTACTTCGCCGCCGGGGATGCGGAACCCGCGCGGCATCTCCGGGCGCGTCCGCCGCAGCCGCCAAACGGAAAGCAGCGTGAGCACCGACGTGGCCACGCGCAGCCACATGTACGTCGCAATCAACTTCGGCAGGCTGAAGACCGCCAGCCCCGCGCAGATGGCCGACGTCAGCACAATGGCCTGCACCGGCGTGCGGTAGCGTTCGTCGAGCTTCGCGAACGACGCGTGGAAGTATCCGTCCTCGGACATAGTGAACGGCAGCCGCGTGGAGCTGAGCAGCGTGCTTTGCAGTCCGAGCAACACCGCAATCATCGCCGCGCTGAACATGGCCCACGCCAGCGGCTCCCCGCCTACGCCGCGAGCCACAGTGACCAAGTAGCCCGTCGTCCACTTTTGCCAGTCCGCGCCCGCGCCGATGCCCGCGGCAATCGGCAGGAAAAACGTCACCATCGCCAGCGGCACCATGATGGCCAGACCCAGCGGAAAATTTCGCGGCGGGTTCTCGACTTCCTCGGTGATGGTCGAGAGCTGTTCGTAGCCGGAGTAGAGCCACAACGCCAGCGCCAGCCCCACGCCGTACACTTCGCGCCACGGCTTGCCCGGCGGCGTGAGCGGCACGAATGGGTTCACCTGCATCTTCACAAATCCCAGCAGCGTGAACACCGCCACCGGCACAAGCACTGTGAGCAGCAGCGCCACGGTGACTCCGCCGACCACCTGAATTCCGCGAATGTTCACCCATGCGACCACGGCCAGAAAAAACAGCGCCGTCAGCCAGTGCCGCCAGCCGCCATTGAGGGAAGGGAAGAGTTGAGAAGTGTAATCGGCGAGCACAACCGCGTACGCACCGTTCATCAGAAACGTGCCCGTCCAGTTCCACCAGCCGCACTGGAAGCCCCAAAAGTCGCCGAATGCCGCGCGCGTCCAGCGGTAGAAGCCGCCTTCGACCGGCATCGCCGTGGCCATTTCGGATGTCGCCAGCGACATCGGCAGGCTGAACAGCCACGGCGCCGCCAGCAGGAAGATGAGCGACATCCCCGGCCCCGACGTGGAGATCATTTCTTCGAAGCCGAACGGCCCGGCCGCGCAGTAGGCGTACAGCACGGCCACAAATCCGCCGAGTTTCAGCTTCTTGAATCGGGTACTTTCGCTGGCGTGGGGAACTGCGCTCGGGGTCGAGGCGCTTGCGGTGGTCATTTGCTCAGGTGTCCGGCGCAAATCCTAGAGGATAGGCCAGGGGAGGGTCAATCAACAATTCGTGCATCGCCCTGCAACATTTGACACTTTCCGAACGTAAACATATATTGCCGGTGGGGTGTGGCTGCCGATTCACCGAGCTTTCCAGGAGAACAATCGATGCGCAGAACGATGCTGACCTTTCTGGTGGGGGTTTTGCTGTTGTGTATGCCGGCCGCGGCGCAGACCGTGGACGAAGTGATTTCCAAGAACATTCAGGCCCACGGTGGGCCGGACAAACTCAAGGCTGTAAGGTCCATGCGCTTGTCGGGCCGGATGACGCTCGGACAGGGGCTGGAAGCGCCCATCACGATTGAAGTCAAGCGGCCCATGCAGTTGCGCATGGAGTTCACCTTCCAGGGGATGACCGCCGTGCAGGCCTACGACGGCGCCATGGGTTGGCAGATCATGCCCTTTATGGGCAAGGAGGATCCCGAGCCGCTTTCGGCGGACGATCTCAAGGAGGTCCGGGAGCAGGCCGATCTCGAAGGGCCGCTGATGGAATACAAAGCGAAGGGCCACCAGGTGGAGTTGATGGGCAAGGAAACTGTCGAGGGCACCGAGTGTTACAAACTCAAGCTCACCCGGAAGGAAGGCGACGTCAGCTTTATTTTTCTGGAGGCCGATTCCTGGCTTGAAATCCGCATGACCGCTAGGCGCATGGTGCGTGGCAACGAGTTGGAAATCGAAACCTCCCTCGGCGACTACAAGGAAGTGCAAGGCCTGATCTTGCCGCACGTGACGGAGTTCGGCAGGAAAGGCAGCCCGCAAAAGCAGAAGATTTCCATCGATAAAATCGAACTCAATGTCGCGCTCGATGACGCACGCTTCAAGATGCCGGAGGTGAAGCCCGCCGGGCCCAAGCCCGCCGGGACCAGCCCCCCGGCCGTTTTCTAACCGCTTGTTGAAAAACGCGGTGGGACGGGCTGCCCGCCCGTCCGCGCATCCCGAAGATGCCCAAAATCAATTCGGCCGCAACCTATCTGAAGCAAACTGCCTTCTGTCGGTGCGTTTTTCCACAAGCGGCTCAGGAAAAGGCGCCCGCACAATCCATCGTAAGGAGACCTCTGCGATGACCTCCCATCTTCGTCTTCGTGCCATTGTCTGGCTGGCTGCGGCTTCTGTGGTGCTCACGCTTTCGGCCGCCGCGCAGTCCGTGAAAATCACTTCCGAAATGCTCGAGGGAATCTCCGCGCGCCCGCTGGGGCCCGCCGCGATGAGCGGGCGCATCGCCGCCATTGACGCCTATGCCGGCGACCGCCTCACGATTTACGTCGGCTCGGCCAGCGGCGGCGTGTGGAAATCCGCCAATGGCGGCATCACGTTCAAGCCCGTCTTCGACAAGCAGACGCAGTCCATCGGCGCGGTGGCCATCGACCCGTCGAATCCGGAAACGGTATGGGTCGGCACCGGCGAATCCTGGGTGCGCAACAGCGTCTCCGTCGGCACCGGCGTGTACAAAACCACCGACGGCGGCGACAACTGGCAGGCGCTGGGCCTCGTCGACACCGAGCACATCAGCCGCATCCTCGTGCACCCGCGCGATTCCAAGACGGTGTACGTCTGCGCGCTCGGCCACCTGTGGAACTCGAACGCCGAGCGCGGCGTCTTCCGCACCACCGATGGCGGGCAGAAGTGGGAGAAGGTCCTGTTCGTCAACGAAGACACCGGCTGTTCGGACATCGCCATGGACCCCCAGGAGCCGAAAATCCTCTATGCCGGCATGTGGCAGGCGCGACGCAGGCCGTGGACATTCACGTCCGGCGGTCCCGGCAGCGGCCTCTATAAGTCCACCGACGGCGGCGCCACCTGGCGCCCCGTGCGCAAAGGTATTGCTGTCGGCGACCTCGGGCGCATCGCGATCGCCGTGGCTTCGTCGCGGCCCAACGTTGTGTACGCGGTCGTTGAAGCGAAGAAAACCGCGCTCTACCGTTCCGACGACCTCGGCGAAAACTGGACGGAGATCAATTCCTCCGGCAACATCCAGTCCCGGCCGTTCTATTTCGCTACGCTCGCTGTGGACCCCAAGGACTTCAACCGCGTCTATAAGCCGGGCTTCATGCTCACCGTGAGCGACGATGGCGGCAAGACGTTCAGCGGCATCTCCATCGGCGATGCCGCCACCGGCCCCGGCGTGCACAGCGACCATCACGCCATCTGGATCAACCCGAAGAACACGAACCACCTGATAGAGGGCACCGACGGCGGCGTGTACATCTCCTACGACCGCGGCTCGCGCTGGCGGCTGGTGGGTACACTCCCGGTTTCGCAGTTCTATCACGTCAGCTACGACATGGATCAGCCCTACAACGTCTATGGCGGGCTGCAAGACAACGGCACCTGGATGGGCCCGTCGCAGCACACTGGCGGCATCTCCAGCCGCCATTGGCGCACCGTCGGCTTCGGCGACGGCTTCTGGGCCCTGGTGGATCCGCAGGACCAGGACCTGGTGTACGTCGAATGGCAGGGCGGTAAGCTCCAGCGCGTCCGTCGCTCCACGCTCGAGACGAAAAACATCTATCCCTTTGCCCGGCAGGGCGAGCCCGAGCTGCGTTTCAACTGGAACACGCCCATCCACTTGAGCCCCACGCAGACCGGCGCGCTCTATATCGGCGCGCAGTATTTATTCCGCTCGCGCGACCGCGGCGAATCCTGGGAGCGCGTTTCGCCCGACCTGACGACGAATGATCCGCAGAAGCTGAAGCAAGAGGAATCCGGCGGGCTCACCACCGACAACAGCACCGCCGAAAACCATTGCACCATCTTCGCCATCAGCGCGTCGCCGAAAAACGCCAGCGTAATTTGGGCGGGCACTGACGACGGCAATCTGCAAGTCACGCGCGACACCGGAAAAACCTGGACCAACATGGTGAAGGGTGTCCCCGGCTTGCCGCCCAGCACATGGGTTTCCAGCGTCGAGGCCGGCCACTTTGACGAGGGCACTGCCTATGCCACCTTTGACGGCCACACGCTCGGCGACATGAAGACCTACGTTTATCGCACGCGCGACTTCGGCCAGACCTGGCAGTCGCTGGCCACGGCCGATGTCAAAGGCTACGCGCACGTCATCAGGCAAGACATGGTGAATCCAACCCTGCTCTTCCTCGGCACCGAGTTCGGGCTGTTCGTCTCCTTTGACGACGGCGCGAACTGGGCGCAGTTCACCGGTGGTCTACCGCCGGTGGCGGTGCGCGATCTCGCCATTCATCCGCGCGAGGCCGACCTGATCATCGCCACGCACGGCCGCGGCATCTACGTGGTGGACGATGTCACGCCGCTGCGCAAGCTCACCCCGGCGGTGATTGAATCCGAGGTCGCCTTCCTTGAAGGCCAGCCCTCGGTGCTCCGCATCCCCGCCGGCGAGCAGCGCTTCGACGGCGACGCCGAGTACACCGCCTATTCGCCCGAGGGCGACGCCTCGCTCAACTACTACCTGAAGAAGCGGCACATGTTCGGCGACCTGCGCATTGACATCCTCGATGCGAAGGGCGCGGTGATGTACTCCGCGCCGGGCAACCGTCGCCGCGGGCTGAACCGCTTCGACTGGCCGATGCGCCTGAAGCCGCCCAAGGCCCCGCCCGCCACCGAGCTCGGCGGGGATCTGTTCTCGCTCATCGGCCCGCTCATCCCGGAAGGGACCTACACGGTCAGGATGACGAAAGGGAAGGATACCTACACCACGCAGGTCAAGCTCGTCGCCGACCCCCGCTCGAAGCATACCGCCGAGGACCGCACCCTTGCGCGGCAGACGGCGCTCAAGCTCTACCAGATGATCGAGCGGCTCACCTTCGTTGCCGAATCGCTGGTGGATTTGCGCGACAAAGCCAACGCCCGCGCCGGACAACTCCCCAAGGGCGACCCCCTCAAGGCGCGCCTCGAGACTTTCGTCGCCAACCTCGAGAAGTTGCGGAAAACTCTGGTCAGCACTCACGAAGGCGGCGGCATCAGCGGCGAAATCCGCCTCCGCGAGAAAATCCTCTCGCTCTACGGCATGGTCAATGGCTACGAAGGACGCCCCACGCAGTCGCAGCTCGAGCGCATGACCGTGCTCGAGAAAGACCTCCAGGGCGCTTCCTCTCAGTTCGACGGCGTCACCAGCAGCGAGCTGGCGGGCGTTAATTCCGTATTGGAAAAGAAGAAGCTCGAACCCCTGAAACTGATGACCCTCGAGGAATGGCGCAAGAAGGGCGAGAAGAAGTAGGAGCGGCCCTCCCGAAGTTTCGGGAGTGGCCGACCGTCTGGGGGCAGACACATCGGTCTGTCTCTACCAACAGAAACGGGGCGGGAGTTCTCCCGCCCCGTTTCCATTTCTCTTGATCGCCGAACGCTGACCGCTTGTTTACAGAAACAGCGGCACAATCCCCCGTGTGGTCGTGCCGTCAGTCTCCGTGCGCGCGCCCTCTTGCCGTCGTTTCCTCAACCACGGGAATACGCATACTGTAGAACGAGCGGTACACGAAACAAAACGATACCGCGAAAAACACGGCCGCCAGCGAATGCGTCAGCCCACTGCCGGCTTCCGAGGTCAGCTTGACCGCCAGCTCCACCGCCAGCAGGCCGAAGAGGGTGGTGAACTTGATCACCGGATTCAGCGCCACGGACGAAGTGTCCTTGAAAGGATCGCCTACTGTGTCGCCCACCACCGTGGCCGCGTGGAGGTCGGTGCCTTTCTGTTTGAGCTGGACCTCCACGATTTTCTTGGCGTTGTCCCACGCGGCGCCCGCGTTGGCCATGAAGATCGCCTGATAGAGTCCGAAGGTGGCAATTGAGATCAGGTAGCCGATGAAGAAGAAGGGCTCCAGAAAGGAAAAAGCGAGCGTGGCGAAAAACACCGCCACGAAAATGTTCAGCATGCCCTTTTGCGCATACTGCGTGCAGATTTCGACTACTTTCTTGCTGTCGGCGACCGAAGCCTTCTCCACGCCTTCGAGTTTGATGTTGGCCTTGATGAACTCTACCGCGCGGTAAGCGCCGGTGGTCACGGCCTGGGTGGACGCGCCGGTGAACCAGTAGATCATCGCGCCGCCGGTGATGAAGCCGAGCACGAAGGGCGCGTGCAGCAGCGAGAGTTTATCCACGTTTTCGGTCAGCCCGTTCGTCAGCGCCATGATGATGGAAAAGGTCATGGTCGTGGCGCCCACCACCGCCGTGCCGATGAGCACCGGCTTGGCGGTGGCCTTGAAGGTGTTGCCCGCGCCGTCATTGGCTTCAAGTAAATCCTTCGCGCGGCCAAAGTTCACGTCCATATCAAAATCTTTTTTGATCTCCTGCTGGATGTTCGGGATCTGCTCGATCAGCGAGAGTTCATAGACCGACTGCGCGTTGTCCGTCACCGGGCCGTAGGAGTCCACTGCAATCGTGACCGGACCCATGCCGAGGAACCCGAACGCCACCAGGCCGAAGGCAAACACCGGCGCGGCAATCATCAGGTTCCCAATCCCCATCAGAGCCATGAAGTAACTGATGCCCATCAGCACAACCATCGTCAGGCCCAGGTAATAAGCCGAAAAATTCCCCGCTACGAACCCCGAAAGGATGCCCAGCGACGCGCCGCCTTCCTCCGCGGAGGTGACCACTTCCTTCACGTGGCGCGACTCGGTGGACGTGAACACCTTCACCAGTTCCGGGATGATGGCGCCGGCGAGCGTGCCGCAGGAGATGATTGTCGCCAGTTTCCACCACTGCGTCGTGTCGCCGCCGAGGCTGGGAATGACCAGCGCCGAAATTACATAGGTCAGCGCGACGGAAACGAAGGAGGTGATCCAGACCAGCGACGTCAAAGGCGCCTCAAAGTTCATGTGATCGGTATTTTCGTACTTGGCTTTGGTGATGCCGCCGTTGATGAAATAGGCGGCAGCGCTGGCTACGAGCATCACGATGCGCATCACGAAAATCCACACGAGCAATTGCACCTGGACTGTCGGGTTCTTCACACCGAGCAGGATAAACGTGATCAGCGCCACGCCGGTGACGCCGTAGGTTTCAAAACCGTCTGCGCTTGGACCCACCGAATCGCCCGCATTGTCGCCTGTGCAGTCGGCAATCACGCCGGGGTTGCGCGCGTCGTCTTCCTTAATCTTGAACACGATCTTCATCAAGTCGGAGCCGATGTCCGCAATCTTCGTAAAGATACCGCCGGCGATGCGCAACGCCGCCGCGCCCAGCGATTCGCCGATGGCGAAGCCGATAAAGCACGGTCCGGCGTAGTCGCCGGGAATGAACAGCAGGATGAACAGCATCATCAACAGCTCGACGCTGATCAGCATCATGCCGATACTCATCCCGGCTTCCAGTGGAATGTGATGGATCGGATACGGCTTGCCGCGAAGCCCGGCGAACGCGGTCCGCGAGTTGGCAAAGGTATTCACGCGGATCCCAAACCAGGCCACACCGTAACTCCCGCCGATTCCCACCAGGCTGAAAAGCAGAATGATGGCCACCCGGATGGCCTCGAACTTCAGCAGCACGCCGAAATAGAGAATGATGATGATGGCGATGAAGATCTCAAGCAGGAGGAGGAATTTGCCCTGGGTGATCAGGTAGGTCTTGCAGGTCTCGTAGATCAGTTCGGAAACTTCTCGCATCGCGCGATGCACGGGCAGGTTTTTCAGCCGCGTGTAAATCATCATTCCAAACCCGAGGCCGAAGGCGCAGAACAGAATTCCGAACATCAACAGCCGGTGACCATCCACCCCGAGGAACTCGACTTGGGAGAGGTCCGGGAGCTTCAGGCTGGCCTCGCCGCCGCCGGTTGGCCCAGCCAGAGCGGGGGTTGCGCCCAGCAGGCCGAGAACTGCCACCGTGGAAATCTTTGCGATGCGGCTTCCGAACACCCGGGCATCAACCAGCCCAGTGACCGCGCCGGCCAGCACCTGGCGCGTGAAGAGCGCGGCCATCAACAGCGAGCCTGCGCTCGCAATCATCACAAACCAAACCCATGCTTCCGCTGACATCATTCCTCCGATTTGCGAATTTCTCAGGAAACGCTCTGCAGGCTGAAAGACGGCCACCACGCAAAAAGCTGATTGTAGGGGGTATTCCGCAAATCCGTCAAGGACGCCGCTTCTCTGCTACAATGTCCGCTTTTGGCATGAGGCGACCGACCGCACAATGAACCTCGACAAACTCCCTGCCTGGTTGAAGTCCTTCGTTGCTTTTCTTCAGTCCCTGGGCGGCTTCGGCATCTTTCTGGCGGCGTTTCTGGACTCTTCGGTCCTCTCCCTTCCTGTCATCAACGATTTTCTCGTCATCCGCTACTCCATTGACTCGCCCGCGCTCATGCCCTTTTACGCTCTGATGGCCACGCTCGGCTCCCTCACCGGCAGCCTCTTCCTTTATTACCTGGCGAAGAAGGGCGGGGAAGTGATGTTCCGGAAAGCCGCCGGCCACCGCGCCCAGCGCATCCGCGACTGGGTGGACAAGAACGACTTCCTCAGTATTGCCATTCCGTCCATCCTGCCGCCGCCGATGCCGTTCAAGGCCTTTGTCATCGCCGCCGGCGTGTTTCAGATGAGGCTCCGCACGTTCGTCGTCGCTCTGCTTCTCGGCCGGGGTTTCCGCTATTTCGGGGAGGGATTACTCGCTGTGCGATATGGCGATCACGCCTTTGACTGGTTAAAGCAGCATCCGTTGGGATTCACGCTGCTCCTGCTCGGCCTGGTCGCCCTGAGCTGGCTCGTGACCCGCCACGCCTTCCGCCCCACGCAGCCGCGGGCCTGACCGCCGCCGGTTATCGCGTTTCCTGCTTCTTCTGCGCCACCGAGCGGATCAATTCCTTCAGCACTCTCATCTCGCCGTCCATTTCCACGACGGCGATGTACCCGCCCCAGCGGGTCGAGTCGTTCGAGAAGCGCAGGTCGCGCAACTCCACGCGGTAGCCCTCCCGCAGCCGCGTCACGCGCGCCATCGGGAACCGCGCGAATTTCAGGAATTGTCCCACGGTGCGCGTGCGTTTCGCGTTTTCGAGCATCGGCGAAGGTTCCGGCTTGTAGTTCGTCACGCCGCGGTCGGGATCGAAGTGGCTGCCGGGGCCGATGCGTACGTCCACCTCTTCAATCGTGTTTTCCGTCTCGACGATACCCCGCCACGCAAACGGCGACACGTGCGAAGGAAACGCCTCGACGGCCAGCGGCGCAGCGCCGTGGTAAAGCCGCCCGTACAAAACCTGCACCGCGCGATCGTGCAGCACGAACCGCCCGGTGGCGTACGCCGTCACGAGCGCCAGCGCCACAATCGCGCCGCGCTGCGGACCGCGCCGCTCCGGCCGCGCGCCGATTTCTTCGCTCACCAGCCGGAAAAGCGCCGGCAGCAGCAAGCCGAGCAGCAGCGCAACGAGCATCCACGGGTCCACCGTCTCGATGATGTCCCACGCAAGCCATGTGTCGCGAAACGGCCAGAGCAGCCGCAGCCCGTACCGGTTCGGCAAGTCGAGCAGCAGGTGACTGCCCGCGCCGACGCCGCACACCGCGAGCGCCCGCCCGAAGCGCACCGGCGCGGTCGGATGCTTCCGTCCGCACCACCAGAAGCTCGCAGCAACGATCGCCGCCAGCGCCGCCGCGCCCGCCAGCGAGTGCGTGATCGCGCGGCGGTAATGAAACATCGCGGGCGCGCCCATGAAGTACGTGATCCAATCCACGTCCGGCGCGTAGCCGGCCACCAGCAGCATGGGCGTGGCCATGCGTGTCACCTTGTTCAAGCCCGCGCGCCCCAGCGCCAGTGACGTCAGCCCATGCGTTAGCGGTTCCACTTTGTTTTTCTCCGCCTCTTTCTTAACTCTTTAACTCTGCCACTCTTCAACTTTCTCCCGGCACCACCAACGTCAGCGCATCGGGAACGATCTTGAACTCCACCGGCAGCCGCCCAATCGGTTCCCCATCCACTTGCGCCCAGATGTCTTCGCCGCCGGTCGCCTCGCACCGCACTGACGTCGTCTTCCAGTAGTAGTTGCCGGGCGTTCCGCGCATGTACCCGGCGAGCAGCTTCACCAGGTTTGTCGCGTACCGCCAGTGGCTCTGCGATGTTGCCGCGAGCACCTCGAAGTGGTCCTCGAACAGGCTCGCTTCGGTGGTGATCCTCACCGGCCCGCCGTAATGCTTCGTGCGCCCTGCCACGACCAGCGTGGCCGTGTGCTCCTGTTCCGCCGTGATCACGCGGAAGGACGGAAAAGAATACTGGAAAAGTTGCCGGAACCCCTCGAACCAGTACGCCAGAATTCCCATCCGGCGCTTCGTTTCGAGATCGACGGCGTTCACCAGTTTTCCGTCCGGCCCTGCGCCGGCAAGGCTGATGAAATATCGCCGCCCGCCCGGAATCTCCGATGAAAGCGCCACGCCCAGAGCCATTCGCCGCGGCGTGCCCCGCGCCAGCCGCTCGGCCGCGCGCGGGATGTCCCACGGAAGCGACAATTCCTTCACCAGCACGTTGGCGGTTCCGCCGGGCAGCACTGCCATCGGAACCTGGCTGCCCGCCAGCCCGTTGACGATTTCGTTGATCGTGCCGTCGCCGCCGCAGACGATGACGAGCTGCCGGCCGTCGGCCACTGCGTTCCGCGCCTGCGCGGTCGCGGAGCCCGGCCCTGTCGTCGCCTCCAGCTCCGCCAGAATTCCCGCTTGCTTCAGGATTTGCTGCGCGCGCTCCAGTTGCACCTGCCGGCGGTGCTGCCCGCGCCCCGCCGCAGGGTTATAGAGGATCACCGCATCCCGGATTCCTGTGAGCATCATTGATTTTGTGGGGGCCCGGTCCCGAGGCTTCAGGATCGGGCCCCTACGCTACGCGACCCGGCCAATTCGCGCGCATTGTATAATATCCGCGCTGTCGGACCGCCACTGTTCCCCTGAGGGCGATGCATGTCATCTGCCAAAACGGCTGCCAAAGAAATCGCTCGGCTGCGCCAGCGAATCCGCCATCACGAATATTGCTATTACGTCCTCGACGAGCCGGAGATTTCCGACGCGAAGTTTGACAAGCTCATGAACCAGCTCAAGGCGCTCGAAGCCGGGCACCCGGAGCAGGTCACGCCGGATTCACCCACGCAGCGCGTCGGCGGCACGCCGCGCGAAGGGTTTCTAAGCGTCCGCCACTCCCGCGCGATGCTCAGCCTGGAGAACGCCTATTCCTGCGACGAGTTGCGCGACTTCGACCGCCGCGTGCGCGAAGGCATCGGCCGCGAGCGCGTGGACTACGTTTGTGAGCACAAGTTCGACGGCCTCAGCATTTCACTGCAATACGAAGACGGCGTCCTCGTGCGCGGCGTCACCCGCGGCGACGGCTCGACCGGCGAGGACGTCACGCCCAACGTTAAAACGATCCGCTCGATTCCTCTGAGCGTGGATCGCGACGTCTTGAAGAAACACCGCATCCCGCGCGATTTCGAAGTCCGCGGCGAAATCATCATGACGCGCAAAGCCTTCGAGCAACTCAACCGCCAGCAGGAGGAGCAGGGCGGCAAGCGTTTTGCCAACCCGCGGAACGCTGCCGCCGGCGCCGTACGCGTGCTCGACCCCGGCGTCACCGCCTCGCGCCGGCTGGACTTCTACGCCTATCTGCTTCTGGTGGACGGCCGCCTGCCGCTCAAACGGCATTCAGACTCGCTCGCGGCGCTGAAGCAGATGCAGTTCCGCGTCTGCGCCGATTTCGCCGCCTGCCGTTCTGTCGAGGAAGTCGAGAAGTATTGCGCCCGCTGGGAAGAAAAGCGCGAAAAGCTGCCCTACGAAATTGACGGCATCGTCGTCAAAGTGGACGAAGCCGCCATTCAGACCGAGCTCGGCGCCACGGCGAAAGCCCCGCGCTGGGCCATCGCCTACAAATATCCCGCGCGGCAGGAAACCACCGTCGTCAACGACATCATCGTGCAGGTCGGGCGCACCGGCGCGCTTACGCCGGTGGCCGTGCTCGAGCCGGTGCAGGTCGGCGGCGTTACCGTCAGCCGCTCGACGCTGCACAACCTGGACGAGGTCGAGCGCCTCGGCGTCCACATCGGCGACACCGTGCTCATCGAACGCGCCGGTGAAGTGATCCCGCACGTCGTGAAAGTCGTGCAGGAAGGGAAGGAGCGGCGCCCGTTTGAAATGCCGGGAAAATGCCCCGAGTGCGGCAGCCGCATCCACAAAGCGGAAGACGAAGTCGCTTACCGCTGCGTTAACGCCGCCTGCCCGGCCAAGCGCAAGGAATCGCTCCTCCACTTCGCCGGCCGCCACGCCATGAACATTGACGGCCTCGGCGAAAAAATCGTGGACCAACTCGTGGACAAGGAGATGGTTCGCGACGTCGCCGATCTCTATCACCTGAAGCTTGAGTCGCTGGCTGCGCTCGAGCGCATGGCGGAGAAGTCCGCACAAAACCTGCTCGACGAAATCGAGGCCAGCAAGAAGCTCGGCCTCTCTCGTCTCATCTACGCGCTCGGCGTCCGCTTCGTCGGCGAGCGCACCGGGCAGCTCCTCGCCGAGCACTTCGGTTCGCTCGAAGCGCTGAAAGACGCCTCGGAGGAGCAGCTCGTCGAAGTGCACGAGGTTGGCCCGAAGGTCGCCGCCAGCATCGTCGAGTTTTTCTCCGAATCCGCAAACAAGAAACTGGTGAAGCGTCTGGTCGAAGCCGGGCTCAATGTAAAAGAAGAGCGCAAAGCGCCGAAAGGCACGCGCCTGGCGGGAAAAACATTCGTCTTTACCGGTGAGCTGAGCACGTACACCCGTGAGCAGGCCGGCGAACTCGTCTCGAGCCACGGCGCGAAAGTCACATCCTCGGTGAGCAAGAAGACAGACTACGTCGTCGTCGGCGCCGAGCCCGGCTCGAAGTACGACAAGGCCAAGTCCCTCGGCGTCGCCATCCTCGACGAGGCCGCCTTCGAGAAGCTTCTCGGCAAGTGAGGACGGGAAACTGCTCCGGGGCGAAGCGGGTGTTTCCAGCCTGCCTGCCCGTTCCCTTTTCCCGTCCCACTTTTATCAGCCCTTGATAATCACGTCCGGATCCAGCGTCCCGCCGTCGACCGTGACACTGTACTTGTATTTGCCGGCTGGCCCGGTGGGCGTGCCGGACTTGTTCTTGTTCTTGTTGAACCCGTGGTCTTTGAACGGCTTCTTCGCCGGATCGAACTCCACATCGAAGTCACACCCCGTCGAGCAGACCCATTCCACCTCCTCATTCTTCCCCACGGTCACCGAACTCGGAGTGACGGTCGGCGGATCGCCCGAATTCTTTCCGGGGGTAATGGTGACGGTGAGGGTGGCCGACGATGGCGCATTCGTTGCCTTGGGCTGCAAAGCCGGCGGCGCCGCCGGACTGGCCCCCGCCTGCCGCGTCGCGACCAGCGCGCTGCCGAGAAGCAGGAGAGCAAGTGCCACCGCCAGCGTGGCCGGCCACAGCGCCCGCCGGCTCCTTTTCCGATTGTTCTGGACAGACATTTTTCCTCCTTCGATCAAGGGAATTTGGGCCCGGGCCTCATATAGAACTCAGTTTTCAGGATTGATGGCGGGGAGCATAACAGACTCGGCCGCCGCTCTGAAGGACTATTTCTTCTGCAACAGCCGCTGGAAGCGCGGATCCTGCCGCAGGAAGTCGAAAATCGGGTGATCGCGGACGGTCGGAACCGACGTGCCGGCCGCCAGGGCCTTCTCGAGCCATTCGAGCGTCCGTTCGGTGTCCCGGAATTGCGCGTACACCAGCGCTGCCTTGAATTGCACGCCCGCGCCCTTGGACGCCGCTGTGAAGCCGCGCCGGAGGAAATTGAGCGCCGCCTCTTTCTCCCCCCGCATCGCGTGGTAGAACGCCAGGTTGCCCAGCACGTAGGCGTCGCGCGGGTTGACCTTCCGCTTCTCCTCGGCCAGCGCGATCGCCCTGCGGAATGCTTCGGCGGACTCGCCACGCCGGCCTTCCGCCCAGTAATAGGCTTCACCCAGGTTGCCCCAGACGATGAAATCGCTCCGGTCAATCTGCAGGGCCTGCTCGTAGGTTCGCGCCGCATCCGCGTATTGCCGCAGGCCGAAATAGGCCGTGGCCAGGTTGGAGTGCGCCTCAGCGGTGGGCCGCAGCGCGATCGAGCGCTCCAGCGTGGTGATGGCCTCCGGATACCGGCCCTGCACCAGGTACATCGCTCCCAGGTTGTAGTGCGCCTGGAAACTATCCGGCGTGAGTTTCACCACCTGCTCGAACATCTTCGTGGCTTCGCCCAGGCGTCCCTCGCGCCAATAAAAAACGCCCAGCCAGTTGTAACCGGCCCAGTAGTGCGGGCGCACGCTGATCGCCTTCTGCAGGACCTGCTCCGCCTCCGCCGCTTGGCCCAGCCGCTGGTAGGCGCGCGCCAGCCCCCGATACGCGTCGTCATTCAGCGCGTCGGTCTCCAGCGCTTTCTGGAAAGCCTGGACCGCCATTTCATATTTCCCGGTTCCGACGTGCAGCGTGCCCAGGCAGACGTGCGCTTCCGGCAGTTTTGCATTCAGGCTCTGTGCGCGTTCGCAGGCTTTCCGCGACGCCTCTACCCAGCGCGCCTCGTTGTGCGCTTCGTATTTCAGCCAGTACGCGTCACCCAGGCCAGCATAGGCAAGCGCATAGTCAGGATCGAGCTTCAACGCCTGCTCGAACACGCTGACCGCGCCATCCAGATTTTCCGGCTTGTCGTAATTTTGCAGGTAGCCGCGACCCCGAAGGTAGAAATCGTAAGCGCTGGCCACGGTGGTTCCATGCGCGGTTAACACCTCGCGCTCCTCCGGTTGCACCTTCAACTCCAGCATCCGCAGCGCGCCGTCCACCACGCGGTCTTCCATCGCGAAGGGATCGGCCATGGCTTCGGTGATGCTGTCGGCCTGCAGCACCCTCCGGTTCCGCGCGTCCACCAGAGAATAGGTCACGCGCACCCTGCCGCCCTGCTGGTGCAGGCTGCCTTCCAGCACCAGGTTTACGCCCAGCTCCGTGCGCGCCTTTTCCGCGTCCATCACGTGGCTTCTGCGAATGATGCTCGCGGGGACCACCTGCAGCGCCTGCGACTGCGTGAACCGCGCGAGTTTTGCCGTCAGCGTGGACGTCAGCCCGTCGGCGAAGGCCTGCGCCTGCGCGTCCCCTCCCACGACCTCAAACGGCAGCACGGCGACGTGCTTTTCCCTCGGCATGACGGCAACGCCGGCTCGTTCGGCCACCCACCGCCGGGCCGGCGGCAGCGCGGCCATCAGCGCGCCGAGCAAAACCACGCCGGCTGCCACCGCGGTCCAAACAATCCACCGGCGCGGCGCTGCCGGAAGCGTTGGCACCGGCGCCGTCGCCAGCGGAAGTCCGCGCTCGAACGCGCGCAGGTCCGCCAGTAGATCGCCGGCTGTCGCGTAGCGTGCCGCAGGATCCTTCACCAGCAGCCGCTCGACGATCTGGTTCAGCGCGGGCGGCGAATCGGGAATCACTTCGCGGAGCGGAGCAGGCGGCTCGTGCAGAACGCGATTCGTTGTCGCCGCGAGACTCCCAGCGCGGAACGGGTGCCGCCCGCTCAGCGCCTCGTAGAACACTACGCCCAGTGAAAACAGGTCGGAGCGCGGGTCAATGACGCGTTCCAGCATGACCTCCGGGGCCATGTAAATGAACGTGCCGCCGACGCTCAGCCGCGTCTCGTCCAGCGTATCCGCCGATGTGACGTCGTCCGCTTTCGGCTGCCGCTTGGCCACGCCGAAATCCAGCACCTTCACGTCGCCGCTCGGTGTCAGCAGGATGTTTTCCGGTTTGATATCGCAGTGGACGATGCGTTTTTCGTGCGCCGCCACCAGCGCTTCGGTGCACTGCTTGGCGATGCCGAGGAATTCCGTGACGCCCATTGGCCGGCCCAGCCGCTGCCGCAGCGTTTGCCCCTCGACGTACTCCATCACCAGAAACGTGCCGTGCGGGTCCTCCAGCACGTCGAAGATGCCGGCAATTCGAGAGTGAGTGAGGCTGGAGGCGCGCTCGGCCTCCTTGAGAAAGCGGTCGCGATAGTAGGGATCGGCTTGCAGCGTGGGGGCGATGCGCTTCAGCGCCACGGTGCGCTTCAACACCGTGTCTTCGGCGCGATAGACCTCGCCCATTGCGCCCGTGCCCAACTGCGCGCGGATCAGGAACCGCCCGACGGTCGCGCCAGTCAGATCTTCGGGGCTCTGCAACGCTCTTGCAGCACCCCCTGTGGACTTGCTCATGTGGTCAGGAAGCTACCCGAACGCACTTCCACTCCGCTGTTCAAGCCGGTCTCTTGCAGGATGCGGTTCGTTTGGTCGGGCGGGCTGCCTGTCCTCCCGTGCCGCCTATCATAATACTTTCAGCCGAAGCCAGCGGAGGCATTTGCAGTCAAGACACAAATGCCGGGCGGGGGTGCCGCCCGGCACACGTTACTCGTCATCAAATACTTCCCGGCGGCTACCAGCCGGTCTTGCGCCCTTTGTTCTGCTCGTCCAGCCACTTCTTCAGCGGTGCGAAGTAGTCGAGCATCGCCGTCGCGTCCAGTTGCTTTTCACCGGTCAGCGCTTCGAGCGCTTCCGGCCACGGCCGGCTCAGCCCCATTTCCAGCATCTTATTCAGCTTCGCCCCGGCGGCCTTGTTGTTGTAGATCGTGCAGCGGTGGAGCGGTCCGGTGAACCCAGCCTCGCGGCACATCGCGCGGAACATCTGGAATTGCAGAATGTGCGCCAGGAAATACCGCGTGTACGGCACGTTGGCCGCCACGTGATACTTCGCGCCCGGATCGAAGTCCGCTTCGCTCCGCGTCACTGGCGGCGCCACGCCCTGATACTTCTTGCGCAGCTCCCACCACGCTTTGTTGTAGTCGCCGGGCTTCACCTCGCCGGAGAAAACCTTCCAGCGCCACTGGTCCACCAGCAGCCCGAACGGCAGGAACGCCACCTTGTCGAGCGCGATCTTCATCAGATAGCCCAGGTCGCCTTCGACACCCGGCACTTTTTCGATCAGCCCGATCTGCTTCAGGTATTCGGGCGTGATGGAGAGCGCCACCGCATCGCCCACCGCTTCGTGGAAGCCGTCATTGGCGCTGTCCTGGAAGAGCAGCGGCTGGCGGTTGTACGCGCGCTGGTAGAAGTTGTGCCCCAGCTCGTGATGGATCGTATTGAAGTCCTCTTCGGTGACCTCGATGCACATCTTCAGCCGCAGGTCTTCCTTGAAGTCGATGCTCCACGCGCTGGCGTGGCACACCACGTCGCGGTCGCGCGGCTTCGTAAAGAGCGACCGCTCCCAGAATGTCTTCGGCAGCGGCGCAAAGCCCAGCGAGGTGAAGAACCGCTCGCCGGTCCGCACCATCTCTTTCTCGTCCATCTTGCGTGCCTTCAGGATTTCGGTCAGGTCAAACGTCTTCTCGCGCTCCGGCGGCGCCACCAGCGGATAAATGTTTCCCCACTGCTGCGCCCACATGTTGCCCAGCAGGTGCGCCGGGATCGGCCCGTTTTCCGGCGCCACATCCGCGCCGTACTTCTCGCGCAGCTTGGCGCGGACGTGCGCGTGCAGCGCGTCGTAGAGCGGCTTCACCTGGCCCCACAGGCGGTCCACTTCCTTCGCGAATTCGGCGGGTGTCATGTCATACTTCGCGCGCCACATCGCGCCCGAATCCGCGAAGCCCAGCTCCCTGGCGCCCTTGTTGGCCAGTGCGACAAAGCGCGCGTACCGCTGCCGCATCGGCGGCGCGATGGCGTGCCACCCGCGCCAGGCGTCGAGGAGTTGCTTCGCGTCGCGGCTTTCGGCCAGGATGCGGCTCAGCGCGCCCAGGTCCAGACATTTTTCTTTGTTTCCTTCTGGGCACCACTTGCCCCTGCCATAGTCGCTCTGCATGGAGGCGACCAGGTTCGCGATCTCCGAGCGCTCCGCGTCGTTTTTCGGCGCTGGCAGCGTCAGCGAGAGCTTCAGCAGCTTCAGCTTCCGCGCCACGTCCACGGGCAGCTTCAGGCCGTCAAATCGCGTCGCTTGCGTCGCGAATTCCGTCGTCGCTGCAATCAATTCCTTGTTCGCGTCGGCGGAGAGCGCTTCTGTATCTTCGGTGATGAAGTTCTGCGACACCCAGTCCGCCTGGCCGTACTTGATGGAAAGCTCCATCAGCCGCTTCTCGACTTTTTCGACAAACGCCCGCGCCTCGGCCACCGTTGGCGTGGCGGCCGCCTTCACCGCTGCCGGCGCAGCCGCGGGCTTGCCGGGCTGCTTCGTCGCCGCCGTTGGCGCTTTCTCCGGCTGCGGGGCCTTCTCTTGTCCCGGCGCCACGTCCGGCAGCACGAACGCCGCGATCAAAGTGACCGAGAGAATTGAGAACAAAACACGACCCGACACTTTTGATGTGAAAGGAATCATGGGGGATCAAACCTCCTGCCGCCATCCTAGAGAGCGCAGAGAACCCTGTCAACGCGGCCTCCCCTCCCCTGCCTCCTTCTGCCCTGTCAAGCCATCTAAGAATGTAACCGTAGGGCAGATCGTCGCGCCATTTGAAATGTAACCGAAGATGGGCGGCCGTCGCCGTGGCTGTGGGAAAGTGGAAATCGCGAAGCGATTTCCAAGCTCGCGGAGCGAGCGTC
>JACQDE010000085.1 GCA_016201285.1 Acidobacteriota bacterium | reverse complement strand
GCGCCCATAAATCGCCCGCAGATACTCCCATCGCCCGTGGTTCCCCAACCTGTCCTCCTCCAAAACGCGTTTTGGTTGGGTTACATCTTAAATGGCGCGATGTTGCTCCCTTCGGTTACATTTTAGATGGCGCGATACGGCGGCTTGCTGCATCCGAAGGCAGGTGCTAGACTCAGCGGGAATTTTGGCCTCATAGAGGGAGATGATGCGGATTCAATACAAAAATGCGCTGGTGCTGGTCTGCGCGACACTGTTGCTGGCCGGATGCCCCAAAGGAAACGCCGATTTCCAGGCCGGCAAGAAAGCGGAGGCCTTACAGGACCTGGACACCGCCCTGATCCACTACGAGCGAGCGCTGCGCTCCGATCCGCAAAACGTTACCTACAGACTGAAGGCCACCCACCTGAGGTTCGAGGCGGCACAGGCCCATGTTACGAAGGGCCAAAAGCTGCGCGACAGGGGTGAACTGCAACTGGCCGTTGCCGAGTTCGAAAAGGCGGCTGCGATTGACCCCTCGAGCGCCGTGGCCGGCCAGGAACTGAAGCGCACGATGGAAATGCTGGCGGCCCGGCAGGCACAGGCTCAGCCGCCAGCGCCAACGAGTACCCAGCAGGAAGAGGCAATGCTGCTCGAGAAGCCTCCGGAGCTGACTCCCATTTCCCGCGAACCGATCAACCTGCGGTTGACCAACAACGCGAACATCATCTACGAGACCATCGCTAAGCTCGCGGGCATTGCGGTGCTCTTCGACGCCGACTTTCAGCCCCGGCGCATCTCCACCGAACTCACAAACGTGACTCTCGAACAGGCCCTCGACGTGGTCGCCCTCCAGAGCAAGACATTTTGGAAGCCGGTCGCCGGCAATATCATTTTTGTTGTCCCGGACCAGCAACAAAAGAGGCGCGACTACGAGGAATTCGTCGTCAAGACCTTCTACCTCTCGAACACCGTTCAGCCGCAGGACCTCACCGAGATCGTCAATGGCCTGCGTCAATTGCTCGAGTTCCGCCGCATCCAGCAGGTAAACTCCCAGAATGCCATCATCATCCGCGACACGCCCGACAAGATCGCTCTTGCGGAGAAAATCATCCGCGACATTGACAAGGCCAAGCCGGAAGTGGTGATCCAGGTGGCCGTGCTGCAAGCTCGGCGCGACCGCATGCGCGACCTAGGCATTGAGCCAGGGACGGGCGCGGACCTGAAATTCACGCCGCGGAACCCCACCGGTGGAACCGGCGGTACGGGCAGTTCGACGACCTCGCAGATCAAGTTGAGTGACCTGCAACGGCTCTCCAGTGCCGACTACAGCCTCACACTGCCCGGCGCCAAAGCCTTGGCACTGATGACCGATAGCGCGACGAAGATCATCCAAAACCCCGAGATTCGCGCGGTGGACGGCCAACCCGCCAAGCTCCGCGTCGGCGACCGCGTGCCCATCGCGACGGGGAGCTTCTCGGCAGGTCTGGGCGGTACGGCACCCACAGTCGGTGGTGTCATCAACCCGCTGGTCAATACGCAGTTTCAGTATCAGGAAGTGGGCGTAAACATTGACATCACGCCGCGCATCCACACCAACCGCGAAGTCAGCATGAAGATTTCCATCGAGGTTTCCTCAGTCACCGGGAAGACCAACATCGGCGGCATCGAGCAGCCGATTATCAGCCAGCGCAAGATTGAACACGACGTCCGTTTGCGTGAAGGCGAAGTAAACGTGCTCGGCGGCCTGGTGGAGCACTCGCAGACAAAGTCCATCAGCGGATGGCCCGGACTTTCGAAGATCCCCTTTTTACGGTACTTCTTTTCGAGTGAAAGCGTGGACACGGCCGAAAATGAAGTTTTGATCGTCCTGACGCCGCGCATCATCCGCCTGCCCGACATCAGCGCGGCGAACTTACGCGCCGTAAGCGCGGGGACCGACGCCAATCCTCAGGTGCGGCGCGTCGAGGAAGCACCGAAGCCCCCCATGCAGCCTCCTCCGCCACAGCCGCGCCCACAATCGCAGCCGCCCGCGCCTCAGGCACAAGCGCCTGCGCCTCCTCCGGAAGCACGCCCGGCGCGCCTGCGGTTCGAACCGCCTGTTCTCAACCTAAAGCCCGGCGACACCATCACGGTCAACCTGGTGATTGAAGACGTCAAGGACCTCTTCTCCATTCCCATGCTGCTGCAATACAACCCGGCGGTGATCTCCGTCGAGGAGGTGCGCCACGGAAGTTTCCTCTCCGGCGGCACTCAGGAGATCGCCATCGTGCAGCGGATTGACAAGGAAAAAGGCCAAGCCATCATTTCCGCCACGCGCCAACCCAATACCCCTGGCATCGGCGGCAGCGGCACGTTGGTCGGGATCGTCGTGCGGGGCGTGGCGCCCGGTGTTTCCAAGTTGCAGGTCGTTCAGGTCAATGCGAAGGATTCCGCACAGAAGCCGATCCCGTTGGTCGCCGGCGAGGCGACCGTGCAGGTGCAATAAGCAGGAGCAAGCAGGATGATGTATGGATGCACGATGCAGCGAAACACGCAACGCGGCATGACGCTGCTCGAGCTCATCATCGCCACCAGCATTCTGGTGATTCTCGCGTCGGCTGCGCTGCCGGTCAGCCGGATGGCCATCAAGCGGCAGAAAGAGTTTGAGCTGCGTGAGGCTCTCCGCGAAATCCGATCCGCCGTTGACCGCTACAAGGACGCGTCCGACAAGAACCTGATTCAGGTCGAGCTCGGAACCGAAGGCTACCCGAAAGATTTAGCGATTCTGGTGAACGGCGTCGAACTGGCCACGGCGAAAGAGCGGCGCGTCCGCTTTCTGCGGCGCATTCCCGTCGATCCCATGACCGGCCGCACCGATTGGGGGCTGCGGTCGGTGCAGGATGATCCCAAATCCGGCTCCTGGGGCGGTCAAAATGTTTTCGACGTGTACTCTCGATCTAGCGGCGTCGCGCTGGACGGCAGCCGTTATGCAGACTGGTAGCCCCGAATCATGATCATGCGCTTCATGCCAGGGCGGAGGAAACATCACTCTATCCTCGGCTTCACGCTGCTGGAGTTGATGGTCGCTATCACCATCATCCTGATTCTGCTGTCGCTGGCTGCCGGAAATTACCGGCAATCGGTTGTGCGAGCCAAAGAAGCAGCGCTGAAGCAGGACCTCGCTGTGATGCGCAAGGCGATTGACCAGTACACGCTCGATAAGCTTGCCGCGCCTCAGTCGCTCGAAGATCTGGTGGGCGCCGGCTACCTTCGCGAAGTCCCCATTGACCCAATCACGGGCAAGAAGGACTGGCAAGTGGAGTTCGAAACCGAGGTGCTCTTCAGCCCCGAACAGACCACGACCGGTATCAGCAACGTCCGTTCAGCCTCAGAAAAAGTTTCTCCTTTTGAAGGTACCCCTTACAATTCCTGGTGAATCTGCTGCCACTCTTTTCCACAGATGAAGTGAAGCCCAGCGAGCCGCGTTTGACGATCCTGCGCGAATGGGCTATCCTCTTTACGCGGGGTGGAGCAGTCTGGTAGCTCGTCGGGCTCATAACCCGGAGGTCGCTGGTTCAAATCCAGCCCCCGCAACCATGGGCGTCGCGGTGAAAAGCACCGGGGCGCCCTTTCCATTTGGCCTCTCCTTCATCCCGCTGTGTTCTTAACTACTTTCCAATCCCAGAAAACATTGACAGAATGCGTGACCGTGCGATATTGATGCGCCGACCTCTGGAATTCCGGTTCACTCCCGCACCGAACTAAGTAGGCCGGGACGTCTGGAAACCCCTGGGGCTCAGCTCGCTGCTACTGTCATTAAGGCTTGTTCATGACCAAGACCGCAGAAATCGTCGTTATCGGCGCCGGTATCAACGGCTGCAGCATCGCCTATCACCTCGCAAAACGCGGAGTGAAA
The DNA here is from genome assembly GCA_016201285.1 of Acidobacteriota bacterium. Classification (GTDB taxonomy): domain Bacteria; phylum Acidobacteriota; class Terriglobia; order Acidiferrales; family UBA7541; genus JACQDE01. Next base: position 77,885 of record JACQDE010000085.1, on the reverse strand, counting down.
AACATCGTTCTGTTGGATCGGCGCCATGTCGCCGGCGGGCCCACGGGCCGCTCGAGCGGCATCGTGCGGCAGCACTACACAATCGAGACGCTGGCCGCCATGGCGCGAGACAGCCGAAGCGTTTTCGAACGCTTCGAGGAGGAAGTGGGTGGTAGTGCCGGGTTTGTTCGGTGTGGGGTTGTATTTGCCGCCTCCGCGGTGAATGAGGCGGCGCTGCGGAAATCCGTCGAAATGCACCAGCGAATCGGCATCCGTACGAACGTGCTCTCCGCAGAAGATCTCCGCCGGATGGAGCCGTTCCTCCTTGCCGATGATCTGGCCTGCGGAGCCTACGAGCCGGATAGCGGCTACGCAGACCCGGCGCTGGCTGCGAACAGCTATGCCGAGGCGGCGAAAAGAGAAGGCGTCGAGCTACTCCAGAAGACCCGTGTCGTCGGATTGAAGATCCAGCGTGGGCAAGTACACGGTGTGATTACCGACAGGGGTGAGATCGCCACGCATACTGTGATCAATGTCTCCGGCCCTTGGGGCGCCGAAATCGCCGCGATGGCCGGCGCGGAGATTCCCATCACGCCGAGCCGCCACCCTGTGGTGTTACTGCAGCGGCCGGCGCAGTGGAGAACGCCTACGCCTGTCTGGCTCGATCTGGTCAATGGCGCCTACTACAAACCTGATGGGCGCGCGGGCATCCTGATTGGATCCATCAAACCCGCAGAGGGTGAAGTCCGCGCGGACCCGGAGACGGCCTCCGAAACCGCCGACTACGCGACCATCGCGGCGTTTTCCGAAACCATCATGAAGCGTTTCCCGGTCATGAACGAGGGGCTTGCGCAGGGAGGCTGGGCGGGCCTTTACGACGTGACACCCGACTGGCAGCCCGTGATTGATCAGATCCCGGAGGCCAAGGGGTTCTACTGCGCGGTGGGTTTCAGCGGACACGGATTCAAGCTGGGGCCGGCCGTGGGTGTCATTCTTGCTGAATTGGTCCTGGACGGTCGCTGTACGAGCTACGACATCGGAATTTTCCGCTACTCACGCTTCCGCGAAGGAAAACTCACGCGCGGCGAATACGAGTACAGCATCATCGGCTGAGCACAACAAAATCTTGCCGGCTACGTCGTGCGCGCGGAAGCAGGCACCGGAGAATCCACAACTGATGCGAGCGCGGCTTCCAACACATCCAGGCCTTCGTCAAACTGCTCGTTGGTGATGGCCAGCGACATCAGCAGGCGGATGACGTTGCCGTAGGATCCGGTAGAAAGCACGACCAGGCCGTGCTCGTAGCAATATTGAACGATCCGCTTGGCTTCATCTTCTGCAGGTTCGCGGGTTTCCGATGAGCGAACCAGCTCGATGGCCTGCATGGCGCCGAGCCCACGGACGTCCCCGATGAGCGGCCAGCGGCGCTGCCAGCCGCTGGCGCGCTCGATAAAGCGTTCGCCGAGTTGATTCGCGCGCGCAAGCAGCGGTTCCTGCTCAAACATGTCCAGAACGGCGAGCGCTGCCTCGCACGACATCGGGTTGCCACCAAACGTGCCGCCCAATCCGCCGACGCCCGGCGCATCCATTATTTCCGCCCGACCGGTGACCCCCGCAAGCGGCAGTCCTCCGCCAAGCGATTTCGCCGTCACCAAAAGATCCGGAACGATGCCGTAGTGTTCGCACGCGAACAGTCGCCCGGTCCGGCCAAAACCGGTTTGCACCTCGTCGGCAATAAAGAGAATGCCGTGTTTCCGACAGAGCTCCTGAAGCACAACGAAAAACGCCCGCGGAGGCACGATGAACCCACCTTCCCCGAGAACCGGCTCGGCAACGACCGCAGCCACGGACTCTGCGGCGACAACGCGGCGGAAGGTGTCTTCCAGATGGTGCGCGCAAAACACGCCGCAGGAGGGATACTTCATGGAATACGCGCATCGATAGCAATAGGCATACGGGATCCGATAGATGTCACTGACGAATGGCTCGAAGCCGGCCTTGTACGGATGTGTCTTGCTGGTCAGGGAGAGCGTTAGTAATGTTCGGCCGTGAAATGCGTCCTCGAAGCAGATCACCGCGGGGCGGCGCGTATAGGCCCGGGCAATCTTGATGGAGTTCTCGACCGCTTCCGCGCCGCTATTCACAAGCAGGGTCTTCTTCGGGAAATCGCCGGGCGTGAGCGCGTTCAGCCGCTCCGCCAGACGCACATAGGAGGAATACGGCGTCACGTGAAAGCATGTGTGCAGGAATCGATCGAGCTGAACCTTCAATGCAGAGACAACCCGTGGCGCCCGGTGGCCAACATTGGTGCACCCGATTCCGCCGGCAAAGTCCAGCAGCCGGTTGCCGTCCACATCTTCAATGACCGCGCCTTCCGTGCGTGCGACAAAAAGGGGCGTGACGTGGTAGACCCCGCGCGCCACGGCCGCGCCGCGGCGCTGCATCCACTCCTTTGACTTGGTCCCCGGAATCGGCGTGCGCAACTCGATTGTGCCCATGGCCTGTCTTCCTCTCCAACTCTTTTGCGCTCAGTACCAGCCAATCGGCTGCTCACTCAGATTGATGTGGACCTGCTTGGTCTCGAGATACTCTTCGATTCCCCAGGGGCCGAGCTCGCGGCCGAAACCCGACTGCTTGTAGCCGCCCCACGGCGCCTCCACGTAGGTCGGCTGCATGTGATTCACCCAGACAATGCCCGCGCGCAGCGCCTTCACGACGCGGAATGCCCTAAAAATGTCCCGCGTCCACACCGCCCCCGCCAAACCGTAGGGCGTGTCGTTCGCGATGCGGATGGCTTCGTCTTCCTTGTCAAACGGAATCACCGCCGCAACCGGGCCGAAGATCTCTTCCTGGGCGATGCGGGCGCGATTATCCACGTCATAAAAGATGGTGGGCTCGACGTAGTATCCGCGGCTGAACCCCTTTGGCCTCCCTCCCCCAGCAGCGACTTTGGCTTCCCTGCGTCCCACTTCGAGATAGCTTGACACGCGGTGGCACTGCTCCTTGCTGACCAGCGGGCCCATCTTAGTCTCGCGCTCGAGCGGCGGCCCCAGGCGGATCTTCTTTGCTTTTTCCGCCATCGTTTCAACCATCTTTTTGTAGATGGGGCGCTCGACAAGGATACGGCTGCCCGCCGAGCAAACTTCTCCCTGATTGATGAATACTCCGAAGAGTGCTCCATCCACCGCGGCCTCAAAGTCAGCATCGGCGAAGAAAATGTTGGGCGACTTGCCGCCGAGCTCGAGCGTAACGCGCTTGAGCGAATCCGAAGCGGACTTCATGATTAGCTTGCCGACGGCGACACTGCCGGTGAAAGCTACCTTGTCCACGGCCGAATGCGCCACGATAGGCGCCCCGGCGGTTTCACCGTAGCCGGTCACGATATTCACCACTCCGGGTGGAAGGCCCACTTCACCCAGCCACTGCGCCATTTCCAGCACGGTAAGCGGAGTCTGCTCGGCGGGCTTTAACACGCAGCAGCAGCCCGCCGCAATCGCCGGCGCGAGCTTCCACGCAGCCATGAGAAGCGGGTAGTTCCACGGAATGATTTGCCCAGCCACGCCCACGGGCTCCTTCATCGACAGGCTGACGGCGTTGTCGGGCACTGGATTCACGTGGCCCATGATCTTGTTCGCCAAGCCACCGTAATACTCGAAGCAGGTGGCCGTGTCGGCCATGTCGTACTCGGCCTCGACGATCGGCTTGCCGCTGTTGCGCGCTTCGAGATTGGCAAGCAAGGCGGCGTTCTGGCGGATCTTCCCCGCAAGCCGCAGGAGGATGCGGCCGCGCTCGAGCGGAGTTGTCTGTGGCCACGCGCCAGCGTCAAACGCGGCGCGTGCCGCTGCGACGGCGCGGTCCACATCTCTTGCATCCGCACCGGGCACTTCGGCGATGATTTCTTCAGTCGACGGATCATAGACCGGCAACCACTTGCCGCTCTGGCTCGAGATGAACTCGCCGTTCACGTACATCTGATAGCGCTTCATAGCACTTCCCCCTGAGACCCGGATGCCGCTTTTGCCGCAGCCCATTTCCCCCGCGCCTTGCGGCTAGCATAGACCCAAAAAAAGAACCCGGCCACGCCCAGAAAGAACGCGCAGCCCAGAAGCATCTTGAGCTCAAATAACCAAACGGATTCTATTTGGCGCGAAGGAACAAATGCCACCACCATGCCCAGTGAGGTCGTAAGCAGCCCGCTCACGCCAGCGAGCCACAGATTCCCGGGTGAATAGTGTCCGGCGCCGCACGGACCCTTCATCGCAAGGCGCACCAGACCCGCGTAGATATAGAGGAATGGCACCAGTTGAAGCACGACCGCGAGGTCGAGCAGCGTCACGTACGCTTCTTTCACCGTTGCACCCACAAAACTCATGGCCACAAAGATAGACGATAAGCAAGCATGCACAATAAGTGCTACGTGCGGCGTATCAAAGCGCGGATGCAGCCGGCCGAGCGCCGCCGGCAAGTAGCGGTCCAGACCCGCCACAAACGGAATCCGCGCCGACCCCGCCAGCCACGCTGAGGCAATGCCAGCAATTGAAACGCTCAGCACGAGCGCGAGCGGCGAGACCAAAAGGCCAAGGTCTGTGATTGCCGCCATTTTGCTGATCGCCTGAAGAATGCCCTGCACCACTCCGATCTCACTTCGCGGCACCGCCACCAGAACCGAAAGGGTCGCGCCAACGTACAGAATCGCCGAAAGCACTCCGCCCCAGATCACCGCGCCGGGCACTGTCCGCTGGGGGTCGCGGATCTCATCTCCCATCACCGAGCCCAGTTCCAGTCCGACCAGTCCGAAGCAGATCACGCCAAAGGAGGAAATCAGGCGCCAATCCGCGGAGGCAACGGCGAAATCAGCTATATGAAACCCGCTGCCCTGTGTGCGCCAGACCAGCAGCCCCAAGCCGATCAGCGATGCGCCCGCAATGGCCGTCCCGATTCCGCCGAGGTTATTCACCCATTTGCCGACGCTTAGGCCGCGAATGTTGAGGGCCACCAGAAGCCAGAGCAACCCCAGCGAAAAACAGAGCGCGAAGATGCGGTCATTCGCGAGCTCGGCGGCCTCCGGTCCGGCCACATACACGGAGATGCCTACCAGATAGAGCAGCACGGTCGGCACGTAGAAAACGTTGTTCGTCCAATAGCACCAGCCGGACATGAATCCATGCCAGTCGCCGAATTGTTCCTTGGCCCAGAGATACACTCCGCCTTCGCCGGGATAGCGGCGGGAGAACTCAATCACCGCTACGCCCTGCGGCCAGAAGAACAGCACCAGGGCGAGCAGCCAGAGCCAGAGCACCACCGGGCCGCCACCCGCTACAACCGGAACGATATTGAGGTTGACCACCGCGACGACGAAGAGCAGGATGAGATCCCGTTGGCCGAGGACGCGGCGCAGGTGCGGCTCGCCAGAAGCGGCAGTCGGTGCGGCGGAAGACAAATGCTTCTCCTCTCTCTTGCTTTGCGGGAACGCACGATGCCCGTCGGAAGCAGGCGCTAGAATTTACCGCGTGGCAGCGCCGACTTTTTGCGCCGTGGCAAGCTGCGGCGCGAGTTCGGCGAACGCGGTCAGGTGCTGGTCAATATCCGCCTCGGTGTGCGCTACGGAGACGGTCCACTGTTCGTCCCACCAATAGGGCTGCGCCAACACGCCACGGTTCGCCATGCCAAACCAGTAGTGCCGCCACAGCTCCGTGTCCACTTCAAGCCAGTCGCGGTAGCTGCGGATTTCTTTCGAGCGGAACATCAATGCGCCGTTCGCGCCAGCGCCAATGACATAGGCGCTGAGTCCCGTTTTTTCGACTGTTTTCTTATAGCCTTCAACTAGTTTCTCGTTCAGGTGGTTCACATGCTTGTAGGCGTCGCGCGTGAGGACTTCACGGAACATCGCCAGCCCTGCGGCCATCGAAACGGGATTCGTGTTGTAGGTGCCGCCGTGGAAGACTTTGTGGTCGGCAATCAAGTGCATTACCTCCCGGCTCGCGCCAAACGCCGCCAGCGGGAAGCCGCCGCCAATGGATTTCGCAAGGCAGACGATGTCCGGCTTCACCCCGAAGTACTCGCAGGCGCCGCCCCACGCGAGCTTCGCTCCGGTCTTCACCTCGTCGAAAATGAAGAGTGCGCCGTGCTTCGTGCACAGCTCGCGCAAGCCTTTGTGGTAGCCTGGCTGCGGCATGCAGATGCCGACGTTCATCATGATGGGCTCGACGATGACGGCCGCAATCTCGCCTGGATAGATCCTAAATAACCGCTCGACGCCGTCGAGGTCATTGAACTGCGCGATGAGCGTGTTCTGCAGCGTGGCGTTGGTGACGCCGGCGCCGCCGGGCACCTGGTTGGGCATGGCCGGGTCGCCGCACTGCTCGAGCTTGGGCTTGACGCTGACGAGCGCAGTATCGTGCAAGCCGTGGTAGCCACCTTCCATCTTGATGATGCGATCGCAGCCGGTCGCGGCGCGCGCCAGGCGCACCGAGTGCATCGTGGCCTCGGTGCCGCTGGAGCTGAAACGCACCATCTCCACAGGAAAACGGCTACAGATTTCTTCTGCCAGCGCCCACTCCATGTCGTGCGGCATGCCGAACATCGTGCCCTTCTGCAAGCGCTCGGAGACCGCACGCATGACCGCCGGATGGCAGTGGCCGGCCATCAGTGCGCCGAAGGACAGGTTGAAGTCGGCGTAGTCGTTGCCGTCGACGTCGCGGAGGTGACCGCCCTGGCCGTCCCGCACAAAGATTGGATAGGGATCATAGGCCCGGTAGTTGCTCGCCACGCCGAGCGGTAAACGGTTCAGCGCCCGGCGGTGTGCTTCCGCCGACTTCGGAGTGCGCTTCTCGTATGTTTGAAGTTCCTTCTGCAGACCCTCATGCATGGATGGTCTCCCCTGAAGAGTTATTCGCGCGGCAAAACGAGTCGGCCCACGGCCCGCAAAGCTACAGTACGGCTCGCGAAACTGAAGTCAAGCGCCAGACACGCACCAGCCGCTACAGGTCCTTCCGTTCCCTTCGAACCAACTCACCGGACTGGCAGTCCCGTCGAACGCTAAAAGAACAGCTTGAGAGCGAACTGAATCAACCGCGGGTCGCGCGCACGCTTGACACGGCCGAAGTCCGGCCCGTCGGTAATGTTTCCGCTCGGGTTCGTGAACTGCGCGTGGTTCCAAATGTTGAAGAACTCCGCGCGGAATTCGACGCGGGTATTCTCCGTGATCCGGGTGGTCTTCATGAATGCCATGTCGAAATTATTGGCGCCCGGTCCACAGCACACCGCGCGCGGGGCATTACCGATCGTCCCAAACGCCTGGGACACAAATGCGGTGGGATCGAAGCCGAAGTTGCCCGGCCCGCGCGGATCGAGCTTGCGGAACGGTTTGACCTGGTTCGGCTGGCCCGGCAGCTCGAAGTCGAAACTGTTCATCAGCTCAAGGTCATCCGCGGAAGTGATGCGGATGGGGAAACCGCTTTGGAACGTAACGATTCCGGAAAGCATCCAGCCGTTCAGCAACACGCCCCTGGCGCCGTGGTAGGTCCGGAACGGCAGCTCCCAGACGTAGCTCAGGACAAAGCGGTGCCGCGCGTCAAAGAGCGAGAGCGACCGGCTCGCCCGGTAGTTCACCGGGTTGAGGATGTTCTCGAAACTCGACGCATTGTCGATGGACTTCGACCAGGTGTATGCGCCCGAAAGTTGCAGACCTTTTGAAAATCGCTTCTCCAGCAGCACCTGCATAGAGTTGTAGTTGGCATTGGCGATCGTGTCCTGCGCAAAGATGCTGGAAAAAACCGGCACGCCGTCTGGCGGGCAGCCGTTGATGAACGTGCCGCCGATCGGATCCCATCCATTCAGCGGATCGCACAAAGGCGATGAATACTTGCGCAGGCCGACGAGACCGATGGGCGTTCCACCCGCTCCTCCGGTCACCCGGTTGCCGTTGGGCAGCGTCAGCGTGTCCCCCGGCTGCAAAACAAACCCGTAAGATGAATCCGCAAAGAAGGGCCCGCAGTCGAGCCCCGCGTAGGCCGGGTTGCCGGTGCCAAACAACGAAGCGAGGTCCTTGCACGTTTGAGGATTGCCGAAGTTCAAATCGTGCGTGGCCAGCAGGCGGTGTCCCTGCGATCCCACATAACCGACTTGCAGGACCACGTCTTTCCAGAGCTGGCGTTGAATCGTCAGGTTGTACTGCACGGAGTATTGCGAACGCATGTCTGGCTGGAACTGGCCGAAGAGCAGGATGGGCCGGAAGCGGGACCAGTCTACCGGCTGGCCGCGCGGTGGATTTAGTACGCCGCCGAACGGGTTCGGCGCCACGGTGCCGTCCTGAAACAGGAACGGCGTGTTGAAGAATGTGTTGGAAAGGCCGGAGCTGCCGCCGAAAGGTGGCTCTGCGCTGAACTGCTCGAGCACGAGTTGTTCGACGGGGTTATAGAAAATGCCCCAGCCCATGCGCACGCTGGTCTTCCCAGGACCCCCGGAAAGTTTGGCCAGCCATCCGTCCTTCCAACCCGGACTCCATGCAAGACCAATGCGCGGCGCGAAAGACTTGAAGTAGGTCTGCGTCAGACCCCCCGGGATGCCGCGGTCGCCGGGAACCAACAGCCCGCGCGGGAAGACCGACTGCCCCGCGCTGCTCGGGCCGCAGTTATTCGTGCCAAAGACGCCGATCAGCGGGTTCCCAGGCGTGAGCTGGCAGGGATAGATGGCCGTGTCCTGCCCCGGACGAAACGTCTGGACGCGATGCCCCACGTCGGCGATTGGCGTATTAAGTTCCCAACGCAGCCCATAGTTGAGGGTCAGGTTCGGCTTGATCTTCCAGCTATCCTGCGCAAACAGATAGAGCGAGGTGCTGCGGACCTTCTCCTGCTGCGCGGACCCCTGAAGATAGAAGTCCGGCAGGCCGAGGAGATAGTTGGGGAACAGATTGTCGAAGCCGATGTCGTTTGGACCGGCGCCGAAGAAATTGAACTGGCCATTGACGTCGAAATAAAGGAACTGGTCGAATCGCTGCCGGCGGACGTCGCCGCCGAACTTCAGGCTGTGCGAGCCCCAGACCTTGCTGAAATTGTCCGTCCAGTGAAACGTATTGCCAACCTGCGGCAGCTCTCCTTGAAAGTTGTTGCCGATGGAGAAGCCGCCGGAAATGTTAACGAAAGGCACGCCCTCGCGCGATCCACCAAGTCCCGGCGTAATCCCAAGCGCTGGCGTGACCGAATCGGAGAAGCATTGCGCTGCCGGCACGGTGGCGCATGAATTCTTCACCGGATTCGTGCGCTGCGGGTGGAGAAAAGTTCCCTGCCCCTCCCGGAAGTAGGCGAAGCGCAATTCATTCACGGCAGTCTGCCCGATCGTCCAGGTGTGGCTGAGGTTCCACTGCTGAACCCGCTCATCGCTCACGTCCCCGAATCCCGGTAAGCTGGCCCCGCCGGCCTGGAAGCGCGCGAACGGATTCTTCGTCAAGGAGTTGTTTAAATAGAAGTACGCACTGAATTGCTGCGAGTTGCTGATCTTATGGTCTATCTTCAGCGTGAACTGACTAGCGTTTTCCCGGCGAATCGGCGCGGCCTGAAACGTTGAGCCGCTGTTCGGCAGGGGCACGAACTGGTTCATCAAGTCCAACGCCGTAGCATCGAAACACACCACCGGAATGATGTTGTCCCGATTGCCCAGCGCGTCCGTAAAAATGCCGGGGATGAGGATGGCGTTGGTAACCGGGTCTCGTGTCGCCCCGTAGGGCGATCCGGCTGCGATCGGGGCTCCCCCCTGAGCAGCAATGGCTGCGGCGCAGCCCGGACGCGCGTTCAGCCCCGCGGCAACGGTGGCATCGGTCAACGTTCCAGCAAACGTAGTGCCCGACGAAAAATTACCGCCACGCTCTGCTAACGTCGGCACAGTGACCGTGTCAGAAGGCTTGCCCTGGCGCACGCGGCGTCCTTCATAGGAGCCAAAAAAGAATGTCCGGTCCTTCTTGATCGGGCCGCCAAACGTAAAACCGAACTGGTTCTGCTTGAAGTCGGGCTTTTGCGTATCAAAAAAGCCGCGCGCGTTCAGCACTTTGTTGCGGAAGAATTCAAAGACGTTTCCGTGAAACCGGTTCGTGCCGGACTTGGTGACGACGTTGATCACCGCGCCGGAGTTCCGGCCATATTCAGCATCAAAGGTGTTCGTCAAAACGCGGAACTCCTCGATCGTGTCCGGAGACGGCTGGATGGCGGGCAAATTGACGAACTGGTCGTTCCCGTCGCCGCCATTCACCATGAAATTGTTCGAGCGGCCGCGGCCGCCGTTGACGGAGACAACGCCGGGGCGATCCGAGCCGTAAAATAGGTCCGTGTCCTGAGTGGATTGCACGCCCGGCTGTAACTGTAGCAACTGATAGGTGTCACGCGCATTCAGAGGCAGCCCGGTTGCGGCGCGCTCATTCACCACCGCGCCAAGCTGAGTGTTCGTCGTTTCGATCAACGGAACACCCGCTTCGGCGGTGACGACTTCGTTCGGTGAGCCCAGCTCGAGCATCGCTTCAACAACCACTACGTGCCCGATGTTCAGCTCAATATCCCTCTTAAGGAACTTTTTGAAGCCGCTGACCTCGATGCCGAGCGTGTAGTGTCCGACCGGCAGGGCGGGGATATCGAATTCCCCGCGCTCATTTGTAGCCGCCGAACGTCCTGCGCCCGTGCCCTCGAGAGTGACGTCCACTTTCGCGCCGACGACAACGGCGCCGGAAGGATCTTTCACCGTTCCACGGATCGCGCCTGTGGTTTGAGCAAAGGCTGAACCGGCGGAGGTCAGCACGGCAAGAACGAGAGTCAGCAGAAAGGTTCGCATTCTTAGCGAAGTCTTCATCGCCCACCTCTAAACGCTCCGTTCGGACGGAGCGCGCGAAATGTGTGTTGCCATTGACGCCACAACCTTACTATAATCGCGCAACGTTAGAGTAGGGTGGCAGACTTGTCAAGGAAAAAGTCGGATGCCGACATTTCGACGGCGCAGTAAAAGGCAGCGTGATCAGGTGGTTCTCAAGATTGGCGACGTAGCGCGCCTGGTGGGTATTTCTGCCTCGGCGTTGCGTACTTGGGAAAAGCTCGGGCTGACCCGTCCGCAACGGACCGGCAGCCGATACCGGCTCTATACACAAAGGGATTTGCGCCTTTTGAAACGGGCCAAATTCCTTCGGCGGGTGCGCGGGTTGAACCCGCCTGCGATCGTCCACCTGCTCAAAAGCCAAGGGCTGCTGCGCGCGGAACGTGGACAAGAAACCGGCGCCGTCGGCCCCCGCCTCCGCCGTCTTCGCTTGAACCGTGGCCTTTCGCTGGCCAGCGTTGCCAGAGCCACGGGCATCTCGGTTGGATTTCTGAGCGCGATCGAGCGCAGCCAGATGAGCGCCTCGGTGGCTACATTGCGCAGGCTTGCGCGCTTTTACGGCATGAACATCCTAGCTTTCTTCAATCCTTCCGGGGCCAACCCCTACCGCGTGCGTCCGGCCGAGCGAAAGGTGCTCGAAGCCGGCCCCGGCGTTCGCATGGAGCTGCTGGCCTGGGGAAACACAGTCATGGAGCCGCACCTGTTCTGCATTGCGCCCGGCGCCGGAAGCGAGGAGGCCTACTCGCACGAAGGCGAGGAGTTTCTGTATATTCTGCGAGGGGTTCTGGAGATTGCACTCGACGGGGAACAAGTCTACCGCTTGAAAGCAGGCGACAGTTTTTATTTTGAAAGCAGCACGCCCCACCGTTGGCTGAACTCGGGCAAGAAAGAAACGTGGGTACTGTGGGTGAACACGCCCCCGACGTTCTAACGAATCGCCTGTGCAACTGAAGTGATTGCGGGCTGGAGCCGAATCTTGCAGGGAGGATCATTGCATCCGTGAAATCAAGACTGCTTTCCTTCCTTTCACTGCTTCTCCTTTTGGCGGTTCCCGCCTTCATCCAGGCGCAGGCCCCCGCAGAAATGATGATAACCAATGCAAAAATCTATACCGTCAATCCGCAAAAGCCCTGGGCCGAGGCGTTGGCCATTCGTGGCGACAAGATCGTTGCAGTGGGGAGCGCTGCGGAGATTGAACGCTATCGCGGTCCGGCGACGCGCGTCATTGACGCGAAAAAGCACCTCGTCCTCCCCGGATTCACCGATTGCCACATCCATTTTGTATCTGGTTCCATCTCGCTCGGACAGGTCGATCTCTCCGGCGCGAAGTCCGTCGCCGAAATGCAGAAACGCGTCGCAGAGTACGTGGCAGCGAATCCAGGTAAGAGTTGGGTCCTCGGCCGTGGTTGGGTCTATTCCGCATTCGGCGCCGAAGCCCTGCCACACAAGAAGTATCTTGACGAAATTCTTCCGGACCGCCCTGCCCTGCTGGAAGGTTACGACGGGCACACGTACTGGGCGAACAGCCGGGCTCTGGAAATGGCTGGCGTCACGCGCGACACGCCCGATCCGCCCAACGGCAAGATCGTCCGCGACCCGAAGACCGGCGAGCCCACGGGTGCTTTGAAGGAAGCCGCCTCATCTCTCGTGGAGAAAATCGTTCCGGAAATGACCGCCGCGCAGAAGATTGAGGCGATCGAGCGCGGAATCCGCGAAGCGAACCGCAACGGTTTAGTTCGCGTACACAGCGCCGGTGGGGACTTTGAGGTCCTCGATCTCTACAGGTCACTCCGTGACGCGGGCAAGCTCACGCTGCGCATGACCATCGCCTACTTCCTGGACCCACCGGAGCTGAAGCCAGACGCGACGGAACTGATCGAATCCACCCGGCGCAAATACAACGACGAATGGATCTCGACCGATGCGGTGAAGACGATGCTCGACGGCGTGGTGGAATCGCACACGGCGGCGATGCTCCAGCCCTATTCCGACGACGCGAGCTTGACGGGAAAACTATTCTGGGACGCCGCAAAGTACAAGGCAGCGATCCGCGAAATCGACGCCCGCGGGTTCCAGATTTACACGCATGCCATCGGCGATGCCGCGGTGCGGCTCGCGCTCGATGCGTACGAGGAAGCGGCGAAGGCCAATCGCAAGAACGACGCCCGGCCGCGCATCGAGCATATCGAGACGATTTCCCCGCAGGATGTGCCGCGCTTCGGCACGCTGCATGTAATCGCCAGCATGCAACCGCTCCACGCGTATCCCGACGAGAACACCGCCAACGTCTGGGCACGCAATGTTGGCAAGGAGCGCGAGACGCGCGCGTTCGGCTGGCAAGGGATCGCCAAAACGGGCGGCCGGCTCGCTTTCGGCAGTGACTGGCCCGTGGTCACGCTCAGCCCGTGGGAAGGCCTGCAAAATGCCGTCACGCGCCAGGATCACGACGGCAGGCCGGCCAGTGGCTGGATGCCCTTGCAACGGGTGAGTCTGGCCCAGGCGATTGAAACCTACACTCTGGGCGCTGCGATTGCCGGGCGGCGCGAGAAAACGGAGGGCTCGCTCGAACCCGGCAAACTTGCCGATCTGGTTATCGTGTCACAGAATCTGTTTGAAATTGCCCCGCACTTGATCGCCAAAACGGAAGTGCTGCTGACCATGGTCGGCGGGAAAACCGTCTATCAATCGAAAGGCTGGTAGTTATGGTATGCGAGACTCTTATCCAACAAGTTCGTGCGCAGGTGCAGGCCGGCATTTCACTGGAGGCGTAGCAATGAAACGCGCAGCGCTTATTCTTCTTCTGGCCCTCGCGGTTGCCGCAATGACTTCCTGCAGCAAGCAGAAGGCGGTCACGCTGAGCCTGCTCGTTTGGGAAGGCTACGCGGACCCGTCGTTCGTCCGCGTCTTCGAGGAGACGCACCAGTGCAAGGTGGTTGCAAGCTACATGGGCTCGAGCGATGAGTTGGTGGCCAAGCTGCGCGGGGGCAGCGCCTCGAACTACGACGTAATCTCGCCCTCGAGTGATGTGGCCACGACAATCGCCGGGTCCGGCCTGGCAGCGCCGCTTGAGATGTCCCGCATTCCTTCCTATCCGCAACTCTCACAAAAGCTGCGGGAACTCCCGCTGGTCCGCATCAACGGCAAGATTTACGGCGTTCCCTTCATGTGGGGACCAAACCCCCTGCTGTATGACACCTCCGCGCTTTCGAGGCCTCCTGAGAGCTGGAGCATTTTCTGGGACAAGAAGTACCGCGGGAAAATCTCTGTGTGGGACGATCTCTCCACCATCTACATGGCGGCGCAGATGCTTGGCTTCGACAAGCCCGACCCGGGCGCACTCTACAACCTGACGGATGAGCAACTTGAACAGGTGAGGAAGAAACTATTGGAACTCAAGCCCAACGTGCGCAAGATGTGGGCCACCGGCGGCGAGCTGACCAACCTCTTCCAGAACCATGAGGTTGTAGCGGCAATGGGATGGCCCCTGATGACCAACCAACTCCGCAAGCTGAACTATCCCATCGGCGAGACCATCCCCAGAGAGAACACCACCGGCTGGATGGACCACCTGATGGTCACCGCGGCCAGCGAGCACAAGGAGCTTGCCCACGCATTCCTCGAGTACATGATTCAGGCGAAGACCCAAAAGCTCCTGGCCGACGTAACAGGCTACGTGCCCGCAAATCCCGGCGCGGCCGCTCTGATGACGACGGACGAGAAGAAAAGTCTGCACCTCGACGATCCCGACGCCTACATGGCCCGGATTTATTTCTGGCAGGACGTGCCACGGCGCAACAAGTACAACGAAGTCTGGAATGCAGTGAAGGCGGCGCAGTAAAGCCGCGCACGAATGGCACCCTTGCTCAACATACGCTCCATCGCCAAGCGCTTCGGCGCGCGGCATGTCCTGCACGATATCTCCTTAGACGTGAACCCCGGGGAATTCCTCACCGTCCTCGGTGAGAGCGGTTCGGGGAAAACTACTCTCCTGCGCGTGATCGCCGGCTTCGAACAGCCCGACGCTGGCGAAATCTGGATGGCCGGCGAGCGGCTCGACACGCTCCCGCCCTATCGCCGCCGTGTCAACACGGTCTTCCAGCATTACGCTCTCTTCCCTCACCTTTCTGTCTTCGAAAATGTGGCCTACGGCTTGCGCGTGCAGGGCGTTGCGAAGTCCGAAGTTGGCTCCCGTGTTGAGAAGGCGCTCGGCATGGTGAAAATGGACAGTTACGTGGCCTCGGCTCCATCGACACTGAGTGGTGGCCAGCAGCAGCGCGTTGCCTTAGCCCGCGCCCTCGTGAACCGGCCGCGCCTCCTTTTGCTCGACGAGCCCCTCTCGGCGCTCGACGCCAATCTCCGCCGCCAGATGCAGGGCGAACTCAAGACGTTGCAGCGCGAAGTGGGCATTGCATTTCTGTTCGTTACTCACGACCAGGACGAAGCCATGGCGCTTTCCGACCGCATTGCCCTCCTCCGAGCCGGCGCGCTCGAGCAGGTGGCCTCGCCGCGCGAGATCTACAGCCGCCCCGCCACCGCCTACACTGCGCAATTCATTGGCCAGGCAAATCTCCTCCGCGCGGAGATCGCAAATGGAGTGGCGCGCTGGGGGGCGCTGGCGTGGCCATGTGATGCCGCGGTCGGGCCGGCGGACTTTTCTTTACGGCCCGAGCACATCCGTTTCACCGCGGCGCCGCCGGCAGACGATTCGCACACTGTTTGCTTTTGCGCTTCGATTGTCCGCCAGATCTTTTGCGGTGCCACCGACCTGCTGGAGATTACTTGCCAGAGCGGCCATCGTCTTCGCGCGCGGGTGCCGAGCCGTGGCGTGCTTGAAGGCGAATATCGGTTCGAATTCTCCGCCGCTGACGCCGTCCGCCTGCGCGAAGGGGGAGAACGCTAACCGTGTACTCGCGCGCGTACAAAGCCGCCGTCGCCCTTCCGCCCCTGTTCTGGGTGGCGCTCTTCCTGCTTCTCCCTTACTCCCTGCTATTTGCTCACAGCTTCTGGAGCGTGGCTTCCGGCGCGATCGTCCGTCAGTGGAGCCTGCACAATTATGCGGAACTGGCACACAACTGGATGTATGCCCAGGTGCTTTTCCGATCGATGAAGATCGCGGGCGCGGTGACACTGTTGGCGCTTCTGCTGGGCTATCCGCTGGCGTACTACCTCTCTTTCTGTGCCGGCCCGCAAAAACAGTTGCTCTACCAGCTTGTGATTGTGCCCTTGTGGGTGAGCTATCTGGTTCGTGGTTACGCTTGGAAGACCATCCTCGGCAGCGACGGTGTGCTCAACGGATTCCTGCAATACCTGGGCATCGTCAGCACCCCCGTGGAGTTCTTTCTCTACAGCCCGTTTGCCGTCGTGCTCACTTTGACGCACATCTACACACCGTTCACCTTTCTGCCGCTCTTTGCCTCGCTCGAGCACATTCCCCGACACCTCGTCGAGGCCTCCCAAGATCTGGGGGCGTCCCCGCGAGTAACGTTTTGGCGCGTGATTTTCCCATTGTCTCTGCCCGGACTTCTCGCTGGCGCAACCTTCGCGTTTGTGCTGACGCTGGGCGACTTCCTCGCGCCGCTGCTGGTTGGTGGGCCGAGCGGCATCATGATTTCGAATGTCGTAGTGAGCCTCTTCGGAGCGGCCTATGACTGGCCGCTCGGCGCGGCCATCTCCGTTTGCATGTTGTTGCTTGTGGTGGGAATTTTGTTCGCCATTGAACGACTCGAAAAGCGATGGAGCTTTCACTGAAACATCGAGAGGCGCGCAGAAACGGAGCGGGCTGGCTTGCGGTGTACGCCGCGAGCGTCTTCGCCTTTCTCTATCTGCCCATCGTCGTTCTCATCGTCTATTCTTTCAACCGCGATGGCGTCGGAGGCTTCCCGCCGCAGCATCTAACAATCGAGTGGTACCGCCAACTCGCAGGCGACCAGGCCATCTGGGACGCGGTCTGGAACAGCCTGCTGGTTGCGCTCGCCGCCACAGTGACTGCGCTGGCACTCGGACTCCCTGCAGCGCTCGCGCTCGACCGCGTGTCGTTCCCCGGCAAGGCTCTATTCCGGCGTTTGGTCTTGCTGCCGCTCATCCTGCCGGGGATCATTACAGGGCTCTCCCTCTTGATGCTCGCGGTCTTCGCCGGCATGAAACTCAGTCTCTGGACCGTTTTGCTGGGCCACGGAATTGCGCTCCTCAGCGTGGCCACGACGGAACTCTTCGCCGGCATTCAAAAAATGGACCGAGCACAAGAGGAAGCTTCGCTCGATCTGGGCGCAGCGTATTGGCGGACCTTTTGGCGCGTCACGCTCCCGAACCTCAGGCTGCCGCTCGTGGCCGCCGCCCTACTTATCTTCACTCTCTCTGTGGATGAGATTGCGGTTAGCTTCTTCCTCATCGGACGAGACAACACGCTGCCGCTGGAGATCTGGGGGCGTCTCCGCCGTGGCATGACGCCGGAGATCAACGCCGTCTCCACAATCATCTTTGTGTTTTCAGTTGCCCTGATCCTGGTTTCCTACCGGCTGCGCACGCGCGGGGCGCGGGAGCCCGAAGGCGCCGCCGATGTGCTCCAGGCCACTTTCCAAGGAGATCAACCATGACCACTTCGCGTCGCGACTTCATCAAGTTCGTTGTGGCCGGCTCTGTGATCGCCGGTTGCCCGCTGGATGAAGCTCTCCTTGCCATGCCTCCAGCAACCAAAACAGAAATGGACGGCGAGCGCTTTGACTTGTGCCACCAAGTGCGCGACGGCCACCAATTCCAGCGTCCTGGGGTTTCGAAGCGGCATGACATTATTGTCGTCGGCGGTGGCGTAAGTGGTCTCACCGCCGCTTACCTGCTGCAGAACCACAACTTTCTCCTTCTCGAGAAAGAAACGCATTGGGGCGGCAACGCATACCTCGAACAATTTCAGGGACAGGCCTTTGCTACGGGGACTGCCTTTGACTTCAAAGGCAGTGCTGGTGACGAGCTGGCGCGCGAAATTGGCCTGACGCTCCTGCCCATCAACGGCGCCGATCCGACGATCGTCAACGGTGCGTGGGTGGAGGATACCTGGCGCAAGGGTCTGAACCATCTCCCCTACCCGGCTAGCGTCCGCAAGAGCTTCATGAAATTCAGGACGGCGATCCAGGCGATTGACGTCAGGAAGCGCCACGACGAACTCGACAGCGAGGCCTTCTCAAAGTACACGGTAGCCTACGCACCCGAGATCCAGCAATGGTGGGATACCTATGGCCCATCCAACTGGGGCGCGCGCACCAAGGACAGCTCGGCGCTCGTCTGCATCGACGCCTTGCAGGGACTGTCAAGCGACAAAGCGGACACCCGTGTCACGCTGCCCGGGGGACTCGGTGCAATCACCAGGCAACTGGCAGAAATCCTGCTGCCAAAGCACCGCGACCGAATGTACGACGATGCCACGGTCATCGCCGTCGAGCCGCAGAAGGGCGAAGTTCATGTGACCTACTCGCGTAAAGGACAAACCGAGACCGTCGCCGCGAAGGCCGTCATCATGGCCACCCCGAAATTCATCACCAAGCGTATCGTCGGCGGCCTGCCCGCAGCGCAGAGGGCGGCAATGTCCAAGCTTCGCTATGCACCTTATCCCGTCGTGAACCTTATCTTTGACAAACCGGTGTACAACGAGGCGTACGACACCTGGGTGCCCGGCAAATCGTTCACGGACATGATTGTGGCCGACTGGGTGGTGCGTAACCAGCCCGGCTACAGGCAGAAACACAACATCTTGACCTGCTACACGCCCCTCGCGGAAACCCAGCGCGCACGCCTCCTCACCGAACTGGGTTGCCGGGACCTCGCCGCCACTGTTTTGCGCGACTTCCAGGGACTCATGCCCAAATTCAACGTGGAGCCGGTGGAAGTTCACATCTACCGGCGCGGGCATCCGATGTTCGTAGCGACGCCTGGCACGTTTACGCGCACCATTCCTGCCGCGCGAGTGCCGATGGAACGCATCTTCTTCGCCAACACGGATTCCCAGGGGCCGGAGTCGCTCACCGCTGGCGCGATTATCGCTGCTCGGCGGGGCGTCGAGTGGTTCAAGAAACTACTGGCTCGGTGATTCCTCTTCGCCGTTCCTGTTGCCCGAAAGGCCATGCGCGCGATAGCAATCTGATGGAATTGTGGTAAGCTGCGCTTGCCCACTCGGAGCGCCGCTTTTCCCGGGCCTTCTTTATCGTACGAGGCAGCGATTCTTGCTCTGCAATGTTGAACGCAAGCACGTCAGCCACCGTCTGCTGAAACCATCTCGCACTTTCCAGGTACACGCACGTCACGCACTTCTACTGACTGCACTGCTTCTTCCAGCCGTCTCAGCGAGTGTCGCTGAAGCTCAAGTCTCACCCGGTCCGCTCTCAAAGGCCCATCAATCGCTGAGTGGGCCGACGCTGTGCACCACTTGCCACAAGCTGGGCGCGGGCGCAGCAACGTTCAAATGCCTGAATTGCCATACGCTGATCGCACAGCGCCTCAACGAAGGCCGCGGCCTCCACGCGACTCTCGTCCCGAAGGGGGCCACGAGCGAGGCTTGCGTTTCCTGCCATTCCGAGCACAACGGCGAAGACTTCAACCTCCTCAAGTGGGACCCCACCCCCAGGGGGTTCGACCACGCCAAGACCGGCTACACACTGGAAGGAAAGCACTCCGGGCTCGACTGCAAGCGGTGCCACACACCCGAGCACATGACGGAAGCCGAACGGCACTTGATTGGTGAAAAGCTTCTGCCGCGCACTTTTCTTGGGCTTTCGCGCGATTGCCTGACCTGCCACGCCGATGCACACCGCGGACAGCTCGGACGTGACTGCCAGCGTTGCCACAACTTTGATGGCTGGAAAACGCTCGGGCGCTTCACCCATGCAAAGACGCGCTTCCCGCTCACCGGCCGTCATGAACAGGTGGCTTGTCAGAAGTGTCACCCGCCGAGCGCTGGCGTGGAAAAGGTGGTGCAGTTCACCGGTATAGCGTTCGACAAGTGCACCGCGTGCCACGCCGATCCTCACCGCGGTGCGTTCGCTGCCGCCTGCCAGATCTGCCACACCACCAGTGGATGGAAAGCAGTTTCCGTCGCCGGGAAGTTCGACCACTCGAAGACAAACTATCCCCTCGCGGGGAAACACGCAGCTGTGCAATGCAGCCAGTGTCACCGCACGGCTGATTTCAAGAAGCCGCTGGCCCACCAGAAGTGCGCGGACTGCCACACGCCTGACCCGCACGGCGGGCAGTTCATGAAACGTGCTGACGGTACTGACTGCGCTGCGTGCCACTCACTCGATGGCTTCAAACCGGCAAAATTTGGCGTTAAGGAGCACGCCACAGCACTCTACCCGCTTGAAGGCAAGCACGCTGCGGTGGCCTGCACAAAATGCCACGTGCCAGCCGGCAAGGCAACGATCTACAAAGTGAAGTTCGCCCTTTGCACCGACTGCCACAGCGATGTACACAAGAAGCAGTTCGCTGGCGCGCCCTATCAGAATCGCTGCGAAAACTGCCACACGGTTCAGGGCTACCGCCCGTCAACGTTCAACATCGCACGGCACCAGAAATCGCGCTTTGCGCTCTCCGGCGGGCACATCGCAGTCGCGTGCATGGAGTGTCACCCTGCAACAACTACGAACGCGCCGGCCCCGCCGATTCCCTACCGCTTCGAGGACCGCTCCTGCTCCGCTTGTCACACGAACCCGCACCGCGGACAGTTTCGCGAGCGAATGACAAAGCGCATCGCCGATGGGTCACCTGCTGGCTGCGAGGCATGTCATTCCACGAAGGTTTGGAAAGATCTGGCGAGGTTTGATCATGCGGCGACCAGCTATCCATTGGTCGGCGCCCACCGTGCTGTGCCATGCCTGGGATGCCATCGCCCGCCCAACCTAGAAACGACGCTGAAAAATGTAGAATTCCGCTCTGCGCCGAGCCGTTGCGAGGGATGCCACGTTGATCCGCATGGCGGGCAGTTTTCTTCCGTTGGCAAACCACCAGCTTGCGCAGAATGTCATACCGTCGCGAAGTGGAAGCCTTCCCTCTTCGATCACGACAAACGCACTACTTTTCTGCTGCAAGGCGGGCACAAGGATGTGGCTTGTTCGGCTTGTCACAAGCTCACGAAAACCGTCGAAGAGCGCAGCGTTCTTTTCTATAAGCCGACACCGAAAGAGTGCAAGGCCTGTCACGAGGTGGTGAAAAGGCTGTGAACTTCGGGAATTGCATGCTGCTCGTTTCCGTCTGCGCGTTTCGATGCCTTGATTCTACACAACAGCTTGAGTGGACAGGCCTTAGGTAGTACTAGAACTCTGCCTCCTGGATTCGAGTAAAAACTACCCAAGGGCCTGGAGAAAATGGCGGCGAAAACCTGAGAGTAGCGAGCGGAGGTGTCGAACCCATACCCCACAGCGGAATAGTAACTCGTTCATTTTGTATGACTTAGCAGATTATCGAAATCATGCTCAAATACTCCGCAATTCTGGATTAGGAATTGCTCAAGCCAGTGTCACCCCAGCCCTCGGGTGAGGACTGTGCTCAGGTTGCCCGATGGGAAAAAATTTGTCTTTGGACTGCTCATCTGCGCGGCTCTGGCCGGCTTCGCGGAAGCACAGCAGCGTGTTCCTAAACAGGCCTCACCGCCTAGCGCCACTCGAAGCCCGCACGGCCCTCTGAACCAGCCTTGTGAAAACTGCCACACGTTCACAAGCTGGAAGCCCATCCGCAATCTTCCGGAATTCAACCACAACCAGACCCGGTATCCGCTGCGGGGAATGCACGAAGGCGTGCAGTGTCGTCTGTGTCACAGCAGCCTCGTATTCACTAACGTCAGCACGAAGTGCGCTGATTGCCACGCGGATATTCATCGGCGGCAGTTTGGCGCGCAGTGCGAGCAATGTCACACCGTCAAGGGCTGGCGGGTCACGCTGCAAACTGTGCAGCAACACCAG
This sequence comes from Acidobacteriota bacterium, assembly GCA_016201285.1. Lineage (GTDB taxonomy): Bacteria > Acidobacteriota > Terriglobia > Acidiferrales > UBA7541 > JACQDE01. The sequence continues at coordinate 56,115 of JACQDE010000085.1, read as the reverse complement.
AACCGCTTCCCCCTGCTTGGCGCGCACGCACTTCAGGACTGCCTCGCGTGTCACAAAAACGCAGCCGTCGGGCAGTTCCAGGGGCTCTCGACGGAATGCCTATCCTGTCACCGCGCGGCGTTTGAACGCGCGTCGATGCCGGACCACAAGGCTGCGCGCCTGCCGACCACTTGCGAGACGTGCCACACGATGGACGGCTGGCCGGGTGCAAAGTTTGATCATGCACAATTCACCGGCTTTGCCCTCTCCGGCGCCCACGCCCGCCTGGATTGCGTGGTCTGCCACGCGGGAGGACATTACCAGGGCACGCTGGCAAATTGTTTCAGTTGCCACGCGAAGGACTTTGCCGCAACGAAAAATCCGGACCACACAAAGGCGGGCTTTCCGCAAGATTGTTCCCGGTGTCACACCATGAACACTTGGCTGGGCGCGAAATTCGATCACAACACCCTGACCAGCTTTCAGCTGACGGGTGCGCACATGAACCTGGCCTGCACGCAGTGTCATACCAACGGCCGCTTCGCTGGAACACCGAAAAACTGCGAGGGCTGTCACCTGGCTGACTTTCAGAAGACGACCAACCCGAACCACGTCGCCGCAGGTTTCCCGCAAACCTGCGCCACGTGCCACACCACGGCTACGTGGCTCGGAGCGAAATTCGACCACTCGCTGACTCGCTTCCCGCTGACGGGGGCGCATGCCTCGCAAGCCTGCTCCAGTTGCCATGTCGGCGGGAAATACACCGGACTCGATCCGAGCTGCGTTTCTTGTCACCTCAACAACTACAACAACACAACCAACCCCAATCACGCCGCTGCGGGCTTCCCGCAAACCTGCACAACGTGCCACACCACCGCTACGTGGCTCGGGGCAAAATTCGACCATTCGCAGACGAAGTTCCCGCTAACCGGCGCCCACGTGCCGCTGAACTGCTCGAGCTGCCATGCCAACGGAAAGTACGCGGGGCTCGATCCAAACTGTGTAGCGTGCCACCTGACAAACTTCAACAATGCAGCTAACCCAAACCACAAGACGGCCGGCTTCCCGACGACTTGCGCGACGTGCCACGCCACCGCGGCATGGATACCCGCCGCCTTCAATCACAACCTGACTCAATTCCCGCTGACGGGCGCCCACACCGGCGTGACCTGCAGCAGTTGTCATATCGGCGGCAAGTACACCGGTACACCCAAGAATTGTGATGCGTGTCACTTGCCCTTGTTTCAGAAAACAACGAATCCCAATCACGTCGCGGCTGGCTTTCCCCATGACTGCTCGATCTGCCATGCCACAACACAGTGGCTGGGAGCGAAGTTTGACCATTCACGGACGCAGTTCCCCCTGACGGGCGCGCACGTGGCGCTGAACTGCTCGAGTTGCCATGCCGGCGGACAATACGCTGGGCTCAATACTTCCTGCGTGTCCTGTCACCTGACGAACTTCAACAATACCGCCAACCCGAACCACAAGACGGCCGGCTTCCCCACAACTTGCGCGACATGCCACACAACCGCTGCGTGGATACCGGCTTCCTTCAATCACAACCAGACGCGCTTCCCCTTGACCGGCAAGCACACCTCTGTTGTGTGCAGTAACTGTCACATCGGCGGCGTATACCTCGGCACGCCAACCGACTGCTACGCATGCCACAAGAAAGACTTCACCAGTGTGACGAATCCGAATCACGTGGCGGCGGGCTTTCCGACAACCTGCGCGACTTGCCACAATACCTCCGGCTGGCTCGGCGCCCGTTTCAACCACATACAGTTCCCTATCTACACCGGCAAGCATGCGGGCAAATGGACCACCTGCAACGATTGTCACGTCAGCCCGTCCAACTACCAGGTCTTTTCCTGCCTCACGTGCCACGAGCACAACAAGACCAGGATGGACGCGAAGCACAATGGCATAAGGAACTACGTCTATAACAGCACGAACTGCTACTCCTGCCACCCGACAGGAAAGGCGGATTGATATGCGCTGGATCCGGCTCGGACTAAGACTTTTCCTAGGATGCGTTTTCGCGGCAACCACGCTGGCCGCCCAGCAGCCGGAGGTGCGCACGACCTTCCGGGTGAAGTACATCGCTGACGGCGCGCTGTACATCGACGGCGGGCGCAACGCCGGATTGATCGAGGGAAATAAACTGGAAATCAAGCGCAAGGACACAACGGCGCTGCCCAGCGGCACAAGCACGGTTAAAGCGCCGCGGATCATCGCGCGGCTGGTCGTCCTCTCAGTCGCGGAATCCTCCGCAGTTTGCGAGGTTACTTCGGCGAACGACGAAGTCCAAGCCGGGGATCTGGCCTCGCTGTTGCCGGAGGACGCTCGGGCGCTCGTCGAACGCCAGGCTGCCACCGGCAACCGAAAGTATCTCCAGGTGATCACCTTCAGCGAAGGAGACCCTCTGGACGAAGAAGTACGCGATGCGATTCCCCGGCCGCCGCTTGCAGAAATCAACCGCCCGCGTGGGCGCCTTGGCTTTGAGTACGGCGGCCTTGCCGGCCACGGGAGCGGCGGTGCTCGCAGCACGCAGCTCGGTGTGGTTTTGCGCGCGGATGTGACGAGGATCGGCGCGAGCTACTGGAATTTCAGCGGCTACTGGCGCGGACGTGTGAACTCCAGGCGCGGGACACAGCAGGAAACGCTGAATGATCTGATCAATCGCACCTACCATCTTGGATTTACGTACAGCAAGCCAACTTCGCCGTGGGTGGCAGGTTTTGGCCGGCTCTACGTGCCGTGGGCGAGCAGTTTGAGCACCATCGACGGCGGTTACGTAGGTCGCAAGCTGGGCAACGGCCCCATCGTTGGACTGTTTGCGGGCTCAACGCCGGACCCGACCACATGGAATTACAATCCGGATCGCAGGATTGCGGGCGCATTCGTAAGCTTTGAAGGCGGGAGCTGGGATGCGCTCCGATACACAAGCACGTTTGGCTTGGGCATTAGCAGCATCCGCTGGCGCATTGAACGGCCCTTCGCCTTCTTCGAGCATGGTTTCTTCTACAAGCGAGTGATTTCCGTCTATCACACACTGGAAGCGGACCGGCCGCGCGCTCCCGCCGGCATGACGGGAAACACGGCAGGCGTCAGCCGGAGCTTTTTGACGTTCCGCGTGCAACCGCACCAGCGCGTGTCGTTTGATCTCAGCCACAATTATTTCCGAGACATTCCGACGTTTGACTCGCGCTTAGTGAGCACGGGCCTGGTGGATAAGCTGCTCTTCCAGGGCTTCAGCGGCGGCGTCCGCGTGGAGTTACCGCGGCGCATCAGCGTCTACACAAACGTCGGCCGCAGCACCAAAAGCGGAGACGCGCGCAGTTCATGGAACCAGATGTACGGCCTGACCTTCGGCGAGGTCCCCTGGGTCCACCTGCGAGCCGACTTGCGATATTCCAAGTTTGACAGCGCCTTCGGGCGCGGCTCATACCGGGCGCTCTCCCTCTCGCGCGAGTTCGGCGAGAATATCCGAATCGAGGTCCAGGGCGGGCAGCAGACTTTCGTCTCGCCCCTGACCGCGCAATCGCAATCGCACTATGTCACCACAACATTTGATTGGTCTCTCGGTACGCACTACTTCCTCGGAAGCGGATTCACGCTCCAGCGCGGCGCAGCGCAGAGCTATGACCTGTGGTTCCTGAACTTCGGTTACCGCTTCTGAGCGCGGAGGAAAAGCGATGAAGCTCAAAAGCACATTCCGGATGCATGCCACATGGGCCCGGTCGCTGGCTCATGCTGCTTTTTTCTGCCTGCTGTCGGTGCCCATTCTGCGAGCGGCAGAACCCACGCCTCTGGAGCGCATCCTTGAGCGCACGGCGCGGCATGCCAGCGCATTTGTAGAGCAGTTTTCAGACGTGAAGTGTACCGAGCGGGTTCTCCAAGCCAAGCTCGGAAAAAACGGGCAGGTGGAGCAGAAGGAAGAGTCCGCTTATGATTATTTGCTGATGTTGCAAGCCGGCGGCGGCGAACTTCTTTTGGAGGAGTCGCGACTCGCCCTCAACGCCGTTGGTCACAACGGCAATCGGCCGCTGATGATCACGAACGGGTTTTCTACCATGTTGCTCGTATTTCATCCTGTCTATCAGGCGAGTTTTGAATTCACGCTTCTCGAAGACGACGTTCTTGAAGGCAAGCGTCACGCACGAATCCATTTCCGGCACGTCCCTGGTGCGCGTTCCCCCGCTGTGCTTCTGCTCCGCGGCCGCGAATACCCGCTTGATCTCGAAGGAACCGCCTGGATCGACGAAGAGACTGGCGCTGTAGCAAAGCTCCAAGTGGGGATCCCATCAGGCATGGAGGATATCGGCTTGCGGACATTGTCCGGCGAGATCCGTTACGTCTCTTTCGCATTTACAAAGGGTGCACAACATTATTGGCTGCCGAGCAGTGCCACGATCGACGTCGAGACGCCGCGCCAACACTGGCGGAATATCCACCGTTTTACGGACTACAAACTCTTCTCGGTTTCCGCGACAAGCTCCGTCCAAGGCCAACCGTGAGCATGCAGGCGACAGTCCGGCCCTTTTTCGCCAGCGCACCCAACGGCCGCGGGACACATCAGTTCCGAATGGCAGCTTTTATTCTGCTGGCGACCACGCTGTTGGTGTCTGTCGCCGCCTATGGACTGGACTACTACACCCTGGACAAGATCGACCGGCCGCATTCCCCGAAGCACAAACTGCTCAAGCCGGGCGGCAGGATTGGGCTGCCTCTGGGCATTGTCGGTTTTTTCCTTTTTCTCGGATTGTTTCTCTATCCGCTCCGCAAGCGCTGGGCATGGCTGGGCAAGCAGGGCAGTTCGCGGCATTGGCTGGACGTCCACGTCCTATTGGGCTCCGCGGCTCCTCTGGTGATCGCGCTGCATTCTTCGTTTAAGTTTAATGGACTTGTCGGTGTGGCCTTCTGGATCATGATGGCGGTGGGACTGAGCGGAATCGTAGGCCGATATCTGTACACGCAAATTCCTCGCAACCTGACTGCGGCCGAGCTTTCGCTTCATGAAGCCCGGGAGATGCAGGAGCAGTTGGCGAAGGCACTCGAAGCACAGCGGCTGTTCTCCAAAGCCGAGCTTTCAATGCTCTTTCGGTTTCCAACGCCAGAGCAGGTGCAGCATATGCCGCTTTTCCTTGCTCTTGGCTGCATGGTCGGTATTGACTCCGTGCGGCCATTCCATGTCGCGGCGCTTCGGCGGAGAGCGATGGATGCACGCGGCACGTTGACCACGCTCGGCGGCTTCCTGCCGGCCGGAAACGCGGAACTGGAAAACGTCGTGGAGATCGCCCGGCGCAAGGCTTCACTCGCAAAGCGGATTCTTTTCCTTTCGCGGGCGCAGCAGGTGTTCCAACTCTGGCACGTCGTACACCGGCCGTTCAGTTATTCCTTTGCCGTGCTTGCCACGGTCCATGTTATCGTCGTGATGCTCTTCGGATTGTTGTGAGGTTGCGGGGGCGTGGAAACATTTGTTTCATTCCTTTTCGCCGCACTGGTCACCTTTCTGTTTGTGCGCGGCTATCTGAAAAAGCTGACGGCAAGCCAGAAGCCGGGTGCCAGGCATGCGCCTCAGGCTGCAGCAGCCTCTCCCCCTAGCCTTGTTCCCTGCCCCCGTTGCCGCAAGTCGATTGCGAAAGGCTCGGCCTTTTGCGCGTACTGCGGCGCCGCGCTGGCCATGTGGAAGGTGCATACTGCCGAGGTACGTTCCGGCAGCGCAGCGGCCGGCAAACCAAAACCGGTGATCAATGCGTCCCTTTGCATCGGATGCGGAAGCTGTGTGCAGGCATGCCCGGAGGCAGGCACGCTGGAACTGATCAATCACAAGGCAATCCTGGCTCATCCGGACCGATGCACCAGTCACGCGAAGTGCGCCGAAGTTTGCCCCACCCAGGCCATCGCCATGTCCAGCAACGGCGTGCTGCAAACCCTGCGCGTGCCCCACGTCAAGGAAAACTTCGAAACGAATGTGCCGGGCATCTTCATTGTCGGTGAGCTGGCGGGCATGGGACTGATCAAGAGCGCAATCAACGAGGGCAAGCTGGTCATTGATCATTTGAAGCAGCGGCTGCAGCAAGAAACCAGTGGGGCGGAGGATCTTTTCGACGTGGCCATCGTCGGTTCCGGGCCGGCCGGGCTGAGCGCTTCACTTGCGGCACAGCAGTACGGCATGCGTTACGTCACCCTCGAGCAAGGCGAGATCGCCTCCACCATCCGGCAGTACCCGCGGCAGAAGTTCCTGATGGCGGAGCCAATCGAAATGCCGCTCTATGGCTCACTCTACATCGGCGACGGCACAAAGGAAGCGTTGCTCTCCGTGTGGGAGACGATCCTGCAAAACACCGGCGTACAAGTACGCACGAACGAGCGCGTCGAGCGCGTCCACCGCAACAGCACAGGATTTCACGTGGACACATCTCGCGCCCAACATCACGCGCGTTACGTCATTCTGGCGATGGGGCGGCGCGGAACGCCCCGCCGCCTGAGCGTCCCGGGCGAAGACCTGGCGAAAGTATCCTATCGACTGATCGAGGCGGAGACGTATGAGAACAAGAGCGTGCTGATCGTCGGCGGCGGGGACTCCGCGATCGAAGCTGCTCTGGCGCTCAGCCGCTCCGGAAGGAATCGCGTAGCGCTTTCCTACCGCGGGGACAATTTCCAGCGCGCCCGTGAACGCAACCGCCAGCATCTGGAGGAAGCCGAAAAAGAGGGCAGAATCGAAATCCTGAAGAAATCACACGTGCTCGACATCCGCCCGGACTCCGTGACGCTCGAACTCGACGCCCGCCGGCAGGAGATACCAAACGACTACACCTTTGTCATGGTCGGCGGCGAATCCCCGGAAGAATTCCTTCGCAAGACCGGGATCGAAATCGTCGAAAAAGCAATCACGCTCTAACCGCCCTGCTACATGCCTCCTGCGGCCAGTCTCATCTCCGGAACATTTTCCGAAACAATCAGCCTGGGCTCCGTGAAGCGCTGAACCTCGGCTGGCGTGAATCCCGGCGCCACCTCGCGCAGCAGAAGCCCCTCCGCTGTGATGTCGATGACGGCCAGGTCTGTGATGATCGCTTTCACGCACTCAATCGCGGTTAGCGGATAAGTACACTGCCGCACCACCTTGGGCGCGCCATCCCTGGCGTTGTGCTCCATGCAGACGATCAGGCGTCGCGCGCCGACGGCGATATCCATCGCTCCGCCGATCCCCCCGGAGCCTTTCGTGCCCGGCACTTTCCAGTTGGCGATGTCTCCTTTTTCCGAAACCTGGAAGGCACCCAGGACCGCTACGTCAAGATGCCCGCCTCGGGTCATCATATGTGCCTCGGCCTGATTGAAGAACGCCGCTCCGGGAATCACCGTGACCGGCACCTTCATCGCATCCACCAGGTCGAAGTCCTCTTCGCCCGGCTTGGCCCGCGGCCCCATACCAAGAATCCCATTCTCACTGTGGAAGTAGATCGTCTTCCCCGCGGGAACATAGTTCGACATGAGATTCGGGATTCCGAAACCGAGGTTTACGCACCCACCATCAGGCAGCTCCTGGGCGGCGCGCTCGGCGATCTGTTCGCGAGTCAATCGCTGTTTCGACATGCTATCTCCCTGGCACCTGGACAATCCGGTCCACGAAAATCGAAGGCGTGATGATGACTTCGGGATCGAGCGCACCCACCTCGACGATTTCATCCACTTCGACGATAGTTGTCTCCGCGGCGGCGGCCATCAGTGGATTGAAATTGCGGGCGGCCTTGCGGTAGATCAGGTTGCCGATCCGGTCGGCCTTCCAAGCCTTGATGAAAGCGTAGTCGGCTCCCAATGCGCTTTCCAAGATGCACCTCTTCCCGCGCACGACGCGTTCTTCCTTGCCTTTCGCGACTTCAGTGCCCACGCCAACAGTCGTGTAAAACGCGGGGATGCCGGCGGCTTGCGCGCGCAGCCTCTCGCAGAGGATGCCCTGCGCCATGAGCTCCAGCTCAATTTCGCCGGCCCCATAACAATCCTGAAAGTGATTCGCGGTGGGCCCGGGAAACGACGCATGCGCCTTGCGGATCTGTTTATTCTTGAAAAGTATCCCGAGCTCGTTATCGCCCGACCCGCAGTTATTGCTGATAGCCGTAATGTTTCGCGTGCCCCTGCGAGCCAGCGCCCGGATCAGGTTGTTCGGAAAACCGGCGCCACCGAAACCGCCGAACATGATCGAAGCGCCATCGGGTACGTCGGCTACAACTTCGTCCCCGCCTGCATAGATCTTGTTCTTCATCCCTGTTTTCCCCAAGACTGCTGCTCACCAGCACTTCCTGCCCTCATCGCCCTCGTTAAGAAGCCTGCGCGGCGCAGCCAGCATCCTGTCGCGCCACCAAGGTCTCTCCACGCGGCGAGCGCGCGCAAGTCTTCCGCGTCGTCCACGTCCAGCTCGATCCGCGCGTTGCGAATCACGCAGGCCAGAGCTCCTTTCCCCGCTGCCTCGGCGAGATGCTTCCGCAAACTATCCTGTCCGAAGTGCGAACGGAAGAGAGCGGGTGGCGTGCGTAACAAAGCGTTCGTCCCCGTGCCATCACGCGAAGGAACCAACACGCTCGCGGGGTCGGGTCCCGCCGCTGCCAGAACATCTTCCACATCCGAGGATTGTAGCAGCGGAATATCAATCGGCAGCCGCAGCAGGGCGCGGACGCCTCGCGCGGCGCAGTAGTGCGACGCGCGATCCACAGACACGCTCTCCGAAACCTGCCGGCGTTCCCGAATGACTTCCCATCCCAAACTCCGCGCCCGCTCGAGAGCAGGGCCATGATTGCTGACGACGAACACTGCGTCAAGCCCGCGCACGCACGCCACTGCGGAGAAGACGTCTTCCATCATCGCCATAGCCAGGGCGGTGCGGTCCGCCTGAGAAAGAAGCGGAGCGAGGCGTTGTTTCGCGCGGGAGAGATTTTTGACAGGAATGAGCACGGCACGCATGGAAACTAACTGGCTGCCCCCGCCTGCGCACGCTGGTGCAGCGCGCCGAGAACGGCGCGAGCCAGACGTTCCTTGTCCGCCGGTGTGCGCATCGTCGTAGCGCGCACCACCACCTGTATCCCGAGCGCTTCGATGGACTGCTGCTGCGCGGCGTCCTGCACATCAATAATGAACGTGCCGACAACATCGCTATAAAGCCTGGCCACCCCCAGCGCGGTAACGTCGTACCTTAGTTGCTTCAGCATTTTGTCTGACGGGCCCTTGAGCGATTTGCCGCCGACGATTGGGCAGACCGCCACGACCCGTTCGCGGCGATTGCGGAGAGCCTCGCGCACGCCGGGCAGCGCCAGGATCGGCCCGATGCTGATAAGCGGATTGCTGGGGCACACAACGATGCCTGCCGCGGATGCAATCGCTTCCAGCACACCAGGGGCTGGCCGAGCCTCTTCGACCCCGTCAAAGATGATTTCCTCCACCGTGAGTTCAGTGCGGTGCTTCACCAGATACTCCTGAAAATGAATGGTGCCAATTTCGGTGCGAATGAGCGTTGGGACGGGCCGATCGCTCATCGGCAAAATGCGTGCCGCGACGCCCCAGGCGCGGCGGATGGCGTCAGTGGCCTCGCTCAGCGTCGAGCCCGAGCGCAGGAGCGCCGTGCGATGGATGTGCGTGGCCAAGTCGCGATCTCCCAGATTGAACCAGTGCTCGCGGCCGTACCGGCGAAGAATCTCCAGAGCTGTGAAGGTGTCGCTGCGCAAGCCCCAGCCAGCCTTCGGGTTCACAGCGCCCGCGAGCGTGTACGTCACAATGTCAAGATCGGGCGAAATGGCCAGGCCGTGCAGGACAAGATCATCGCCGGTATTCACAATGACGGTCAGCGCGCGCGGATCCATCTCGCGCGAAAAGCCGAGCAGAAGCTTCGACGCGCCAACTCCACCTGCGAGTGCCACGATTTCCATTCGATTGATTCGTTCCTTCGTAGCGCGATCCGTTCCCGCCGTGGACTATCGAAACAAATCTTCCGCCGCAGGGCGAATCAGCTTCTGCGCGGAGTCCTTCCCCGCGCGAAAGCGATACCCGCGGATGATCACGGCGGGCACCTGTGCGTTCTTCCCCATGGCCAGGCCCCCTGCCGCAGCCAATTCGTCGGCCACGGCAAGAACAGTTGCGCGCAACACACGTCCGTGGGCGTCGCGCCGGCCCCGCCAATCATCGAGAACGCGCAGACCTGCCGTGCCGATGGCTGCATTTGTCAGACCCATCCGCCAAGGACGGCCAAAAGTGTCGCAAATAATCGCCGCGATGCCGATCTTCCGCCGCGTCCGAATCGCGCGCACCAATCGCTGCGCCGAGGCGTCCGGGTCCAGCGGCAGGCAGCTCACCCAGCCTGACTTTGGAACGTTTGAGTGATCCACCCCTGCATTTGCGCAAACAAAGCCGTGGCGCGTTTCCGCAAGCAGGACGCGTTCGCTCATGCGGACAACCCGGCGCGACTCGCGCAGCACGACTTCAATGAAGCGTGGATCGGCGCCCAGTTCCCGCGCCCAGGTTTGCGCCAGCGGCGAAGGCGCCACCGTGCGCAGATTCAACATGCGCCCTTCGGCCTTGGAGACAATCTTCTGCGCGAGGACAATGACGTCGCCACGCTGCAGTTTCACGCCTTCTTGCTCGCAGGCTGCGATCACCAACCGAGCCAGATCGTCGCCCCGCCGCACTTCCGGCAAAGTTCGAAGGCCGATAATTTCAATGCGGGCGCGGTGGGAGACGAACATAGTTCCCTGTCAGGGCTGAAGGCCCGTCACGCGGATACCCGCGCCGGGCACCTTGTAGCGACGATTCATCCCAATCAGCAGCGCGGTGAGCGATTCCACGATGCGTGCGTTCTCCAGTTTTCCGCCATCCACATACTGGCAGCCGGGAATGGCCTCCACCCACGGACGAAGCTTTCCGCGCGCGTCTGCGTTGTCGCTGCACACGATGACGTCGCATTCGACAGAATGCTCAATCTCCTGCAGCGAGTGAGCGCTAACATTGTGGAATGCACCGACAACTGCGACGCTGTCGGGTACGTGCTGCGCGGCCTGCTCCGCCGCGGAGCCTGCCCACACTCCGAGCAAACGTGAAGGCGAGCCGCCCACAGAAGTCTCGAGCGGAACGGTAAGGTCAACGAGGATTTGCCCCGGGCGCCACACTTCGCGCAGCGTCTTCAAGGTTGCGATTTGAGCTTCATAGGGAACCGACAGGATGACCAGCGGGGCATGCGCAACAGCTTCAACGTTTTCCATCCCTTCGACTTGAGCGGAAACTCCCACCGCGGACTTGACTCTCGCGGCAGCATCCTCGGCACGCGAGCGCACACGCGAGCCAATCAGCACGTGCCGCCCGGCCTTTGCCCATCGCAGAGCAAGGCCGAAGCCCTGATCTCCCGTGCCGCCCACTACTGCGACAGTATTCTGATCTTCACCCATATCTCCTTCTTGCGTGCGCAATGCCCTGTCTGTGGCATGGCATTGTACCGAATCCGTAACGCGCGCCGAAGGAGGAAGTTGCGCAGCCGGCTAGATGGGCATCCGCGGCGGCCACATGTGTTTCAGACCGCGATAAGCCGCACCGTCTTCGAACAGCCTTCTTCCCTGAAAACGAGAGTTCCAATCCTTATTCTTTATCGTCTTTGGATGGTTTCTCGGGCTTGGTCGTACCCATCTCTGTTGGCGATGTCCCGGATGTGCCACGGATCTCCGAGTGGCGGATCTGTCCTCCCAGGTTGGCCGTTCGGGCCATCAGTCCGGTGGTCGCAAGAGCAAGGATCAGGGTCGTCAGAACCGCCCAGCGTGGCACCTCACTCGAGTGGCGAGAAAGCCACAGGGCCGCGAGAGCCAGAATTCCAAGAATCTCGACCCCCGCCATGGAAAACACGGCCGATTCTTCATGCTCTTCAATCATGTCCTTGGAGACCCCCGGGAGGTCTTTGACGTAATCTTCCGAGGGCTCGCCGGAAAGATACGCAGGAATCGCAATCAAGGCGGTGAGCAGAAAAACCGCCAGGCTGATTTTCGTCAATTCCCCGCTCTTTCTCAGAAGCGCCGCCAACAGAAGCAGGAGCCCAAACGCGGCCCCGAAGACCGGGAGATGGTTGAGCAGCAGGTGCACGTGCGGTGCGTTCATTTAGAAAGGGGCCTCCTGCCAAGCATGATAATGAATGCAGCCTCCCAGGCCAAGCTTGCAAAGCCGATCCTCCAGACGCCCGGCTGTGAGACTGCGCTACTGATGATGGTGGAGGCTATCGGAGAGCCACGGATCGCGCATGGGAACAGGTGCGGCCCTGCGAAGCGCGCGGAAGAATAGCAGCGCGCTCGCGCCAATTGCTCCCAGCATCAAGCCAAACTCCCATGCTCCGAATGAAGGCTTATGGCCCATGAACGGCGGAAGGATGATCAGATAGAGATCGAGCCAGCGCCCCAGCAGAACGATGACGGCCACCTTCACCAGCAGGCTCGGCGTGCGCTTCGTAGCCCGCGGCAGAAGCGCCAGGAACGGAACCGTCCAGTTCAACATGAAGTTCAGAAGAAAGAGCGGCCGCCAGGTACCCTGCATGCGCTTCACAAAGTAACCCGTTTCCTCCGGAATATCCGTGTACCAGATCAGCATGTACTGGCAGAACCAAATGTACGCCCAGAAAGTGCTGAACGCGAAAAGCAGCTTGCCAAGATCGTGCAAGTGATCTTCACGAAGAATACCTTCGAGCGGCCCCAACTTCTGCAGGGCAACGGCAAATATGATGATCGCCGCGATGCCGCTGGCGAACAGCCCGGAAAAGCTGTACATCCCGAAGATCGTGCTGAACCACTCCGGCTCGAGCGACATCAGCCAGTCGTAGCTCGCGAGCCAGAGGGTAATGCCAAAGACGACCAGGAACAAGGCAGAAAGCCGCGCGTTGCGGTGCGTGTAGGCTACGTCGCCATCCCGATCTTGAAGCTGCGAGTTGCGAGCGATAGCGCGGGCGAAGGCTATCCAGACAAGTAGGTAAACAACGGCGCGGGCAAGGAAAAACGGCCAGGTCAGCCAGAAGCGCTTGAACCACGCAGCGGTGTTGCCCGCATCATGGGCAGCCGCCGTCCACGAGTAAAGCGAGCGATGCGCGAGAAAAACCACGGCCAGCCCCAGCGCGCCGGCGAGAATGAAAACGGTCATGGCCTCCGGGACGCGCCGGATCGCGACACCCCAAGCACCATTGGTCACGTATTGCAGAGCAATAAACACAACCGCCGCGAGCCCCATCCCCAGGACAAAATAGCTGACCAGCAGAAGGCTCGGCCAGACGCGCTCCGGCGCCATCCCAAGTCCGACCAGCATGACAGCCACACCAAGAAGCACGAACACGCTGAAGAGGCGTGTGAGTTCCGGCGACAAGTTGAATTCGGCCTGGTGCAAATTCATGGCTGCCCCCCGGTTGTAGCGGCCCCGGCCGGCTTTTGGAGCGAACGAACGTACAGAATCACCTTCCAGCGATCTTCGCGCGAAAGCTGCGACGCATACGCGGCCATGTTTTTCTGCCCGTACGTAAGGATGTGAAAGATCTGTCCGTCTTTCAGTTGCATGGCGTTCGGCGCCGTGAGCGAAGGTGGCGCCGGAAATCCGCGAAGCACCACGGCGCCGTCGCCCATACCGATCGGACCGTGACAGGTCTGGCAGAAATTGAAGTAGAGATACGAGCCGCGGTCGAGCGCTCGGCCGTCCGACGCCGAATATGGATTCGTCAGTTCCTCCCCGGCGCGCTTGGCATCTTCGGGCGTCGGCTGGTAGTGAATCGGCAGATAGCCGCGCGGAATTGTTCCCGGCACCGGAACCTGAAGTGTCTTGCCATCGGGCGTGCTTGGATTGGGAGCAAATGAATCATACGGCACCGAGCGCACCATCTCCGGAATGAATTCACGATTGCGCTGGGTGATATCTCTGCGAACGGCCCAGTGAAGCAAAACCGTACCAAGAAGCGCTAGAAACAAAATTGCGTTCAGTAACTTTCGGGACATCAGCGCGCCTCCTCAGCCAGGCGCTCCTCGATGCGGAGCACATTGAACGCCTCGAACAGACGCTTGACGCGAGAAATGTCGAACGCAGCATCGGATTGCTCGAGCACAAGGATGAACTGGTCGTTGGTGACGTGCGGGTCCACGATGGCCGCCTTTTTCCCCGGCCACAGCCCGCTGACATAAAAGAACGCAAAGACGGTGCTCAGGCCGGCGAAGAGCACCATCACTTCAAAGGTGACCGGGACGAAGGCCGGCAGCGAGTTCCACGGCTTGCCGCCGACGTTGATCGGCCAGTCCTGCGCCGTGGTCCAGAACTCGAACCAGACCTTCACCGCCGCGCCGAACAGCCCCAGCGCAAAACAGACTCGCGGCAGGCGCGAGGGCCCGAGGCCCATGGCGTGGTCGAGGCCGTGCACGGCGTATGGCGCATAAACATCCACGATCTTGTAGCCGCTCTTGCGGGCGGCGCTGGTGACACCCAGGATGTCCTGTTCTTTCCCAAAAACACCGAGCAGCAGGCGGCGGCTCATGGGTGCACCTCCTCCGCGGAGCCGCGCAGGGCCGTGGCTGGCGCCGGCGCGTGGCCGGCCAGGGTGTGGGCCCGTGGCGCTTCATGCCGCTGGTCGTGGCGCAAGATGCCCTTCACTTCCGCGATGGCAATCACCGGAACGAACCGGCAGAACAACAAGAAACATGTGAAGAAGAGGCCGAAGCTCCCGGCCAGCGTAGCCAGTTCGATGATCGTCGGCGTATAGCTCATCCAGTTAGAAGGCAGGAAGTCACGATGGAGCGACGTGACAATGATGACGAATCGTTCAAACCACATGCCGACGTTCACAAGAATCGCGATCACAAAGACCGCAACAAAGCTGGAGCGCACCCGCCTGGACCAGAGCAACTGCGGAATGACAATGTTGCAGGACACCATGATCCAGTAGCCCCAGCCCATCGGCCCGAAGGCGCGGTTCCAGAAGGCGAATTGCTCGTACGGATTCCCGGAGTAAAACGCAGTGAAGAATTCAGTCGCATAGGCCAGGGCGACAATGCCGCTGGTGGCCAGCACGATTTTGCACATCGCGCCGACGTGCCTCTGGGTGATGAAATCCTCCAGGCCCATTGCCTTGCGTGCCACGAGCATGAGCGTCAGCACCATGGCCATGCCGGAGAAAATCGCGCCGGCAACAAAGTACGGCGGAAAGATCGTCGTGTGCCAGCCGGGGATGACGGCAGTGGCGAAGTCCCAGCTCACAATCGTGTGCACAGAAACGACGAGCGGCGTGGCCAGACCGGCCAGGAGCATATACACGGTTTCGTAGCGTTGCCACGTGCGGTACGAACTGTTCCAGCCGAGGCAAAGCACGCCGGCCAGCTTGCGCCGCCAGCCCGATTGCGTGCGATCGCGCACCGTGGCGAGGTCCGGAATTAAGCCCAGGTACCAGAAGACCAGCGAGATCGTAAAGTACGTGCTGATAGCAAACGCGTCCCAGACCAGCGGCGAGCGGAAGTTGATCCAGAGGGGTCCGCGATAGTTCGGGTACGGAAACATCCAGAAGGCCAGCCAGGGGCGGCCCATGTGAATCACGGGAAAAATGCCAGCGCAGATGACGGCAAAGATGGTCATTGCTTCCGCCGACCGGTTCACCGAAGTGCGCCACCGCTGGCGGAACAGGAAGAGAATGGCAGAGATCAGCGTGCCCGCGTGGCCGATGCCGATCCAGAAAACGAAGTTCGTGATGTCGAAAGCCCAGCCGACCGTGTTGTTCAATCCCCACGTGCCGATGCCGGTGGCAATCTGGTATGTAACTGCAACAACGCCAACACCGAGAAAGAACAGCGAGACCGCAAGCCCAATCCACCACACGGCGGTGGGCTTGCGCTCCATCGTGGAGCAAACATCTTCCGTCACTTGGGCGGGCGACTTTGAGCCCACCAGCCAAGGCTCATGCAAGACCGGGTATGCCTCAGCCATTGTGCCTTTCCCCTTCGCCCTCCGGGCGGTTTCGGACGATCTTGAGATAGCCTACGGACGGCTGGAAATTGTATTCGCCGAGCACGGCGTACCGGCGGCCGCTCCGCAGCAACTGCGACACCTTGCTCACTGGATCGTTGCGATCACCGAACACGATGGCCTGCGCGGGACACGACTGTTGGCAGGCCGTCCGGATGGCACCGTCGGAAAGCTTTTCGCCGCGCTGCTTGGCCTCGATTTTGGCCGCTTGGATGCGCTGCACACAGAATGTGCACTTTTCCATCACGCCGCGGCTGCGGACTGTGACATCGGGGTTGAGAGCCATGTTCTGGAGCCGTTCCTCGCGGGGGTAGTCGAACCAGTTAAACCGGCGGACCTTGTAGGCGCAATTGTTGGCGCAATAGCGCGTGCCCACGCAGCGGTTGTAGACCTGCTGGTTCAGCCCTTCTTCGCTGTGCACAGTGGCCAGTACGGGGCAGACTGTCTCGCAAGAAGCATGCCCGCACTGCTGGCAAAACATCGGCTGGTGGGCAACGTCCACCTCGTCATCCGGTCCCGAGTAGTAGCGGTCCACGCGCATCCAGTGCATGGCGCGGCGCCGGCGGACTTCATCGCGGCCCACCACCGGGATGTTGTTTTCGGCCTGGCACGCCACAACACAGGCCGAACAGCCCGTGCAGGCAGAGAGGTCAATCACCATCGCCCAGCGGTGACCCGGAGAAGGATGGTCCTCGGGCCACATCTCCGTGTTCTGCCCTGAGTGCGCTTCGTGCTTCGCCCCACGTTCACCTGAAAGGAGCACAGGCAGCGTCGTTTCCTGAATAATTTCCCGGCGTTCGCCTCCTGGAAGCGCGAGCTTCTCCGGCACCCTGATGCTGTGATGGTCTTGCGTGCAGGCCAGCGGCTGCTTCTTGCCCGTCTTCACGAGCGAAACATTCGCTTGCGCGTACCGCAGAGCGCCATCGCGCAATTCGGCGAGCGGCGCAACATTCTTTCCTACGCGGCCATTTTCGCCCACGCTCAGTTTCGCCTGAAACCAGCGCGGACCGACTTGCGTGAAGCGCTCCGTAGCTTTGCCGCCATAGCCGCACGCGACTGCCACCGTCTGCTCGTGCTGGCCCGGCTGCACGCAGACCGGCAACTCCAACGTCTTCGCTGCACCGCCCGCGCCCAGTTCAATCCGGACGACATCGCCGTCGGCGACTCCCAACCGCGCAGCCGCCGCAGGTGAAAGGCACGCATAGTTGTCCCAGGCAACCTTGGTAATTGGGTCCGGCAACTCCTGCAACCATGGGTTGTGAGAGTGGCGGCCGTCCAGGATGCCAACCTTCGGGTACAGAACAAGTGCGAAGGCACCCGCTGCCGGAGCCTTGCCGCCCGGCACGGGCTGGACGGCCGCCATCTTGAAGGACTGCAGCTTCGCGCGTTCAGGTTCAACTTCGGCGAAGCCATCGTGCACCGAGCGGTCCCAGAATGCCTGGAAAGAGCGTTCCTTCTTCTGCCGCGAGAAAACGCTCGCTTGCCAACGATCCCGGAGGATGTCGTAAGCAGGCTTTGGTGCGCCCATCCACGAGGACAGGGACTCGATCAGAGCGCGGTTCGTGCCGATGGGGTGAATCGTTGGCTGAGCGAGGCTCAGCGTGCCGGCCACAGCCTCCGCATCCGCCCAGGATTCCAAACGGTGCGGCTCGGGGCAGACGAAGTGCGCAAGGGCCGAAGTCTCATCCGGCCGCTCGGCAAAACTGACCACCAGCGAGACTTTCTTCAAGAGCGCAGACAACTCGTCCCCGCCGGGAAGATCGAATACCGGGTTGACGCCGTGGATGAACAGCGCGGCAACCTTGCCGTCACGCAGATCGCGCACCAACGTTTCCAGTTCGCGCTCATTGCCCTGCCGCTGGTACGAGGGCCGTTCGGTATCCAGCGTGGCGCCGTAGTTGTTGAGGAGGTGGTTGAGGAAATTGCACAGCACTTGCGCCTGCACGTCCTGCTCTCCACAAACGACGAGGCTGCGACCGCGCGCCTGCCAGAGCCGCTCCGCGAGATCGTCAAGCACCTTTACAGGCACGGAGGAATCCGACACGCTCCAGGAAATCCCAGCGCCCGCCTTGCGGGCAACGCGCACTGCAAGTTGCGACATCACGAGTCCCAGTTCGCTCGGCGCAACTCGCACGCGGCGGTCAGCCTTGCTTCCGGTCACCGACATGCGGGATTCGAACTGCACGTGATAGGACATCCGCGGATGCTCGCCTTCCAGTGCGCGTCCCGCGCGGTAGCCAGCGGTGAATTCCACTGGCGAGATCCACGTGCCCAGAAAATCCGCATCGAAGCTGGCGATGACGTCGACCCGGTCGAAGCGGCAGCGCGGCAATACTCGAGCCCCGTGCGTGCGCTCGTACGCGTCAAGAATGGCAGAGATGGAGAGCGGGTCGTAGGACACGTGTCGCCCGTCGGCAAACCCACGCAGGAAGCTGCCGATCATCGCACGGCTGGTCGGACTGGTGACTGTTCCCGTCAGGAAGCGGATGGCGCCGCGGTTCATTCGAACGGTCTGAAGTTGCGCCGCAATCGCGCGGTCAGCCTCCTCCCATGTGGTTGGGGTTCCTTGCTCCTGTGGCTGCAAGTAGCGCGTGGAATCATAGAGCCCAAGCAGTGACGCTTGGCCTACGGCGCAAAGCCCGCCGCGGGACATGGGGTGTTCAGGGTTGCCCTCGAGCTTGATCGGACGACCGTCGCGGTTTTTCACCAGCAGCCCGCAACCAGCACTGCAACCATCGCAGGTGGAGGCGTAAAAGTAGGCGACGCCTGGAGTGATTTCCTCTGGCTGCACGAGAAACGGAATGGCTTTCTGCACCGGCGCACGCCCGCAGCCGGCCATGGCGGCTGTGGCGAGCGTGAAGCCCGCGGCCTTCAGGAAATCGCGGCGGCCGAAACCGTCTCTCAGCGTGGTCAAGTCTTCGGGGAATTCGTCGCCGGCGGACGCAATTTGAACTAGGTCCGCGTCGCGCTCCTCCAAGCTCTTCCAGAAATGCTTTGATGTGTTCTCCGGCATAGACGATCCTGTCGCTCAGTAATGGCACGCCGAACAATCGGTCGGGGCTTGGACTTTCTTTCCGGCCACGCCGGTCTGATTTGAAGTGCGGTGGCAGTTCACGCACCAGCCCATCGCAAGGTCCGCGGACTGCCGGACGCGCTCCATCGTTTCCATCGGCCCGTGGCACGTCTGGCAGTCCACGCCGGCGCTCACGTGCGGACGGTGGTCGAAATAGACGAAGTCGGGAAGGTTGTGCACCTTCACCCATTCGATCGGACGCGGCTTGTGCGCCGGGTCCGGCTGCATCTGGTCGTTGAGAGCCAGCGCCGTGTAGAGCTTCTGGATCTCAGGTGACACCATGCGCCGGGGCTCGCGCTTTTCCTTCTGCGCCTGCGCGTCTTCCGCGCGGACGAGACCCAGCGGTGCGGAGACGAAACGGTGACAATTCATGCACACGTTGGCCGCCGGCACACCCGCATGACGGCTCCGGCCCGCGCCAGCGTGGCAATAGAGACAGGAGATCTGCATTTCGCCCGCGTGCAGACGATGCGAAAAGTTGATCGGCTGTACCGGTTCATACCCCTGGTCGTTGCCCGGGATGTGGACACTCCCGAGCGAACTGGCCAAAGTCAGCAGGGTGAATGCCAGGGCCGCCAGGAGGACGAGCGTCAGGATGGACGTGCGCACACCGGGGCTCCTTGCCTAACAGGGAATCTCCGCATTCTTGCGGGCATAAAACCACCAATTCAGAATTAGGCAGCTCATGTAGTAGGCGCCAAAGCCGTACAGCGCATATTCTGGCGTCTTAGCCTCGATCTGCGCGCCAAACACCTTCGGGATGATAAAAGCTCCATATGCGCCCACAGCGGAAGACCAGCCAAGCACGGGGCCTGCTTGGACTCGATCGAAAATGATCGGAATCATCCGGAAGGTTGAGCCGTTGCCGACACCGGCAGTTAGAAAGAGAGTGAGAAACAGAACAAGGAACGAAACAAAGTGCTGCTCCGGCGCCGGGGAATTCGCGGCCAGCTTGATGTAGTGTGCAACGCCCAGGGCGGCCAGAATCATCACCGCCGTTGACCATTGGGTGACGCGCGCGCCGCTCAGTTTGTCTGAGAGCCAGCCGCCCACCGGACGAATCACAGAACCGACCAGCGGGCCAAGCCATGCATAGGTGAACGGGTTCGGTGCGTGGGGGTTCGAGCTGCCGTCCGGCAGTGTCCCGAAAACAACACGAATCAGCAAAGGCAATGCCATCGAATAACCGATGAACGATCCGAAGGTCATGACGTAGAGCCAGGTCATGATCCAAGTGTGCTTCGAATTGAAGATGGCGAACTGCTTCTTCAAGTTCTGGGCCACTTCGCCGGGCAGGAGTTTCATCAGCAAGAGCGTGGCGACGATCGTGACAGGCAGTGCCAGCCACATGCTCCATTTCTGAGCCAGCAGCAGCCATAGGCCGATGGCCGCTCCAGCAAAGCCAATCAGGTGAAGTCCGACAATCTTCACGATGGCCATCGGCAGGGAGCCGAACTGGTGCATCGGCAAATTGTTCATCCCGATCCAGGCCGCAATCGCCAGTGCGAATAGAACAGGCACCCAAATCAGGCCGCAGTTTTGAATCCACACCAGCGTGCCGGCCGCCTTGCCCCCGATAGCGGCGGGTAAAGGAAGACCGTCGCCCCCCATCGCGCCAAACACTGCAAACGTCATCACGAAAGGCAACAGGATTTGCATCAAACTGACGCCGAGATTGCCGACGCCGGCGTTGACGCCGAGCGCGGCGCCCTGCATGCGCTTGGGGAAGAAAGGACTGATGTTGGACATCGAGGAGGCAAAATTCCCGCCGCCAAAACCCGAAAGCGCGGCCAGGATAACAAACGTCTCGAATGGGGTGGTCTTGTTTTGTAGCGCGATTCCGGCCCCGAATGCGGGAATGAGAAGGAATGCCGTGCTGAGGGCCACAACATTGCGACCCCCCGCGATGGCAATGAGAAACGAATTGGGAATGCGGAGCGTGGCTCCCGTCAGTCCGGCAACGGCGGTCAGGGTAAACAGTTGCTGCTGGCTGAACGGGAAACCTAGGTTTTTCATTTGCACCGCGATGATGGACCAATACGACCAGACGGCGAACGCGCAGAGGAGGCACGGCACAGAGATCACCAGGTTGCGAATGGCAATCCCTTTGCCCGTGTCCTCCCAGAAGGCCTGATCCTCAGGCTCCCAACGTGTGAATTGACTTTGTGCCATTCATTTGCTCCTTTGTGTCCGCAGAATCAGGTCGTGTGACCCGTTTCCATTTGTCTCATGAGCTGAGGAGCTTTTTCCCGCATCATCTTTTGGACCACCAGGTGCATCCATACCAGGCAGAGGATGGAAATGACGGCAAGGAACATCCAGCAAGTGGTCCAGATGCCCGTACGCTCCAGGATGTAGCCGAACAAGATAGGGCAGACGAACCCGCCCAGGCCGCCGATGACGCCCACAATTCCGCCAACGACGCCGACCGCCTGCGGAAAGTAATCGGGAATATGGCGATAAACAGCAGCTTTGCCGATGCCCATCATGATCCCCACGACAAATACAAGCGCGGTGAAGATCCAAACGTTGGCCTGAAAATAGATGACGGACACTCCGCTGGCGAGGAGCTGCTTCTTGAGGACTTTTTCACCTGGATTCACGACGGCTTTCTGCCAGAACGCGCGCTTGGGAAGAAGAAGCATGCTATCGGACGAATCCACATTGGACCACGTTGCGGGTGTCTCCTTGAGGGAATACTTTTTTTCTCCGACGACGATTTCCGAATCAGAAACCGAGGCGACCGTGCCCGGCATGGAAGCCATGACGCCCTTGCCCGGCAAAGTGACCTCCATCCGCGGCACGATGAGCAGCGCGCAGCAGACCGCGCAACTTCCGAGCACCCAGTACATCACACGCCGCGCGCCATAGTGGTCGGACATCCAGCCGCCCAGCGCACGGATCACACCGGATGGAAGGCTAAACGTCGCGGCCAGCAGGCCGGCCATCGTCACCGGCATAAGATAAACATTGACGTAATACGGAATCAGCCATTGAGAGAGCGCTACGAAGGCGCCGAACACAAGGAAATAGTACAGACCAAAGCGCCACACGCGGATGTTGTTGAGGGGCGCCAGCCGCTCCCGCATGGTTTTGACGGCACCGTTCTCCACCTTTCGGGGATATGTGAACATGAAGAAGAGAATCGCAGTGATCACGAGTGCCAGCGCGTAGAACTTCGGAAGCGTGCGCCAGCCTTCCAGGTTTGCGCCGGAATTCGTCAGCCTTTGAAGCACGAATGGTGCGCCCATGCTGGTCAAAGCCGAACCGGCATTGCCCGCGCCGAAAATGCCGAGCGCAGTACCCTGCCGTTCCTTGCTGAACCAGACCGAGGTGTAGGCGATGCCTACGGCGAAGGACGCGCCGGAGAGGCCAAATCCCAAGCTGCCCCACAGGAAGTCTTCGTAGCTGTTCGCCCTGCTCATGAGGTACATCGGAATGGCCGAAATCAGCATGAGCAGGCCGTAGACGTTTCGCCCACCGAACTTATCGGTCAGAATGCCCACGGGGAGGCGGGTAAGAGAGCCCGTCAAGACCGGGATGCCAATGAGCCATCCGATTTGCGATTCCGTCCATTTGAACGCGCCATGTTCGACGAGATACGTTATGAGGACACCATTCATCATCCAGCACGCGAAACAGACGGTAAAAGCCAGCGTGTTCATCGTTAAAACGCTAACCGCTTTGCTTTGATCCGACATCTATTTATTCACCTCCGAATCATGAATTCCCGGGCGTGGAACGCGACGGCCGGTACCAGCGGACCACCTGAGGCTTTCGCCACAAGTAGGGGTTGGGCACCACGAGCACGTGCACCAGCCGCGTAAACGGCGCAAGACCGATGATCGCGTAGGCTGACGCGATGTGCAGCTTGACCGCGAACGGCAGGGCGGCGACGTATCCCAGATCCGGCTGAAACTTCACCAGCGACCAGAGGTAGGGCGACAGCACCGAAGCAAACCACGAGGAGCCCCAGGGATGGAACACTGCCACGTACACTCCGCTGGCCACCTGCACCAGCAACAGCGCAAACACGTGCCAATCCAGGAGGCTGGTTACTTCCCGGATTTTGCTAACCGTAAGCCGCCGCGTAATGCATCCCCCCAGTCCCACCAGGGTGAGCAGCCCGAAAATGAGCGCAGAGATTTCCAGGACGTAGAGCCGAAGGGGGCGGCTGTTCCACAGCAATACCTGGCGCGGAATCAGGAACGCAATCACGTGGCCTGACAACACCGTGATGATTCCGTAGTGAAAGGGCACCAGGCCCCAGAAGTGCTGCTGGTTCTCGAGGAACTGCGACGAAAGGCTCGAGTACGTGAAGGGCGCCTTGCGATAGCGCATGATGGTACCCAGCAGGAAAACAAACATCACCGCATAGGGCAGCACGACGAAGAGAATCTGATCCCAATTTGCAGCCGTGGTGTTCATGCGAGTCCACTCCCATTGAGCACGCGCAATGCCGGCGCGGCGGGGATTGATTCCAGCGGGAAGGCGGCAAAGCGGCTGCCAAGCAGCGCCGCCACCACCTCCAGCAAGGTATGGAATGAATTTTCTTTTTTGACCGCGGCGCGGATCTTCTGAAGTGCGGGAAGCACGCACGCAATGGCGAACTCCTCCGCTTCCGCTTCCGGCATCCGGCCAAGCAGTGCCAGGGCGTAGGTGACATGGTCCGGGAGCTCGTGCGTTTCGGCCAGGCCGAACCGGCGCAGCAGCCCGCGCAATTTCACCAAGTAAGTGCCCCGGTCGTAGTTTTCCCCGAACAGGTGCCATCCCAACTCGAGGGAACAATCCGGATTCAGGTCGAAGGTCTGAATGAAGTGTTCCTGGAGCTCTTCGGCAGTGCGCCCGCGGACTTGCCCGCAGAATTCCTCAAGCGTAGAGGCCGCGTCCGGCTGGACGGCCGCGAGGGCCGCCGCACAGCGCGAGACGCGTTCCGCATAGTCCTTGCCCGGATATTCGAACAGGGCGGCCAGTTGGTCGTACAGCCTGGTGGTATCCATCACATGCCCCGATGCGGCACAGAGAGGAAGCCGAAGCCGGCGCCTTGCTTATGTTCGAGAGGATCCTCGAACATTTGTATTGCTTCCTCCCGGTGCGCGGGTGGGATAACGAAGCGATCGTCGAAGGAGCACAGCGAGGTGAGTTTGTAGATTGCGTCGGCTTCCTCAGGCGTACAGTCCGCTTCGGTGAGCATTCGCAGGGCCACGGCCAAATCCACATCGCCCACGGTCAGCGCGCGGCGGTACCAGCGCACCGCCTTCTGCTTCTTGAGGGCGTAGCGGACTTTTCCTTCATGGCCGGCCCCAAACAGGTTGGCTAGAAACTTCATGGGGACGCGCGCTTCCTCGATATCGTGGAAGAGTTCCTCGGAGTTGTGCTCCTTGGTCTTCTCTTCCATGTGGGACATCACCGGCGACATCGGCGGCACGTAGAAGAGCATGGGCAGGGTGCGGAACTCGATGTGCGGCGGGAGCGCGATTTTCCAGACCTTCACAAACTGATACACCGGCGACTTCTGCGCCGACTCGATGGTGGATTCGGTGACGCCGTTGGCACGCGCGCCGGCGATCACCGCCGGGTCAAAGGGGTCGAGGAGCATGGAGCGCTGGCCCTCGACGAGCTGATCATCCGGCAGCTTGGCGACTTCCTCGATGCGCGAGGCGTCGTAGAGCAGCACGCCGAGGTAACGGATGCGGCCCACGCAAGAGTGGAAGCAGGCGGGCGCCTGCCCCGTCTCCACGCGCGGGAAGCAGAGGATGCATTTCTCCGACTTACCGGTGGACCAGTTGAAGAAGACCTTTTTGTAGGGGCAGGCGGCAATGCAGGAGCGCCAGCCGCGGCAGCGCTTCTGGTCGAGGAGCACGATGCCGTCCTCACCGCGCTTGTAGAGCGCACCCGAAGGGCAGGAAGCCACGCAGGCCGGGTTCGAGCAGTGGTTACAGATGCGCGGGAAGTAGAAGAAGACCAGGCGCTCGACGGCAAAGAGCTGTTGGCGCTGCTCGGGGGTGAGCCCGGCGAGGTTCGGGTCGTTTTCGGCATAGACCGGCGAACCGCCCAAGTCGTCGTCCCAGTTCGGCCCGGATTCGATGTTGATGAACTCGCCGGTGACCATGGAGATGGGCCGCGCGGTAGGCTGATCGGAACCCTCCGGCGCGTTGAACAGGTGCTGGTAGTCGTAGGTCCACGGCTCGTAGTAGTCGTCCATCGTGGGCATGTGCGGGTTGTGAAAAATGTTGAACACCACTTTCCGCTTGCTGGTGGACTTGAGCTGCAGGTCGCCGTTCGAGGTCTCCCAGCCACCGGCATATTTGTTCTGGTCTTCCCAGCGGGTGGGATAGCCGGTGCCGGGCTTGGTCTCGACGTTGTTCCACCACATGTATTCGGTGCCGCGGCGATCGGTCCAGATGTTCTTGCAGGCGATCGAGCAGGTGTGGCAGCCGATACATTTGTCGAGGTGGAAGACCATCGCGATCTGTGAGCGGACGTCCATGGTCAGGCTCCTTTGGTTACCACTTCAATTCCGGAAGTTTGCGAACGAGCACGTGCGTATCGCGGTTGCAGCCGATGGGACCCCAATAGTTGAAGTGGAAGGTGAATTGGCCATAGCCTCCCACCATCAGGTTCGGCTTCAGGCGGACGCGCGTCAGGCTGTTGTGCCCGCCGGCGCGGCGATGCCCGCGCAGGGGCGAGGTCGGCACCGAGTACGTCCGCTCCGGCGAGTGATACTGGATGCAGATGCCGCGCGGGATGCGGGCACTAACCGCGGTGCGCGTGACAACGACGCCGTTGTCATTGTGCACTTCGACCCAATCGTTATCCACGAGGCCGAGTTCGGCAGCATCCTTGTCGTTGAGCCAAAGCGGCTCGACGCCGCGGGAGAGCGTGGTCATGCGCTGGTTGTCACCGTAGGTGGAGTGGATGTGCCACTTCCCGTGCGGTGTCAGATAGTTCAACATCTTCGTCAGGCCTTCTTCCTTGCTGAAGCGCAGGTCGGAGTACTGCGTGGGCAGCGGCTTTGGCTTGTAGGTCGGCAGGTGCTCGCCGAAATCAAGATATCCCGGATGGTCGAGATAGAAGTGCTGGCGGCCGGTCAGCGTGCGCCACGGCACCAGCGCTTCGACGTTATAGGTGAACGGTGCGTAGGCACGGCCATTCTCAATCAGGCCGGACCACATGGGGCTGTTGACAAAACGGCGCGGCTGCGATTGCAGGTCGTGATAGCTGGTGCGGACGCCGCGGCTTTTTTCGGCAAGCTGCACGAGCGGCAGGCCGACCTTTTCTTCCATGTTTTTGTAGGAGCGGTAGGCGAGCTCGCCGTTGGTGACAGTGGCCAGATGCAGGACCAAGTTGCAGGCGTGCTCGTCTTCGAGCAGCGAGGGGTAGGTCTTGCCCTGCCAGCGAACGGTGGGCATGGAGCGCGCGGCTTCGTCGTAGAAATCTTCGATGTTGTACGAGGTGCCGTGGGCGCCGAGACCGTTTTTCTTCACCAGTTCGCCTAAAGAAATGAACTGGTTGTAGAGATTCTTGTAGTCGCGAGCGACCAGGCGCAGGCCGGGCATGGTCTTGCCCGGGATGGCTTCGACTTCGCCGCGGTACCAATCCTTGATGGCGGGCTGGGCGATTTCCGCGGCGGTGTCATGGGCCAGCGGTGAGGCCACGATGTCCCACACCGGCTCGGGAAAATGCTTTTCGGCGAGCTCGGAGAATTTCTTGGAGATGGCGCGGAAGATCTGCCAGTCGGTCTTGGACTCCCAGCACGGCGGCACGGCCGCGGAGAGCGGGTGGATGAAGCTGTGCATGTCGGTGGAGTTGAGGTCGGCCTTCTCGTACCAGGTGGCCGCCGGGAGTACGACGTCCGAATAGAGCGCGGAGGTGTCCATGCGGAAATTCAGGTCCACCACCAGGTCCATCTTCCCCTGGGGGGCGTGCTCGTGCCAGATGACTTCTTTTACGGAGTCGCGCGCCAGATCTTCGGCAATCGTGTTCGTGTGTGTGCCGAGGTAGTGCCGCAGGAAATATTCATGCCCCTTGGCGCTCGCCATGAGGGCATTACCGCGCCAGATGAACCAGACGCGAGGCCAGTTTTCCGAAGCGTCCGGGTCTTCAACGGAGAACTTCAGCTTGCGCTCCTTGAGCGCGCGTACGACGCACGCCTTAATGTCTTCTTCGGATTGCGCGCCGGCGGCCATCGCCTCGCGGACCAACGCAAGCGAGTTCTTGTTGAACTGGGGGTAGAACGGCAGCCAGCCGTTGCGCACGGCGCGGACTTGAATGTCCATCGTGTGGCCATGCGCCAGGGAGTTTCCGTTTTGCCCCATCGGAACTGTGTGGTAGTCGGTGAATTCTTTTTCGTAGCGCCACTGATCGGTGTTGACGTAATGCCAGCTCGGCGCATTCTGCAGCCGCACGGCTGGGACCCAATCGCGCCCGAACGCGATGGCCGACCAAGACTCCATCGGCGCCAGCTTTTCCTGGCCGACGTAGTGCGCCAGGCCTCCGCCGTTGACACCCACGCAGCCGCAAAACATCAGCGCGTGAATGCCGGCGCGGTACATCAGGTTGGCGTGATACCAGTGGTTGATGCCCGCACCGATGATGATCGTGCACTTCCCTTTCGTCAGTTCCGCCGTGTTGCCCCACTCGCGGGCAAAGCGGACTAACAGTTCGCGCCCCATGCCGGTGTATTTCTCCGACCAGGCCGGCGTGTAGGGACTGTTTTCGTCGTTGTAGTCGAGCGGATAGTCACCCTCGATCCCGCGCGGCACGCCGTACTGCGCCATCAGCAGGTCGTACACCGTGGCGACGAGCACTGCCTCTCCGCTGGCCGTCTGGATGCGCTTCGTGGGAACGCCGCGCATCGTCTGCTGGCCCTCTCCGAAGTCGTCAAGCTGCACCTGCACGACGCCGTCGTTACCCTGCAGGAAGGTGAGTGCGGGATTGATTTCGCTGCCGTCCACACCGTCCTTGAGCAGGAGATTCCACTTCCCTTTTTCCTGGCCCCAGCGGAAGCCACTCGAGCCCATGGGCATCTTGGGCTGCTGCAATGTTTCATCCCACATCAGGAATTTCCACTCGCCGTTCTCGACGCTGCCATAGGGCTTCAGCCGGTTGGCGCGCAACATCTGCCCCGGACGATAACCGCCTTCTACTTTCTGAAGTTCGACCAGGTAGGGTGCGTCCGTGTACTTCTTCGTGTAATCGATAAAGTAGGGCGTCTGCTTCTCGTGATGGAATTCTTTGAGGAGGACGTGATTGACAGCCATCCACCAGGCGCCGTCCTGCCCGGCGTTGATGGCCACCCATTCGTCGGCGTACTTCGCCACCTGGCTGAAGTCCGGCGAGAAAACCCAGAACTTCGAGCCGTTGTGCCGCGCTTCTGCGGCAAAGTGGCAGTCCGGCGTGCGGGTCATGTTCAGGTTTGCGCCCATCGAAACGATGAGCTTGGCGTTGTACCAGTCCGCCGATTCGTGCACGTCGGTTTGCTCGCCCCACGTCTCCGGCGAAGCGCTCGGCAGGTCGCAATACCAGTCGTAGAAGGAAAGCGAGATGCCGCCCATCAACTGCAACATGCGCGCGCCACTGGCATAGCTGAGCATGGACATCGCCGGGATCGGAGAGAAACCGGCGATACGGTCCGGGCCGTGGGTCTTGATCGTGTGGATGTTGGCCGCAGCGATCAGCTCGAGGATCGTGTCCCATTCTACGCGCCGGAACCCGCCCTTGCCGCGAGCCCGCTGCCAGCGGGCGCGAGCTTCGGGGTTCTCGACCAGAGACTTCCAGGCGTCCACCGGGTCGTCGTGTTCCAGCCGCGCCTTTTTCCAAAGGTCGAGCAGGGCACCGCGCACGTAGGGATACCTCACGCGCAGCGGGCTATAGAGATACCAGGAAAAGGAAATACCGCGCTGGCAGCCGCGAGGCTCATAGGGAGGCAGGCTGGAATCCAGGGCGGGATAATCGAGTCCCTGCATCTCCCACGTGACGATTCCGTCCTTGACATGAATCTGCCAGGTGCAGCCGCCGGTGCAGTTGACGCCGTGGGTGCTGCGCACGACTTTGTCGAACTGCCATCGGTTTCGGTAGAACTCCTCCCAGCTCCGGAGATTCGGGTCGGTTTCGTCCTTGATCCACTCCAGTGCATTCTTCCGATTCATTCCTCACCTCGTTGCAGTTCCCCACGCACCATGGACCCACGCACGCTCCGGAAACGGGTCCGCCAGGCGGTGCCAAAAGTCACCAGTCCCAAAACAGCGCCGCCAAGACCCATCAAGAAAAAATCCAGAAGCGGCACGGCATCGGCTTCACCGCTATTGGCCGCGGCATCTTCGATCGTGGCCAGAATCGCAAAGGCCTCGTCCGTTTGAATCGGACGGTTCTTGAACAGCGCCTGCATGGTCGGAGTGGCTGGCGCAGATAGCCACGCGCCGACCGCCTTGCGTCCCCCCAGCCGCTCGTACACCCGCGTCAGGTCATACTGCGGAAATGGCGCTAGGCGTCCGCCGCCCAAGCCGCCGAGGGTGCCTACCGTGTGGCAGGAAATGCAGGCCGGTCCGCCCTTGGAAAGCGGAGTCGTGCCGGTGAAGAGGCCGCGCCCGGTGACAAGGTCGGCAGCCGTGTAAGGCCGGTCGCTGATTCCGCCTCCGCCCCAGACCCTGCCGGATTTCGACTCGGCCTCGATGAAATTCAGAATCTCGTCAAGACGGGCATCCGTCAGCCCCTGTGGCGGAGGCATAATGACGCCCTGCGCCGATTGCAGCAGCTTGAGGGCGTACGGATCGCCACGGTCCATCATGGCTCTAGGGTTGGGGATGTACTGCTTGAGCCACGCGCGGTCGCGGCGCGTGTGGACATTTTTCAGGTCCGGCCCGGCCAGCCGTCCGCCACCAATCGTGTGGCAACTCGAGCAGTTCTGCTTGAAGAAGGCTGCGGCGTCCTGTGCCGGAGCGCCGGCTGGCAGAAACAGGAAGATCGCAGCGGCGGCTAGCACGAACCGCAAGCGGACAAGCACGACGGCAAGGGACCTTGCCGCCTCGGACCAATAACGGCACGAGTGAGGATTCATAGAGTTTTTTGCCTCTTGCCCGCCTTTGCTTTCGAGCGGGGTATTGCGGATGTCGCGTGCAACAAATCCGTGGGCATGAATCCGGACTTTTCCTGCGAAGCCTGCACGAGCGACGCCAGTGAGGTTCCCTCCAGCAGCCGATGAAACTCCGCGCGCAAGGGGGCCCACTGAGAGTGAAGAGGGCAAGGCGCCGTTTCCGAACATCCACCCATGCCCATAATGCAGATGTCGCTGCTGGTATCGCCTTCGACAGCGCGTACCAGCGCCGCAAGCGTGATCGAATCCGGCGGACGGCCCAACTCCACGCCGCCGCCCGGCCCGCGAAACGCCCGGACCAGTCCGCCACGAATGAGCAAGCGCATGATTTTGGCGAGGTAGGCGGCGGGCAACCCGGTGCCGGCGGCGATTTCGTGCACGGGGGAGAGCTTTCCTGGTGGTTGCGTTGCAAGGTGCATCGCAGCCCGAATGGCCAATTCCGAGGCGTGACTGCAAAGACAGAGCATTGTGGCTTAATTAAGAATACAAGACCTTTTACTCCTGTATTTGGAGAGTTGTCAAGCACTTTTTCTTTGTGCCCCGCCGGGCTTTCTGCAGCACTCCACTGCCCCCGTGCTTGACAGACCTGTTGCCCTGCTGGAAGATGAAAGGGTGAGGAGTCGGTGATCTACTCGAAGGCCTGCGAATACGCCATCCGGGCGCTGACTTACCTGGCCCGGACGGCGGATGGCCAGCCCGCCCAGGCTCAGGAGATTGCCCGCGGCGAGCACATGCCGCTGCCTGTTCTCGGGAAGATTCTTCAGGAACTGGTCCGCAAGGGCATCCTGGATTCGCGCCGCGGTCCCGGGGGCGGCTTTCGCCTGGCTCGCCGCGCCGAACTGATTACCTTGAGGGATGTTGTAGCGGCCATGGATGGCCTGGATCATTTCCACACTTGCGCCGCAGGCCTGGAAATGTGCGGCGACGAAGCCCCTTGCCCGCTGCATGACAGTTGGAAAGTGATCCGCGCTCAGATCCTCCGCGACCTGGAAATCACCACTGTCGCCCAGATGGCCCAAGCGGTCTTGCGCAAGAAGGAACGTGCCCGGCGCGCTTCTCGCCGCCACTGATGCGGTCTTTCGGCCCCTGTCCTTCCCCGCTCTCACACGTTGCGCAAAATGTCCACGCCTCAAGCCACTGGTGCCATTGTGTGCGAATGGCCGGGCGCTGTAACGCTCAACAGAACCGCCCATCGTACCGCAGCCCGGACGTTCCCTGACTTGTACGCCTCGCGAACGGCGGAACGAACTGTGCCTTCAGACTTGACCACGGCAGCGACCCCCACTCTGACTAATCATCAGGTGCGCTCTTAAAGTGGACCGGCACGGTGTCCCTCCTCTCGCGAACGTTGAAACCTGTCCCAGGCCCGGCCGCGGGACCCGCCGAAACACTGTACCCACTCCGGCAGGGCCGGTTCCACGCTGAACCCTCCGCCTGAGAGCGTTCAGAGGCTGGCGCAAAACGCTATTGCCACTCTCCTCGCCACTGGCCCACAATCTCCACCCGGAAATCCCGCCGGCGGACCGAATCTGGACCATTGCCTCCAGTCTTCTCCCGCCAAGATGTAATTCTTGCTTGACAGAACGCTTATAACGGAGTATAGGAACCTTAATTCCGTATTTAGGCTGTTGCCTGCTGGAGCGATCTTGAAAGCGGCTGTGCTTCATCCCGGTGGCCGGTTGGAACTGAGCGAGGTTCCCGCACCCAGCCCCACGGCTGGCGAGATCCTCGTGCGCGTCGCCGCCTGCGGGATCTGCCACACCGACCTGCACTACCTGGACCACGGCGTTAAGACCTTCAAATCACCGGTTATCCTCGGTCACGAGGTATCCGGCACTGTTGCCTTGTTGGGGTCTGGCGTAACCCGCTTCCGCGAGGGCGACCGCGTCCTCTTGCCTGCTGTTTTCACCTGTGGAACCTGCCGACTTTGCCGCACGGGGCGCGAAAACATCTGTGAACAGATGAAGATGCTGGGAAACCATGTGGACGGGGCCTATGCCGAATACGTCATGGCTCCCGCGAAAGACGCCTTTTCCCTTCCCCCGGAGATTCCGCTTGCTGAGGCCTGTTTGATCGGCGACGCTATGTCCACGCCTTACCACGCCGTCAAGCACCGCGCCCAGGTCCGTATGGGAGAGACCGTGGCCATCTTCGGCTGTGGCGGTGTCGGCATCAATGCCGTGCAGTTTGCCGCCCTGGCGGGCGCCCACGTGATTGCCGTGGACATAGACGACCGCAAGCTGGAACTGGCACGGCAGTTTGGCGCGAGGGATGTGCTCAATGCCCGCAGCGTCGATCGTGTGGACAAGGAATTGAAGAAACGCACTGGCGGCGGCTTGGATGCGGTCTTGGAGGTCATCGGCAAACCGGAGACAATCCGCATCGCGTATGAGTCGTTGCGACCGGGAGGCAGGCTCTGCCAGGTCGGGTATACTGCGGAGCCGGTTACCCTCGCATTCTCGAAAATGATGTTTTACGAGCTGCAAGTCGTCGGGAGTCTCGGATGCCGTCCGAGCGATTATCCAGAGCTCATCGAACTGGTTCGAACCAGGCGCGCCCAACTGGAGCCGTTGGTAACAGGCCGCTATTCGCTCGACCGAATCACTGAGGGATTTGACACGCTGCGTCGTGGGGAGGGCATCCGCGGCATCGTGGTAATGAACCAACCGCGTTAGCCCTCCGAGGAGAAAACACCCCTTGCGTTACTTCGAGAGCAGACAAGCCACAGACTTGGGCCTCAAATTCCTCCTCTACACCAAGGCCGAGAGCGTGGCGCACATTACGATCAACCGGCCCGAAGTGTACAACGCCTACAACACACCCGCGCTGATCGAACTGCGCGAGGCCTTCCGGGACGCCACGTTTGACGACAAGGTGGGCGTCATCGTCTTGACCGGCGCCGGCGACAAGGCCTTTTGCACGGGCGGTGACGTCAAGGAGTATGCCGACGTTTACACGCGCACTCCGCGCGACTACTGGAAGTATATGACCTGTTTTCAGGAGGCGCTCGACGCCATCCGCAACACCGGCAAGCCTGTCATCGCGCGCATTAACGGCATCGTGGCCGGCGGCGGCAATGAGCTGAACCTGGCTTGCGACCTGGCCATCGCTGCGGAGCACGCCACGTTTCGCCAGGTCGGCACGCGCGTGGGGTCCGTCGCGGCCGGCGGTGCAACGCAGTGGCTGCCCATCACCATCGGCGACCGGCGCTCCCGCGAAATGCTTTTCCTATGCGAACCGATCCCGGCGAAAACCGCGTTCGAGTGGGGCTTGATCAATCAGGTCGTCCCAGCAGCGGAACTCGATAGCGCCGTGAATGCCATGGTGCAGAAGCTGCTCGACAAATTCCCCGAGTGCCTGCGCTATACCAAACAACAAGTGAACTTCTGGAAGGATCTTGTGTGGCACCTCTCCGTGGGCCACGCACGCGACTGGCTGACGTTGCACTTCACCGACGTCGAACCCTACGAGGGCATGACATCATTTGTCGAAAAGCGCCCGCCGGATTATCGCGGGCTGCGCCAGCGCGCAGCCGACGGCGGGTCCAGCGAATATCTGTTCGGGCCGCCGGTAAAGAGATGCGCGAAATGCGGCGCAAAGGGTCTGCCGGAAAGTTTCCAGTTCTGCGGCGCCTGCGGAGCGAAACTGGTATAGCCGATGCCGCGAGTCGTATTGATTACGGGCGGAATGTCCGGCATCGGGCTGGCTACGGTGGAAACGTTTCAGAAAGCAGGCGACATCGTTTACATCTCGGACCGGCAGGAGACCTTTCCGGGACAAGCTGTCGTCCGTGCATGCGGTGGGAAGTTTTTCACCAGTGATGTGCGCGATTT
This sequence comes from Acidobacteriota bacterium, assembly GCA_016201285.1. Classification (GTDB taxonomy): domain Bacteria; phylum Acidobacteriota; class Terriglobia; order Acidiferrales; family UBA7541; genus JACQDE01. The sequence goes on along the minus strand of JACQDE010000085.1, from coordinate 22,133 downwards.
CAATGCCGCGGAGAAAGTTCTTGGGCAGATTACTGGCGAGCGGGGCCGCGTGGACGTGCTGATCAACAACGCCGGCATCAGCCGCGACCACGTGCTCTGGAAGATGACCGAGGCGGATTGGGACGAGGTGCTCGCCGTCAATTTGAAAGGCGCGTTCAACTACCTCCGTGCTGCCGCGCCGGTCCTTCGACAGCAGCGGAGCGGCAAAGTGGTGAACGTCAGCTCGATCAATGCGCTGCGCGGAAAGATGGGCCTCGCGAACTATGCTGCTTCAAAGGCGGGGCTGATTGCGTTGACACGCACCGCGGCGCGAGAGTTGGGACCATCAAACGTCAACGTGAACGCCGTGGCGCCCGGAATGATCGAAACGGGTTTGACAAAGGACTTGCCGGAAGATGTGCTGGCCAAGTCACGGCAGGAAGCGGCGCTGGGACGGCTGGGGCTGCCGCAAGACGTCGCCGAGGTGATTTTCTTTCTTTGTTCCGAGCAGGCCCGGCACATCACCGGCCAGGTAATCGTGGTGGATGGCGGGCAGACCGCCTGAAGGGTGAACATGAACGGTGCGACCGATCATTTCTGGGAGAAGGCACAACGGTGGGAGGAACTCGTCGAGCAATGCCGCGCGCTTGCCCTGGACGTTCAGTTCCCCACCGTGCAGGCTTGGAAGCAGCGCACCGGCGGGCAGGCCGTGGGCTGCTTTCCCGTCTATACCCCACAGGAGTTGATTACCGCTGCCGGCGCCCTCCCGGTCAACCTGTTCGGCGCACGCGGGCAAATTGATATTGATCACGCAGATTCGCGGATCCAGTCGTTCGTCTGTTCAATTGCTCGAAGCACCCTGGAGCTTGGCCTCGCCGGCCATTTGAAGTGGCTGGACGGTTTCGTTGTGCCCTCCATCTGCGACGTGGCGCGCAACCTCTCCGGCGTCTGGAAGCACAACTTCACCGAGGGCTTCCTGTTCTACATGCATCTGCCACAAAACGTGGATTCCGATGCGGCCAAGACTTACTACCGCGGAGAACTCGAGCGCCTGTGCGACTGCCTGTCGGATAAGACGGGCCGGCCGGTGGCGGAAGCTCCTCTTCGGAAGGCGATCTCCGTGTTCAACCGCAACCGGAGCTTGCTGAACGAGCTCGGAGCGCGACGCTCAGCGCAGCCCGAGAAATGGCCCTCCAGTCACATTTACGCGATTGTGGCCACCGGAAACGTATTGTCCCGCGAAGAGCACAATGCTCTGCTCGAGCGAGCCCTGGCATTAGGCGAGGCCAGCCTGCGCCCGAAGCGGGATGCGGTGCGCGTGGTGCTGCGCGGGGCTTTCTGCGAGCAGCCTCCCCTCGAGCTGCTCGAAGTTCTCGAAGACGCGGGTTGCGCCGTGGTGGATGACGACCTGCAAATCGGCAGTCGCTTTTTTCTCGAGCCCGTGGCGGAAACCGGCGACCCTCTCAACGCTCTCGTGGAGGCCTACCTGCACGGCACCGTGCTCACGCCGGTGAACAATCCGGGAAAACGCTCGCGCAACGACGATCTGCTGGATCGCTGCAAAAAGAAAGGAATCCAAGGCATCATCTTTGCCAGCCCGAAGTTCTGCGAACCGGCCCTCTACGACGCCGTGCTGCTTCGAAGGGCTGCGGAACGCTCTAGCCTGCCCACGCTGGAGTTTGAGTACGAAGAAAAGATGAGCGTGTTTGAAAGCGTGCGCATGCAGGCGGAGACGTTTGTTGAATCCATCCTGTTTTTCTCCTGAGAGGCGCGACATGGCGAGCAACTACCAATTTCAGAATACCGGGCGCGACCTGCAAAAGGACTTGCTCGGCCACTGGTACAAGCGACTCGAGGACGCGCCGAAGACCGGCACGCCGGTCGCCTATCTCTTCATCAGCGGCAACATCTGCGAGCTCCTGCGGTGCTTTGGATTCGAAATCGTCTTCCCCGAGGTGAACGCGCTCCAGTGCGGCATCAAGAAGGTGGCCGGCAACATGATTTTGAAGGCCGAAGACCTCGGCTACTCCTCCGACGTGTGCGGTTACGTCAAGAACGATATCGGGCTGGTGGCGAGCGGCAATCGCGGCCCGTTCGGCACCATGCCCAAGCCGGACCTGCTGGTTTGCAACTATTCCGGCTGCAACACCTACATCAAGTGGTTCGAGGCGCTGGCGGAGCTCTACGGTGCGCGCTTTTTCATGCTCGACGTGCCCTACCGCCGCACGGGCGAGACCATGCGGCCAGAAGATCTGCACTACGTGGTAAAGCAGCTCGAGCAACTGGCGCAAGTCTGCGCGGAAATCAGCGGAAACAAGTTCGACATGGACAAGTTGCGCGAGCAGCTCGAATACGCGCGGCAGGCTGAAGAGCTGTGGGTGAAGATCCTGCACTCGGCGAAGAACCGGCCCTCGCCGTTCGACGCGTTTTTCGAAGCGGTGTTCTTTATGGCGCCCATCTATGTGCTGCGCGGCACAAAGGAATGCGTGGACTACTACCAGGCGGCGTGGAATGAAATTGAAGAGCGCATTCAGCACAACATCGGGCCGCTGAGCGAGGAACGGTTCCGCGTGGTGATGGAAGGCCCTCCGCCGTGGCCGAACTTCCGCAATTTCTGGGAGCTGTTCAAGCGGTGGGGCGTGGTCAGCGTGGCCTCGACGTATTCGAAGGTCGGCGGCATCTGGGATTTTGGGATGCGCCACGACCCCTCGCGGCCGATGGAGAGCCTGGCGGAGTACGCCGTGAACTGCTACACGAACTGGGACTGGTCGCTGCGGCGGTCTATGCTGGAACGCTACGCGAAGGAATACTCGGCGGACGCGCTGGTGATCCACTCGGTAAAGAGCTGCCGCGCGTTTTCGGTCGGGCAGGCGGACGTCCGCGAACATTTTTCCAAGGTGCAGGGGCTGCCCACGCTGTTCGTGGAATCCGACCTGGCCGACCCGCGTTATTTTTCCGAGGCGCAGCTCCGCAACCGCATTGACGCATTCTTCGAATCGCTGGAGCACCGGCGGATGGCGTCCCGGCAGCCGGTGACGGCGGCCCCGACCAAGTCGGGGTCTGCGACCTAGGAGGAGCCCGCGATGCTGGTGGCAGGCGTGGACGTAGGTTCGACGGGAACGAAAGCGGCACTGCTCGACGAGAACAAGAAGGTTCGCGCGCTGGCGCTTGTGGATACTGGCGCCAATGTGGTACGCGCAGCGGAACGCGCGTTCCGCGAGGCGCTGGCCAAAGCCGAACTGGAAGAATGGGACGTCTCGTTCACCGTGGGCACCGGCTACGGGCGCTACCGCGTGCCGTTCGGCGATCTGCAAGTCACCGAGATCAGTTGCCACGCCAAGGGCGCGTGCTTTCTGTTCCCGCAGACGCACACCATCCTGGACATGGGCGGGCAGGACACCAAGGCCATCCGCGTGAGCGAGACCGCCGAAGTGAAGGATTTTTCGATGAACGACAAGTGCGCGGCGGGCACCGGGCGCTTTCTGACGGCGGCGGCGCAGGTGCTGAACCTGGGCCTGGACGATCTGGCCAGCATCGCGTCCGAATCCAAAAAGCCGCTAAAGATCAGCAACGTGTGCACGGTGTTCGTCGAGCAGGAAATCATGATGCACCTGGCGAAAGGTTGCGCGGTGGAAGACGTGCTGGCGGGCGTGCACTCGGCGATCGCCGGGCGGAGCATCGCGTTGCTGCGGCGCGTGGGGCTCGAACCCGAAATCACATTTACAGGCGGCGTGGCGCGGAACCGCGCGATGGTGACGGCGCTCGAGGAGCGCTTGAAGGTCAAGCTGAATGTGGCGCCCGAATCGCAGCACATCGGCGCGATTGGCGCGGCGCTGTTTGCCTGGGAGCGCGCGGCGCACGGCGAGGTGGGCAAGACGCGCAGTAATTCCAACGGTCCTGCAGAGCGGGACCAGAGGAGAAGCCTGACGTGAACTATGTGGTGGGTATTGACGTGGGCACACGGATGACCCGCGCCGTCGTGGTGGACGACACCGGCTGCGAGCGCGGCCGAATCTGCCAGGAAACCGGCGCGCGGCTCGAGGTAGCGGCGCAGCAGACGCTGGAAGAACTGTGCGTGCGACACGGCGTGGACCGAAACCTGATCGTATACGTGGCCAGCACGGGATACGGCCGGTACCGCGTGCCCTTCCGCCAGATCCAGATCACGGAGATGACCTGCCATGCGGTGGGGGCGCTGCGGCAGTTCCCGGGCACGCGCACAGTGCTGGACGTCGGGGCGATGAACTCTCGCGCGCTGCGCATCGCCGACAACGGGCGCGTGGTGGCCTTTCGCATGAACGACCGCTGCGCGTCAGGCGCGGGGAGGTTTCTGGAGCGCGTGGCGAAGTCACTGGAAATCGAACTGGAGCAAATTGGGGCGCTTTCCCTGCGCGCGCAGGACCCGCAGCCCATCTCCAGCATCTGTGCGGTGCTGGCGGAAAGCGAAGTGATCAACCACGTCACCGCGGGCAAGCCGGTGGAAGACATTTTGCGCGGGGCGCACAACTCGATTGCGGAGCGCGTGGTGGCCCTGGTGCGGCAGGTGGGGGCGCAACCGGAAATTACCGTAACGGGCGGAGTCACACGAAACGCCGGAATGGTGGCCGCGCTCGAAGAACGACTGGGTTCATGTGTTAACGTTTCGGCCGATTCGGAGTATGCTGGAGCATTGGGCGCAGCGATTCTGGCGCAGCAGCGGTGGCAGCGCCTGCAAGAAACACCGAGCAGCCCTGAACGCGCAACCGCATAGTTCGCTCACCTCCAACAAGAGCTCTTTGCTCAGGGGTAAAGGTAAATCAATGAATTGTCATCCGAAGGGCAGCAACGCCCGGGTGTTGTTGAGCTCTGTCTTTGGACCGTACGCGCGGGACGACGAATTCGGCAGCCGCAAGATGAACCCGATGGAGCTGTATCACAACCAGGTGACGCGGGCGCAGGGCGCGTACTCGCTGCGAATGTTTCACCGTTCGTGGGGCATCATGATGATCCAGCAGAACATCACCGCCCCCTGCACCGTCTTGGATTTCCCGGACCGCAAAGCCTTCGCCAAGGAATTGGCGCGGAACCACTATGATATCGTGGGGATCTCCTCAATCATCGTGAACGTGGGCAAGGTGCGGGAGATGTGCCGGATGGTGCGGGAGCTCTCGCCGCAATCGGTGATTGTGGTGGGCGGTCACGTGGCGGCGATCCCGGGGTTGGAACACCTGATCGACGCCGACCACATCGTGCGGGGCGACGGGATCAGTTGGATGAGGCGGTACCTGGGCGAGGACGAAAGCGCACCGATCCGGCATCCGCATATCACCTCCGGGCTCGACCTGCGCATCATGGGGATCAAAGCTCGGTCCAGGAAGGGCGCGACGGCTGCCACTTTGATTCCCTCCGTCGGCTGTCCGATGGGCTGCAACTTCTGCACCACCTCGGCCTTTTTCGGCGGTAAGGGCAAATTTCTGGACTTCTACAATTCCGGAAATGAACTCTTCGGGGTGATGGAAGAGATGGAGTCCAAGATGAAGGTCCAGTCGTTCTTCATCATGGACGAGAACTTCCTGCTGCACCGGAAGCGCGCCATGGAATTACTGGACCGAATGAAGGAGAAGGCCAAGAGCTGGGCGCTATACGTCTTCTCCTCGGTCAACGCCATCCGCAAGTACACGATGGAAGAGCTTGTCGAGTTGGGGGTTTCGTGGATCTGGCTGGGCCTGGAATCACCGCGTTCGGGCTACGCCAAGCTGCAAGGATCCGACACCCAGACCCTGACCCGCGAGCTGCGATCACACGGGATCAAGTTGCTCGGTTCGACGATCGTCGGAATGGAGCACCACACGCCGGAGAACATTAGCGAAGAGATTGATTACGCCATCTCCCACGAGACCGACTTCCATCAGTTCATGCTCTACACGCCGGTTCCCGGCACGCCTCTCTACCGCGAGATGGAAGAGCAGGGCCGGCTTCTGCCCGTGGATCTGGCGGACATCCACGGACAGTTCAAGTTCAATTTCCAGCATCCAGCCATCTCCCGCGAGCAGTCCAAGTCCTTTCTCGACTGGGCATTCCAGCGGGACTTCGAACGGAATGGCCCGAGCCTCTACCGCATATGCCGGACAACTCTGGAGGGCTGGAAACGCTACAAGCACCATCCCGACGAGAGAATCCGAAGGCGCTTCGAGTGGGAGGCGCGGCAGTTGAAGAGCGCGTACAGCGCAGTCCTGTGGGCCATGGAGCGCCGGTTGAAGTCAACCAACGAGACTGTGAGCCGAAGAGTGCAGGAACTGCGGCGGGAAGTCGAAGAGGAGTTCGGCGCGGCATCGCGGTGGGCCGCGCGCTTCATCGGGCCGGTTCTGCTATGGACCAGCCGGCGCGAAGAAAAGCGGCTTGCCCGTGGCCGCGCCAAAGAACCGCGCACGGTCATCGAGCGCACGAATTGGTCGGCCGCCTGACAGCAACGGCATCGCCTGAAGAAGGCGGATCACCGAGTTAATTTTGATGGAAAGGAATCGCAGGGGAATTCAGCAGCCCCGGTAATCGGCGGACGCGTTCCCCGAAGGGTTTCTCGACGGAGATTCGGCGGGCGCTGGCGGCTCGTGGATCTGGGCGATCTCCGGAAGTTCCTGGATCGCCAGCCGCGAAAACTTCTCGACAATGACAGAGTCAAACTGCGTGCCGCTATCAACGCGCAGGCGGCGCAGTGCTTCTTCTGGCGGAAGACCCTTCCTGTAGGCCCGGTCCGAAACCATGGCGTCGAAAGCATCCACCACAGCTACGATCCGTGCGCCGAGAGGAATCTCTTCGCTTTTCAGTCCTGCGGGATAGCCTTTGCCGTCGATCCGCTCGTGGTGGTGCAGGACGAACAGGCTGACGCGTTCGAAGCCGGGGATGGGGCGGAGGATCGCCCAGCCGTATTCCGAGTGCTTGTTGATCAGCTCGCGTTCTTCCGGTGTGAGTTTTCCAGGCTTGTTCAGGATTGCGTCCGGCACGCCGACCTTGCCGATGTCGTGCAGGATGGAGGCCACCTCGAGATCGTGCAGCTCGCTCTCGCCGACGCCGAGCTGTTCCGCGACGCGCATGGCCCATTCCGCCAGGCGGGTGCTGTGCACCCCGGTATTGAGGTCTTTCAGGTCAAGCATCTGGTTGAGAGCGAAGACGACCGCCGCACGCAGCGAATAAACTTCCTCTTCCAGATGCTTGACCCGCAGGCCGTCCGGCCAGTTGGCAGGCAGAAGGCCGGAGGCCTGTTTGAGAAATGAGACTGCGGAGCTCACCGTGTTCTCACCTTCCCCAGGCCGGCGAAGCGTTACTTCACCGGCGGCAGTTTAATCTCCCTAATGTAGTGCACAGCCTTGTTCAGGTCCAGGCGTCCTTCACCGAGGTCCAGCGTGTTCAGGGGCACGCTGCGGCCGAAAGCGCGGCGCGCATCCGCTTGCTCAATGCTGATGCTCATCTCCTCTTTCTTGACGCCGTCCACCAGCACGGCGGCGCCGCCGGACACCAGCGCGGCGCTGAACGAGGTACCCCACACTGCGGCATAGTGCCCACCGGGGTATGCGGTGACCAGGGCTTCACCCGGGGCGGCCAGGCTGACCATGTCCGCGCCCAGGTTTGTGAACACGGAAGGCTGGTCACTCATTGTGGTGGATCCCACACCAATCACGTTGCCGAGTGCGGCCGGGTAGCGCAAATCGCGTGATGCTTCGTTGCCTACCGACGCGATGCAAATGACGTTCTTGCGCGAAGCGTAGTTGATCGCACGCATCACTTCATCGGAGAACTCCGGAATGCTGAAGCTCATGTTGATCACTTTGGCGCCGTGGTCGGCGGCATAGTAGATGGCCCGGACGATGTTCGCGGTGCTCGCCGTACCGTCAGCCCGGAATGCTTTCAGCGGCATAATCTTCGCGCCCGGCGCAACGAGATGCACCAAACCCGCCACCATCGTGCCGTGGCCGAAGTATGCCGGCAATGGCGTTCCTTCCAGAATCGCGGCGGTGGATTGCTCCAGGATCGCGGCGGTGGACTGGTTCAACTGCACGACGCGCGCGCCTTCCAAAATCGCGGTTGTAGACTGTTCGAGGATCGCAGTCGTGGACTGCTCAAGGATGGCCGCCGTGGACTGGTCGAGGTCCGCGAGCTCAGAAGCCGATCCTTCCACGTTTCGAGTGAAGTCATAGCCGGGAACCAGAACCCCTGCCAGAACCGGGTGGCGAGGATCGACACCGGTATCAACGATTGCAATGACAACCCCGGCGCCCAAGATATTCGCCACCTCGGCGGGCTTGACCAGTGCAAGCGCAGGCTGCTGCACATAGTTCACCCACACATTTGTGCCGTACAAATTCGTCAGGCGGCGGTCATTGAGCCCAGAGGAAACTGCAGACGTGGGCAGGTAGGAGACGTTCACCAGCACGTCCTCGGAGACCTTGCCCTTCCCGTTTTTCTCTAGATTCTTGACGTCCGGATCATCCTTGACCCACTGCTTGAGGGTCTCGAAGGGCACAGCATCCGAGCCGACAATCAAGAAGATGTCCGGCTTGTCCAGGTTCCGGACCATTTGCCAGCCGTAACGTTGGCAGGCAGCTTGAGCCTGGCTGGCGGAAGGGGACCGGAGAATGTAGCGGACGTTTTGGGCCACCGCCTGGGTGGGGACGAGTGCAGCCATCAGGACCAGGATGCCCAACCGAAGAATGTTTCGCCTACTCATGCTCTTTCTCCTCGCGAACGGTTCGTCTAGTTGCCACTGCGTTCTTCGTGCTTCCTTCACACCTATCCAGCTTAGAGTCGAGGCTCTGGATCAACAATGGTCAGATGGTTCCATTAGCTGGACACGAGGGTACTAGGACTTCCGTACCCGCTGAAACGGCAGCTTTCGCCCTCCCGGGCTAGTAATCAAGGCGTTCTGCTTCCTAGTATCTCCTTCGAAATAATGGGATTAGAAGAAAAACTCCTTTGAACACATAGGATTTGACATATTGCACCGCGAAGCGCCCAAGAAGGGGAATTGGGGAGAAAGACTCGGAAACCGATCTGGATGGCTAATCGAGAAGCCCTCAACTACTATGAGTTCTAGTACAAAACTAAGGTGCACCAAATTGCAGGGGGTATTCAGTCCAGCCACTGGTTTCTTGTGGGAGGGAGAAAAGGGTCAGGTGGTCGCAGGCTTACCCGACAGGATGAAAGGCGCCCAAAAATAAGGGTGCGGATGGCGCTCCCGGCAATTTAACATCGCGCGGCGGAAGACCTGGGCTCGATCGGGATTGTCCCGCAACTGAGGGTAAAAGGAGGTCTGAAAGGCGGCCGCGCTATCGTTCGGCGAGTTCCAGAGGGTGGCCAGAACTGATTCCGCCCCGGCATAAAGCATTCCTCGGATCAGTCCTAAGAGCTCCTCCCCGTTACCCCCCGAATTAATCCCGGGGCCGCACCCACTGAGTATGATCATTTCGACGGGCAGCCGAAGCTGATAGAGGTCGAAGAGTGTAAGCCAAGACCTGCCCAGCCGCAGCGAAGAGAACATCGGGTTATCCCGACGATAAACGGCTTCTGTCTGTAGATGAATGCGGCAGCTAGCCTCGGCCGAGCGTTGCAGGCATTCCTCACTGGCATCGTCCCCCAGGAATACCTTTGCGCCAGGAATCAAGGAAGTGATGGCTTCGACTTCATCCGCCAGCCGGGGCCTCTGTGCCAGGGCCGGCGCAAGGATTGCGGTGCCGCCGCTGGCAGAGTTCCTCTTCGTGCACGACAGATAGAAGACGCTCGCACTCGGGGCGTAGGAAATCGTGAAATCCTCAATGAGAAACTTGGCCCCATCGAACAACGCATGGAACGGCAGGTAGTGGAGGAAGCCGTGCGGGATTATGATCCAGCGCGGGGCCTGAAGGTGCTTGCGCAGGGGAGCGATGAGTTCCGCATTGAGTTCCTTGAGCAACGCCTCGGTTGCCTCGCGCATTGGCCGAACAAAAGACTGCGCGTATTCCGGACCCAATCGGAACTTAGAAAACTGGTCCTGCAGTAGTCGCGTGAGCGTCCGCGCGCGCGCCTCGGGCGTGACGGGAACGACCTCAACCCGTTCCCGGTCCACCACGCAAGCATAGATCATTCCCCGCGCAACGTAGTATTCAAGCAGCACGGAATCAGCGGACAGCATGCTCCGGATCGCGTCGAGCGAAATTGTGCCCGCATTTTGTAGGGAGAGGAATTCCTCATCACTGGCCTGCGAATCACTCATCGTCTTGACCAGGTGCGCCTCATGCTCCCGGGTTCGCTGGCGCAACTCCGCGATCTGGCCGGCGGAACTTGCCTCCTGGCGCAATTCCTGCAGATCAATCTGGCGGTAATACCAGTTCAGCTCTTCGCGGAGACTTTTCACCTGCTCCACCAAACCGCTGCGCGTCCCAGCCGGAGCTGGAAGCGAATGCGCGCGGAAGGCAACCAGATCCGAAAGCTGACGTGCCTTGGCCCTCTCAATGACGGCAAACGCTTCTTCCTTCCCCTTCTCGGCGCCAGAGACCGCCATGCTCGCGGCCACGAGGCTCTCGTAAACCGCCAGCTTGTCGGGAAGAAATGCGATCTTCAGTTCCTCGGCATGGAGCCGCACCGGTAGCGCTTCCAGGTCCGTCAATGCCTGTCGATATGCCTCGACGCTGGCGGGGAGATTATCGCGGGCTTCCTGAACCTGCCCGAGCACGAGCGAGCCCTGATAGCGCACGGCGGACGTGCCGGCGAATTCCAGCCGGCGCAGAGCGGCACGGCACCACCGTTCGGCTTCTTCCAGTTCTTGCGCTTGTAGATGCAGCGCCGCCCGTAGCACTTCGCTGAGCGCTGCCTTGCCGGAGAGCGGCGTCCCCGCAAAGGCTTCGAGGGCCGCGTCACATCGCCGCCGCGCTTCAAACGCGCGGCCCTCGTGGTAGTACACCAGGGCAGCGTGCAGATCGATCAGCGCGGGCCAAACTGAATTCTGCTCGGCCACGAACCGCTGGCGGGCCTTATCAAATAGCTCCAGTGCCCGAAAAGGCTTGCGCTGGTGGCTCGAGGCAATGGCGAGAAACGCGAGAGCTTTCGCCGCCTCATAACCCATGTTCATTTCCTCGAAGCTCGCAAAGGCCTGTTGGGCCAGTTGCGCACCTTCCTTGCTGAGGCGCAGATCGAGGTACATCTCCGACTGGTCAAGGTCGCACAGCGCGCGATGGTACCCGTCTCCAGCCTTTTCGCAGAACACGCGGGTGGCTTGATACAGCTCAATCGCACGTGGATACTCGCCGCGCAGGTAATACAAGTACGCGATATTGTAGTCGGCCTGGGCCAGCAGCAGCGGCATGTTGTGCTGCTCGCAGTAGGCGCGAGCCTGCTGGTAGGCATCGAGCGCGCTCATGAAATCATTCAGGCTGATGCAGCAGACGGCCAGGTTGCTGAGGGCCACGGCAACATCCCGATGCTGGCCGAACTCCTCCAGTGCATGCTGCGCCTGGCGGTAAAGATCGCGCGCTTCGGCAAAGCGGTCCTGGCGGTGAAGAATGTTAGCAAGGTTGCTTTGCAGGCGCGCCAGCCGCAGTCGGTCGCCGTGGCGTTCAAATATCTGCTGCGCCCGTTGCGCCCGGCGGAACGCTTCCTCGTACTGTCCAAGAAGGATGAGCGGCTGGAGAGAGCTGCTCAGTGTGACTCCCGATTCAATTTCTTCCCCCTGATGATCAAAGAGGACCAGTGAACTCTGGTAGCACTCCAGCGCCTCCTGGTACTTCCCGCTTAGACCCAGGACATGTCCCGTGGTCCTGGCGCTGCGTGCGCGGCAGTAGTCATCGTTAAGAAAATCGGCAAGCCAGCTTGCCGCTCCAGCCAGGCGGCTGGCGCGATCCATATCCTCGCGCGCCGTCTTTGCGGCATCTTCCGCAATGCGCAGCACAACCGCGCGATCATGCAGCTCCGCGTGCTGGCGAAGGAATTCCTCACGGGCGGGCTCCGCTTCGAGCGCCCCGAGTTGGGCAATCAGTTCCTGAAGCGAATCCATTGGTTCGGGTTCCGGCATTATCGGTGAGAGGATTTCACGAGCGCGCCAATGGCCGCAAGCGGCCTTTCGCGCCATGTTTCCACTGTATCGTCAAAGCTATTTGCCACGCCAAAACAGCTCCTCCACATTCCACAAGGTGTAATGATCGAGGATCGCGGGGTGGAAATTCCCCAAGCCGTTCTTTGCGCCCACCAGTACGTTGGGGCTGACGAGAAAGACCATCGGCTGGTTTTCCGCAACAATTTGTTGCACTCGATCGTAGAGCTTCTTGCGCTCAGCCGCTTTCTGCGCAACAAGCTGCTGCTTCATCAGGCGATCCAGATCCGCCTCCCATGGCGTGGCCGGCTGCGTCTGGCCCGGGTTCCACAGGTGCTGCGGGCCGCTCGATAGCCAAACGTTCATGTCCGCGTTGGGATCGGCGTCTCCGCTGCCGAGGCCCAGCACGCAGGCTTCATAATCCTTCGAGTCGAACAGGCGAGCGAGGAGCGCGCGAAACTCCAACGCCACGATCTGCACTCGCATTCCAAGCTGCTTGAGATCGTCCTGAATGATGGTAGCCATCTTCATGCGCTCGGCATTCGATGAGTTGCTGACAATGGTGAACTCAACCGCTTGCCCGCCCGAATCCACCAGCGCTCCGTCGCCTTTCCACGAAAAGCCGGCAGCTTGAAGCAGGGAGCGCGCGCGGTCCAGTGAACGCTGCGGATGCGGCAGCGAGGCGTTGCCCCACAGCTTGTTGCCCGGCGTAACGTTTCCCCAGAGCGGCGTTGCGCGTCCCTGGTACACCAGCCGCACGATACTGTCCCGGTCAATCGCCGCGGACACCGCCTGGCGGAATTTCACGTCACGGAACCAAGCCTGCTTGCGCGCGAGCTGTGGCAGCGACTTCCCGGAGAGGTCGTTGAGATTGAAGAAAAGAAAGTTGTACTCCAGTCCGGGGCCGATATCCTGCATCGCGTAGCCGCGCGCTTGCTGCTGCCCGGCGAGCACGGCAAAGTTTTGCGCGTTGACACGGCTGATCACGTCCGTTTCCCCGGCCTGGAAACGGATCACTTGTGCATCCTCGCTGGGCACAAAGAGAAAGACCAGCTCGCTCAAGTACGGCAGCGCAGTTTCCTTCTGGTCGGCCTTCCAGTAATACGGATTGCGTTCGAGTACGAGCCTTTGCCCGGCAACGTACTCCTTCAGCCGGAACGGCCCTAACCCAGCGATTTGCTCCGGCGCTGTGTTCAGTCCCCAGCTCTGGGTGAGTTTTCCTTCGTTGTAGGCGGACTCAAGCAAATGTCGCGGCAGGATCGCAAAGCCGTCGAACAACCGCTCGCCGACACCGTAGGGCTGCGACAGCTCGAAGACCACGGTGTCCGCGTCGAGCTTGCGTATGCCAACCGGCTTGCCGCCAACAATCAGTAAATCGCGCTGCGGAGCATGCACCTTCTCGTCAAGATAAACCTGGAAGCTGAACAGTACATCGTCTGCGGACACGGGGTGACCATCGGAAAAGCGCAGACCGCGGCGCAGTTTGAGCGTGTAGCGAAGCCCGTCGGAAGATACCTTCCAGGATTTCGCCAGCGCGGGCTCCGTTCGCTGGGAGAATCGGTTGATATGCACCAGGTCGGCCATCAGCCGCCAGATCACTTCCTTGGACGGATTGTCGGTGGCCGTGACCGGGTTGAGCGTCTTGGGCTCCGCGCGCAGCGAGACGACCAGCCGGCCGCCCGCACGGCCTGCCTCACCCGTTGTGACCAGATACTCCGTGCCCGGTGCCGCAGGCTTGGTCTGCCCCCGCGTGGCCACCGCGAAAGAGACAGCGGCGGCCAGAAAGATCGCAATAGGAGCAATTCGTTTGCGCATAGTTATCCATTTTCTCTCTTTAATCAGCCGAAAGATCAATTCCTTCACAGGAAAACGTCCTTGACGCGCTCGTGCAGGATCGCGGCCAGTGCCGAATAGCCCAGCAGGTACGGCACCAGCGCCAGCCCCGGCAGGAACATCCACCAGTACGACGAAAGCACATGATACTGCTGCAGGCTGCCCAGCATGCTGCCCCAACTCGGCACGGGCTCGCCGACTCCCAGACCCAAGAATGACAGCGTCACTTCCGCCAGGATATATTGCGGCACGAGAATCGCCGCCTGCGTGAGAAGCACTCCAAACGTCTGAGGCAGCACGTGGCGCCTGAGCAGATAAAAATCCGATGCCCCGAATCCCCGCGCCGCGCGGACGAAATCGCGCTCGCGCGCGCTGAGCACCACCCCGCGCAGCAACCGCGCCGGACGCGCCCATCCGATCGCGCCGATCACCACGATCAGAAGGAGAAACGCCTGCGACGGGTTGACCTGCAACGGCAGAAAGGCGCGAATGGCCAGCAACAGGTAAAGCCACGGCAACGCGAGAAAGAGTTCAGTGCCGCGCATCAGCACGTCGTCCACCCAACTGCCGTAGTAGCCGGCTATCCCTCCCAGCACGAGTCCGAGAAGAAGAGAAATCGCCGTGGCCAGCAAGCCCGCCAGCAGCGAGATCTGCCCCCCGTAAATGACCCGAGAAAACAGATCCCGGCCGAATCCATCGGTGCCCATCAGAAATACGCGCGCGCCATTTTCCGCGCCGAACAGCCGGACCCGCAACGTGAAAAGGCCAACTATTGTGTACGGCTTTCCCTGGACGAGGAATCGCAGTTCAGCCGGGTGGTTGCGATCCTCGGCGTATTCTCCAAAACCCCCTTCGCGTGCGGACCAGGGATAAACAAATGGCCGCAAGTGTGGATTGCCGTTGCTGTCCACAAAGCGCACGCGCATGGGCGGAGCGAAGGGCAGATCGCGATGCTGCGCTTCGACATCGTACGGCGCGAAGAATCCGGCCAACAGCACGACCGCGTGAATCGAGAGGAGCACGGCCACAACAAGCACGAGTTTGGTTCGCTGACGCATGAACGAAACTTGTTACTCCGCACGAATCCGCTGGTCCGCCCAGTAGAGCAGCAGATCCGCAAAGAAATTGCCCAATACCAGAAAAAGGGTCGAGAGCAGAACTGCGTCAATCACCAGATAGATGTCGCGGGCAAGAATGGCTTCGACCAGGAATGGACCCAGCCCGGGCCAGCTCATCACGACCTCCACCAGGAGGGCCGCGCTGAGAAGTGTGGCCACGGAGAATCCAAAAAGTGAAATCAGCGGATTCGCCGCGGCGGGCAGTGCGTAACGGAAAAGCAGCCGCTGCCGTGGGATGCCGTGGCCCCGCGAGGCGCGGAGAAAGGCGGAGTCCAGCACTTCGATCATGGCCGCGCGCACGTGGCGAACCAAGACGGGCAAAGTGCCGAGCACCAGCACGACTACCGGCAATGTCAAATGCGCCGCCGCGTCCTTCACCTTTTCCCAAAACGGCAAAGTCTCAAACCCGACGGACACAATCCCGCCCGTCGGGAACCAGCCCGTGCGTACCGCGAGCAGCAGGAACCCAAGCGCAAACAGCAGGTCCGGCACGGCCAACAATCCCGTGGTGGCGCCGGACGTAATGCGATCGAGCGCGCGGCCCTTGTGCGCAGACGACCACACCCCAAGCGGGACCGCGAGAAGCCATGCCAGAAGCATCGCCGTAACCGTTAGCAGCAGCGTGTTCTTCGCTCGCACCCAGAGCAGTGGCGCGGCGGGACTGTTGTAGGCGAACGAGTACCCGAAGTCGCCCTGAAGCACCGACTTCAGCCAGCGGAAATAGCGCACGGGCAGCGAGCGTTCCAGACCGTACTGCGCGCGAAGCGCGGCGACCGTTCCTGAGGAGATCTGCGGGTTCAGCCGCATCTCGTCGAAATAGTTTCCCGGCGCCAACTCCAGAAAGAAAAACGTCAGCAGAGATACGCCGAGCAGAAGAATCAAACAGCGAACAAGCCTTTGCGCCAGGTAGCGCATCACGGCACCGCCTGTCCGCCGGCCGGATCGAGCGGCGGAGCGAACGGCATCGCGGCAACCAGCGCGCGCGTGTGGGGATGATGCGGCCGATGGAAGATCTGCGCCGGCGCGCCGCTTTCTACGATTTGCCCCCGGTGAATGACCGCCACGCAGTCGGCAACGTGCCCTGCCAGACTGAGGTCGTGCGTGATGAAAAGATAGGTCAGCCCGCGTGTTGCCTGCAAATCGAGCAACAGATTCACCATCTGCGCCTGGATCGACAAGTCAAGCGCGGAAAGCGCCTCGTCGAGGATCAGGAGCTTCGGCTCGAGCGTCAGCGCCCGGGCGATCGCCATGCGCTGCCGCTGCCCGCCGCTGAACTCAGCCGGCCGACGATCGGCGGCATCTCCCGGAAGGCCTACTTGCTCCATCAAATCCAGCACACGCTCACGGCGTTCTTGCTTTGGCAATGCCCCGGCGATGAGAAGAGGCTCAGCGACAATTTCCTCCGCGGTCAGACGCGGATTCAGAGCAGCAGCCGGGTCCTGAAAAATGAGCTGGATTTCTCGCCGCGCGGCGCGCAGCTCAATCTGGCTCAATCCGAGCAGATCGCGCCCGTCATACCAGATTTCGCCTGCCGTCGGCGCTTCAAGGCGCACGAGGCAGCGAGCGAGGGTGGACTTTCCCGAGCCGGATTCGCCGACGAGCGCCAGCGTCGTGCCCCGTGCGATGCTGAGATCAACTCCATCGAGCGCAGCCACACGGAACTTTTCGTGTGAAAGCCAGCGCTTCTGCTCGTACGACTTGCACAACCCGGCGACACGCACAAGCAGCGCCCCGGTTGCTCCCGAATTCTGCTGATCAGCCGCCATATTTGAAGCAACGCACCTTGCTCACAGCGTCAGGAGATACCTCCGCGGGCTCTCGCTCCGCACACGCGGCCATGCGGTCAGGACACCGCGGCTCAAACGCGCAGCCCGCGGGAAGCCGCCCCAGATCCGGCGGGTTTCCTTCAATCGCTTGCAGCCTTGCTCGCTGCCCCGCGCCACCTTCTGCCGCAGGATGCGGAACCGCGCGCAACAGCCCTCGCGTGTAGGGATGCAGCGACGCAGAATACACGCGCGCCGCCGGCCCTTCTTCCACAACGCGCCCGGCGTACATCACCAGGACGCGGTCCGCAAGACCCACAAGGATTCCAGGATTGTGCGTAATAACGATCAAAGAGAGATTGAGCCGCTGCTTCAGATCGCGCAACAGCTCTAGGATTTCCGCCTGGATGACTGCATCCAGCGATGCCGTCGGCTCGTCAGCCACGATCAGCTTGGGATGACAGGAAAGCGCTTGCGCGATCAGCACGCGCTGGCGCTGCCCCCCGCTCAATTGATGTGGATAAGCAGCGCCGATGCGGGCGGTGTCACTGGGAAAGACAAGAGCCAGTGTCGCGTTCGCTTCGTCCGTGCATCGCTGCTGGTTCCAGGAATGGTGCGCGCGGATGATTTCCCCGACCTGGTCCCTTACGCGCATCACCGGATTCAAAGCAATGCCGGGTTCCTGCCAGATGAGCGATACCTCCGCGCCGCGGATTCTTTCCAGTTCGCGCTCTTCGAGCGCGAGCAGGTCGCGTGCGTCAAGTTCCACGGCGCCCCGGACCACTTGCCCGCCCGGCGGGAGCAGCCGAAGAAGCGAAAGCGCCAGAGTGCTCTTCCCCGAACCGGATTCGCCGACGACGCCAACCACTTCACCCGGGCGCATGGCAAAGCTCACATCTTCCAGCGCGTGCACCGGCGCGCCCTCGCGCGGCTGATAATGGACAGTGAGATTGCGGACTTGGAGAAGCGTTCCAGTTTGAGCAGAGGCGACCTGAGTTCCCACAGCGTGTCGCGTATGTTGCCTGAGAGCATTCTCCCTGACAAGAGCAATATCAAGGCGCGCGATTCGGAAGTGACAACCGAGCGGCGCACGGGTCCAGTTCCACCGCGAGGTTGACACTCGGCCCGGCCGGCTTTAGTCTCTGGATACGAAAGCCCGCCAGGAACACACTCGTGATACGACGATTGATTTGCCTGTGGCTTACCGCAGTGGCGCTGCTGCCGGCGCAAATCGGCCTGTGCATCAGCGCGGGAAAAGAGGCAACAATGACATTCAAGCTGAACACTGCTGCTTTCGAAGCCGGAGGCATGATCTCCAGACAGTTCACTTGCGACGGCCCTGACCTCTCGCCCGCGCTCGAGTGGAGCGGCGCGCCGGCCAACACGAAAAGCTTCGCGCTGATTGCGGACGATCCCGACGCGCCGGTGGGCACGTGGGTCCACTGGGTGCTCTACGACCTGCCGGCGGACACAAAACAGCTTATCGAGGGTGTGCCGAAGGACGAGCAACTTCCGAGCGGCGCACGCCAGGGCCGGAACGATTTCCGCCGCATTGGCTATGGCGGCCCCTGCCCTCCACCCGGGCCGGCGCACCGGTATTTCTTCAAGCTCTACGCGCTCGATGCGAAAGTCAACCTGAAAGCCGACGCCAGCAAGGCAGACGTGGAAAAGGCGATGGCCGGACACATCCTAGCGCAGGCCACACTGGTGGGACGCTACAAGCGTTGAGCGCCACCCCGAGGCGGGAGCCTCGGGGCACGAGATGAATACGGATGGCCGGCGGAGTTCGGCCGGCAACGGTCCCGCCATCCGCCCACGTCCGAGACCTACCTTTCCTGAGAATCTCCACGGCGGCCCCCCATGGGAGGGTCGGCCATGTGTGGCTTGGCGCAAAACCTTGCGCGGGCGGTGAGAACCTTGCCTCACGAAATCTGGAGCGGTCACTGAAGGCACCCCAGGCACCGCCCTCTAGCATTCCTTTACAGGTCAATAGGTTGGCCCGAGTGGGAACACTACAGGGCCGGGCTTTTGAGGTGGGTTTTCGATTGCTCTTTCACCAGAACAGGCGTGTGGCGCGGCCGCAGGCGCATTCCCCGCCATCCGGGCCACCGGATGAGAGCCAAAACGTGGAGGCGCACAAAATGAAGCCAATCCTGGCCCTTCAAAGTTATATGAAGGAGCATTTCCCCCGAACCCTGCGCGATGAGGTGTTGTGCACGTGCGGGGCGGGCAACCACGTCAGGCTCCTCTTCTTCCGGGTGGACGGCCAGCCGGTGACCGTCGTGATCTCGGAAGGCGTGGAACTCTCCACTGCGCAGCTCGCAGACGCTATCGGCAGCTCCCGGGTGCAGTTGCTACAGGAGCCGGAACTAGATGCAATCTATCCCGACTCAGAGCTTGGCCATATGCAGCCGTTCGAAAACCCATTCGGTTCTGCCGTTTATTGCGACGAAAGCCTGCTCACGTGGAAGGAACTGGTCTTTTGCCCGCGAATGTTCTCCGGGCAGCGGGGCGAGTGCTTCCGCGCCACTACGAAAGACTTCCTCGCGCTTACCCGGGCCATCGTACTGCCACTGAGCGGAACGCCGGTGCAGGAGCGGGACCTCTGGGCAGTCTGATCTACCCCGAGCCGCAGGCGAGGGGTCCGACGAGTTTGGAGGCATTTCCGGAACGGCAAACCCGTAGCGCCCGCCTTTAGGCGGGCACGGGTAGCGAGCGAGAAGGCCCACATGCATCGTTGCATCCTCATCCTCGGCGCGGCTGGCCGTGACTTCCACAATTTCAACACCTGCTTCCGGAACTCTCCAGAAGACCATGTGGTCGCCTTCACAGCCACGCAGATCCCGGACATTGCCGGACGCAAATACCCCACGGAGCTGGCGGGGCCTCTCTATCCGGACGGGATCCCCATTGTAGAAGAGACGCACCTCGAACGGCTGATACTGGAGCATTGCGTGGATCTGGTGGTCTTCAGCTACAGCGATGTCTCGCACAACCACGTGATGCATCTGGCGTCACGTGCCAACGCCGTGGGAGCGGATTTCATGTTGCTCGGCGCGGACAGCACGATGCTCCAGGCGCAAGTTCCGGTGGTGAGCGTCTGCGCGGTCCGCACCGGCTGCGGCAAAAGCCCGGTTTCGCGGCGCGTGGTCCAAATACTTCGCGAGCACGCCCAACGCGTTGCTGTGGTGCGTCACCCGATGCCGTATGGCGATCTGCTGCGACAACGCGTGCAGCGTTTTGCCAGTCTTGAAGACCTCAACCGGCACAACTGCACCATCGAAGAGCGCGAGGAATACGAACCTCATATTGCCGCTGGCACGGTGGTTTATGCCGGAGTGGATTACGAGGCGATCCTGCGCGAGGCAGAAAAAGACGCGGACATGGTCGTGTGGGACGGCGGGAACAACGACACGCCGTTTTTCCGTTCCGACATGGAAATCGTCGTGGCCGATCCGCACCGCGCCGGGCATGAGTTGAGCTACTACCCGGGCGAGGTCAACCTGCGGCGCGCCGACGTCGTGCTGATCAACAAGGTGGACACCGCGGCGGAAGCGGCCGTTGAACTGGTACGGCGCAACGTGCGCGAAATCAACCCGCGGGCCAGAATCATCGAGGCCGCTTCACGCGTGGAGATGGAAGGCGGCGCTGCCGTCCGGGGCAGGAAGGTATTGGTGATCGAAGACGGTCCGACACTGACGCACGGCGAAATGGAGTATGGCGCCGGCGTGGTTGCCGCTCGCGCGGCAGGCGCCGAGCTGGTGGACCCGCGACCCTACGTCTCGGGCAGCCTGCTCGAGACGTTCGCGAAGTACCGTCAGATTGGACCACTGCTCCCGGCGATGGGTTACAGCCCGAAGCAGCTCGCTGAACTCGAAGCAGCTATCCGCCGGACGCCCTGCGATTTCGTCGTGGTGGCAACGCCTGTGGACCTCGGCCGCGTGATCGAAATTGTGAAACCGTCGCTGCGCGTATGGTACGAGGTCGAGGAACGCGGGGAGCTGAGGTTGGAAGGGGTGCTCCGCGAGTTCCTTGTGCTCGCGCATGCGCACCGCACCACGCGAGCCGCACTGCCCGAGCTTGTGGGCGCCGGACACTGAAACTTCGGCTGCCCCGTCGTCGCGCCGCGCCGCAGGAAGGAGACCTGCCATGGCGCACATGCTGGACGCGTTGTTTCTGGGACGATGGAGGCTGCGGCCTGCACCCGGCCACACCAAGCGCGATTTGCTTTCCCTCCACAACCTGACCATTGCTGAATTTTCGGCGCTGCTGGACTTGGCGGAAGAAATGAAGCAGCACCCCGAGTCGTTTCAGGGGCTGCTCACGGGCCGCACGCTGGCGCTGATTTTCGAAAAGCCGTCGTTGCGCACGCGCGTCACCTTCGAGGTCGGCATGGTCCAACTCGGCGGCCACCCCATCTATCTTGCGCCCGCGGACATTGCGCTGGGCAAGCGCGAAGTCGTGAAAGACGTGGCGCGCAACCTTGCGCGTTGGGTGAACACGGTGGCCGTGCGCACATTCTCCCAGCATATCCTCGAGGAAATGGCGGGGGAAACGAACATCCCGATCATCAATGCGCTTTCCGATCTGCTGCACCCGTTGCAGGCGCTGGCAGACGTGCTGACGCTGCGTGAAGTGAAGGGCCGCTTGCGCGGGCTGCGATTGGCCTACGTCGGCGACGGCAACAATGTGGCCAACGCGCTGGCGCAAGCGGCGGCAAAGACAGGTATGCACCTGAGCATTGCCACGCCGCGCGGCTACGAGCCGGCCGCATCCGTGTTCATGCAGGCGCGTGTAGATGCTTTGCCCAACGGCGCACAAATCAGTGTGGTGCAGGAGCCGGCCGATGCGGTGAGCGGCGCCGACGCCGTCTACACCGACGTCTGGACCAGCATGGGACAAGAACACGAGGCCCGCGACCGGAAGAAATTCTTCGCGAACTATCAGGTGGATTCTGCTCTGATGTCGCTGGCCAAGCCCGACGCCGTCTTCATGCACTGCCTGCCGGCGCACCGCGGCGACGAAGTGACCGACGACGTGCTGGACGGCCCGCGCTCGGTGGTGCTGGAGCAGGCCGAAAACCGCCTGCATGTGGCGAAAGCGGTGCTACTGGCGCTGCTGGGAGAACCGCGCGTATGAATCCGATTGCTGTACTGGCGATTGGCGGGAATTCGCTCACGCGGCCCGGCCGCGGGGCACGTCGCCGGAGAATTTGGCGGCGTCCCGACCCTTCTGGAGCGGCGAGGCCGGAACCAAGACCCTGCCACCTGTGGCAGATCCGAGCAAACAGCCCGCCGTAGTGTTAGCAGGGCGCTGAAAAACTCCCTGTTTGGAATTGTGAATGCACTCTAGTATGCACGAAGCTCAGATGCCCGGCGTGAGTGGGCGAAATCCCTCGTCGAGGAG
>JACQDE010000086.1 GCA_016201285.1 Acidobacteriota bacterium | reverse complement strand
CGATCAGTATGTATCCGAAGCTGTGGGAGGCGAGCGGGATTTCCTACCGCGAGCTGATCGACCGGCTGATCGATCTGGCGCTGGCGCAGCACAACGAGAAGACCCGCACGAAGTACTCGATCGAACTGCCGACGGGCGCGGGCGGCGCGCTCGAGGGCTAGGAACACTCCCCTTTTTTACCGATTTGACTTGCGCCCGCCTTCCGACTAGACTAACCGTTTAGTTAAACCGCTATGGCCCTCCGTCCCATTCCCGCTGTTCCCGCTGAAACCAGCAAGCGGACGCCGGCGCGGAAAGGCTTGCGTTTCCTCCAGAACGCGAAGAAACCGGAGACGGTGCAGCGGATCCTGCTGACGGCGGAGCGCATGTTTGCCGAGCGGGGACTGGCGGGCGCGCGGATCGACGAAATTGCGGCGGACGCGAAGGTCAACAAGGCCCTGCTCTACTACTACTTCGGGAGCAAGCGGGAGCTGCACCGGCACGTACTCGAGCGGCTGTTTGCGTTGCTGCTCACGTCGGTGGAGGCGGGGAGGCAGAACAAAGGGTCGCCGAAGGAAAACCTGCTGGGGTATGTGAATGGCTACTTTGATTTTGTCTCCAGGCATCCGAACTACCCGCGGCTGGTGCAGCGCGAAGTAATGGAGTGCGGGAAGCACCTGGCATGGATTGTGGACAACTACCTGCGGCCGCTGCATCAGCGGCTGGCGCGCGCGGTGGAGCGCGGCATCACCGCCGGGGAGTTCCGGCGAGTGGACGCGCAGCACACGGTGACGACGCTGATTGCGATGACGACATTTTATTTCGCGGCCGCCCCGCTGCTGAGCGAACTGTGGGGCCGTGATGCGCTGCACCCGCGCGCAGTGGAAGGACGGCGCCGAGCGATCCTGGATTTTCTGGAGCACGGGCTATTCCGCGCAAGAACGAGGTCGCGATGACATTTTCGAAGTTTTTCATCTTTCTGGCCGTGATCTTCACGGTTGCACTCGTGCTCTACATCCTGACGGTTCCGCACAGCGGCGACATCACGCTGACGGGCGTGGTGAGCGGGAACGAAGTGATCGTCAGCTCGAAGATCGCCGGGCGAATGGAAAAGCTGCACGTGGACGAGGGCACGGAGGTGCGCGAGGGGCAGTTGATTGCCGAGCTCGACCGGGCAGAACTGGAAGCGCAGGTGGCCGCGCAGGAGGCGAGCATCCGGAGCCTGGAGGCGAAGATCTCGCAGGTGAAGAACATGTGGTCCTGGACAAATGATTCGACCGGCGCATCGGAGAACCGCGCCGCGGCGACGCTGACGGCAGTGAAGGCGCAACTGGAGGAGGCCAAAGCGGACCTGTGGCGCATCGAGCTTGACCAGAAGCGAACCGCCGGGCTCTTCGAGGGCGGGGTGGCATCGGTGCAGGACCGGGACCGGGCGGAAGCGGCAGTGCGCGCGGCACAGGCGCGGGTGAAATCGCTCGGAGACCAGGTGAAGGCGCAGGAAGCGGAAGTGGCAGTGGCGCGGGCGAACCGGAAGCAGCTCGATGTGCAGCAAAGCGAACTGTCGTCCGCACAAGCGTTGCTGGAGCAGGCGCGGGCGGCCAAGACCGAGGTAGAAACGCGGCTGGGATACACGCGGGTCACAGCGCCATTGGGAGGAATCGTCTCGGTGCGCGTGGCGCGGCAGGGCGAGGTGGTGCAGGCCGGGGCGCCGATCGTGACCGTGATTGACGTGGACCACCTGTGGGTGCGGGCGGCGGTGGAAGAGAGCTACGTGGATGCGATCCGGTTCGGCGACAAGCTGAAGGTGCGCCTGCCGTCAGGACAAATGCTGGAAGGCACGGTGTTCTTCAAGGGCGTGGAGAGCGACTTTGCGACGCAGCGGGACGTGAGCCGGACGAAGCGCGACATCAAGGCGTTTGCGATCAAGGTGGCGGTGCCGAACGCGGAGCGGCGGCTGTTCGCGGGGATGACGGCGGACGTGCTGCTGCCGGCGCCGCAGAAGAAAAGCTGGTTTGCGCGGGAGCAGAAGGCGCGATGAATGCCATTGAAGTTGAAAGCCTGACCAAACGCTTCGGAAAACTGACGGCGGTGGACGCCGTGAGTTTTACGGTGCCGGATGGCGAAGTGTTCGGGCTGCTGGGGCCGAACGGCGCGGGGAAGACGACGCTGATCCGCATGCTGACGACGCTGACGCCGCCAAGCGGCGGCGCGGCGCGCGTGGCCGGGCACGACGTGGTGAGGGAACCGGACGCGGTGCGGCACTCGCTGGGGGTGATCCCGCAGGCGTTGACGTCCGATCCGGAACTGACGGCAATGGAAAACATGCTGATCCACGCGAAGCTTTTCGGCGTGCCGGGAGGCGAGCGGGAACGATTGAGCAGGGAGCTGCTCGAGTCGGTGGGGCTCGAGAACTTCAGCGACGCGCTGGTGCGAACCTACTCGGGCGGGATGCGGCGGCGGCTGGAAATCGCGCGCGGGCTGGTGCATTCGCCGCGCATCCTGTTCTTGGACGAGCCGACGACGGGACTGGACCCGGTGTCGCGCGCCAACGTGTGGGAGATGATCCGCAAACTGCAGGCACGGACCCGGCTGACCATCCTGCTGACGACGCACTATATGGACGAGGCCGACAAACTGTGCGAGCGGATCGCGATTGTGGACCACGGCAAACTGGTGGCGCTGGATACGCCGGCACGGCTGAAAGACTCCGTTCCGGGCACAAACATCGTGGAGGCGGAGTTTGAAGACGCTCCGGCGAATTGGATGGAAGAACTGCGCGGGCTGCCGCAGGTGGCGGAAGTGACGCAGCGGGACATCCTGGCGCATATGGCGTCACACGACGGACCGCAAACCGTGGCGGCGCTGATGGAGCTGGCGCGGCAGCGCGGCGTGAAGGTGAAAACGGTGACCGTACAGAACACAACGCTGGACGACGTTTTTCTGCACTACACCGGGCGGCAGTTGCGGGACGCAACGCGCAGCGGCGGACCAGGATTCGACATCAGCCACCTGTACAAGTAAGAGCATCCCGTCCGCCGCACCGCGGCGATTGAGAGACAGGAATCGCAAGCCTGAAATTGCATCTGGCCACGAAATGAAACTCTACCGAATAATGGCGATCATCGAGCGGGACATGCGGAAGTTCTTCCGCAGCCCGACGCTGATGGTCAGCTCGATGGTGTTCCCGCTGATGCAACTGGTGGTGCTGGGGTACGCCTTCGGCGGGAAGATCCAGGGCGTGAAAGTGGCGCTGGTGGACGAGGACCGCTCGAGCGAGGCGCGGAAGGTGCGCGAGCTGTTCGCCGGGATCGAATCGGGTCCGAAGACGTTCCGCACGGTGGAGTATGGCTCAGTGGGCGACGCGGTGATGGACCTGCGGGCGGGGTTCGTGCGGGCGGTGGTGCACATCCCGGCGGACTACTCGATGCGCGTGTACCAGAAGAACCGTCCGCGTATAGCGTTTGTGATCGACAACACGGACAACTTCATGTCCAGCGCGCTGCAGGAACGGGTGGCGCAAGCAGTGGCGCAGTTGAACGCGCCGGACGTGGAGCCGCGGCTGAAGCGGCAAATCGACCTCCAGGTGGTGGAGGTCTATCCGTACATCGAGTACGTGAAGTACCTGCTTTCCGGCTCGATCACGATGTCCATTTTTGTGGTGGCGATGATCGGCGGCGGCATCGTGTTCATTGACGACAAGGCGCGAGGACTGCACGAGGGCTATCTGGTGACGCCGATCCACAAAACAGAGCTGGTGCTGGGGCTGAGCTTTGCCGGGGCATTGAAGGGGCTGATGGCGGGAACAGTGCTGGCCATCATTGGCGGACTTATTGCCGGGATCCCGCGGATCTGGGACCCAGTGAGATTGCTGTACCTGCTCGTCGTGCTGGCGGTGGCGTCGCTGGCGATGCTGAGCTTCATGTTCCTGGTGATGGTACGCGTGGACGACCCGTTGGTGCCGCGGGCGATTTTCGGGGTGCTGAACACGCTGCTCTTTTTCCCTTCGGGAGCGATCTATCCGGTGGAGGGCTTCCCGTGGTGGCTGCGATGGATTTCCGCGATTGATCCATTCACGTATGCGGTGCACGCGCTGAAAAACCTGCTGCTGAAGAATACCGGATTTGAAGGGATTTACTTGGATGTGCTCGTTCTGTTAGGGTTTTCGCTGATACAGATTTCGGCGTGCATTGCGCTGTTCAAGCGGCAACTCTGAGCGGAGGTGGCGGTGGGACTGCTGGACTCGACCGGCGAAGAGCCGGAATCAAAGCTGCGGCGATGGGTGGTGACCGGCGCGATCTTCGTGCTGCTGGTGGCCATCGGCATCTGGTGGGTGCTCCGCTTCCACAATGAGAAGAAGACAGTGGAGGAGTTCCTGCAGGCAGTGATCGTCAGCGACATGCAGAAGGCGTACCAGATCTGGAAGCCGACGAGCAGCTACAGCTACAAGGATTTCGTGGACGACTGGGGCCCCAACGGTTTTTACGGACCCATCAAGAGTTACCGCATCGAGACAGCACAGAAGAAGAGCGGAGCCAGCGGCGTGATTGTGGTGGTCGAGCTGAGCCCGTTTGACGCTTTCCCGGGCAACAACGACACAGTGAAGAATTACCGGACGAAAGAAGTGCGGCTGTGGATCGAGAGCCGGGACCTTTCGATCGGGTTCGCGCCGTAAGAGCGTTGGATAGATAGAAGCGGTGGCATGAAGCCGCCGCTACAAGTTCCTAAAGATCGCGGAGGGCGGCGAGGAGTTCGGCGGGAGAAACAGTGGCAGTGCCAAGTTTGCCGACGGCGACGCCGGCAGCAGCGTTGGCGAGGAGGGCCGCTTCTCGCAGCGAGGCGCCCGCAGAAACGGCGAGGGCCAGCGTAGCGAGGACGGTATCGCCGGCGCCGGTGACGTCGAAGACCTGCCGCCCAGAAGAATGGTGTTGCGCGCGCTGGCCAAGGCGGCCGGCCGGCGGCTCGTGGCTGGTGGCGGAGATGTGGACGGCCTTTGCGGCGTCCATCTCGAGGACGCTCATTCCCTTCTCGCCGCGGGTGATGATCACCGCGGGACATTTGAACTTCTCCAACAACTGAGCGCCGGCTTGCTCGACGGATTCGTCGTCGTCGAGAGCGCGTGAGACCAAAAAACTGGCTTCGCCGCGATTCAGGACGATGACGGTCGCGCCGGGATACGTAGCGAGCATAGACCACTTGGGCTTGACGAAGGACTTGATGCCGAGTTTGGCGCAAGCGCCCAGGACGCGGGAGGCCAGCTCATCGGTGACCACGCCTTTGTCGTAGTCGGAAAGCACCAGGGCCTGGAGGCTGGGAAGCGCAGCCATGGCGCGGCGAATGAGCAGCTCTTCCATCTCCGGACGAAGAGGGGCGCGGGTTTCGCGGTCCACACGGACAATTTGCTGATGGCGGGCAATGATGCGCGTTTTGATGGTGGTCAAGCGCGCGGAATCTTCGATAATTCCCTTCTCCGGCATGTCCAGGTCACGAATTTTTTCGCGAAGAGAATCAGCCGCACCATCTTTTCCGGAAGCACCAAACGGCACGACGCCGGCGCCGAGGGCGACGAGGTTGGCGGCGACATTGCCAGCGCCACCGAGAACCAAGTCTTCCTTTTCGAACTCCACAACCGGAACAGGGGCTTCCGGCGAGAGCTTCGTTGGACTGCCCCAAATGTAGCGGTCGAGCATCCAGTCGCCGAGGACGCCGAGGCGGCGGGCGGAAAAGGACCGAACATAACGCTTCAGGCGAGAGAGTGAAGGCTTTGACGGAGAGTGGCTCATCGTATGAAAAGGAAAATAGAAAACAGAAAATAGAAAACAGGAAACCCGGCCAGCCGCAGCCGACGGCGGCGTGGTTCCTGAGCCCATTTCAGTTTTCTATTTTCCATCGCCTATTTCCCAACTGTTGATTTCGGGGTTCGTTCACGCCGGGGCGGAAAGCTGTACGACGTTCCGGGTTTCAGCAAGGAGCGCATTACAAGCGTCGCGCACCTGCTCCAGCGTGACGGACAGAATACAACGAGGCTCCGGGAAAGCATAGCAGCGATCGCCGCGACAGGGATTGCACGAAAATTCGTTCTGCACGACGCGATGAGGCACCTGCCAGGGACGCCAAGTAACGGAATCGCTGGAGCCGAAAATGACCGCGACGGGGCGGCCCGCGGCGGTGGCGAGATGCGCGGGGCCACTATCATTGCCAAGAACAAGACGCGCACGCGAAATCAGGGCAATCAATTCGCGGAGCGAGAGCGAATCGAAGACCACGGCCGGAGGCGCAAACAGGCGGCGAACAGCGGGAACGAGTTCGCGGTCGCCGGGGCCGAGGACGACCACGGGGTTCAAGCCATGCTGTGCGTGCAACCACTGGGCCGCGGCAGCAAAGTGCTCAAGCGCCCAGCGCTTGGTGAAATAGGCGGCGCCGGGGTGGAGGACGGCGAACGGAGCGCGGGGCACGATGCCGCTGGCGGCGAGCAATTGCTCGACGGAGGCAAGGGCGTCCGGCTGGGGAAAGACCTGCGCGGGCGGGATGGACGAAGGCGGCAGGCCGGCCCAGTAGAACTGCGTGAGGCGATGCTCGACGGTGTGGAAGTGCTTGCGGGCATCAAGCGCGCCGACATCGGGAATGCGCAGGTTGTACAGAAAGCCGAACTGGCAATGCGACCAGCAGACGCGCGCGGGAGAACCGGCAGCGGCAGTGAAAAACGCGCTGGTGGGGCCGCCGTGCTGGTTGAAGGTAACGGAAAAACGACGCCGGCGGAGCAAGCGCGCGGTGGTGAAGAAATCCCGATGGAGGAGAACTTCCGCGATGGCGGGGTTTCCCTCCAGCACCGCGGCGAAGGGCGGTTCGACGAGAACGCAGAGCTGCAGGTCAGGACGCCAAGCGTGCAGCGCAGTGAGTGCCGGCGTGAGCATGACCACATCGCCGAGAGAGCGCAGGCGGATGATGAGGATTTCCGCGCTCTGCGGAAGGGATTCGAGGATGCGAGAAGCGCTACTCAGCATCAATGCGGGCTTCGTCCACCAGCATAACGGGAATGTCGTCCCGGATGGGATAGACGCGACGGCAGGTGGAACACTTCAGGCCATTGTTATCCGGCGTCAGCCTGACCGGAGTCTTGCAGAGCGGGCAAATGAGGATCTCGAGAAGTTCCTTGCTCACTGCCATCGTTGGCCTCCGAAGGCAAGACTCTAGCAGAGGGAGAGAGGGAGGGCAACGGGACTATCGAGCGGTGGAGAGGCGGAGAGAGAGGCGGGCGGTCCAAGGGGTATTGGGAGTGAGTTCGAGGGACCAGACGGGCATGATCTGGGAACCCTGATACACGCGCTCGAAACCGTCTTCGGATTCGGAAACGGTTTCGATGGGGGCAATCCAAAAGCTGGACGCGCCGGGGGCATCAAGAATTGCGGAGACGTTTTGCCATTCGTCCACAACGCGAAGTACGGGAGACGCGAGCTCGCCGGAAAAGGAAAGCGGGTGGCGTGCGCCGTCGGATTCGAAGTAGCGGTCGGAGGCCGTGGGAGCGAGGAGATTGAGGATGATCTCGAGGCCGACGCGGAGGCGAACAGGCTCGGGGTAAGAGTGCGAAAGACTGAGGTCGCAGGCAATCTCGCCGACGTTTTCGGAGCGGGAGAAGGAAAAGGTCTTGCCCGCACGCAAGAACGGAGCGGATGAGGCGTTGATTCCCGGCGATGTCGGCGCGACCAGGGGGCCCTCGCGCAGAAATTCTATTTTTTCGGCGGAGGCGGAAGCCACGTCGAAGGCGCCGGCGGCAAAGGGACCGCTGGCGTCGAGCATGAGGGATTCGTAGTCGGCAAGCGTCTTCCACGGAGGAAAGAGCAGGAGGCGGAAGGCGTGGCGGGGCCACTGGTCATAACGGAGGCGGCGCTCGAGGCCTTCCTCCTTGACCTTGAGCTGGTCGTGAATGGAAGCAACGGCTTTCGCCCCACCGGAGGCGGCATCGCGCAGGCGGGCGTGATAAGCCTCCGGGCGGCGCTGGAGAGAGTTGACGAGGGTGACGTCGCTGGGGCGGTAATCGAGAAGGGGAACGGTGGCGCCGTCCGCAGGGTGGAAGAGCACGGCGAAGCTTTCAGTGATGAGGTAAAGGTCCTCGCGGCCGTCAGAATCAAAATCGAGACGGGCAAGTTCCGCATAACTGGAGCGAGCCTGTTCCGCGGCATCGGCAATTTTTTCGGCGCGGATGAGGTCGCGCCAGAGCGTGGTGCGGAGGTGCGGCGCATAGAGACCGCCGAAGACGCCATGCCAATAAGCGTCGTTGCACTGGCCGCGAAGGAGATGAGAGGTGGCGTCGTCAAGGGCGCGGCGAAGGGGCAGGCCGCGGCGCGTGGAGGCGGCGAGCTGGCGAATCTTGCCGGAGACATGGAGCATCTTCTTGTGCAGGAGATTGGCTTCGGCGTACTTGCTGAAAAAACTGCGCCAGCAGCTCCCGCGCAGGAAGGAGGAGACATCCGGGCGCCCGGAGAATTCCCGCTGGACCTGATGGAAGCGCTGGCGGGTCCCGGTGGGCAGGGCCCATTCCATCATCTCCGAGTAGGAGGCGGTGGGCAGATCGGCGCGGCCGAGCGGCGGGTTGGCAGCGAGATAATCACCGGGCGTGATGGTGACGAGCCAATCAGCATTTTCCTCGAGCGCGGTGAAAAAGCGCTCGAGCCAGCCGTCCACGAAGCAGTGCTTCCAGGTGCCGGGCCAGACGCCGAATTTTTCGCAATCGTCGCCCATGGCGGCGAGCCCGCCGGGATGCTCGGCGGCGAAGGAACGGAGAAAAGCGATGTTTTCCTCGACGCCGGCGAAGGGCACAAGATAACGGAGTTTCTGCAGGCCGGGGATCAGTTTCACGGCAGAGCCGAGGTCTTCCGCGGTGTAATAGCCGTGAATCTGGGAAGGCTCAAAGCCTGCGGCCAGGAAGTGGACGTCGTCAACGAGCGTATAACCCACGCCGGCGAGAGCCAGTGTGGACGGGAGTTGCGGCTCCCAGACGCGCTCGGCGAGCCAAGCGCCCTCGGGGCGGCGGCCGAAGTGCTTCTCCAGGTAGTCGCTCAGGCGGCGGATTTGTTCGAGGCGATCGCCCAGAGGAATCGAGATCAGGATGGGCTCGTAAAAGCCGCCGCCGATGAGCTCCACCTGGCCGCGCTGGACGAGACTGCGGAGAAGCTCAAAAAACTCCGGATGGGCTTTCTCGATCCATTCGAGCAGCGAGCCAGAATAGTGCAAACCCATGTGGACGGCCGGGTGGCGCACCAGAAGTTCGAGGAACGGCTTGTAGGAATGCTCGTAGGCGCGCTCGAGCACGTCCTCGAAATTACCGGCGGGCTGGTGCGAATGAATTAAGAAACACAGATGCAGCTTCGGCAAGCGGTCACCCCGCGGAATTGTGAAGGAAAAGCATAACGCAGCACAGGAGAAAAATCGAATTTACGAACTCACGAAAAGATGACCGATAAGCGCGCGGTGCGCGCCGAAGCAAAAGATTCGAGGCGTTGTGCATAGCGCTCCAGCGCATGCTGCAAGTTCGCCTCCGAGACCGATGCGGGCGCGAAGATGACGCTGAAGAGCGAGCGCGTCGCCTCCGTGATCATGGTGCGGGTGGAATCGCTGATCGGACAACCGAATGGACCGCGCGAGTCCACCAGAATGGGACGGCCGGCCAGATGCCAGGTCTGCTTGCCGATGCCCTCATAAGATTCGCCGTTCTGGCCCAGGCGCATGGCAATGGGCGGGGCGAGGTGGGCGCTGTCATAGAGACCGAAGGGCCAGCCGGTTTCGATCGAGCAAAGATTGCATACGTCCACGACGTTGGAGATGCGATAGAGGCCCTTGCCCTGAACGACGCGGCGAAGAAGGGCTTCGGAGGAAGGGCGGTAGCGCGAGGGGTCCACACCCCAGGCGCGAAACATCGCACGAACGCCGCGGACAGAGTCGAGCAGGGCGACCTGGTCGATCGTGTGCGTGCGGCGGATACGGTCGCAGACGGAATCCATTTCGGCGGCGAGGCCGGGGTGGACGAGTTGCACTTGCACACCACTGGCTTCGATGAGACCGAGCTTGACGCCGGGAATCTGGATGGCGATGGACATGAAAGCGCCCGCGGCTCCGAAAGACCGGAATCGAGGCTGGTATTATGCCGAGAGACAGGCGGAAGGAGCAAATTGAAGGATCGGGGTGAAGGTGCGGAGGCCCGGGAGCAGTTCCGACAAGGCGTGGAGTTGTTTAACGCTCAGAAGTTTTTTGAAGCGCATGAGAGCTGGGAGGCAATCTGGCTGGATGCGCGGGAGCCGAACAAGACATTTCTGCAGGCCATCACGCAGGTATCCGCGGCGTTCCACCACTATGCGCAAGGGAACCGCGCGGGAGCGAAGTCGCTACTGCAAAAGGGACTGAAGAAGTTGGAGCAGTTCCCTGCCGGCTACCGGGGATTGATGCTGGAAAACTTTCGGGCAGAGCTGCGAGAGTGGGTGAAGGCACTGACAAAGAGAGAGGATGACCCGAAAGCCGAGAGGCCAAAGATCGAGTGGGAATGAAGCGCGATGGGCGGGCACGGCCGCCCGCTCCGACAAAGACACATCATTGCGGTCCTGAGCGGACGGGCTGGGAAGCCCGTCCTACTTGACGATGAGCTTGCCAGACATGCCGCGGTGGCCGAAACCGCAGAAGACAGAGCAGCGGAAAGTGTAGGCACCGGGGCGCTCGGCGACAAATTCGATGACGCGCTCCTGATTGTGGTCGAGCTTGAAGTTGTCCTGGGCTTCGGCCATGCGCAGACCGGGATCACCGGACTCCGGGGCGCCGTCGGGATAGAGACGGATCTTGATGCCGTGAGCACGGTCAGTGGCGCGAATTTTGAGCTGAACGCGAGTTCCTTTCTTCACGCGAATTTCGCCCGGCGAGAATTCGTACTTTTTGGCGGTCATTTCGATGACCTGAGCGGAATCGCCACCCTGCGATTGGGCCGCAAGATGGGCACGCCCGCTGACAAAGAACAAACAACCGAGAAAAAGAACAACCACTGAGATGCAGTTCTTCAAAGCAAGATCCTCCAACAAACGATTCGATGCGAACCCACGCCGGTCTTGCACGGCTGCGCCCGGGACAAAATCCGGCAACGGCTACCAGCGAAGGAGCGCAGCTTCGGCGGCGAAGCCCGGGCCGAGCGCGAGGAGCACGCCATAATCGCCGGGACGCGGCTCTCCGGAGCGGCGCACCGAGTCCAGAACAAAAAGAACTGTGGGCGAGGACATATTACCAAAATCGCGGAGAACGCGGCGCGAGAAGCGCAATTGCTCCTCCGCAAGACCGAGGAATTCCGAAGCAGCGTCGAGCACCTTGCGGCCACCGGGATGAAGAATCCAGAAGCGAATATCGCTACGGCGAAGACCGCGGGGCAGCAGCAGCGAGTCGAGGCAGCGGTTAATGATAGGCCCGGCGAGATCGCGGATTTCGGCGGCCAGCACAATGCGGAGCCTGCCGTCGCGGTGCTCGAAGCCAACTTTGTCGAGCTGAGCCGGATCGAGAATCGACTGAAATCCCAACACGCACGGCGGCGGAGCGGCGCCACTGCCATCTTGCGCGGGGGTCGCGTTGCCGCTGGCGGAGAGGACAAAAGCAGCGGCGCCGTCAGCGCAGATGGCATTGCCGATGATGGTTTCCATCGAGGTGTCGAAGAAATAACAGGCCGAACAAATTTCAACGGCCACCGCAAGGACGCGGCTGCCGGGATTGGCACGGGCGTGGTCGCTGGCCCGCTGAAGCAGCGGCAGGGCGCCGGCGCAACCGTGGCCGAGCAGAGCACCGCGCTGGATGTCGCGGCGCAAGCCCAGATCACTGACGAGCAACGTGGAAAGATCGGGGCAGAGATAGCCAGTGCAGGAGGCGACAAGAATGCAGTCTATGCCGGCGGGAGAAAAGCGGGCCTGGTCGAGCGCGCGCCGCGCCGCCAGGCCGGCGAGATGGCGCGCGCCTTCCAGGTAGCGCGCATGAAGCTGGTCAGGAGTCTCGTTGGGCGCAAAGCCCGCGGGATCGAGCCAGAAATGGCGAAAGTCAATGTCACTATTCAGGAAAATCTGGCGGATGCGCGAGCTCGAATAGCCGCAGAGGGAGAAAGCCTCCTCCTGAGAGAAGCGGCGCGGCGGGACCGCCGTGGAGCAGGAGAGAAGGACCGGCGCGGCGCAGCGAGTCAGGCTCTCCGGAGAAAGTACAAGCGCGCCCTCAGCTATGCTCATATAGATATTCCTTTGGATGCAGGAATCGGCCGGACGGACCTACGAAAAGTGACCAGAAAGGGCAAGAGAAGGACGAACAGGCAGAAGGCGAGGGAGATTGGTTCGATTGACGCAGGCAGGAGAGGGTGAGAATGTAGACTGTGAAGGTAGGGATTCCCGACCCATGCGAATCAGCGCCAAAGGCGAATACGCGGCGAAGGCGGTGCTGCACCTGAGCCTGAGGTACCCGAGCGTGGTGACCATTCAGGAAGTGGCGGCGCAGCATCGAATCCCGGCGAAGTACCTGGAGCACATCCTGTTGAGCCTGAAAAAGGCCGGGGTGCTGGAGAGCCGGCGGGGCGTGAAAGGCGGCTACCGGCTGGCGAAACCCCCGGAACAGGTGACGATAGGAGAAGTGCTGCGCGTGGTGGACGGGAAGTTTTCCCAGTCAAGCTGCATCGAAGTGAACCTGCGGAACACCTACGCGTGCCCGGAGAGCGATTCGTGCGGATTGAAGCAGGTGTGGCAGGAGGTGCAGAACGCGGTGGAAAAGATCCTGTTCGAAACGACGTTTGACGATTTACGCAAGCGGACGCTGAGCGGGCTGGTGCGGAACACAAAGGTGATGGCGGACGAGCTGTAGGAACCTGTTGAAGGGTGGCCTACCAGACTGCTCCCACGAGATCCAAGCTGGAAATAGAATGCGTCGAGCCGGGGAGGCCCGCCACCTCAAACATTCCAAAGCAGGAAGCTGCGCCGTTGCTACGCCTTCTTGGCGTACCAATCTGCGTTGATCGCCGTGAAATTACCCCACTTCTCCGGCAGATCTTCGAGGGCAAAGATCGCTGTCACCGGGCAGACCGGAACGCAGGCGCCACAGTCAATGCACTCCGTGGGATTGATGTAGAGCTGAGTCTCGCTCTCGTAAGTCGCTTCGTCCTTGCGAGGATGAATGCAGTCCACCGGGCAGACGTCCACGCAAGCGGTGTCTTTTGTTCCGATGCAAGGCTCGGCAATCACGTAAGCCATTCCCCGTTCTCCTTAAAGCAGATTGTTTCTTCGCAGCAGCCAGACCGAAGAATATCCGAATGAATCGGCGGCGTGAGCCAAGAACCTGTCTTCCCCGGCTCCCTTTTGCTTATACCATCAAAAACGGGACGACACAAGCCAGGGCCGAGGGCGGAAAGTTGAATGGAATGATGGCGGCAGATAGAATGAGGGCCAGCATACGGGTGAGAGGCTGGATGAGAAGAAAGTTCACCATGGGATTGATGTACCTGATGGCTGCTTGCGTGGTGTACGCACAGCAAAGAGCGACGGGTGCGAAGCCGGCGGGCCCGCCGGACCCGGGAATTCTGGAAGCGCAGAACTATCAGAAGCTGATCGAGAAGCATCGCGGCAAGCCCGTTCTGGTGAATTTCTGGGCGACGTGGTGCGAACCGTGCCGGGACGAGTACCCGATGGCGAACGAGCTGGCCCGGGTCTACGAGCGGCAGGGGCTGGTGGTGATCGGCATCAGCCTCGATGAAGACATTGACATCAACCTGGTGCGGCGTTTCATCGAGCGGTACAAGCCTGTTTTTCCAAACTACCGGAAGAAGCCCGGGAAGGATGCCGAATTCTTTCAGTATGTGGACGCGCAGTGGCGCGGCACCATTCCGGCGACATTCTTCTATGGACGAGATGGGAAGCTCGCCGCGCGACTGATGGGCAGCGCCCCGCGTTTGGAATTCGAGAAAATCATTCAACCACTGTTGAGCGCTCCCCCGCCCGCCACAAGGGCCGCGCGCAGGTCCGCGCCCTAGAAAGGGAAATCTTCATGCTGCTGACACGCGGAAACAGAATCACTTGGCTGGGCCACGCCACGTTCAAGATCACCACTCCGAGTGGAAAAGTGGCGCTGATCGATCCGTGGGTATTGGGAAATCCCTCCTGTCCCGAACCGCTGAAGAAACTCGAGCGGGTAGACGCGATGCTGATCTCCCACGGCCACGGCGACCACATCGGCGATGCGGTGACGTTGGGAAAGAAACATAAGCCGCAGATCGCGTGCACATATGAGATCTATCAGTGGCTGACGTCAAAGGGTGTGGAGAACGTCTGCCCGATGAACAAAGGCGGGACGCAGCGGCTGGGCGAGATCGAAGTGACCATGGTGGACGCCAAACATTCGAGCGGGATCGAGGATGAAGGAAAGGTGATCTACGCGGGGGAGCCCGCGGGATTCGTGGTGCGGCTGCCGGGCGGGCTGACGATGTATCACGCCGGGGACACAGCCGTTTTCGGGGACATGAAATTGATCGGAGAACTGTACGAGCCGGAACTGGCGTGCCTGCCCATCGGCGACCTGTTCACGATGGGGCCGCGCGAGGCAGCGAAGGCGATCCGGCTGTTGAACGTGCGGCACGTGGTCCCGATGCACTACGGGACGTTTCCGGTGCTGACCGGCACTCCGGCGGCGCTGCGCAGCATCACGCAGGACATCCTGGGGCTGGAGATCCACGTGTTGAAGCCGGGGGAGACGCTGGCAGAACAGTGACGAGGAGCTGATGGAAAGCATTGAACGGAGCGCAGAAGTTGCGCTCCGTTTCTTTTTCCTCGAGGAGCTGCCGCAGGCCGAGTGAGCCGGCGAGACGCCGACGCTACGTCCGGAACAGATTGCGGAGGAAGAAGAGGACGTTGGCGGGACGCTCGGCGAGGCGACGCATGAAGTAAGGGAACCACTCGGTGCCGTAGGGGATGTAGACGCGCACGCGGAAGCTGTCACGGACGAGCTGCTGCTGCAGGTCGGTGCGGATACCGTAGAGCATCTGAAATTCAAATTGATCTTTCGCGATTCCCTGCCTCGCGGCGAAATCAACGGTGGCGTCGATCATGCGCGGGTCGTGAGTGGCGATGCCGTGGTAAATGCCGCTGGGGAGCAGAAGCTGCATGAGGCGGACGTAGTTTTTGTCCACGTCTTCCTTCTTCGGAAACGCGATGGACGCCGGCTCTTGGTAGGCGCCCTTGCAGAGGCGAATGCGGCAACCGATGGCGAGCAAATCTTTAATGTCCTGCTCGCTCCGGTAGAGATAGGCCTGAATGACGGCGCCGACGCGGTCGTATTTCGCTCGAACGCGCTTGATGAGTTGAATGGTGCGCTGCGTGCAGGGAGACCCTTCCATGTCAACGCGCAGGAAATTGCCGTGGCTCGAGGCGCGGTCCACGACGGATTCGAGGAGCGAGTGGCAGAAGTCGTCTCCAAGATCGAGGCCGAGCTGGGTGAGCTTGAGGGAGACATTGGCGTCAAGATTTTCGGCGGCGATGCGGTCGAAGTTTTCGAGATAGGCATCGCGGGCGCGGCGAGCTTCTGCTTCGGTGGTAACGTTCTCGCCGAGATGATCAAGGCTGACCGTCATGCCGGCCTGATTGGAGGCGCGGGCGGCAGCGACGGCCTCAGCGAGTTCCTCTCCGGCAACAAAACGGCGGGACATGCGGCGAGAAGCGGGGCTGCCGGTGACGAACTTCGCCATTCGCTTGCTCTGCGAGAGATCGATCAAGAGAGCGCGCATCATGGGAAAAGGCTCCAGGGGGCGCGGGTGCGAGCGAGGCGAAGTGCGGGCGGAAGAAGGTCAAAAGGCATGGAGTATCGCGTTAGTGTCCTAGTGATTCGAGCCAGCGCTCGGCATCAATTGCGGCCATGCAGCCGGAACCGGCGGCGGTGACGGCCTGGCGGTAACGGTGGTCCTGCACGTCGCCACAGACGAAGACACCTTCGACATTCGTGTAGGTGCCGTTGCGCGCGCCGAGGTAGCCAGAGGCGTCCATTTCAAGCTTGCCCTGGAAGATATTCGTATTGGGCGTGTGGCCGATGGCCAGGAAGACGCCCTCCGCCGGGATGGTCTTGATTTCGCCGGTGCCGGCGTGGCGTACCCTTACGCCTTCAACGACGCCTTTTTCGACATCGAGGATTTCTTCGATGATGTAGGGCGTGCAGAAATGGATTTTCTCGTTCTTGTGGGCGCGGTCCAGCATGATCTTGGAGGCACGGAATTCGCTGCGGCGATGGATGAGCGTGACCCTGCTGGCAAACTTGGTGAGGAAGGTGGCTTCTTCCATCGCCGAATCGCCGCCGCCGACCACGACGATTTCCTTGCCGCGGAAAAAGTAGCCGTCGCAGGTGGCACAAGTGGAGACGCCGTGGCCCATCAGCTTGCGCTCCGATTCGAGGCCGAGCAGGCGCGCTGAGGCGCCGGCGGCAACGATGAGCGCCTTGCACTCGTACGCGTCCTTGCCGGCGGAGACCCGGAACGGGCGGTGGCTGAGGTCCACGCCGGTCACGGCACCAGCCTTGAATTCGGCGCCGAAGCGCATGGCTTGCTTGCGCATGTTTTCGATCAGCTCGGGGCCAAGAATGCCCTCGGGAAAGCCGGGAAAGTTTTCGACTTCGGTGGTGAGGGTGAGCTGGCCTCCCGGCTCGTAGCCGTCAATGACAACGGGCTTGAGGTTGGCGCGCGCGGTGTAAATAGCGGCGGTGAGGCCGGCGCAGCCGCTGCCGATGATGAGGACGTTATGAACCATGCTCGCTCCCGAGAATTGGACGCAGCCATCCGACAAAACGACGCAAGCAAAAAACGCATCATTGTAGCACCGGCGCGGTTTGCACCGCCAATGCGGGGTAGGCCATAATGCTGGGGCTCGAGGGCAAAAGTATCCGGAGAGGAGAAATGTTTTGACACGCACGCCAGGAACGTATGCGGTGTTCGACACCACGCTGGGGAAAATCGTGGTCCGGTTCTTCGAGAAGGAAGCGCCGAAGACGGTGGCGAATTTTGTGGGATTGGCCGAGGGTACAAGAGAATTCCGCGATCCGAAAAGCGAGCAAAAGGTGAAGCGGCCGTTCTACGACGGGCTGGTTTTCCACCGCGTGATCCCGAACTTTATGATTCAGGGCGGGTGCCCGTTGGGAACCGGGACGGGCGATCCAGGCTACCGATTCGAGGACGAATTCCACAGCTCGCTGCGACACGACAGGCCGGGAAAGCTTTCCATGGCCAACGCCGGGCCGGGCACGAACGGCAGCCAGTTCTTCCTCACCGTGGCGGCGACGCCGTGGCTCGACAACCATCACGCAATCTTCGGCGAAGTGGTGGAAGGGCAGGACGTGGCCGACAAGATTTCCGAAGTGGCGCGGGACCGGAACGACCGTCCGCTGGAAGCGGTCGTGCTGCAGAAGGTGACCATCGAGCGAGTCTAACGGCGATGCAGAGCTCTGCGACGCTGATCAGGCTGGGACGCAGGCCTGCGCCCGGTCGAGGCGGACGTGGCGCTGGCTTTGTTGCTCGGAATTGTAGAAAGGATGAGCGTGGAGGAAGGACCAGACGAATTGGCGGCTGACGTTTTCGAGGCCGAATTCGAAATGGGCGTGCTGGTAGACGGTGTGGTGGCCGCTGTAGGAGGTGGCGGCGCCGATGTTCACGCGCTGCTCGTCCGTGATTTCTTTTGAGCAGATTTCCACGCGGAGCATCTTGTCCTTGATGGTCGAGTGCGTCTGGAAAGTATGACCGCAGGCGCAGTGCACCGTAAGGGGGTGGTAGTCGGAGTGAACACCAGGCTTCATGAAGCTCCATTCTGTCGCGTCCGGTCTGCACGGCTCCCCGACAAGGTCAGGACAAT
Source organism: Acidobacteriota bacterium (assembly GCA_016201285.1). GTDB lineage: Bacteria > Acidobacteriota > Terriglobia > Acidiferrales > UBA7541 > JACQDE01. Next base: position 63,698 of record JACQDE010000086.1, on the reverse strand, counting down.
ACAGCCGCGTCGCTAGGTCGCGAGGCAATTCTTAATCACACGCAAAGAGTCAAAAGCTTCCAAATAAAGGAGAGGGGACGGGGGATAGGGAAAATGGCACTCGCAGCTTAGGCTTTGCTTCAGACGTGGCTTTGGATAGATTGAGCGCGAGTCTCTTGTTCGGAATATGGAGGATGCCGATGTCTGTTTCACGAAAAATGTTTCTGGCGGCGGGGATTGTGCTAATGACTGTGGGTGTGTTTCGGATGAAGGCGGCATCTTCAGATGGCGCGCGGCGGAAAGAGATTGAGGCGTTTAACAAAAAGTTTGTGGAACTGCACTTGAAGCTGGATACCGCAGGCGTGCTGGCGCTGTGGGCGGAAGACGGAGTCGACTTGATGCCCGGGGAAGCGCCGCTGATCGGGAAGAAGACGATTGTAGCGTGGGTCGAAGCGATCGTCTCGAAAATGCCCGGGTACGAGGTGAACAAGGAAGAAGTGGAATTTCACGATATTCAGGTGTCAGGCGATTGGGCGTCGGAATGGGCGACGGAACATCAAGTGGTGCAGCCGCCGGAGGGGAAGCCGCCGATCGAGGGATACGGCAAGATGATACTGGTTCTGCATCGCGAGGCGAACGGGGAGTGGAAGATCAAGCAGGAGATGTGGAACGCCGCGCCGCGGCCGTGAGAGTTGCGCGTGTGGCCGCTGCGGACTAAAAGTGCCAGCGGGTAACGGATTCGGTGAAGTTTGCGGCGTGTTCGTCCTGACCGAAAGCGACCCGTGGCTCGATGACCATCACGCAATCTTCGGCGAAGTGGTGGAAGGGCAGGACGTGGCCGACAAGATTTCCGAAGTGGCGCGGGACCGGAGCGACCGTCCGCTGGAAGCGGTCGTGCTGCAGAAGGTAACCATCGAGCGAGTCTAACGGCGATGCAGAGCTCTGCGACGCTGATCAGGCTGGGACAAGAACTGGTGTTCGTGCTGCTCGGGTTGCTGCTGATCCGCGTGGCCGCGACGGGGCGTTTTCTGTGGGACCGGAAGTCGCAAGTGTGGATCGCACTGGGAGGGCTGCTTTTTGTGCTCGGAGTGCGGGCGTGGCTGCGCGCGGGGAAGTACGTGACGCGGTGGGAGCACCGGGTGCGCGGGGCATCGCTGGCGTTGATGGGCGTGTGCATGCTCGTGATCACGCTGGCGCCGTTCGGCTGGATTGGAGCGCTGCTGGGCACGGCGGGCGGAGTGCTGGCGCTGCGCGGAGCGGTGATGGCGGGGCTGGTGCTGCGGGCGAAGTAGCGAGAAGACGGCGGCGTAAAGCCGCCGCTACACAACCGTGCGGGCGACCTGCCGGTCGCCCCTACACAAGAGAGCCGGCGAGAACGCCGGCGATACAGAGGCAAGGCGGGAGCCCTTCGGTCCGCCGCGGCGGACTCAGGGCAGGCAAGCTCCCGTACTCCAAGAGGGGCAATGGATCCGAATCAGAAGAAAAAGGCGCTGCGGCTGGTGAGCTACGGGCTGTACGTAGCGACGGCGCGGGCGGGGGAAAAATACGCGGCGGGCACGGTGACGTGGCTTTCGCAGTGCTCCTTCGCGCCGCCGCTGGTGATGGCGGGCATCCGGCGCGACAGTGCGCTGCACAAGGCGATCAAGATGTCGCACGCGTTCGCAGTCCACATTGTCGGGAGAGGGCAAAAGAAGCTGGCGACGACGTTTTTCAAGCCGGCGGTGCAGGATGGCGACACGCTGAGCGGGTACCGCTTCGAGGCGGGCAAGACGGGATCGCCGGTGCTCGCGGACGCAGCAGCGTGGTTTGAATGCCGCGTGGTGGACGAAGTGAAGCGGGGCGACCATACGGTTTTTGTGGCGGAAGTGGTGGCGGCAGGCGTGCGACGGGAAGAAGAACCGCTGACCGTGCGGGCAGCGGGGTTCGCGTACGGCGGATAATGACGCTGGTTTTGTTTCCTACCTCGAATTCAAATCTTTCGGCAAAAACGTAAACCTAATTCAACTGGCAATTCAGCAGGGTTAGGCGGAGCATATTCCGTGGGCGATCCCAAGAGGGCTTGTCCAGTTGGGGAAAGAACAGGCGGCCGAGCCGCTTCACGAACAACAAGGACGGTTTGAAGATGGAAACACCCGAGCTGAACGTGGTGACAGGGGCATTCAGTTACACGGGCAAGTACATTACGCGGCGCTTGCTGGCCAGGGGAAGGCAAGTGCGGACACTGACGGGGCACCCGGAGCGGCCGAACCCGTTTGGCGAGCAGGTCAGCGTCGCTCGGTATGATTTCGACAGACCAGAAGAGCTTGCCAACAGTTTGCGAGGCGCAACGACACTGATCAACACGTATTGGGTGCGGTTCTCGCATGGCGGCGTGACATTCGACCAAGCCGTCGAGAACTCGCAGATCCTGATTCGTGCGGCGGAGCGGGCGGGCGTGCGGCGAATTGTTCACGTGAGTATCACGAACCCGTCGGCGAGTTCTTCCCTGCCCTATTTCCGCGGGAAGGCACAGATTGAAAGTACCATCCGGGAATCCGGGCTGCCGTATGCGATTCTGAGGCCAGCAGTGATTTTCGGTCCCGAAGACATCCTGATCAATAACATTGCGTGGTTCCTGCGGAAGTTCCCCGCCTTCGGCGTGCCAGGCGCGGGAGATTACCAGCTGCAGCCAATTTTTGTGGAGGACATGGCGGAACTGGTGGTAAACGCGGCGGAGCAGAGCGATCACTTCATCGCGGATGCCGTGGGGCCGGAGATTTTCACATTCGAGGAGTTGGTGAGGCTGATTGCCAAGACGATTGGCAGCTCAGCGAAAATTGTGCATGTGGCGCCGGCGCTAGCGCTGCTGTGTTGCCGTCTGAGCGGGATCGTGGTTCGCGATGTAGTGCTGACGCGGGAGGAGATCCAGGGATTGATGGCGAACCTGCTCGTCGCTGACGGGCCGGCCTTGGGCAAGACGCGGATGAGCGAGTGGCTCATGCAGAATGCCGGGCGCGTCGGCGAACGCTATTCCTCGGAGTTGGACCGGCACTTCCGTCACGGCGAGCGAGGGATCGGGCAATGAAACGCTTTCGCGCCGCAGAGTAAACCAAGTGGCCGGTCTGCCCACAAGACAAGCGCGGACCTAAGAGCTCAGCTGGCATGTAAAACCAGCGGCGTGGCACGCCCAGACGCGTGCAGTGGTTTTCCTCCCTCGGAATGAGCCTTCTCGCCATCGGCAGCGGACCGACTCCAAGCAGAAAGGGACCCGCGAGCGCGGGCTAAAGTGCGCGGAAGTCCCGCCGATGGTGTTGGGGAGGAGGACGGGGACAATGGCGCCAACCAACGGGCAAGAAGGCAATGGACTGAAAGTAGAAGTCTTGCGGGAAAGCTTGCGAGCAATCAGCCACAAGGGAGACGAACTGGTGGCGACGTTCTACGACATCCTGTTCACCAAGTATCCGCAGGTGCGGCCGATGTTTGACAGCACCCGCATGCCGGAGCAGCGAGCGAAGCTGCTGCGCTCGCTGGTGGTCATCGTGCGCAACCTGGACAAGCCGGGTTATCTGGCCCCTTATCTTCAGGGCCTCGGCAAAATGCACGTGGCTTACGGAGCACAAGCCGCGCATTACGACGCTGTCGGGGAATGCCTGCTGCAAGCCATGGCGAAAACAGCCGGCCCGATGTGGAACGACGAACTGGCGCAAGCCTGGGCAGATGCATACGCCGCTGCGGCCGGTCTAATGAAGCAGGGCGCCGGGCCGAACTAGACAATTGAATGGGCGCGGCATTCTCCAGTGCTGCCCAAGGCAGTTGCTGCGCCTTCATGCAGAACAGAAGACTCGCCGAGGTGGGAATCCAGGCTGGAGAACCCGCGTCACAAGCGCCGTTGGTTCGGGTCTCTGCTCAGAGAGAGCGGAGAGGTTGAAGCCTGTCCTATGGCGCCCGCCTCCTTCGGCACCGCTCAGTACAAATCCAAACCGCCGCTACAAGGAGCGGAATTCGCGGACGCAGGCGTCGCAGGGACAGATTTCGCGGAGATAGTCGAAGCTGTAGATGCCGGTGGAGTGGCCGTCGGAGAAGTCGAAGCGGATGGCGTAGTTGCCAACCGCATGGGCGGATTTTGCTTTCGGCGCGGGCTTGTACATGGGAAGAGACGGCCCCAAGCCGGGCAGAGGCGCAGGGGCCTGGCTGCTTTCGAACGGGACGGCCGCCTTTTTTCTGCGCACGTCGTCGCAACTGGCACAGGGACATTTTTCCCGCAGATAAATGAAATCATAGTGGCTGGAGTGGCCGTCGGACCAAGTGATGTCCACGCCGCCGCCGGTGGAGACGTGGATCTTCACGGAGGCGGGTTTCTTGCGCGTGTCGAGTGGCAGCGGCACCAGCGATATGTTAGCAGAAGAACGAAGATGGCCACGTCGCTACGCGGGGCAGCAGGGGCCGGGAGGAATGGGGTTGCCGTGGGGGCAGGTCTTGGGGTGGCCGAGAAAGGTGCAGATTTTTTCGTCGAGCTCCGGGCTGATGATGTGCTCGAAGCGGCAGGCCTGTGAATCCATTTCCGGATCGGCCATGGCAAAGGTGTCACGGAAGAGCCGCTCAGCGAGGCGGTGACGGCGAATGACGCCGCGGGCGCGGCCTTCACCGCGGGCCGTGAGAATCACGGCAGAATCACTTAACTCCACCAGTTGCAGCTCCGCCATTTTCCGCAGCATGACGGCAGGGTCGAGCAGGCCAAGCGTGTGCGACGGCTCGATCAGGGCTTTACTTCCCTCCTCGTTGGCAATCCAGATGCGCTCGAGCAGGTGGTCGAAGCGCTCCTCGTCTTCGGCGGAAAAGACGGTGATCTGCGCGAGACGGCCGTGGGCGAGCTCGACGCGGCGGCCGGCGAGGCGGCCGATGGAGGGGTCGTGAGTGACGACGAGAATCGTGTGGCCCTCGGCGTGGAGCTCGCGAAGCAGGTTGACGACGAGCTGCTCGTTGGCTTCATCGAGGTTGCCGGTGGGCTCATCGGCGAGAATCAGCCGGGGGTGGTTGATGAGCGCGCGAGCGATGGCGACGCGCTGTTGCTCACCTCCGGACAATTGCGCAGGGAGATGCGTGACGCGATCGGCCAAGCCGACGCGGCGCAGGGCCTCGCGGGCTCCGGATTCGTCGGTCATGCTGTGGAAATACTGAGCGAGCATGACGTTCTCGAGAGCAGTGAGATAGGGCACGAGATGAAACTGCTGAAAGACGAAGCCGATTTTTTCGGCGCGGTAACTGGTGAGGGAACGCTCGTCGAGGGTGGCGACGTCGGTGCCATCCACGACGGCACTGCCGGAGCTGGGTTTGTCCAGACCGCCGAGAATATTGATGAGGGTTGTCTTGCCGGAGCCGGAGGGGCCCATGATGGCGATCCATTCGCCGGCGTCGATAGAAAGAGTGACCTGATCGAGCGCGCGGACGGCGCTGTATTCCTTGGTGAGCTTTTCAACCTGGACGAGCGGGGGCATCATTCGCCTCTCAGAATCACTGCGGGTCGCACCTGACCGAGCAAGCGCAATGGCAACGCGCCGGCCAGAGCCACACCGAACATCAGGGCCACGGTGAGGGGAAGAACTTCGGGGCGCGGAGAAATCGCGGAGCCAAACACGCTGCGGCCGATCCATCCGGACAAAAACACGCCGCCAACCCAGCCAAGCGTACCGCCGGCAACGCCAAGAATGGCAGCCTCGGTGAGGAACAAGCGAACAACGCGGTTCATCGAGCCGCCGAGGGCTTTCATGAGGCCGACGTCGCGGCGGCGCTCCAGGGCCAGAGCGGCCATCGTGGCCAAGACACAGAGCGCGGTGAGCGCGAGGATCAACACCACAGTAGCGAGAATCAGCACGCGGATGCGGGAGAGCAACTGGCCTTCCGCCTCGGCAATCTGGCGAATCGGGCGGACGTTGAGGCCGGGAAGTGCGACGGCGAGGCCGCGCGCCACTTGCTCGACCTGCGCGGCGGAACCGGTGACGCTCAACTGGACGACGCCGAAGCGGCTTTCGAGACCCGCGAGTTGCTGGGCCACCGGCAGATTCACGAAAACCTGATTGTCTTCGGTGCCGCCGGCGCTGACCACACCAGCGACGACGAGCCGGACGGAGCGCCCCGCATAACGCAAGAGGAGCTCACTGCCGGGAACAAGGCTGAACTGTTTCGCCACGGCGCGGCCAACAAGGCAGCGGGTGAGGTCGTCACGGGAGGAGATCCAGTCTCCCTGCAGCTTCCACCAAGAGGACATCCGGCGGACTTCGTCGAGCCAGGTGCCGGCAAGAATGAGGCTGCGGTCGTTCGCGGCGCGCGCGACGATGTAGAGATACGGCGCGGCGGCAACGACTTCGGATGCGCGCGCAGCGGCGATTTTCTCCAGGACACCGGCCCCAAGAAGCGGCGCTTCGCCACCGGAACCGGCCGAGCGAGAGGGCGCGACAACGACATTGGCACCGAGGGTGCGGAATTCGCGAGTGAGCTTGCGCTCGGCGTCGAGATGAAGATTGATCAGCGCGGAACAGACCGCGGCTCCGGCGGCGACGGCCACCAGCGCGACAGCAAGGCGGCTGCGGCTGGCGCGAAGAAGCTGCCAGAGCAGGCGCCAGAACATCACTCACCCCTCAGAATCGGCGCGGGCTGGAGCCGCGCGGCGCGGCGCAATGGGAGAAGACTCCCCAGAAGAGCCACAAGCGCCGCCAGCACGAGAACGACCGGCAGAAGAATCAGGCGCAGCGTGGGCGGGATGCCGAAAACGCTTTCGCCCAAGACGCGGGCCAGAAGAACACCGAAGCCAAAGCCGACGATGCCACCGACAAAGGCAATCAGAATCTGCTCGGCCAGAAAGAAGAGCGAAATCGTCCAGCCGGGTGCGCCGAGGGCTTTCATCAGGCCGACCTCGGAGCTGCGCTCGAGGACCGTGGTGGCCGAAGCGGCGCCAACGGCGAGAGTGGCAGCCAACAGCGCGGCCAGCGTGACGAGCCACATCAGTCCGCTGACGCGCGTGAGAATGTGACCTTCGCTTTCAGCAACACGACGAATGGCGCGAGCCTCGACGCCGGGGAGCACTTCGCGGATCTGATGCGCAATCGCAGAGATATAAGGAGTGCAATACCAACGATCGTAGTCGGCGGGCGTCATCGAAGCGGGATCGCGGCGGGCGAACGCGTCCTCGGGAGTGGTGAGGGCGCTGACCAGAAGGCGCCGGAACTGGCCGGGACGTCCCGCAAGCGACTGGGCAACAGCAAGCGGAGCAACAACGGCTTCGTCTTCCGGGCCGCCGGTGGAGAGAAGTCCGGTGACCTGCAGGGACACGTCCGCGCTGCCAGCACGAAGGGTGAGCGAATCGCCCGCCTTCACCCCGAGACGCTGGGCGAGCGTCAGTCCCACAACACATTCGCTGGCGGCGCCGGCCGGCCAGCGGCCGTCCACGCGCCACCAAGGATGCGTGATGCGGACGCCGGTGGTGAACGCGGCACCGTCCGGGATGGGCACGTCATGCTCGAACCAGGTGCCGATGAGCGTGGCGCGGAAAACGGCGGACGCGCGAGCAGAGGCGGAAAACTCAATGGGAACTTCAAGGAATGGAGAGAAGCCGACAATGTTCAAACGCCAGAAAATGGTGCGGAGCTTGCCGAGCTCGCTTTCGGGGAGGTAGGCGCCCTCGTCCACGGGGCGATAGTCCACACCGCCGATTTCGAGAGGGAGCGTGTCTGATTGGGGAGTGACGAGCAGGTTAGCGCCGAGGCTGCGAAACTCACGGGCGAGGCGGTCGCCGACGTCGAGGACGACGGTGAGCGTGGCGGTGGCCACGGCCATGCCGAGAACGAGCGCCGCGGCCATGAGCAGCTTGCGGCTCGGGTTGCGCGCAAAGGATTCGCCAACGACTCGAAAGAACATGAGCTACTTCTTCTGCTGGCCGAGAGCCTCCGCCAGCGCGGAGAGATCAATGACGAGACGGTCGCCTTCGACCCGCGAAGGAAAGCCAATGGGATTGCAGCCGCCAACATCGCCGATGGAGGGAACGTAAATGGCGGCCGCACAATTGCGGCAGATGACGTTGGAACCGTCCTGGAAATAGCCCTTCGGGCCGCAGATGAGACAGGCGTCGAGCGCAGTGCCGTAGCCGCTGCCGGGTTTGCGAATGACCAGGAAGCGAACGGCGGTGCGGTCGATCTCCACCGAGTAGAAATGCAAATTGGAGTCGTTCACGTCGGCAAGCGGAATGCGAAGCTGACCGCTCTCGGGGACGAGGACATTGGCATCGGCAGGCGCGGCGGCGGCGGTGGCGTAGATAAAATCCGCGGCGAGCACAACGACAACGGCGACACAGGCCAGAGCGGCGGCAATGGCCCAGCGGCGCTGCTTGCGCTGCTCCCACTCGAGACGGCGGCGGTCGGCGGCGTTTGCCTCCGGGGCGGCGGCGCTTGCGTGGCGGAGAGCCAGCCATTCGCGGAGGACAACCACAGCCGCGGCACCGAGAATCAGAACAAAGAAGAAAATGTCATTGCGGACAATGGGGCCGATGAGGGCCATCTCGCGCTCGCTGGAGGGAATCCACATGGATTCGCTCAGCTCGTGGATGCCGGTGAGGAAAAGTTGGAAGGCCACGATCCAGAGAATGACGGTGGTGGCGGCAAAAAAACGAGCGAGGGGAATCCGAAGCGTGCCCTTGAAGAAAAACAGTCCGACGGCGACGGCCAGGGCAAGGCCGAGCGCGGCGCCAATCCAGACACCAAGGCCCTGGGTGGAGACCTCGACGGCGCGGAGGATGAGGACGAGCTCGACGCCTTCGCGGAGCACCATGAGGAAGACAAACGTGGCGATGCCGAGGCCGGCGGCGAGGGCCGTTTGCTGCGCATAGGATTCGACGCGCTGCTCGATTTCGTGCTTGAGGCTGCGAGCCACGCGGTTCATCCAGTAAATCATGGTGGCCACAAAGAAGGCGGCGAGGAACATGAGGAGGCCTTCGAAGCCTTCCTGGTTCACCTTCCAGCGGTCGAGCAGGGCGGCGCCGGCAAAGCTGGCGGCAAGGGCCAGGCCGAGGCCGGTCCAGGCGAAGCGGGCGAGGGCGGCGCGGCCGGTGCGGTTGAGGTAGACGAGAACAATGCCAACCACGAGAGCCGCTTCGACGCCTTCCCGGAGGGCGATAATGAGTGCCGAGAACATGGTCCGCTAGTTGAAACTTAGTTTCAACTAGAACAAACAGTGTACCTAGCAGGGAGGCGGGGCGTCAAGGGAAATCGCTTGGATTTGCACGGCCTACCGCTACAATACATGGCTCGTGAGACACAAGACGACAAGGCGAGTCCTGGCGGTTCTAATGGTTGGTGCCGTCGTCTTTCCGCCCGCATCCGGGGGGCAGTCCGGTCGCGCGAAGCAGGAAGAGCCGCGCGCCAGCAGCGTGCAAGAATCGGCTGCGGCTGCTACCAGCGCAAAGCAGGCCCAGACACTTTACAAGAGCGCCGTGGAAGCGGAGCAGGCGGAACTGTGGAACACGGCGTTTGCACTCTACTCCGAGGCGGTACAGCTTGCGCCCGGTAACGCGGAGTACGTGGCGCGGCGCGAGCGGGCGAAATTCCGCCTAGTGCAGCAGCACATGGACCGGGCTGAACTCGAGGCGGTGCAGGGGCAATTGGAAGAGGCGCGAAGCGAACTCCGCATGGCTCTGGCGCTGGATCCAGGATACCGGGTGGCGCTGGAACGGCTGTCACAGATGGAGGCGCAAAGCTCGCGGGAAATGGGCCGGCGGTCGGAATACGATGCGGGAGTGATCCAGATCAAGCCCCGGCCGGCGAAACACACGTTCGACTACCGGGGGAACACGCTCGGGGCGTACGAGGAGGTGGCGAAGCAGTTCGGGCTGACGATGGCGTTTGACCAGGACGTGGGCGGAAAGCAGTTCCGATTCCGGGTGGCGGATGTGGATTTCGAAACGGCGGTGAGCCTGCTGGAGCAGCAGACAGGAACATTTATCCGCGTGATTGACGAGAAGACGTTCCTGGTGCTGCCGGACACGCCGGATAAGCGGCGGCAATATGCAGAACGGATCACGCGGACGGTGGAGCTGGCGGCCTCGACCTCGCAAGAGGAGATGACGGAAATCCGGCAGATGGCGCGGGACATTGCCGGCATCGCCAACCCCCTGCTCAACACGGACACACGGCAACTGGTGCTGCGCGGCGAACCGCAGGCGGTGGCGCTGGCGATCGAACTGATCCGGGAACTGGACCAAGCGCGCGGAGAGATGATGCTGGAGGTGGAATTCCTGGAAGTGGACCGCAGCCGGTCGCAGGCGCTGGGGGTGACGCCGCCGACTTCCGGACGCGTCTTCACGCTGAGCCCGGCTGACGTCAGAGAGGCGCAGCAATCCACCGAGGCGCTGCTGCGAGTGATCCAACGAGTGTTCGGAACCGGCGGGTTCGGCAACCTGAGTCAGGCGGAACTGGCGGCCCGACTGGCATCGGGGCAGGTGGGGGCGGCTTCCCTGCTGCCGCCGCTGATCGCGTTCGGCGGGGGCAAGACGATTTTTCTTTCCACGCTGCCCGGAGCGGCGGCTGAGTTCGCGGAGACGCTGAGCCTGGTGCAGCGGGCGCGGCGCGTGTTACTGCGCGCGGAAGACGGGCAGCCGGCGACGTTTTTCGTCGGGGACCGTTTCCCCATCAGCTTCGCGGTGCTGACACCCGGCATCACCGGTGGGCAAATCATTCCGGGGATCAAGAAGACGGACTTCGCGACGGACCTGGGGCCGGCTTCGATTGCGACGGGAGATTTTAACGGCGATGGAAAGCCGGACCTGGCGACGGCGAACTCGGCATCGAACACCGTCTCCATCCTGCTGAATACGGGAAGCGGCGATTTCGGGGCGAAGACGGACATTCCTGTGGGTTCCCAGCCGCGCGCGGTACTGGCCAGGGATTTCAATGGCGACGGGAAGCTCGACCTGGCAGTCGCAGTTGCGAGCTCTTCGAGCAACACGGTGGAGATTCTACTGGGGACGGGCACGGGGAGCTTCACTCCAACGACAACGCTGATTGCCGGAACTACTCCTGTGGCGCTGGTGAGCGCGGACTTCAACGGAGACGGTGTGCCCGACCTGGCGGTGGCAAATTCCGGAGACAACACCGTGCACGTGTTTCTGGGAACGGTGAACGGCAATTTCAGTTTCAACACGGCGCTGACGACCGGTGTGGGGCCGAGCGGGATTGCGGTCGCCGACTTCAACGGCGACGGGCGGCCAGACCTGGCGGTGACGAACTCGGGCGATGACACGGTCTCCATCTTTCTGGGCACAGGGAATGGGTTTTTCAGCACGGGCGTGACGCTGGCGACCGGGACGGACCCAGTGGGAATCGTCACCGGCGATTTCGACGGCGGCGGCAAAGCGGACATCGCCGTGGTGAACCGAGGATCGAACAGCGTTTCCGTGTTCCTGGGAAACGGCGATGGGACGTTCGCGGTGAAAAACGACTTTGCGACCGGCGCGCAGCCGGCGGCGCTGGCGGTGGGCGACTTCACCAGAGACAGCCGGCTGGACCTGGCAGTGGCGAATTCGGGTGCGAACACGATTTCGATACTGAGCGGGCTGGGCAACGGGAGGTTTGTGACCTCGGACTTTACGGCGACAGCAGCGCCGTTCGCGGTGGCGCCGGCGGACTTCGACGGCGACGGGCGGCTGGACCTGGTGGCGGCGAACCGCAACGCGAACAACGTGACGGTCTTTTTGAACACGACGACGGTGCTGCCCACGTCGCAGGCGGCGCAGACGCCGTACCCCGCGATGCAGTTCGAGGACCTGGGCGTAAAAGTGCGCGCGACACCGCGGCTTCACGCGAACCGCGAAGTAACGCTGCAATTGCAGTTCGAAATCCGCAGCTTTGCGCCGGAGCGATTCAACAGCATTCCGGTGATCACGAACCGGACGGTGGAGCAAACGGTCCGGCTGCGGGAGAACGAACCGACGGTGCTGGCAGGAATCCTGCAACAGGGCGTTGACCGCTCAACAAGCGGATGGCCTGGTGTGGGGGCGATCGCCGGAGCCGGGCGAGTGGCCAGCAAGAAACAGGGGTTGAGGCGCGAGACGGAGCTGATTGTCGTCATTACACCACGCCGCATCCGGCTGGCGCAGCGGAAGGACCGGACGATTTACGCGGGACGAAAGGATTCGGGGACGACACCGGGAGCAGCAACGTCCGAGAGACCACCGCAGTGAGCGGCGCCGGACGACGCGGGATCAGGGGGCGGCGTCGAGGACGACGACCGGCTGATACGTGCGGGGCACGATGGCCTGGGCAATGGCGATGAGCTTTTCCTCGTGATTGAAGACGCGAAGGCAGGGAGGCTTCAGTTCACCAGAGTCCAGTTGGGCGGTCGCACCCTGCGCGGATGTGACGCGGCCGGGCTGGATTTGCGCAATCTGAACGTTGAAACGCGCGCCATGACGCACGCGGCGCTCGATGACGGGCAACACAGTGACGCGCGGCAGGTCGGAGAGCAAGCGCTCGATGGGAAGAACGACCTCCGCGAGACGGTTGGCGCGGGCGGCCTGCTCCAGTTCCTGCAGGGTGATGGTCTGGTCCAGCGTAAATTCGCCGACGGCGGTGCGGGCGATCTCCGCGAGGTGGGCGCCACTTCCCTGCCGGATACCCATCTCGTGGGCCAGTGAACGAATGTAGGTTCCCGCGGCGCATTCGATGACGCAGCGGACGAGCGAACTTTTCACGGCCGTGATCCGAAATTCATAGACTTCCACTTCCACTGCTTTCAACTCGACCGGCTTTTTCTTGCGCGCGAGCTCGTGCGCAGGGCGGCCGTGAATTTTCTTTGCAGAGTAAGGCGGCGGCACCTGGGGAAAGCGGCCGACAAACTGAGCCGCAAGGGCCTCGGCCTGCTCGCGGATGATTTCCGGGGCGGCGTCGGGGCCGGCCGGCTCGCCATCGGCGTCGTAGGTGTCAGTGGCAAAGCCGAAGCGGATGGCACAGTCGTAACGCTTGCGGCGGCCCACATAAAAGCGGGCGAGGCGCGTGGCGCGGCCCAGCAGAAGGGCGAGAACGCCGGTGGCCAGCGGATCGAGCGTGCCCAGGTGGCCGATTTCGCGGAAGCCGAGGATGCGACGGACGGCGTCCACGACATCGTGAGACGTCTTGCCGGCGGGCTTGTTGATCAGCAGCGCGCCTTCGACGGAGGGCGCAGGGCGTTTGCGAGGCATCAGGAACCGTCAGATCCGTTCAGGGTTTTTCCTGCTTTTTTGTTTCCCGCAGGAGCTCGTCGATCCGCTGGCTGTATTCCTCGCTGCGGTCGAGGACGAAAAGCAGCTCGGGGCTGCGGCGCATCTGGAGGCGCAGGCCCAACTCGCGGCGGATAAAACCGGCAGCAGCGGCGAGCCCTTTCAGAGTCGAGGCGTGTTCCTCTTCGGAGCCCAGCACGCTGACGAAGATGCGGGCCAGTTTGAGGTCCGGCGAGATGCGGACTTCGGTGACGGTAACAAGGCCGGCGATGCGCGGATCTTTCAGTTCGCCGGTGATCATGCCGCTGACTTCATGGCGAATTTCCTCGGCGATGCGTTCGTGTCTGTGGCCAGCAACGGTCATAGGAAGTTATCCGCACACAGTCTTCAGCGATCAGAGAATTTCAATCTCCTGCGAAACCAAGTCACGGCCAAGGAGGCGTTCGGCTTCGGCAGCGACGTTTTCCAGTGAATCGCGCAGATGATGCTCATCGTTGGACAGCGTGACGACGCCGACGAGAGCGCGCTGCCAGACATCCTGATGATCCAGTTCGGCCACCGCGACATTAAACTGGCCGCGGAGGCGATCCTTCAGGCTGCGGAGCACCTGGCGCTTATCCTTCAGCGAGCGGGCGTCGGGGATGTGAATTTCGAGCGTGAGGAGGCCGATCGGCATTTCCGATCACCTCAAGAACCGCCAGGGCCCAACGCGCAGCCGCCGAGCCGGTGGGTTATGCGGGAGTCCCCGCCGCCACCAGTTTCTGGACGGTGAAGCACTCAATGATATCGCCGATCTTCACGTCGCTGAAGTTGGCGATGCCAATGCCGCACTCAAAGCCGGCGCGAACCTCGCTCACGTCGTCCTTGAAGCGGCGCAGGGAACCGATGCGGCCGGTGAAAATGACGACGTTATCGCGCAGGAGGCGAACGTCAGCGTCGCGCTTCACCAGGCCATCCTGAATGTAACAGCCGGCAATCGCGCCCACGCCCTTGACGCGGAAGGTGTCGCGCACCTCGGCGCGGCCGAGATAAGTTTCCTTGAAGACGGGTTCGAGCATGCCGACGAGAGCCTTCTTAATCTCGTCCACAAGCTCGTAGATGATCGTGTGGGTGCGGATCTCGACGTCTTCCTGCTGGGCGAGATCGGCGGCCTTGCGGTCCGGGCGAACACTGAAGGCGATGATGATGGCATTGGAGGCGGAGGCGAGGAGGACATCGGTCTCCGCAACGGCGCCAACGCTGGCATGGATGATCTTAAGACGCACCTCATCAGTGGAAAGCTTGGGCAGAAGCTCGCTCAACACCTCGACGGAGCCCTGCACGTCCGCCTTGATCACAACGGGGAGTTCCTTGACTTCGCCAGCCTTGAGCTGCTCATGCAACTGATCGAGGGTGATGCGGGAGCCGAGGGTGCGGGCCAGCGAGGCTTCGCGACGCTTGGCTTGCCGGTATTCAACGATGTGGCGGGCCTTGGCTTCGTCGGCCACCTGGAACTGGTCGCCGGCCTCCGGGACACCCTGCAGGCCGAGAACTTCGACCGGCGCGGATGGAGGCGCAGACTTCACGGGGCGGCCGCGGTCGTCGAACATGGCGCGAACCTTGCCATAAACGGCGCCGCAGATGAAGACGTCGCCGACGCGGAGAGTGCCGTTCTGGACCAGGACGGTGGCGACCGGGCCGCGGCCCTTGTCCACGCGGGACTCGAGAACCGTGCCGGTGGCGGGCGCGTCCGGGTTGGCCTTCAGCTCGCGAAGGTCGCCCACGAGCAAGATGGATTCGAGCAGGCGGTCGAGGTTCTTCTTTTCGCGGGCGGAGACTTCGACGACAACGGTTTCGCCGCCCCACTCCTCGGGCATCAGGCCGCGATCGGAAAGCTGGCGCTTGACGCGCTCCGGCTGGGCGTCGGGTTTGTCGATCTTGTTGACGGCGACGATGATGGGCACGGCGGCTGCGCGCGCGTGGTCAATGGCCTCCAGCGTCTGCGGCATGATGCCGTCGTCGGCAGCGACCACGAGGACGACGATATCGGTGACGCGGGCGCCGCGGGCGCGCATGCGGGTGAAGGCTTCGTGGCCGGGCGTGTCAATGAAGACGACGCGCTTGCCGTCCACGTCCACCTGGGACGCGCCGATATGCTGCGTAATGCCGCCGGCTTCCCCAGCGGCAACTTCGGTGCTGCGGAGGGCGTCGAGCAGGCTCGTCTTGCCGTGGTCCACGTGACCCATGACCGTGACAACCGGCGGGCGAGGCGCGGTCTTGCCGGAAGTTTCGACCTTTGCAGTTTCCTCGACAACTTCCTCTTCAAAGGAAATCACGCGGACAATGCCGCTGAAGGCCTCGGCGAGGGTCGTAGCCGTCTGCGTGTCGAGCGCCTGATTGATGCTGGCGAAGACGCCGCGGTCGAGTAAGGTTTTCAACAGGTCTCTGGCGCGAACGTCGAGTTTCTCCGCGAGTTCGCGAACGGTGACGCCCTCCGTGATGGTGATCTCGCGCGGCTCACGCGGCACAGGCATGGAAACGGGCTCGGCGCGGGTGGCACGGGCACCGGGAGCGCCGGGGCGAGAACGAACCGGGTGGAGTTTACGCTCGCCTTCCTCGAATCGTTTTTCCGCCAAGGGGCGCGAACGGGCCGGGGGCTTACGGGCATAAATTGGTTTGCCGGGCTCAGCTTTCGGCGGAACTTTGTCTGGAGGCAACATCGGCGCAGGACGGCCGCCGGGGCGTGGCTGGCCCGGACGCATGGGCTGGCCCGGACGCATGGGTTGCCCCGGACGCATCGGATGACGCGGGACGGGACGAGCGCCAGAATGGGCAGCACCGGGACCAGAAGCCGCCGGACGAGCACCGGCGGGACCGCTGGGCCGTCCCTGCGAGCCGGGCGGACGAGACGGAAGCTTGACAATTGGCTGTCCAGGAGTCGCCAGGGGTTTTGCCGGAGGCGTGGACACCGGCGCAAGACGCGGCGGTGCAGGAGCATGCGGCGCCGCGGGTGGCGCGGGCACAGCTTTCGGCGGCACCGGCGCAGCCGGACGAATTCCGGCAGCAGGCGCCGCCGGCAGAGGACCCTTGGGAACAACGACCGGAGCCGCGGGCTTAACGGCTGGGGGCACGGCTGCAGGCGGTGAAACAGCAGCCGGCACAGCCGTGGGAAGCGCAGGCGCGAGTGGCGCCGCAGGGGGAGCTGCGGGCTTTACAGGCGGCGCAGCAGGGCGAGAGCGCGCGGCCCTGGCCGCGGCTTCTTTCGCTGCCTTTTCCGCCGTCGCAGCAGCTTCGGCTTGAGCTTCCGCTTCCGCCAGAACGCGAAAATGCTGGCGAACTCTTACGGCGACGGATTCGTCGATGGAGCTGGAGTGCGTCTTTTTTTCGGTCACGCCGACGTCGGGGAGCAATTCGATAACGGCCTTGGACTTGACCTCGAGTTCCCGGGCCAGATCGTTAATGCGAATTTGATTGGGATGCTCAGACATACTCAACGGATCTAGTCCTGCTCCTCGGCGGGCGCCGGCTGTACTGGCGCCTCGCCTTCCGCGGCGATTTCCTCCGTCGCAACTTTGGCAACCACTTCTCCGGCAGTCTCCGCCAATGCGGGGGCTTCCTCGGTGGCGGTTTCGACTGCCGCCTCCGCTGGGACTTCCGCGGCAGCGGCCGCTTCCGCAGCGGCGGCGGCTTCTGCGGCGGCGGCTTGCTGGGACTCCAGCGTTTCGAAATAGGTGGCCACCGCGAGACGAATCTTTTCGACCATCTTCTCGCCGATGCCAGGGATTTCCATCAACTGTTCGGGAGTCATCTCCGCAAGGCGCTCGATCTGAGTGACGCCGTGGGACTCAAGCTTTTCGATGGTCTTGGGGCCGATGCCGACGAGATCGGAAAGCGGGGTGCCGGGAGCGGTGAGGGCGGCCATTTGTTCTTCGATCTCGCGGCGCTTCTCTTCCTCGCTCTTGATGTCAATGTTCCAGCCGACGAGCTTGCTGGCAAGGCGGACATTCTGGCCCTTCTTGCCGATGGCGAGAGAAAGCTGGGTATCCTCGACGATGACTTCGAGGCGCTTCTCTTCCGGGTCCACGATCTGGACGCGGGTAACCTTGGCGGGGCTCAGCGCCTTCTGCGCGAAGGCCACGGTCTCTTCGTTGAAGGGGATGATGTCAATCTTTTCACCGCGGAGCTCGCGGATGATGGACTGAACGCGCATGCCCTTCATGCCGACGCAGGCGCCGACAGGGTCCACGTCCCGGTCGCGGCTGCTGACAGCGATCTTCGTGCGCTCGCCGGCCTCGCGGGCGGTGGCGCGAATCTGCACGGTGCCATCGTAAATTTCCGGGACTTCCATTTCGAACAGGCGCTGGACAAGTATGCCGTCCGCGCGGGAAACGATGACCTGCGGCCCCTTGGCGGCGCGCTCGACGGCACGGATGACGACGCGGAGACGGTCGCCGACGTTGTAGGTCTCGAGGCGCGATTGTTCGCGCTTGGGGAGGCGAGCTTCGGTGCGGCCGAGGTCCACGATGAGATCGGGGCCTTCGGTGCGCTTGACGATGCAGTTCAGCATCTCGCCAACGCGGCCGTTGTACTCGTTGAAGATGGTGTCGCGCTCGGCTTCGCGCACCTTCTGCATGATGACTTGCTTGGCGGTCTGCGCGGCAATGCGGCCGAGCACGTCGGTGGGTCTGGAAAAGATAACTTCGCCACCGATCTCGGCGGCGGGATCCTGCTTGCGGGCTTCGCTGAGAGTGATTTCGCGCCTGGAGTCGGCGACTTCCTCGACGACCAGGCGCACAGCATACACGTCCACGTGGCCGGTTTCAGGATTGAACTTCGAGCGAAGATCCTCTTCCGTCTTGTAGTATTTGCGGGCGGCGACAACCATGGCGTCTTCGATGGCCGCGACGATGACCTCGGGCTCGATATGCTTTTCCCGGCTGATCTGTTCGATTGTCTGAAGCAGCGGACTTGACATTGTGTCGTACCCTCACCGGGGAGCAGCAATCCGTTCCCCCTCAGCTCCGCTAAAACTCGACCACCAACTGGGCCTTGCGAATGGCCGCATAGGGCAAGGCAACGCGGCGGCCTTTCACCTCGATGTGCACGACGCCGTCGGCATAGCCGGCCAGACGGCCCTCAAAGAACTTCGAATTCTCCACCGGCGCATCGAGCGAGATGCGAGCCAGGCGGCCGATGAAACGCTCGTAGTCGGCCAGCTTCAGCAGCTTGCGGTCGAGACCGGGCGAACTGATTTCCAGGGTGTACCGGGGGCCGGGAACGAGGTCCTCGACGTCGAGAATCACGCTCAACTGC
Source organism: Acidobacteriota bacterium (assembly GCA_016201285.1). Taxonomy (GTDB): domain Bacteria; phylum Acidobacteriota; class Terriglobia; order Acidiferrales; family UBA7541; genus JACQDE01. Next base: position 45,211 of record JACQDE010000086.1, on the reverse strand, counting down.
TTCGAAACCGCCTCGCAATCGTTGTGGCTGACCCCACCGGGCTTGTCAATATAAACCCGGAGGAAGCGCTGCTTGCCGACCTTCCATTCAACGTCAACAACTTCCAGCGCTTCAGATTGGGCTACTCGCTCGGCAGCCTCGCGAATCTTCTGCAAATCCATCCAGTTTCACTATGGCGGCACACGACCGCTGCTCTTCGGAGAGACACGCCTGGGACCGAGGCGCCCGAAAGGCTCTCCAGTTTTCCGGCCAACAAAAAAGTGGGCTCGCGCCCACTGAAACGTGCGACCGGCTTCAAGCGGGAAGAGTATAGCCGCCCATGCACGGAAATGCAAGGTAAAGGAATGAAAGGTAGTGGGTCAATTCGGCATCAAAGAGGAAGAAGGGGGCAGGCATCAGGATTTGGGGTCCAGGGAAAGCGGAGGCCCGCCGGGAGATGGCGGGCCTTGAAATGTAATGGAGACGTATTGCCTTCCGAAGTGCCGAGGTGCGCCTGCAGAGTGATCGGGAAGCCGGAGCGACGGCTGAAAAAAGTACAGGGGCGTACGGTGTACGCCCCTGTGGAGAGCACGGATGCATCCGCAGACAGGCTGATCGCCTGTCCTGCGCGCCATTACCGTTGCGGCGGTTTCTGGGCCGGCGGCTGCGGCCGGGGTTGGGACGAACGCGGAGTGCCGGGCAGCATCGGCGCTGCGCCCGCGGGAGCGGCGGCGCCACCACGAACCGGGAACGCCTGGTCGTAGAGCTTGACGATGTCCGGGGTGATGTCTGTCTGCGGAGCGGCGAAGACGACGACGTTCTGCGAAGAAACGTCAATGACGAGGCTGTAGCTGTTCTCGCGGGCGTAGCGACTCATCACGTCGTCCATCTTGCGGGCGATGCGGTCGAAGACTTCGCCCTGAGCGGCCTGCGCGTCTTCCTCGAATTCCTGCTGCTTGCGCTGGGCCTGGCGGGAAAGCAGCTCGCCCTGGCGCTGGAGCCGAGCCTTTTCCTCGTCGCTGAGGGTGCGGTCGCCGCTGCGGAGCCGGTTCTGGACATCGTCGATCTGCTTGCGGAAAGTATCGAGCTCGTTATTGCGCGGGGCGAACTGGGACTGCAACTCAGCGAGGGCCTGCTTGCCTTCAGCGGTGCTGAAGACGGCCTGCCGAACATTCAGAATGCCGACTTTCTGCGAGGCCGCAGCGGCAGCGCCGCCGGCCTGCGCGTAAACCTGGGCAGCGGGCGCCAACAGAAGAGCGGCCGCGGCCAACACTGCACGTTTCACGTTCATGCTCACTCCTTGGGGGAAAAATGCGCTATTCACAAAACGGCGATTATACGCGCGAGCCGGCGCGGGGTCAATGCAAATCCGGCGCAGCCCTCAGGCCCCTGGACCGGGGGCTGCAACTCGGATGCAGGCGAGAGCGGGGCGGTTGGACGCGCCCAACGGCGCTGCCCATCGACTACCACGGCAGCGGAACCAGAAGGACTCTGTTGTTGGTCGCATCCGCGATCACAGCGAGATTGGTGCGAGGATGGATGTCCACAGCAAACTGCTGGGAGGCCATGATCGGGAGAACCACGCGCACACGACGGTCAATAAAGTCGATCACCGAGAAGTTGTTGCCGACGCTGTTGGTGGTGACCAGGGTGGCGCTATTGACGTTGTAGGCGATTGAAGTGGGATTGATGCCGGCGCGCAGGGCGGAGGCCTGGAGCGTGTCCGGGCGCACCAGCACGAGGTTGTTGCCCAAACTTGCATTGGCAATGAACATTCGTGTCACCGGATCAAAGACCACCGCCGTCGGAAGCGAAACATTCGACACTCGTCCGCTGATCGAAAGAGTGGAAAGGTTCACCACGGCAACGTTGTTGGCCGCGGCGTGCGCCACCGCAGCGACCTGGCGATCCGTGTCAACGGCCACGGCCACCGGCCGCGTGTCCACCGCTAGCGAAACGAGGGACCCTCCTGCACTTGCGTCGAAGAGGCTGAGCGTGTTCGAGCTGGCATTGGCCACAATCGCCCTCCCGGTTCCCTCATCCATGGTCACGCCCAGCGGTTCGCTCCCCACCGTCACGCTTGTGGTCACGGCCGGCGGCGCAGCGGCCAAGTTTAGAAGAGAGGCGGTGCCCGCCCCGCTGTTCGTGACAACAGCCCTGCCCAAGCGCGAACTCACCGCCACGCCACGAGGCTTAGACCCTACTGCCACGGTGGCCGTGATCGTTCCGCTCGTGAGATCCACAAGGGACACGCTGTCACACCCGAAGTTGGTCACCACCGCCAGATCGCGTTGCGGGTCGATGGCCACCGCCGACGGCGCCGGCGTCGAACACGAGGCCCCTCCCGCCCCGACCAGGTCCACCGACTGGACTACGGCAAGATTCAAGACGTTGGAGATCTCACCGCTCGGGTTGAGCACGTCCACAACGTAATTCCGTGGCCCGGCCAGAAGTACCGCTGGAACCGTGACCGTCAACTGCCGGTCCGCGAAGCTCGAGACAGGTCCCAGGGGCACTCCGTCCAGCCGTACCTGCGACCCACTGACAAAGCCTTTCCCGAGAATCGTGAGCGGCAGACCGGAAGTGGACGAAAGCGTGACCCCGGGCGCAAATTGCCGGGAGAGCGGCAGGCTGATGGCAGCGATGTGAAGAGATCGAATCGCGCCGAGTCCGATCGGCGTTACGGTGCCGTCCGTTTCGTTCGCCACCAGAGCCGTGTTCGTACCCGGGTCAATCGCGACTGCCCGCGGCCCGTTACCCACGGTCAATTTTGCTAGTCGAGTGGGGATCTCCGGGTCAATCACGGAGGCCTCGTTGGTGTTGGCATTTATGGTCACGGCAATATTCGTAAAGGGGTTGAAGGCAGCGGCTGTGGCCCCGATCTCGCTCAAGGAGAAATTGGTCACCGCCTGGTCGAACAGATTGAAGAGCAGAGGGCCGGTAGCGCTCGGGTCCGCCAGGATGGCCTGCTGCGTAAACGTGTTGATGGCGATGCCGCGGGCATTCGGTCCAATCGTGGCGGTGGCGAGAGGGAATGTGGTGACGACGGTACCTCCGCTGCTGGACGCATTGGGCGCGCCGGTCTGCGCGTAAGTAAGAGCAGTGCTCGTAGGCACGGCCGAAATGGTGAAGGTCCCATTGAAGCTGGAGTCGGCCACACCGGAGATCAGCACCACATCGCCCTGCCGGAAACTGTGGGCGGCCGCTGTGGTGACGGTGGTAACACCGCTCGCCCGGCTGACTCCGTTCGACGCCGCGACCGCCGCCGTCGCGCGCTGCGCGAGGTCCACAATCGAGAGCGTCCCGGACCCGCCGGGGGTCACCACGGCCCAGTTCAGCCGCGGCTCGACGGCCACCTGCGGGTTGGCGCCCGTGGTGATGGTGGTCGTGCTCACGATGACCGGCGGCGTCTGCGTGAGATCCAGAATGTCCGCGTGGTTCGTACTTTGGTAGGTGACCAGGGCCAGGCCGGTGATTGGGTTCACGGCCACTGAAAATGGAGCGCCACTGACGTTGGCGGTGATCGTGGCGGTGACTGCGCCCGCCGCGAGGTCCACAATGGAAATGCTCGGCGTCCCCGCCGGCCCTGTGCAACCGGTGTTGCTCCCGTTGTTCGCCACCACTGCCAGATTGCGCAAGTCGTCCACGGCCACGCCGGTCGGATACGTTCCGACGGGAATGTCCGTGCCGATGGGGGCGAGCGTGGCCACGTCGATCCGCGTCAGGGTGTTCGAGCAACGATTGGACACCACGGCAATCCCTGTAGCCGTGTTGATGGCGATCGCGCTCGGCCGGCTGCCGACCGGGGTGGCAGGCGCCAAGACAGTCGGCGAACCTGACGGTCGCACCGCCAGGTTAGTGGCCGTAAACAAAGCAGGGTTGGACGAGTTCCGGATGGCCACCGAAAACAATCCCGCTGCGGTCAGGTCAGAGCTGCCGAGGAGCGTGACACTGGCCTGGCGTGCCTCGTTGGACGCGTTCACCGCGGCCGCCCGTGTGGCGCCGCTGCCACTGACAAATTCGGCGGTAATGGACGGGCTGGAAGCTGCGCCGAAATAGCCGCCGTTGACATTGAAACTGAAAGTCCCCGCCGCGCCTTGCGCGGCGCTATCCGGCGAGGCCCCCACCAATGCGGGGCGCACGGCCACGACGGCCAGATTCTGTGACGCTGAGGTGGCGCCGCTCTGCCGCTGCGCGTCGATCACCAGCGTGCCGGGCGCGGCCAGCGCAATCGCGGGAATGCGGATTCGGATCAGTGAAGCGCTGAACTGCGAAATCGCCGCAGGAGGGAGAGGCGCACTGTTGACGCGCACGATGGTTGTGGAAAGGAAATTGGTTCCCGCCAGAAAGACGTCCTGGAACACTGCGCCCTGAGGGGCCGTGGTCGGGTTGATGGAGGCCAGGGTGGGGTCGGCCGCAGTCTGCACGACGGCCAAGCCGGTGGCGGATTTCGTGGGGTCCGCTGCGGAGGTGGCTTTGATCGTCACCGAACTGGAACCCGAAACGGCCGTTCCGCCGCCGCTCGTGGCGTCGGGTCCCGTTTGCGCGTAGGTGAATGTAGCCGTAGAAGGGACCGAGGCAATGGTGAATGTGCCGTTGAAGCTCGCGGCGGAAACGCCGGAGATGGTCACACTCTGGCCGGCTTGGAAACCATGCGCGGTGGAGGTCGTAATGGTCACGACATTCGAAGAACGAACTGCGCCGTTTGCGGCGATGCTGATCGTGCTGGAGTTGGGGGGGGTAGCGGGAGACGTAAAGAGGCCGCTGGAGGTGATCGTCCCCACGGTCGAGTTCCCGCCCGCAATATCGTTCACGGACCAAGTGACCGAGGAGTTCGAGCTTCCCGTCACGGCAGCAAAGAACTGAAACGTCTCGTTTGTCCCCACCACGGCGGTCGCCGGCGTGACCCGCACGGTCACCCCCGAGCTGATATCAACGATGCCGGTCGCGGTCGCGCTCGAGTCCGCAACACTCACCGCTTTGACCTTGACGGCATACGAAGTGATCGACCCGCCGCCGCTGGTGGCATTGTTCGCGGATTGCGAGTAAGTAAACGTCGTAGTCGTGGGCACCGTGCTGATCAGAAAGGACCCGTTGAAGCTCGTGTCGGTGACGCCGGCAATGATCACGAGCTGCCCGACAACGAAATTGTGAGCCGCGGTGGTCGTGATGGTCACGACGTTGGCGGAGCGAGCGGCGCCGGTCGAAGTGATCGTCGCGGTCGCGGGCGGCGGAAGAGTGCTGGGGGCCGTGTACAGGCCGGCGGTCGTGATCGTCCCGAACGTTGCGTTTCCTCCCGGTACGTCGTTCACGAGCCAGTTCACCGTAATGTTGGCGACGGTCCCGCCGCCGCTCGTTGCATCCGCCCCCGTCTGCGTGTACGTGAACGCAGTGGATGACGGAGCGGAAACGATGACAAAGGTGCCAACGAAGCTCGCGTCGGTTACCCCCGAGATGGTGACGATCTGTCCGGCCGTCAAGCTGTGAGCCGTGGTGGTCGTGATGGTCACGACGTTGGTGGCGCGGACGGCGCCGCCAGTGGCGGCGATCTGGATTGTCGTGACGCCGGTGACCGAAGCCGAAAACGACAGCGTGCCATTCAACGTCACTGCGGCGGCTATCGGGGCGATGGCGACCTGCACCTTGCCGCCCTGGTTGGGATTTCTCCCTCCCCCCCCGCAGTTGCTCAGAATCGCCGCCAGCATCAGCATGGTCGGCAACAAAATCCGGCTTGTGCATCGCCTCATTCTAAATCCTCCAAACTATCCACCCATCCGTTGAGCGTTTTGCGTTGGAGCCGCCAAAAGCCGCCGCTTGCAACGGATCAAAACGTGCGGCTGACCGTAAACCGGAAAGTTTTCAACGGTTCAAAGGGTCTGCCGCGGCCGATATCGCGAGTCAGTTGCGCATTCAACTGCGGAAGAATCTGCGAATCGAGCACGCCGGGAGGCAGCGTTCTTTTCAACTCGTCGCTGATAAAGAAATCGCCGCGCGGCTCGATAATATCTTGTTTGTAGCGCAAGTAGTTATAGGCCCAGTAGATGCGGAAGGGCGCGTTAACAATGGGCAATTGAACGACGAATTCGATTCCGGCCGAAGAGCGCAGCTTGAAGTTCGATCCGGAGGCGATGTCCAGGCGGTTGTTGACCGTCGTATTCGGAAACTGCTGGCGGAGCTTCTGGACGCCGGCGGAGTCGAGTTGCAACTGGGATTTCCGGGCGAGCCCGTTCAGCCCTGTATCGATAAAGAGGCTCATGCTCACCGGGCCAATGATCGGGACGCGGTACTCGAGATTGGAGACGAACTGAGAATCGCCGCCGGGGGTGGTGGCGACGTAATCGAGGACGGGAACCTGAATAAAGCGCGCAGTGGGATTGCCGTTCGAGTCGAGATGCTGCGGATCGAGGAAAAAGAGCTGAACCGTCTTGGACGTGGGGACGAAGGCCCAAGGAGAAATCGAGAAGAAATCGAAGCCGCGGACGCTGTCTTCGCCACCGAGATAGAAACGATTGAAGGGCGGCAACACAATGCCGCCGAAGCCGGTCGTAAAAGAGGCCATCATGCGGACGCCGATGACGTTGCGCCGCTTGTTGACGGGGCGGAAATATTTCCCTTCAAACGTATGGGAGATCGTATTGACGTTGCCCTGGAGGAAGCCGCCCTCAAAATTGAATGCATAGAAGAAACTCTTGCCACTGGTGGGGTTGATGGGATTGTCCACCGTATTATGTGAAATCGTGGGCGTAATCTTGCTGGACCGGATGCCGCGCAGGGCGGAAGGCCCGGCGAGCTGGCGGAATTGGAGATTCTCGAAGAGCAGCCGGGAAGCATCGCTGAAGGCGGCAATCGTGCTGTCGGTATAGGAATACGTGACGCCGAGGCGAGTGAAGGCGAAGCGGCGCAGGGGATAGCTGGCGAAGAGGGAGAAGCCCTTGCGGTTCTGGTTGTAGTTCTGGGCGCGAGTGGGATCCACCTGGACATTCTGGCCAAGGAGGATGGACGTCTCACGCGCCTGGTTATAGCTGAAGCGGCTGTTGAAGATTGTGAAGCCGGAGGAGATGGGGCGATCGAAGAGATACGGCTCGGTGAAACCGAAGATGAAATTGCGCTGGCGGTCGCCGAAGTCGGCGGAGAACGTGAGGGTTTCGCCAAGGCCGAGGAAGTTGTTGGTCTGATAGCTGAGACCAATGAAGCTGCCCGCAATGCCGCTGACGCCGCCGGTGAGACCGATGGACTGCTTGCCCTTCTCCTTCACCTTGAGGTTGATGTCAACGGTGCCTTCTTTGAGGTTGCGCTTGAGCTCGGCGTGCTCCGGCTTGATCGGCTCAAAATAGTCGAGCTGATTGAGGCGGAGGATGCTGACTTCCCAGGCGCGGTTGTTGAAGAGGTCGCCCTCGTCCAGGAGGACCTCGCGGCGGATCACCTTGTCGCGGGTGGTGGTGTTGCCGGAGAACTCGATCCGGCGGACGAAGAACTGCTTCTGCTCGTCGAACTCAAGCGTGAGGTTGATCGTCTTATTCGGCTGGTCAATGTCGGTGAGCGGCGTGGCGGTGAAATCAATGAAGCCGAACGTGCCGTAGAGCTTGCGGTATTCCTCAAGGGCCTTGCGGACTTTGTCCACGGCGAAGATCTCGCCGGGCTTAATGGGGAACGAGTCCACGAGGAAGTCGGTCTTGAAATAGAGGCCCTTCTCGGGGTCGGAGCTCCGGACAAAGACTTTGCCGAGACGGAAGCGTTCGCCTTCCTGAATGGGAATCGTAATGTTGGTACGCTTGCCATGCTTGCGGCCAAGGAGGGGCCAGGGACCGGGGAGCCCGCCGCGGTCGATATCCACGGTGTTCGTCCTGGGCTCTTTCACGAGCACCTGAAAATAGCCGTAGTCCTGGTAGAGGCCGCGGATGCCTACCTCGAGATCCTCAGCCAGCTTCCGGCGATCAAAGGTCTTGCTAAGGACGTTCCACTCGAACAAGTAGAGGGGAACCGCATACGGGCGGGAGTTTCGCATGGCGCGAATGATCCTGCGATCAGAAAAGGCGGTGTTGCCCTCGATGATGATCGTGCCAACCTTGACCTTGGGGCCTTCCTCGATGTTGAAGGTGAGCTTGATGGCGTTGGTGGCGGCGATGCGCTCGTAGGTGGTCTTGATGACGGCGAACTGGCGGCCGCGCTCGCCGAGCAGCTCCTTCAGCACGACCTCCGCGCGCTTGATGCGAGTGGGGTCGAACTGACTTTCGACCGAGAGGCCGACCTTGCGGTCCTTGAAGCGCTCGAGGATCTCGGACTCGGTGACGGATTTGGCATTCTTGTACTCGATGCGACGGATGACGGGGCGTTCCTTCACGTAAAAGACAACGATGCGGCCTTCGGGGCGGTCAGGACTAGGCTCGACTTCGAGACGGATGTCTTCGAAGTATTGCGTATTCCAGAGGGCCTGGAAATCGCGATGGAGCGATTCCTCGCTATAGGCATCGCCCTCGCGGGAAAAAATGCGGGCCTTCAAAGTGTCGCGAGGAATGCGGCGATTGCCGACGATTTCGATGCGCTGAATGACCAGCGAGGAGGACTGCTGGGCGCAAAGCGAGGGGGCGCCAGCCCCAACCACACACACGAAGAGCAGCGCGGCGGCCCAGCGGAGACAGAGTTTTTTAATCGCGGCCGTTGCCAATTTCAAGGCCGCTCCCCCAAACCCAAGATATGTGCTCCTCGCCCGGTCAACCCCCGAAGACCGGGCTTGCGCGAGTAGGATTCTCAGTGCGCGACCGGGGTTGCTTCCAGAACCTGCCGGAAGCTGAGGCCGTCCCCAGAGACATAGACTTCCAGAGTGGCAGGTCGCTGCAAGCCGCCCTGGATCAACGCCTCGGAAAGCGGATCCTCGACATATTTCTGCAGCGCTCGCCGCAGGGGGCGAGCGCCGTAGCTGCGATCCGCGCAGGTTTTTTCCAAGATCCACTGGCGGGCTTCCGGCGTCAGGACGATCTGGACCTGGCGGTGAATGAGCGTGTCGTTGATCTGACCCGCGAGCAAATCCACGATGCGAAGCAGGTCCTCATCCGCCAGCGGATTGAAGATGATGATCTCGTCGAGGCGGTTGAGGAATTCCGGGTTGAACAAGCGCTTCACTTCGCTCATCACCATGTCTTCCATCTTGGCGGAGGCGGCATCCTCGGAAGCGGACTGGAAGCCGAGGGCGGAGCGCTTCTGGAGATGGCGCGCGCCGATATTGGAAGTCATGGTGATGATGGAATTGCGGAAATCGACGGTGTTGCCGATGCCGTCGGTCAACTGGCCGTCTTCAAAGACCTGCAACAGGATATTGTACACATCCGGATGGGCCTTCTCGATCTCGTCGAGGAGAATGACGGAGTACGGAGCACGGCGGACGCGCTCGGTCAACTGGCCGCCCTCTTCGTAGCCAACATAGCCCGGAGGCGCGCCGATGAGCTTGGAGACGGAGTGCTTCTCCATGTACTCGGACATGTCGAAACGGATCAAAGATTTTTCGCTGCCGAAGAGGAACTCGGCGAGGCGGCGGGCAACTTCCGTCTTGCCGACACCGGTGGGGCCCAGGAAGAGGAAACAGCCGACCGGCCGCAGTGGCGACTTCAGGCCGGCGCGGCTGCGGCGAATCGCGCGGGCGAGCGCGGTGATGGCCTTGTCCTGGCTGATGACGCGCTTGTGGATCTCCTGCTCGATGCGGAGGAGCTTCTGCTGCTCGTCTTCCTTGATGGAGGTGACAGCAACGCCAGTCCAGCGGGCGACGACTTCCTCGATGTCCTCGCGGGTGACGATGCCGGTGGCGGAGTCGTCGAGCTTGAGTTTTTCCCGGAGGGAGCGGAGCAATTCTTTTTCCTTGCGCTCCTCTTCGGAGTAAAAGCGCGCCTTTTCAAACTCGTGATTGGCAATGGCGGTTTCCATGCGATGCGTGATGAACTTCACGCGCTTCTGCGCTTCGGTGATCTCGTCGGGGAGCATGGACTGGCGGAGTTTGACGCGCGCGCCAGCTTCGTCAATCAGGTCAATGGCCTTGTCCGGCAGGAAGCGGTCCGGGATATACCGATTGGAGTGATAGACCGCGTACTTGATGGCCTCGTCGGTGTAACTGACGGCGTGGAATTTTTCGTAACGCTCGCGGACGCCGTGCAGGACGCGGATGGCTTCCTCCTCGTTGGGAGCGGAAACCTTCACCGCCTGGAATCGCCGCTCGAGCGAACGATCCTTCTCGACAGATTTGCGGTACTCGGAAGGCGTAGTGGCGCCGATGCACTGAATCTCGCCGCGGCTGAGGGCGGGCTTCAGGATGTTGGCGGCATCGAGCGAGCCTTCGGCGGAGCCAGCGCCGACGAGCGTGTGGAGCTCATCAATGAACACGATGGCGTTCTGGCTTTCCATCAATTCCTTCATGATCGTCTTCAGTCGCTCTTCGAACTGACCGCGGTACTTGGTGCCGGCGACGATGAGGGAGAGGTCAAGCGAAAGGATGCGCTTGTCGGCGAGGAAGGGCGGCACGTCGCCGTCGGCGATGCGCTGGGCGAGGCCTTCGACGATGGCGGTCTTGCCGACACCGGGCTCGCCGATCAGCACGGGATTGTTCTTCGTGCGGCGGCAAAGAATCTGAACGACGCGCTCGAGCTCGCGGTCGCGGCCGACGAGCGGGTCGAGCTGGCCTTCCGTGGCGGACTGGGTGAGGTCGCGGCTGAACTCGCTGAGCAGCGATGTCTCTTTGGGCCGGTTGACGGGAACTTTTTCGGTGCTGGAACGGGCGAGCTCCTCGCGGAGGGTGGAAAGCCGCAGGCCGCGCTCATGGAGGATTTCCGCGCCGAAGCACTTTTCCTCGCGCAGGATGCCGAGCAGCAAGTGCTCGGTGCCGACGTGCTTGTGGCTAAGGCGCTCGGCTTCCTCAGCGGCGAAATTCAGAATGCGCTTGCATTCCTGGCTGAGGGGGACCTCGACGGAGGTGGAGATGCGCTCACGGATAGTGATGCGCGACTCGATTTCCTTGCGGATGGACTCGATGGAGCCGTGGGAGCGCAAAAAGCGATTGGCGAGAGCCTTGTCTTCCCGCAACAGGCCGAGAAGGAGGTGTTCGGTCTCGATGAACGGGCTGCCGTACTGGCTGGCCTCGTAGCGAGCAAAAAAGATGACGCGCCGCGCTTTTTCGGTGTACTTCTCGAACATGGGGTTACCCGATTTCTCCCTTCCTCTGCGCCCCGTTCAGTCCCAGGATGTGGGACGGCTCGAGGATGCCGTGCTCCAACTGAAACCCGCGGTGACAACGCCGTGCCAGCGCGAGATTGTGCGTGGCGAGAATGGAGGTCAGACGATGCGAGCGATGCAGGCGCTGCATGAGTTCGAAAACGGTTTCCGCGTTCCCTTCGTCCAAGTCTCCCGTAGGCTCGTCGGCCAGTAGCAACGCCGGCCCGCCGATCAAAGCGCGGGCGATGGCAACCCGCTGCTGCTCTCCGCCGGACAACTCGCCGGCACGGTGGTGAGCGCGGGCCGCGAGGCCGACTTCCTCGAGCCAGCGGTGTGAAGCCAGCTGCGCCTTCGCTGCCGAAGCACCGCGCAGCAAAAGAGGCATCGCCACGTTTTCCGCCGCCGTGAAGTCCGGCAGTAGATGATGCCGTTGCCAGACGAATGCGACGCGACGATTACGGAAGTCAGCGACTTCAGCTTCCGTCAGCGCTTCCAGCGAATGCCCAGCGAAGTATATAGCACCGCTTGTTGGCGTGTCCAGCGCGGCCAGAATGTGCAGGAGCGTGCTTTTTCCGGAGCCGGAAGGCCCGACGATGGCCACCAGCTCGCCTTCGCCGACGGAAAGATTGACACCGGCCAGAACGGTGAGTTCCGCGCCGCCGGACGGGAAGGTTTTGCGGATGTTCTCAGCGCGAATCACAGGAACAGCAGCCGCGCGGGCAGAAGAATCGCTCGAACCGCCCGACGGGAGCGTGGCTGTTGCCTTTTCTGTTCCCTGCGCCGTCATGTCCGCCTTCCCCATCGAGAGGGCCAGCGGCTGAAGCAAGATGCGATTGCGCCGCCTGCCAGATTAGATGCCAAAAGTTCTTTGTCTGGTCAGTCCTGGTTGGGTTCACATCTACCCAACTAAGAGAAAGAGTTTGCCCATTTTCTCCCGGTCACAGGGTGTACCGCTTTGCACGCCAATTCCATTGTGCACGAGCGCCCGCAAGTCCTTGCCGTTGCAACGATTGTAGCACACGGAGCAATGAGCCCGAGGACATCGCATCAGACCATTGTCGAACACAAAATAAGCACAAGATCTATGAGCAAACAGACAGCCAGACTAGGTGCGAGAGTTCACATAGTGGAGAGACGGCTGTTGAAGGGAGTTCTCACTCGTAGCGAAGAATCTCAACAGGCAAGAGGCGCGCGGCGGCGCGGGCAGGATAGAAGGTGGCGAGCACGCTGATGAACAGGGTGGCGGCGGCAATCCAAAACGCATCGAGCCAACTGGCATGGAATGGAACGTAGGGAATGGCGTAGATTTCGGGGTCGAGACGGATCCATTGGCCGGAGTCGGCGGCCCCGGCAAGGGAATAACCGGCGAGCAGGCCGATGAGCGTGCCGAAAGCACCGACAGCGAGCCCCTGCCAGATGAAGATGTTGCGAATCTGTTCGCGGCGGGCGCCCATGGACATCAGGACGGCAATGTCGCGAGCTTTTTCGGTGACCGTCATGGCCAGCACGACGAGGATGTTCAGGCCGGCAACAAACGTAATCAGGCCGATGAAGATGGCAGTGACGAGCTTTTCCAGGCGCAAGGCGCGGAAGAGGGCGCGGTTCTGATCCATCCAAGTGCTGGCGGAAAAGCCCGGACCGGCGGCGCGGAGGATCTGCTGCGCCAGCTCGCCGGTGCGGTCGAGCTGCGCGATGCGGAACTCGAGGACGCCGACCAGGTCCGATGTGCCGGCGAGGCCTTGCGCGGCAGAGAGAGTGACGAAGGCCCAGTTGGCGTCGTAATCGTAAAAGCCGGAATCGAAAACCGCGGCCACGCGGAAACGGCGCGTGCGCGGGATCATGCCAAACGGAGTGAGCCGGCCCTGCGGGCTGGTGAGTGTGACGTAGTCGCCGGCGGAGAGAGAGAGTTCCTGCGCGAGGGTGCGGCCGATGAGAATCGCTTCGATGCCGTCCGCGTCGGGAGCGAAGTCCGGCGCGCCTTTTCCTTTTCCAGCGGCGAGGCGATTCAAAATTTCGTTGGATTGTTTTTCGAGAGCCGGATCAATTCCCTTCACCATCAACCCGCGGGCTTTGCCCCCGGACGAAAGCAAAACGGTCTGATAGATGGCCGGCGCGGCAGAGCGGACGCCTGGAAGAACGCGCAGCTTCTCGAGGAGCGCGCGGTAGTCCGCGATCCCGCCAGCAGCGGAGCGCGTGAGGTTGACGTGCGCAGTAACTCCAAGGAGGCGATCCTGCAAGGTTTGGCGGAATCCGGCGTTCATCGAAAGAGCCACGACGAGCGTGCCGACACCTGCGGCGACACCGAGAACGGCGAACAGAGTGATCAGACGGAGGACGGCAGGTTTGTTGGGAGATCGCAAGTAGCGCAGCGCGATCATCCATTCGAATTTCATTTTTTCTCTTCGCGGGGCGGCTCCGCGGGCGCGGAAGGAGCTTCGGGCCGCATCAGCGGGAACAGGATGACGTCGCGGATGGAGTGCGAATCGGTAAGGAGCATGGTGAGGCGGTCGATGCCGATGCCTTCGCCGGCGGCGGGCGGAAGGCCGTGGCAAAGGGCGCGGATGTAATCGAGGTCGAGCTCCTTGGGGACCTCATCGCCACCGCGGGCGATCTGCTCGCGGAAACGGCGCTCCTGTTCGTCGGGATCGTTCAACTCGGAGAAGGCGTTGCCGAGCTCGAGGCCACCGGCAAAGAACTCGAAGCGCTCGGCGAGCGAGGGATCGTCGTCGCGCTGCTTGGAGAGCGGCGAGATGTCCGTAGGAAAGTCATAAATAAACGTCGGCTGGATGAGCTTGTCCTCCGCGATCAGCTCGAACAGCAACGCGGTGGTGAACCCGTCGGTGGCGCCGCTGGGGACATGAGCAAGCTCCATGGCCTTCCCCGCGGCCCACTGGTTGTACCGCTCGATGCCGACGGCAGGGCCGCCGGGCACGGCGAGTTCAGTGGGGGTGGGCACGGGCGCCGCGTCGGCGGGCCAGTAGCGGCAAATCGCCTCGCGCATGGAGAGACGCTGCCACTTTGCGAAATCAACGGTGTGCTCACCGTACGGGATGGATGTCGAGCCGCAGACATTCCGGACGAGGCCAGTGACGAGTTCCTCGGTGAGGTCCATCAGGTCGCGGTAATCGCTGTAGGCCTGATAGAACTCGAGCATGGTGAACTCGGGGTTGTGTTGTGTGGAGATGCCTTCGTTGCGGAAGTTGCGGTTGATTTCGTAGACGCGGTCCAGGCCGCCGACGACGAGACGCTTCAGGTAGAGTTCGGGAGCGATGCGGAGATAGAGGTCGAGGTCGAGCGTGTTGTGATGGGTGATGAAGGGCCGCGCGGTGGCGCCGCCGGCAATGAGATGCATCATCGGCGTTTCGACTTCGACGTAGCCGCGGGTGTCGAAGAAGCTGCGAATCTCGCGGATGATGGCGGCGCGCTTGATAAAGATGTCGCGGACACCCTCATTGGAGATGAGATCGAGGTAGCGCTGGCGGTAGCGCAACTCGACGTCGGAGAGCCCGTGCCACTTTTCGGGAAGTGGCAGCAGGGACTTGGTGAGCAGCGTCAGCTTTTCGACCCAGACGGTGAGCTCGTCCGTTTTCGTGCGGAAGAGAAAGCCCTCGACGCCAATGATGTCGCCCATGTCGAGAAGGCGAAATAGTTCGAAAATACTCTGGCCGACGACGTCGAGCTTGACGTAGATCTGGAGGCGGGAGCCCTGGCCCTGAATGTGAGCGAAGCCGGCCTTGCCATGCAGACGGAGAGTCATGATGCGGCCGGCGACGCGGGCGGGAACTTTCTCGGCCTCGAGCGCGTCTTTGGTGCGGGAGCCGCAGCGGTCCAGGATCTCCTTTACCGTGTGCGAAGCATCGAACCGATGCGGGTAAGGGTCGTGGCCGAAGGCCGCCAGCTCTTTCAGCTTTTTCTGGCGCTGAAGGTACTGATCGAGTGGCTCAAAGGGCAAGCGAAGATCCTTTCTGAATGAGTCGCGGGCGAGTATAGCGAGGGGGTTCGGAAAGCGTCAAGGACTAGGAACTACGCTAGCAGTTGTGGCCGGTCGGGTTTCCGGTGTCCATTGCTAGCGGTACTCTACGCGGGTTGTGGGGCGGTGTCCAGCGAAAAGATGGACACCAAACGGGCGCGGTGTCCACCGGGGTTACGGTTCGGGGTATTGACTGCTTTGTAGCGGGAGGCCGCGGCGGGCCGGGGCGGGGCGGCCCCGATCCTTCGCTGGCGCTCTGGACAAGTGGGGGGCATCGGGGCCGCGTGGCCCTTCGCTTTCGCTCCCCTCGCCCCCGCTCCCTTCGACTTCCCTCAGGGCAAGCGGGGCAAGCAGGGCCAGCTGGCGTGCCGAGTGCGGGTTCACTTCCGATGCCGTCGCCGTTCGTGCTTGCCGAAGAACGTGCTGACGGTGTGGCTGCGGCGGTCCGGGCCGTCGTATCCGCCCGAGGGTGAGGGTGAGGGTTCGGGCGAGTGTTCGGGCGACCTGGTCGCCCCTACGAGTTTGTTGCTTTGCTCGTCGTGCTCCTGCTGCGCGGCGCGGATGCGCTCCGGGGTCCAGACCGGGTGCGGGCTTCCGCCTGCGGTGCTGGCCTCTTCCGGTGGCGGGGCGCTGCGCAGCAGCTCGAGCAGGTTCCCGAGAATCAGCGCCTCGCGCCCGGTGATAGGGCCGAACGCCTTGAGCCGCTCCCACTCCTGCGGTCGCGTGCTCTTGCGCAGCACAATCATGGTGTCCAACTCTTTGACCATGCGGTGCACGCTGCGCAGCAGCGTGGCGGGCTTGCCCTTCTTCGCCCGGAGCACGGCGGTGGTGACCAGCGCGGGGAGTTCGCTGGCGAGGATCTCGACGGCGCGTTCTATGGGGTCGTGCTCGGCGTTCGACTTTTCGGCAGCGGCGGCGCTCTGCTCCGGAGGGGTAGCCTTTACAGGGCGGCCTCCGCGCTTAGCTCGGCGTCGGCCTGGCGCTCGGCGCTGCCGCTGCCTGTGCGGTCGCATGCAGGGAGTTTCTCACCTGCCCGGTTTTGGTGCAATCCCGATGGTGCTGTGGGTCGTGGCGAGTCGAGAACGTGCGGCCTGCGTCACTTCCGCCCGAGGCGGATCTATCCGAGTGGCGCGTTTGCGCCCGAGGCGCATCTTCAGGCGGGTCTGCGACGAGTGAGGCCCGATGCGGTTTCCATCGGGACAACGAGCGGTCACTAACCCTCTACAGGCATCGCTGCCAGCGCTCCAGAGTCGTGCCACGCGCCTCGGAAGCCGCTGCCGATGGAGGACGCGCATACACCGGCACGCGGCGCGGTGTGCGCCCCGGGCGCATCTATCCGGCACGGCGGCGGCTTGCTGCGGGGGTTCGGGGGCAGCGCCCCCGACCAACGACGGAGCGGAGCGACGACCAACGGCACCTGGCGCGTGCTGCGCGACAGGCCGCTGGGCAGAACAGGCCGGTGCGACGTGAGAAAAAGATAGTCGGCCCTGAGGAGCGACCCTCGGAGCGACGAAGGGCCGCACCCTGATAAGGCGCGGGCAGCCCGAACAGGGCGACTCACCTACAGGCTTGGCGAAGTTAGGACACCGAGCGCTGGTGCATCGCGCGAGGGTGGCCGAACGAGCGGAGAAAAGAACGACGGCCCGCGCCGACACCTGGAGCACCGGCCCTGCCAGCGGCCTGTGCTTTCGCAGCACGCGCTCTCCGCGCTGCGGGAGCGTGCGCGAAGGGCGAAGCCCGAGCGGGAGCGCGACCGCACCGGAGCAAGCAATTCCCCGCCCACCGGCGAAGCCCCGAGCGCGCGTAGCCGCCCCAGCGGCTGCGCGAGGGCCGCGTCTAGCGCCGGAGGCGCTGCGGCGGTGGCGTGGGAATTGCGCAGTGGAGGCGGGACAGCGCGTGCGCTGGCCCGGCGCGAATGATGACCGCCGCGCTGCACGCGGCAGCCACGGCATGGACGCCGGATGGCGGCCAGCTTTGCCGTGGCGCATCCGCGTGGCTCTACGCGCGGCGCACCGCATCCCAGTGCTAGCTCACGCTGGACTGCGTTTGGGGAGATGGTTTGCTGCTCATGGGCCGACCAACCCACGTGAGGAAGCGAAGCGGGCAGCGCGGCGGTCGATGTCTGCT
This sequence comes from Acidobacteriota bacterium, assembly GCA_016201285.1. Classification (GTDB taxonomy): domain Bacteria; phylum Acidobacteriota; class Terriglobia; order Acidiferrales; family UBA7541; genus JACQDE01. Next base: position 27,942 of record JACQDE010000086.1, on the reverse strand, counting down.
GCCGAGACGCCGCGCGCCCGCAAGCGACCGAACGGGATGGCACTGCTGCGGCTGCTCCCGGAGCGGGGCAACCAACACGCTGGCTCTCTCCCTGCTCACCGCGACGACCGCATTAGAGTGTCCGAGCGGCAAGCCCGGACGTGTCCGTGGTGGTGTGCGTGTCCGTGGTGCGCGTGCGTCAGAACAGGCGCGGGTTTTCGGCTTCTCTCTGACGTCGTAGCCGCTTCTCGATTTGGCGCTTGGTGAGGTCTGGCGCTTCGTGCTCGGTGCACCGGCCTTGTCGTCCGTCTGAGACGGCGTGCTGCGTGCGCTTGCCGCATCGGTTGCAGTATGCCGTCACGCTCTCCGTCGCTTTTGTTTGGTGGTGGCTCATGGGTCGTTCTCCGTCTGCGTCTCGATGTCGAGGGCCAGTCGCTTGGTTCTCTGCTTCAATTCGCGGAGTTGCTCTTCGGCGGTCTCGCTGAGTTGCCGGATGGCCTTGGTGAGTTCGGTTTCGAGTTTGTTCACGTCTCTCTCGATGGCCTGCACTTTCTCTCGTCGGCTGGCTCGCGTCATCATTGGGTCCCCGCTTTCCCGCCCGAGGCGGGTCTATTCGATCCGCCCGGGGCGCATCTATCCGACGCCCGCGCCTCTGGCGCGGGCGGAGAGATGGGCTGGAAGCACGGATGGGTGAGGAGTTGGGTGAGGAATTCTGCCGCGTCGTGGGCATCGAGGTTTTGTATGTTGTCTTTTCTCTGGAGCACGGCGCGACAGTAGTTGCAGCGCGTCTCGCTGGACACCGCGCTCGTTTCGATGGTGATGTAAATCATTTTGTAGGTTTTGTAGGTCATGCTGCGGCCTCCATCCTTCCGGCCAGCCGTGCTCCGAGCCGTTTGTGGTGTCCACACGTGCGGCACTCGGCACAGATGCGATACGCCCCGCAGTAGAGAATCCGCGAGACCGTGAGCGTGGCGCAGTGTGGACACCGCACGGTGATTTCTCCGAGGATTCTGGTGTCCTTCCCGTTGGGGTTGTGTGGTGTGGTCCCCCTCGTTCTTCGTGCGCGGGGGGCTATCTGGGGCCCCCGTTTTTTTGCGGTTTTCATGGTGCTCCTCTCTTTTCCTCCGCTGGCGCTCTGGACAAGTCGAAGGCGCGTTTGAGCGCTTTCAGGTGGGCGTTGGCTCGTAGCTGCGTGCAGCGGCGCGAGTCGCAGCGCAGTTGGTTTTCGGGCAGGAGTGCGCGACAGCCGGTGCAGTGGCGGTAGCCGACTGGCGCGAAGAGTTGTGGTTGCTGCTTCACTGCTTCACCTCCGTTTGGGGTTTCCAGAGTTGGGCGAGTAGGGGCCGTAGCTGGCTGGGGTCCACGTGGGCGACGTAGCTGACGGTGGCCTTCATGCTGGTGTGGCCGAGCAGTTGCTGGACGACGCGCAGGTCTTTGGTGAGGTCGTAGAGCGCAGTTGCGGTGGTGCGCCTGAGGTCGTGCGGGGTGAGTTCGGCGCGGACGCCGGCCAGTTTTTTGAGTGTGTTCCAGCGGTGCGCGACGGCCTGTGCACTGAGTTTCTTCCCGCGATTCCAGCGCTGCAGGAACGGCATCGCTGGGTCACCGAAGTCGGGCGCGGCTTCGAAGATTTCGGCGAGGTCGTCGGGTACGGGGAGGGTGTTGGGTTCGCCGGTCTTTTTCCTGACGAAGGACACCGTTCGGTTTTCCGCGTGGTAGTGCGCGGCGCTGAGCATGCGGACTTCGTTTTGCCCGAGGGCGAGGGCGCTGGTGAGGCGCAGCCAGAAACGCAGGAGCGGGTCTGCGGCGGCGTGCAGTTGCCCGAGTTCGAGCGGCGTGGCGATGCTCTGTCGCTGCCGCGGGCCGGGTACTTTCGGGATTTCATCGGTGAGGCCGTGCAGACATGTTGCGTGTTGGTACCAGCGCAGCACCCGCGCCAGCGCCTGTCTGCGGCTGTAGCAGGTGTTGCGTGTGTAGCTTTGCCGCCACCGGGCCACGATGGTCTGCGCGTGCAGCGGCGTGAGGTGATGCGCGGGCACGTGGCCGACGAGCCGCGCTAGCTCTTTGGCGACGTAGGCCGCGTGGTAGTTGCGCGGGAGTGTTTCGGCGAATGCTTCGAGGACTTCCCGCGCGGTCCCGACGCCGGGGCTTTTTTTGCTGCGGCGGTGCTCTGCTGTTTGGTCTGGTACTTCTTCGCTTCGTGCGCGGTGGCGAAGCTCTTGCGGTGGCGTCGTCCGCGTTCGTCTCTCCAGTCGGCGAAGTACTTGCCGTGTTTCTTCAACATGGACACCTGCTGGACACCGGGCTTGCGCTGGCCGCTGCCGTGGCGCTCTCCGGGGGTTCGGAAAGCGTCAAGGACAGGCACCGTAGCCGAGGGAAAGAAAAGCGGTGGGCCCGAGGCGCGTTGAGTATAATAGGCAAAGGCGGGCTCGGAGGAACGGTGGGAAACTCTGGTGGCCAACGAAACATCCCGGCGGAGGACTGTGTTCATGCGGAGTGGGTTTCGCGCTTGCCCGGTGACCGGCAGCAGCTTTTTCGTGACGTGGTGGTGTCGCTGGAAGCGACGTACACGATGATGAGCGTGGCTCTGGACGAAGCGATGCGGCTGCGGTCGAACGGGCAGTTGGTGCAGGCGCGCGAGCAGGCCGGCGTGTGCGGGGAGCTGGGCGAGCGGCTGGCCTGGAAAGTGGGAATCCTGATCCGGGGAATGAAAGAGCACGGGGGGCGGATGTCCGCGTTGCCCGTGGTGTTGCCCCTGACAGCCTCCAACTTCCGACACTCCGATGCGCGAATGGCGGCCGCACTCCAGTGGCTGCTGCACAAGCTGCTGCTGAGCACACGGCTGCGCTTCTTCCACAAGCTGCGAGTGCTACAGGCGGCCGTGGATGGCCTAACACGGCAATTCAAGACGACTTCGAAAGAGATTGCCGAAAACCAGAGCGTGGAGCCCCGGGCAGCGTGGCAGGAACTTGATCACTTGCACTACGACCTGAACACGTGCCTGCGAGAAGCGATCGTTGTGATGAAGTGCTTCCTGCGGGGCATGTCTGAGGAACGGTTTGCGGTCTTTCAGCAGCAACTTCGGGGGATTCCCACCTCGCCGGCTGAAGAACAGGCCACCAAACTAGCCGGCACCAAGAGTGCGCAACACTTGAGCGCGCAATTGATTACGCCGGTTCCGCCGCGATATTGACACACACGGCCGCCCCCGGCTTCCCTGAGATCCCGGCCGGCGGCGTGGAGCCTTCCCAAAGAACCATCGCGAGACGATAGACGCACGGGGCGATTCCGGCGACAATAAGCATCCCTGCCCCGGTGCGAAGGCCGGTCCGAAAACGACCGGGGACGGGAATTCCCGCGCAAGCCTGATCCGTACGCAACCGGTTTGCGGCCGCGGGACGCAAGATCAACAGCAGGGACAACTTCAGGAGCGTGGGGAGCATCCCATCATACGGATGCGTCCCGGACGGGACCGTGGCCCGAACGAGACGAATCGAAGCCGGCGAGCTGACGGAAGCGGACGCCATCCGCCAGGCGCAGCGCGGTGATGCGGCGGCGTTTGAACGGCTGTACCGATTGCACAACCGTCGCGTGTACTCGCTCTGCTTGCGAATGGTAGGAAACACGGCGGAAGCGGAAGATCTGACGCAGGAAGCGTTCCTCCAGCTTTTCCGGAAAATCCAAACGTTCCGCGGCGAGTCCGCGTTTTCGACCTGGCTGCACCGGCTGACCGTGAACGTAGTGCTGATGCGGCTGCGGAAAAAGAGCCTGCCGGAAACGTCGCTGGACGAGGCCACAGAACCGGACGAAGAGAGCGGCGGTCCGCGGAAAGACATCGGCGGGCCGGACCAGTTGCTGACCGGGTCGATTGACCGGGTGAATCTGGGACGAGCGATCGAGCAACTGCCGCCCGGGTACAAAACAGTGTTCGTGCTGCACGACGTGCAAGGATACGAGCACAACGAAATCGCCGGGATCATGGGATGTTCGATCGGGAATTCGAAATCGCAACTGCACAAAGCGCGGATGCGGCTGCGGGAGCTGCTGCACGAAGCGGAACGAGCGAAGGCCCGAGAGAAGCGCGAGGCGGCGAAACAGGAGCGAGACGTCCCGGATACAAAGCCAACACCCGATGAAAGAGGATAGATCAACAGAGCAAGAGACCGGAATTGATGAAGGATGAACACCATGCAGTGCCATGAGTTTCTTCAGTATTCGGAGCAGTGGATGGAAGGCGGCCGACAGCCGGCCGCGGCCGCGCACATAAACGAGTGCACGCGGTGCCGCAGGTTTATCGCGGAGATGGAAGCGATTGCAGAGTCGGGGGCCGAACTTGCGGCCGAGATGCCCGCGCCTTCGGAACGCGTTTGGACGGCGCTGCGGGCGCAGCTCGAGACCGAGGGGTTGATCCGCCAGCGCGGCCTCGGCGAGTGGTTTATGGATCTCTTCGCCATCTTGCCGCGGCCGGCATTGGCGGGCGCCTACGTGACCGTGTTGTTGGCGGCGCTGCTGCTGGGGAACCTGTCGACAACGCCGCTGCAGGAAGCGATGGTACTGGATCGGCCGCAGCCGCCCGCACTGATGCTGCAACCGCAGTATGCGCAGGCGGAACAGAAAGAAGTGGCGGCGCTGCACCGGCATGACCCGGCGGTGGTGGCTACTTACCGGGATAACCTGGCGATTGTTGACAAGTTCATCGCCGTGTGTGAAAAAACCGTGCGGGAAGAACCCCACAACCAGATGGCGCGGGAGTATCTCTATTCGGCTTACCAGCAGAAGGCAGATTTGCTGGCGACGATGACGGAGCGCGGAACGGGAGGCGAGGAATGAACGCAGGAAGAGAACCCGGGAAGGTGCGCGCGCAGGCTGCTGCGTGGGCGATGGGCGGAATCCTTCTTCTGGCAGCGGCTCCGGCCGCTTTCGCGCACCGCGTGGAAAGAAAGTTCGACGTAAGCATAAGGCCGGTTGTGATGGTGCACAACGACAACGGCCGCATCACGGTGAAGTCCTGGCAGAAGAATGAAATCCAGGTGGTGTCGGAACACGCGAGCGACAAAGTGGAAGTGGACGTGGAACAGCGGGGCAACCGGATTGACATCACGACACACGTGCTGAACCAGAGCGTGACGCCGGCGGAACTGAAAGCCGACTTCGAAATCAGCGTGCCCGAGGAGACCGAGCTGCAAATCCGGAACGACGCCGGAATGGTGGTGGTGGAGCGGGTGTCCGGCGATCTGACTTTTGAGACGGTGCTGGCCGACGTGAAGCTGGAGGAAGTGGCGGGATACCTGGTGGTGAAGACGGTGAGCGGCTCGCTGGTGTGCGTGCGGTGCGCCGGGCGGATCGAGGTGAATTCCATCAGCGGAAACCTGCGGCTGATCCAGCCGATAAGCCCGAACGTGCGCGCGCAAACATATTCCGGCAGCATCTTTTTTGATGGGGATTTCCTTCCGGGGGGAGCCTACGTGCTGAAGAACCACCGGGGACCGATCGAGGTGCGGTACACGGAGAGCGATTCGTTTGACCTGCGCGCGACATCCATTTATGGGAAGGTGGACCGGGAACCTTCGCTGACCCTGACCCCTCCCTCGCACGAACGGCGCACGACGCCGGGAATCTCGAACAGCCTGTTCGGGACATTTAATTCCGGGGCGGCGCGCGTCGAACTGACCTCTTTCAGTGGTACAATCTCCATCCGAAAGCGTTAACTGAACAAATCCGATCACGACCGAGCGAGATGCCGCCGGCCGGCGAAATACGCAACCGAAAACTGATTTGCCTGGCAGGGTTCATGGGCAGCGGGAAGACCACTGTCGGCCAGTTGCTGGCCCGGCAGATGGGCTGGCATTTCGTGGACCTGGACGCAGTGATCGAGGAGCGGGCCGGGGTGAGCATTCCAGCCATCTTCGAACGGCTGGGCGAACCGGCCTTCCGTGAGCTGGAACACCAGACACTGGTGCGGACGCTGGGGGAAGCCGCCGAGCGCGAGCGGCCAACCGTGGTGGCGCTGGGCGGAGGAACTTTTGCTCAGCCGGAAAGCTTTGCGGTACTGCGCAGCACGGGCTGTGCCGTCGTCTGGCTCCATTGCCCCATCGAGCATCTGCTGGCACGCTGCGCAACCATCACCAACCGCCCGCTCTTCCGAGATGAGGCGAGCTTCCGGCAACTCTACGAGCAGCGGCTTCCATTTTACGAGCAAGCGGACTATCGCGTGGACGGCACGGCGGAGCCGCGGCGCGTGGTGGAGCAAATCCTGGCGCGAGGCCACTTTGAGAAGGTGACCACATGAAACGATTGAGTGGAATCGCCGCATTCTCGTGCGCGATGGTGCTGGCGCTGCCGTGGAGCGCAGCGGGACAAGACGGCCCCGGAAGCAAGAGCAAAGCGGCGCCAACGGAGCCGGGCGTGGTAATCGGTGATCGGGGAAAGTTCCGGCTGCTCTACGACGGGCAGCAGGTGGGCACCGAGGAGTTCGCGGTCACGCCGAGCGGAAGCGATTGGATTTCGCGCGGGAGCGTGGAAATCAAGATCCCCGGCGGGGGCACGACGCAGGTGAGCGCGGAGCTGCGGCTGGCTGCCGACGGGCGCCCGCTCAACTACCAATGGTCCAGCCAGGGGCCAAAGAAAGTGTCCGGCGCGATCAACTTTGTGGGCAGCAGCGCAAGGATGGAGTTGAGGACAGAAGGCTCCCAGCCGTTCACGCAGGAATTTCAGTTCGACTCGCCGCAGGTGGTGATCCTCGACAACAACCTATACCACCACTACGGGATTCTGGCGCGGCTCTACGACTGGAACGCGAAAGGGGCGCAGACGTTTGCGGTGCTCATTCCGCAGGACCAGACGCCGGGCACAGTGACCGTGGAATGGAGCGGGCCACAGGAAATCGAGGGTATCAAAGCGGAATTACTGCGGGTGAAGAGCGCCGACCTGGAGATTGAATTGTACGTCAGCAACGGGCGGCTGGTGCGGCTGGCCGTGCCGACGTCGAAAGCAGAAATCCGTCGCGAATAGGCACGGCGCGGCCCGAAAGAATGGGAACGAGAAAGACAGAGGCCCGGACCGGAGTCCGGGCCTTTGCTTTTCTGCGAGCCACAGCTTTCAGAGAGCCGAGCGGCGAGCGATGCGGCGGTGCTCGGGCGGGCGGGGCTGCTCGATCTCGACGTTCAGAGAGACTTCCGAGCCCTTGCGGATGACGCCGACGCTGACGGTTTTCTGCTCGCGCTTGGCACGTAGTTTTTCGCGGAGTTCGTTAAGCGACCGGATGCGGTCACCGTCAATTCTGGTGATGACGTCGCCGGCCTTCATGCCCGCCTTCTCCGCAGGGGAACCGGAATTCACTTCACGGACCAGAATGCCCTCGCCGCCGGGAGCGCCGAAGTAAGCGCCGAGTTGTCCGCTGATGTCTTCCGCGTTGATGCCAAGCACGGGCGCGCGCGGGGTGAAGATTTCGGGCATGGAAAACTCGAAGTCGAAATCGCGCGGGCCGAAGATACGAATGGCCGAGTCAGCACGGTCGCGGCGGCCGCCAAGAGTGGCGGAAAGCGATTGCGCGCGGCCATCGCGCCAAACGGTGAGCTGAGCGATGCGGCCAGCAAGCGATTCGCGCACCATGCGGCGGAATTGAGTGGCGCTCTCCACGCGCTGGCCGTTGAACTCGGTGACGACATCGTTGACCTTAAGCCCGGCCTTGGCGGCGGGGCTATCGGAATCCACTTCGGTGATGAGCACGCCGCGCTCGGCCGGGAGCTTCAGGTCCTTCACTTTCTGCGCGTCCACGTCGGCAATTTGAACGCCGAGCCACCCACCCTCGGACTCTTCGACCGAAAGGAGGGGCTCCATGACGCGGGAGGCTCTTTCCTGGGCGAGCACGGACAGCTCCGCCTTGCGGGCCTGCAAGTCGGCCAGCATGGCGCCGCGGTGAACAGCGAGCTTGGCGGCAATGTCTTTCTGATGAGCAGCCGCCTTGCGCCTAACCTCTTCCATCGCGCGGGCAAGTTCGGCCTGAGCCTTTGCGAGTGCCGCCTGCACGTCGCCCTGGACCTGCCCGACTTCCCCGAAAAGGCCGGGGCGTTCCGCCTGCGCTGCCACGGCTGCGGAATCGAGCGTTTCCGTCACGGAAGAACGAACATCGGCCGAGGCACCGGAAACGGAATTCTGACTAGAGCGGGCGGGCTGGGCCGCGAGTGAGTGCGCGAGCAAGGCGACAGCGCCGAGTAAAACGCAGGTTTTTCTTTTCATGCTTCCTCCTAATTGCGGGCCGCCGCCCCGATGGAAGCGGGGCGCAGCGCCGCCCGCCCCGAAACTACCCGCCCGAGGCGGATCTGACGCCGGGCTTATACCGACGGCCGCGCTGCGACCACCCGGATGCCACCATTCACCGTCCGTACTTTCACAGCATCGCCACCGCGGCCGAGGCGCCCGCGGAAATCACGGGAACCGAGCCGGCCGCGGAGCATGACTGGGAGCTCGGAACGGAAGTCACCGTTCATGCTGAGGATATCGAGCTCCGCATCGGCATCAGCCGGAAGGGCGAGCACTACAGACCCATTGACGGTTTCAATTGAAATTGGTGAGCCGGGCGGGAGTTGACGGAGCTCGATGCGCACGTTGCCGTTGGTGGAGCGCGCGTCGAAGCGGCCGGCGCCATCGAGGAGATCGACGTTTCCATTGACGGAGCGGAGCAGGCCGGCGCCCTCGACGCCGCGGACGCGCACGGAACCATTGATCGTTTCCACGCGCTTAAGGACAACGCGCGCGGGGACGCGGACTTTGAATTCGACAGTGACTTCGAGACCCTCATTTTCAGGATAAAGCGTGCGCACGGCGACTTCGCCCGGCAAAGCATCCACCACGATCTTCACACGGCTGAGGTCGAGCGATCTCCCGCGGGTGGATTTCCGAGCGCGAATCTCGACCGCTTCCTTCTCCCATGTATCCACTTCGACCGAGCCGTTGACATTGGAGAGCACGAAGACACCGCCGCTGGGGAGCGGCAGGGTGCGAACGAATTCCTCGTTGACAAAACCGGCCTCAGCGCGCACCGCAGTGGAGCAAAGCAGCGCGATCCCCAACGCCACAGCAAGACGGAGGCTCCAATTCATTCTCCACATTTTTCCCCCTCGTGAAATGAACGCCCGACCCACAGACCCCTGGCCCCTTCCCGGATTGATCAGTTCAGGCGGAATTCAATATCAATGGTGGTGACCACCGGGACCGGCTTACCGTCCACGGCTACCGGTGTGTAACGCCACTGCTTGACGGCCTCGACCGCCGCCGGGACCAGAAGCATGTTACCGCTGAGAACTTTGATGTCCTCGACGGCGCCCTCTCTCGAGACATAGACCTCGAGCCGAACAAGGCCTTCGATGTACCTTTGCTTGGCAAGGGGCGGATAAATCGGAGCCACGGACCGCGTGAGGCGCTGCTTCTGCTCGGCAGAATTCACGCGCAGACGATCGGACCAGAGACTTAAGATTTTCCACTGCCATTCCTGGAGCCGGGTCATCTCCCGCTCGAGCTCCTTCGCCTTGGCCCTGGCCTGTTGCTCAAATTCCTGCTGCTTTTCGAACTGGCGCGCGAATTCCTCCTGGTGCATCTTGAGGCGGTACTCGATCTGCCGGCGTTGGAGGTCGTAGTCGGGCTCGATGCTCAAGCGCGGCGAATCGCTGTAGCGAAGCCGGATATTGCCAGTGATGGTTCTGAGGCGCAGAACTTCGCCGCCACCGTTCAAAGCAGCTTCGCCGCGGACCATCCGGCCCGAGGAACCGGAACCTGAGTAGGTCACTTTGAGCGGAATGGCGGGGTCGGCATCAATGTGATTCTCGGATGGGGACTCGACAGTGGCGTCAATCGTAATCGCGAGCTCGCGCGGGATGTACACGAGAATGTCGCCGGCACCCGACTCCAACTGCGACGGGCCGCTGTAGGGGCGGGCTTTGGCCCCGCCCTTGTCCTCCGGAACGAACCAGGCGGTGATGGTGCCGGCGGAGGTGGAGGCGCGAATGGCACCTTGCACCTTGGTCAGGCAAATGCTACCGCCACCGGTATCGAGTTGCGTGGGACCGACGACCTTGAGAACACCGATGTTGCCGCCGGCGGTAGAAGCGCGAATGGCCCCCCAAGTTTCGCCCAAATCAATGCGGCCCCCGCCGGTGTGAACAATGATGCCGGCGCCAGCGCGCTCGAGGGAGATGTTGCCCCCACTGGTCTCCAACTGCGCGGCCCCTTTGACGGAGGCCACGCGAATGTGCCCGCCGCCGGTGCGGATCACGGCGTCACCCTGCACGTTGCCCACGGTGAGATGGCCGCCGGCAGAAACGGCGCTCAGGTCGGCGGCAACATCCTGGACGGTGATGTGGCCGCCCTGAGTCTCCAGCCGCGCCGGACCGCCCACGCGCGCGGCGGTCAGATTGCCGCCCGCAGTGACGAGGGAGATGCGACCTTCGATGCTTTCTGTTTCGATATTGCCGGCCTGGGTGGTGAGGTCGAGCTGGAAGTTGCGCGGAATGTTGAGCTCGAACGTGACCCAGAGGCGGCCGCGAAATTCGCGCCAGGGCACACGGGCGCTGATAGAGACGCCATCCGGAACCGAGCGGGCGGAGAGGACAAACTTCGAAAGATACTGCTGCGCGCCGGGCTGGTGCGCGTCGGCCTCAATGCGAACCCGATAACTGAGCTGGCCGGAATTCTGTGTGCGCACACGGATGTTGCCAATGTCGGTGAAGAGACGCAGCCGCTGGCCGTCGCGGACCGTAAAGGAGCCGGACTTTTCATCCACGAGACGGGCATCGTTGTCCGGCGCGGGCGTCCCCCGGCCCTGCGCAAACACTGCGGGCGAGAGAATCGCGGTCGCGGCGAGGAGTGCGAACAGCGGGCGGATTGTGAAGTGTACCTTCATAACAAGCACGACTTCCCAGTGTTAGCCCAAGCTCAATACTGAGTGCGCGGGCCAAGCTGACGCACGGCGGCGGCGCTCTGCATGCGGACATAGGAATTCGGATCATTCCGCATGCGGTCGCGAAGGACCTTGACTAACTCGGCGTCGGGCTGGCCTTCAGGCTGATCGGCCATGGCGCGAAGAGCGTTGATGGCCTCCACGCGGACGCCGGGGTTGTTGTCGCGGAGGAGGGCGTCGAGCAGTGTCTTGTGAACCTGCTCTTCGCGCTGAAAACCGCGCAGGGTTTCCAGGGCCTTCAAACGGAGACCGGGGTTGCGGTCGTTGCGTGCAGCGTAGCAAAGCGCCCCCCGAACTTCGGCGTCGTCGCTGAGGGCGCGAAGGGCTTCGAGCGAATCCATGCGCAAGCCGGAATCAAACTGCTGGTTGTTCTGAACGACGTACATGAGCAGGCGGCGGACGTCGCTGTTGTCCACGGTGCCGGTGAGAACGACGGGCTGCTGGGTAAACATGTGGACCTGAATGCCCGGGCGGCTGGCCTCGCCGCCGGGGACGAGGCTGATGCGGTTGACTTTGCGGAAGTCATCGGCGGAAAGGCCGGGAGTGTCCGAAGCGCGAACGACCTCACGCGCCGTCATTGGCGCTTCCGTCTGGAGCCAGCGCGGGAGCATGGCGCCCAGGGTGATGCCAAGCATGATGCAGAAGGCGGCACTCCAGGCCGGGCGAACGGCAAACCAGGAGTTGGGGCGGAGCCAGCCCAGAAAGCGGCGCCAGAGGCTCAGGTGCGAGGAGTCGTCGAGGACATCGGCGAGCTCGCCGCGACACTGCGCGAGAAAAACAGCGGAAGGCTCGGCGGGCAGGCGGGAAGCGACCGCCTCGATAAGCCGCCGCTCGCGCACGAGCGAGGCGGCACAAGAGGCGCAAGATGCGGCGTGCTGCTCGACAGCCTCGCGCTCGGCGGGTTCCAACTCGTCACAGGCGTAAAAGACAGCCAATCGTCCGAAATCATTGCACTGCATGGGCGTTTCCTTCTTCACCGCAAAGATCGCGGCTGGTAAAACTCGTTCAACGCGAACGTTCCCCGCGAACCCCGCGGTGGAAACCCTCCAATTGCGCGCGCAATTTCTGAGTTGCGCGGAACAGAGAATTCTTCACGGTCTCTTCCGAGGTACCCAACATGTCACCGATGGCACGAAGCTTGAGGCCGTGATGGTGCTTGAGCTCGAAGACCATGCGCTCGCGAGCGGAAAGCAATTCCAGAGCGCGGTCGATGTGGCGGCCGATCTCCTGGCCCATTAAGCGGCGCTCAGGGTCGGCGTCCGCGCGGAGCGCCTGCTGGCGGTCAAAGAAATCCACCGGGAGGCTTTCGCCGTCAGCAAGCGCGGGATCGGGGGCCTGGTCTTCGGGGCGGCTGCTGCGACGGCGGAGATGATCGAGGCAGACATTCGTGACAATGCGATAGAGCCAGGTGTAAAAGCTGCACTCAAAGCGGAATCGGTGCAGGTTCCGGTACACCTTCAGGAAGGCTTCCTGATAGATGTCGCGGGCATCCTCCGGCCGACGGAGGAGATTGAGGGCCAGGCGCAGAACGTCCTGATCATAGCGGTGTACGAGGGCCTCGAAGGCTTCGCGGCTGCCCGCCTGAGCCTCCCGGATTAAAGCCTCTTCGTTGACCGCCTTCACTGTTGGCCGGGCTGTGTGCCCTTCAAATGCTAACGCCATTCCGGTGAGTGGCATAACGAACTTGGCGCCGCCCGTCCCTGCGGACAGCTCACACCGAATAGACGGCTGACGAAGGTAAGGGTAAGCGAAAGCGTCCGATTTTGTACACCCGACAGTGGAAAAGCGGGGGAAACTCCACCCACGGGGAAGACGCAGGCGGGTGGGAATTACTGCTTTCTGAGCAGGCGAATCGCGGAGAAAACAGCGAGGCAAACTGCAAGATCAAGGAAGAGGCCGCCGTCGAGCCGGAAGGGCTGATGGTGGAGGTGCTCTGGCAGATGCGGCTCAAGGTTGAGGAAATAGAGGGCGTTACCGGCCAGGACAGCCACCAGAGAATCGAGCCATCTGGAACGATCGACTTTGGAAAAAGGTCGCACTGTTCCCTAGCCGATGGATGCCCTGCGATTGAGAACGGACTCCGCAGGAGAGGACAGGAGGAAGCGTGTCCTGCTGCCGCGCACCGGCAGATAGTATATAAAAGGACAGCATGGCGCCGGGACTGAGCGACGAAGTGAAATACCTGAAGGGCGTGGGGCCGCAGCGCGCGGTGATGCTGGCGCAGCGCGGCATCCAGTGCGTCGAGGACCTGCTGTACTACCTGCCATTTCGTTACGAAGACCGCACACAGTTCAGCAAGATCCGGGAAATCCAGCCGGGAGGGACGCACACCATCCTGGCCGAGGTGGTGAGCGGCGGGCTGGTGCGGTTCGCGCGGGGACGCAACGCAATCTATCACCTGGCGGTACGCGATGCAGGGCCTGTGCAACCAGGGTTGCTGCACTGCCGGTTTTTTCACGGGGGCTACCTCGAGGGCAAGCTGAAGACTGGGCAGCGAATGGTGCTGCACGGAAAGGCGGACATTGATCCGTACCGGCCGACGCGGATTGAGATGATCAATCCGCAGATGGAACTCCTCAGCGGCGACGGCGCAACGGACTCAACTGAAGTGGGGCGCATCGTGCCGATCTACGAGGCGATCGGAGGGATGAGCTCGCGGACGTTGCGGCGGGTAATCTACGGAGCACTCCAGGGTCTTGATGCGACGCTACCAGACCCTTTGCCGAAATCCATGCTGGAACGGCTGTGGAACACCCCGGCCTTTTCGGGGCGACTTCCTTCGAAGCGGGATGCGATTGCGCAAACACACTTCCCTCCCCCGCAAGAAGACCTCGAAACACTCAATGCGTTCCGGTCGCGGGCGCAGCAGCGGCTGATTCTGGAGGAATTTTTCTACTACCAGCTTGGACTGGCGCTCCAGCGGCAGAAAACACGGCGTGAGACAGGCATCGCCTTCCGCGTGCGCGAGGACCGGATCCGCGAGGCGGTGAAGCGCGTTCTGCCGTTCAAGCCGACGGGCGCGCAAAAGCGCGTGCTGGGGGAGATTGCGGCGGACATGGAGCGGCCGGCGCCGATGCACCGGTTGCTACAGGGCGACGTGGGCAGCGGAAAGACGATTGTGGCGCTGGAGGCGGCGACAATCGCCATCGAAAACGGCTACCAAACTGCGCTGATGGCGCCGACGGAGATCCTCGCCGTGCAACACTACTTATCCGCGCGACGCGTGTATGCGCGAGCGGGCTACCGTGTGGAGCTGCTGATCAGCGGGCTGCCGGCCAGGGAGAAAAAGGCGGCGCGGGAACGAGTGGCGAAGGGCACGGCGCAGTTCATCGTCGGGACTCATGCGGTGATCGAAGAAGCGGTGAAGTTTGCGCGGCTGGGACTGGTGATCGTGGATGAGCAGCATCGGTTCGGCGTGATGCAGCGAAAACAGTTGATCGAGAAGGGAGTGGGGCGGGAGAAGGGCCAACCGCATCCGGACGTGCTGGTGATGACAGCCACACCGATCCCGCGGACGCTTTCGCTGACGATGTACGGCGACTTGGACGTCTCCGTGATTGACGAGCTGCCGCCGGGGCGCACACCGATCGAAACCCGTGTGACAACGGAACATCACTTACCCGGCGTGTGGGAATTCGTGCGGAGCGAAGTGGCGCGCGGGCGGCAGGCATACGTGATCTATCCGGTGATCGAGGAGTCGAAACAGGAATTGAAGGCGGCGACGGCGGAGTACGAGCGGCTGTCGAAACAGGCCTGGCCGCGGCTGCGCGTGGGACTGCTGCACGGGCGGATGCGGAGCGAAGAAAAAGAGGATGTGATGGAGCGGTTCCGGAAAGGCGAGATCCAGATCCTTGTTTCGACGACGGTGATCGAGGTCGGCGTGGACGTGCCGAACGCGACGGTGATGGTGGTGGAGCACGCGGAACGCTTCGGGCTGGCGCAGTTGCATCAGTTGCGCGGGCGCATTGGCCGGGGATCAGAGAAGTCGCACTGCATTCTCGTTTCCCCAAAGAAACCGACGGAGGAGGCCAAGCGGAGGCTGGATACCATGGCGGAAACGACGGACGGATTCAAGATTGCGGAGATGGATTTGCAATTGCGCGGGCCGGGGGAGTTCTTCGGCACGCGGCAACACGGCGAGCTGGGCTTCCAAGTGGCGAGCCCGCTGCGCGACAAAGAACTGCTGGAACTGGCGCGGCGGGAGGCGTTTGCGCTGGTTGAAAACCCAAGGGAGGAGAGCGAAGTGAAGCGGCTGGTGGCGTATCTCGGACCGAAGTGGCAGCGGCGATATCAACTGGCGAGGGTGGGTTGAGCGTGCGAGTTGTCGCGGGCAAATTCGGAAGCCGGGCGCTGAAAGGCCCGCGCGGGCAGGCCATGCGGCCGACGAGCGACCGGCTGCGGGAAACGCTGTTCAACATTCTCGGGGCGGCGGTCGAAGGCTCCGTGTTTGTGGATGCATACGCAGGCACGGGGGCGGTGGGGATCGAGGCGCTGAGCCGTGGCGCGAAGCGGGCGGTGCTCATCGAGAAGCACAGGGCAGCCGTTGCACTGATCCGGAAAAACCTGAGCATGCTGGGAATCGAACAGGACGCTGAAGTGCTGCCGACGGACGTCGTGAAGGGTCTGGCCTGGCTGGCGAATGAAGGGACGCAAGCGGATTTCATTTTTCTGGACCCGCCGTACGGAGATATGGCTGAGTATGGGAAGGTGCTGGAGTTTCTTGGAGAATCGCCGCTGCTGGCGCGGGGCGGACGCGTGATCGTGGAGCATGAGAGGCGGCGAAAACTGGAAGAGAAGTCGGGTAAGCTGGTGCGCGTGCGCGCGATCGAGCAGGGAGATGCCGTGTTGAGCATTTACCAGTGGTCTGATTTGGCGTGATCAGGAAAAAGAGGTTACATTGTAGGCAGGGGGGCAGGACTCTAGAGTGCGCCGATGAAGTTTCCTTCGACAATGCTGGGCTTTGTGGCGGCGATCGCCCTGAGCAGCGCGGCGGCGCAGGCGCAGGAGCCGCTGGGACCGAAAAACAACTACATTACGGTGACGGCATCGCCGGGGCTTGTGAATTTCGCGCTGAAGCCAAGCGGCATTTCTCCGGGAAGCGCGCCGGTGTCCATCACGACGACGTGGCAGATTGAGAACGGCGCACCGCAGGTGACACTCTACGCCTACTTCAGCAATCCGGCGGCAGCGCTGAGCAGCGTGTCCGGCGGCCAGATCCCTTCTTCCAAGGTTTCCGGACAAG
Source organism: Acidobacteriota bacterium (assembly GCA_016201285.1). Taxonomy (GTDB): domain Bacteria; phylum Acidobacteriota; class Terriglobia; order Acidiferrales; family UBA7541; genus JACQDE01. The sequence continues at coordinate 11,770 of JACQDE010000086.1, read as the reverse complement.
TGGGCGCCGGGCCGTTCTCGCCATTCACCGGCGTTGGTCCGTTTTCCGCAGGCAGCAGCCTGGCGATCTTCAAGCAAAAAGTGAAGGGCGACAAGAAAGTGACGAGGACGGACACTCTCGACTTGCAGATTGACACTGCCGGGCTGAACCTCTCGCCGGGGACGTACACCGGCGTCTTGCGGATACAAGCGCAGGCGCTCTAGTGCTGTTCCAACTTTTGGGGGATAGCTCCAATGCGGGCGGGGCGAGCCCCGCCCCTCATCCGCAAACCCGCCGATTTGACGATGCAAGTGGGAACAGCACGAGTCGTTCTCCCAACCATTCCGAGAAGCACGTAGTGTGCGGCCAGCCGGTCGCCGCTCCTCCACTGCTCTAGTGGGGAGGTTGCTAAGGTTTCTTGAAGATGTCGAAGATGCTCTTTTTCTTGGGCGGCTGTTGCTGAGCAGGCTGCTGCTGGCCGGGAGAAGGAGCTGTAGAGATGGTGGGAATGCCGCGGCCGGGCTGGATCTTAGGGTTGGCAAAGGTGCCGCGGATGGCGAACGGCACGGTAATGCGACCGACGGTTTGTTTCATCACACCGCCAAGAACGGTGGTGATGGCGTCCACTGGATTGTTGACGCCGCCGGAAGAACTGCGGATGAGCACGGCTTGGCCGTCGTAGCTGAGCGTCTGGTCGAAGCCGAAACTGCCGCGCATGTCCACGGTGCCAACGGAAGCGTCCACATGGATGCGGTTGCTGGAGATGCGGCCACCGCCCAGAGCGAGGTCGCCGGTGATGGCGCTGAAGGAGGTTTCGCCGGAGGGCAAGCCGCCCTGGCCAAGGGTGAGGATCTGCTGAACTTTGGCGAGAGCCTGCGCCGCGCCACCAAGATTGAAGCTGGGGAGGCGGCCGTCGCGCACGGCGAAATTGCCGGCGCCGGTGAGGGAATTGAGCACGGCGGAGCCGAGCGAGCCGAAAACCTGAAGGGTGAGCTCGCCGGTGCCAGTAATCTTGCCGCGAGTGCCGGGAGCGGAGGCCAGCATCTTGCCGACGTCGATGCTGCGGGCTTCGATGTTGGCGGAGAAGCGCATGGGCGACTGGCGCTTATCCGCGCGGGCGGAAATGCCGAGGGAGCCGCCGTAAAGAACCATGGTGACAGGCCAGATCTCCACGCGGTCGGTGAAGACGCGCATCTCGGCTTTGGCGCCGGTGGCTTCGTAGGGAGCGAAGCGAATGCGATCAGCGGCGAGACGGCCGCGGGCGATGAGTTCGCTCTTGCCGGCGGGAGCCGGAACCGAAGGCGTGGACTCGGTGACAGCCAGGACCTGGTCGAGATCCAGAAGCGCCGTGGAAAGTTCGAACTCGGCGACACCCTTCTCAATGTCGGCGACGCGGATATTTCCTTTTACGCGCGCAACCTTGCCGAGATCCCCTTCAAATTTCGATTCGATGGCTCCTTTGCGGAGCTGGAATTCGCCGGAACGGAATTCGACCTGGCCGCGGATGCCAGAAAGCTCACCGCGAACACCGGCGAGATCGGCGTCGGCAGACCACTGCTTGACGCGGGTGGCGTCCAGCGCCACATCGCCGAGGTCGGCGCTCAGATTGGTGACGTGGATGAAAGGCACAATGGCGCGCTTGCGTCCGGTGACGCGAGCGAGTGTGACATCAACATCGGTGAGCCGGATACCGGCGATATCGGCGAGGCGGAAACCCGAGGAGGAAGAAACAACGGCAGATTTCTTTTTTGTGGGGAAGTCGTAATTCGTCTGGCCGCGATCGTCCTCGAGAAGAACGAGTCTGGGGTGCACCAGCACGACGGAATGTAGCTGCAGCTCACCACTCAAAAGAGGCCCCCAAGAGAGACCGCCACGAATGGCATCCACCGCCAGGAGATTCCCTTCTGCAAAACCTGCCGGATTCCCGAGGGTGAAGTTTTCAATCACGAAACCGACACGGGGCAGGAGCCGCGCGCGGATCTTGCCGATGGTGACAGCGCGGCCGGTCTGTTCCTGAATGGCGGAGGCGATGGTGGAACGATAACGATCGGCGTCAAGAAAATAGGGCGCCACGAGGCCCACGAGCAGGATGAGCACAACAAGGGCAAGAAGAAACCTGGCCCAGCGGGGAATGCGTTTCACTTCCGTGGCGTGCATTTCGGAAAACCTCCCGCGAACCGCGCGACGGGATGCAAGGGTATCTTGGCAAAACGTCATGCGGGCGACAAGGGTTCATTTGAGCGCACAGCGCCGAGCGCCGCTATGGTGCCGAATGCCGGGGAGTATAATGGAATCTCAATGACCGCAGGCGGGAGCAGATCGAGAGCGCAGGAAAGCGCGACTCCGCATCGGGGGCCGCAGCTTCAGCGCGGGCCGCAGCTCGGCGTGGTGTGGGAGTCGCCGGCGAAGGCGTTCTGGGACAGTTTTCGTGCGCTGCTCTACGGGCCAGCACCGCCCCGGGGCTGGCCGCAGGCGCCTTTCTTCCGGGATGGGTGGGTGCGCACAAACCTGCCGGCCAGGGCTCTGCTGGCGTCGGCACTGTGGCACATCATCGTCTTCAACATCAATGTTCCCTTCTGGTCCTGGTTTGCCTCGAGAAATCAACCGAAGCGTGAGTACCCGCGGATCGAAGTGACGTGGTACGCGCCGACACGGGATCTGCGTCCGCTGGTGGCGCCTTCACTCCCCCGAAAGAAAGCGCGGCCGCCAAGCCCGCTCGGCGAGGAGAAAAAGCCGGCGCCGCCGAAGGGTGCAGATGCGTACCACCCGCGGCAAATTATCCTTTCAGCGCCAGCGCGGCCGACACATCCGAGGCAGACACTGATTCAGCCGGATTCGCCACCGGAAGCGCCGAAAATCCTGCCGGCACTGCCCAACATCGTGCAGTGGAACCAGACGGCGCAGCCTCCGCGGCCGAAGCTCACCCTGAAGCAGGCACGGCTGCGACGAAGAGAAGCACGGCGACCGTTGCCGGAAATAGCAGCGCCAGTCGTGCCGGCGGAGCAGCGTCTGGAAGGAGATCTGAACATCGCGCCAAGCGCGGTTTCGATTCCCCGGCCGAAGCTGGCGATTACGCCCACGGCAGTGGCCAAGGCGGGAGCGCGAAACGTTTCGGGCGAGGTTGAGGCAGCGCCGGAACTTGGGCCGAGTCCGAACGGCAACGACGCGAATGTGAAAAACATCATCGCGCTTTCGGCGACGCCGGCACCGCCGTCGCCGGCAATGCAAGTGCCTGCGGGAAATCTTTCCGCACGCATATTGATTTCGCCCGAAGGCAGCCAGGCCGGGGTGCCGGGCGGCAGTCCAAGCGGGACGCCGGGCGGAACCGGCGGCACAGGCGGAAGCGCGGGAAGCCCGGGCGGAACGGGAAGCGGAACACAGCCGGGCGTGGCCACGGGACCCGCGGGAATCAGCATCACCGGCGGTGATCCGAGCAAAGCCTCAACAACTGCCGGGCCAGGAGGCACGGGCGGCCTGGACTTGCGTCCGGACCGGCGGGTCCCTCCAAATGCGCAGCCGGGGCGGCCAGCAGCGCGCGTGGCACCGCTTTCGCCGGAGCCGAACCGCACGAAGCCGTCACCGGCATTCGAAGCGATGAAACCGGGCGCGCCGCCGGAAGTGATCCTCGGACCGAAGCGGATTTACACGCTGAACGTCAACGCACCGAACCTGGCCAGCGCGACCGGGAGCTGGGTGCTGCAGTTTGCGGAACTGGCGGAAGAAGGAAACAAAACGAACGGGACGCAGATGGCGATGCGCACCGATCCATTGACAGACTTAGTGGGACCGGTGCCGGTGCGCAAGGTGGACCCGAAGTACCCGCCGGTATTGATCACAGCGCGGGTGCAGGGAGACGTGATTCTCTACGCAATTATTCGCAAGGATGGATCGGTGGACAGCATTCAAGTGGTGAAAGGCCTTGATCCGCGACTGGACCAGAATGCGATGGAGGCGTTGGCGCGTTGGAAATTCCGGCCGGCCGAGCGGCGGGGCGAGCCGGTGGAACTGGAAGCCGTGGTGACGATCCCGTTCCGGGCGGTGGCGCCGTTTTAAGAGCAGCAGATAGTGGCCAGTGCCGTGTGGCCAGGAAGACGCCTGAAGCAGCCGACCTGTGCTAGCGTGAAGAATCCTCCAATAACTTGACGAGGGCGGTGAGTGTGGAGTTGACGGGTGTGGGGATGCCGAGTTCGGCGCCGCGGCGGACGACGTAGCCGTTGAGGGAGTCAATCTCAGTGCGCTTGCCGCGCTGGATATCCTGGGCGGTGGAGGACGTGGCGTTGCCGAGATCGCGCGCGAGTTTAACGCTTGCATTGGCGAGATCCACCGGCGGAAGAGTGATGCCCGCGGCGCGAGCAACGGACATGGTTTCGCTCGCCGCCTCCAGAAAGACCTGCAAGGCTAATTCATTGCGCGCAACTTGTCCGTAGCTGGCGCGGCCAAGCGCGGTGATCGCATTTCCGGCACAATTCCAGACGAGCTTGGCCCAGAGATCGCCGTCAATATTTTCCGAGATGCGACAGGGCACGCCGGCCCGCGTGAAACATTCGGCGACGCGCTGCGCGGCATCATTCCGCAGCGAGCGGCCGAGGACGAGATCGCCGCGTCCGGAATGCTTGATGCGTCCGGGCCCGGACATGGCGGCGGCCACATAGACGACGCTGGGAAGCGCCGAGATACTAGAGGCGGCTCGGATGCGCTCGATGTTGTCCACGCCATTCTGGAGGCTGACGACAATGGCGCCGGGCGAGAGATGGGCCACGAGGCTGCGCGCGGAATCGTCGATGTTCAGAGTCTTCACGCAGAACAACACGATTTCGGCGTCGCGCGCGGCGGCGGGGCCGGTGGCAGCGGCAACGGTGACGCGCTCCTGGAAATGAATGCTGTCCATGAAGAGGCCATCGCGGTTGATGGCATCGACGTGCTCCGGGCGGCCGATGAGAGTGACCGAAGCGCCGGCGCGAGCGAGCATCCCGCCGAAATAGCAGCCGACGGCGCCGGCGCCGAGGACGGTAACGCGGGGCCAGGAATTGGATGGATCAGGCATTGTTCCCTTTTCTGAGGACAGGCCGGTCCCGACGCCTCGGAAGCCTGTCCTCCTTAGACCGAAATGACGGAGATGAGGCGGTCGATATCGCGTGGCGTGTTGTAGAGATGCGGCGCGACACGGATCGCATTCTCGCGCAAAGCCACGATCACATTCTCCGCCTTGAGCTTATCGAACAGCGCCTGCGTTTTCCCAGCCGATCGAGCAGCGAAGCAAACGAAAGGCCCGCGCGCGGCTGCATCCGCAGGACTCGCCAGGATGCAGCGGTCACGCGGCAACCGCTCGATCATCTGATGGACCAAGGCGGCGTTGTGATGCCAGATGTTCTCCACACCCACACGGAGCACGAATTCCAGCGAAGCTTTCATTGCGGCGAGATTAAAAAAGCTGGCGGTTTCCGGCGAATCCCAGCGGCGGGCGCCGCGCGCGGGTTTCATGCCGCTGAGCGGAAGAGAATGGAAATCGGCGGCGCCCTCGACCGCCTTCCAGTAGAGCGGGCCGGCGCGCAACTGATCCATCAGGCCGCCGCGAACCCAGAAGAAGCCGGTGCCGTAGGGACTCAGGAGCCATTTGTAGCCGGCGCAGACGAGGAAATCAGCGCCGAGGGCGTGGACGTCAAGGGGCATCGCGCCGGCACACTGCGAAACGTCCAGAAGAAGGCAAGCGCCGGAGCGGCGACACGCGGCGGCGAGGCGCGGCGCATCGAGGAGGCTGGCGTCGTCGAAACGCACGAGACTCACGGAAACAAGACGCGTGCGCGGGGTGAGCTGCGCAATCAAGTCGCCGGCAGAAAGGAAGCGACCGGCAGGCTTGACGATTTTCACGCAGAGGGCGTCGCGCTCCGCAAGCGGCATCCAGGTGGCGAGGTGCGCGGGGAATTCGCCCTGTGCGACGAGGATTTCATCGCCTGGCTGCCAGGCGATCGCCTGGGCCACCGCGAGCAGGCCGCCGCTGGCGCCAGTGGTGACAGCGATTTCTTCGGGCGCGGCGTTGATGAGCCTGGCCACCAGCGCGCGAATGCTGTCGGGAAGGCCGAAATAGGTCTCCTGCGGAATCGTGTGGGGCGATTTTTTCCAGTCAATCGCTACCTGAGCGGCACGGGCAGCCGCCAGAGGCACGGGGCCCTGCGTGGAGACGTTCAGATAGGCCACGTCACCGAAATCAGCAAATTCTTTGTGCCAGTCCATTGGCAGAAAAACTCCCGACAGTAACAAGAAGGGGGGCCTGCCGGTCGCCCCACGAGAACGGATACAGTAGCACAATGGGAAGCGGGCGGTTGGCGGACAAACCGGTGCAGCGGGGACTAGAAGTGTTGGCGGAGATCACGGAAGCTCTGCACGATGACAAGCTTGCCGATGCCACTGTGCACTTCGGAATGTTCCAACTCCCAAGTATCCGGATGCGGAATGAAGACGGCGTTCAAGCCGGCATCGAGGGCGGGATTGATATCACTGCGGGGGCTATTGCCGATCATCCAACCGGCAGCTTTCACGATGCGGAACTGGTCAACAGCGCGCGAATAGGCCGCGGAAGTTTTTTCAGAAACGATTTCAATGGCCTCGAAAAAGGATTGCAGGCCGGAACGCTCGACTTTGCCAGCCTGTTCGGCCGGCTCACCTTTGGAAAACAAAATCAGGCGATGGCGTCCGGCCAGATAGGCGAGCGTTTCGGGCACACCGTCGAGGATTTTCGGCGGGATACGCTCAAGCGCGCGGACCATCTCGGCAATCTGGTCGAGAGTGTCGCGGCGGGCCATGTTGCCGGCAAGCTTCAGATATGTGTCCTCGAGCGAGCGGCCGAAGCTGCGGACGCCGTAGCCGTGCTGCCGGATGTTGCGGCGCTCGGTCTCGTTCAAAATACGGCGGACATAGTCGCGCGGGTAGCCGAGAGGTTCGAGCGCGGAGATGAAGCCATCAATGGTTTGCTCGAAGAAGATGTTGTTTTCCCAAAGCGTGTCGTCGGCATCCACGAGAATGGTCTGGCGCGGCATCGTCATGGGAGCAGACCCATAGCATCGGCGAGGCATTCGCAGGCTGCACGGCGCCGCAAGGTCCCGGGCAGCATCAGGAGGCTTTCAGCTCGGCGTGGGCCAGTTTTTCCAGGATGCTGCCGGCGATCTTCTGCGTTTCGCCGAAGTGCGACAGGTAGTTCTGGAATTCGCGGTTCAGTTCCACGGCGGCATCGGGATCGAGCCTGGCGCGGAGGAGCATGTCCCGCAGCCGGACAGGATGAGGCAGAACCGCCTCTTCTATCAGTTCCACGAGCGCCACTTTGGCATCGTACGACGGCATAAGCCCTCCCATGCTTTGCAGGAAAGGACCATTCTACCGCGAATGGAAGAAGAAAACTCAGAGCCGCAAGGGGCGCGCGGAAGCCGAGGAGGATTCCCCGAAGGGCGATTACATGGGACCGGGCAGGAATTCGTAGCGGTCAATACGAGCGGCAACGCCACGGGCGGCGTCGTGCTCCTCGACGCGAACCACTTGAGCATAGCAACGAATATGAACGTCGCCGGCCATGGTGATTTCTCTGGGCAGAGTGAGGATGAACTCGATGGGCGACCCAGCCTGATAGCCTGTATCGGCCAAGAAATAGAGTCCCCGGAAACTGACATCGCGGGTGACAGCCCGGTGCTCGACGCGGCCCGCGGTGCCTTCGTAACGAACCTGGACGGGCAAAGACATCATGAAGCGGCGCGACGCTCGCCGCTCCATCTCCGTCGACATTGGCGCTCCCAGGGTAGACATTGAACTCGTCGGTCAAAACTAGCATTGAACCAAACGTGGCGCAAGTGCGCAACCAGAGGATTTTCCATTCCCGTGGAGAGCAGGGGAGCAGGCCCGGCGAAGCCGAATCCATGGCTCCCAGGCCGCGACCCGTCACGACTTGACCGGAGGCGTGACGCGACCTAGCATGGAAGCAAGACCCGACGCCAAGGAAACTGACCGTGACGGATGGAAGAGACCAGAGGTTCCGACAGCGAGCGCGCATGGACATGCCGGTGCGCATCCGACAGGTGCCGCCACCGCGAGAGTGTACGGAGATCAAGACCACGCTGGACGTCTCGCGGAACGGCCTGCTTTTCCGGACGCGGGAGACGTACGAGTTGAACAGCACCATCTGGGTGACGATGCCGTACACCGCGACCGCCGAGGTCAAGGGACCGGAATTCCCAGCAACAGTGGTGCGGGTCATCAAGCAGCCGGGCGGGGACATCGAGGTGGGGGTGCAGTTCCACAGCGCACACGCGGACCGGTGGAACCACTCGGTCTATGCGACGCCGGGAAAACCGATCACCAGCACGGAGAAGCGTGAAAAAAAGCGCGTGCGGATGACATTGCCCGTCCGGGTGCGGAGCGGGATGTTGATGGAGGAAAGCGTGACACTGGACGTGTCGCGGACGGGCGTGCTGTTCGTTTCGTCGCAAGCCTACACCATCGGGCAGAAAGTATTCGTGGTGATCCCGTACCAGCCGACGGGCCTGATCAGCGGCACGCTGGCGGAAGAACCGGGCGAGGTCATCCGGTTCGTGGAGCGCGACGGGATCCGTGGCGTGGCCGTGCGGTTCACCGCGCGGGCGGAGCCACGGCCGTATTAGCACAAGCGGTCAGAAAATGTGGCGGGATCACTCCGCCTGAATCGAACAGCAGGGCGTCCGCCGAGGTGGACGCCCATCCTTATTTTTGAATGGCAGAAATCTTTCATCGGCGATTTTTTCTAAAGGGAACGGCGGGGCGGCTGGAGGCAACGCTGTGGACGCGGCCGGAGAGTGCGAGGGCGCGGCTGGCCACAGTCGTGTGCCATCCCCATCCGCTGTACGGCGGGACCCTACACAACAAAGTGGTGTACCAGGTGGCGAAGACGCTGCACCGGCTTGGCCTGCCCGTGCTGCGGTTCAATTTCCGAGGCGCAGGGATGAGCGAGGGGCAGCACAACGAGGGACGCGGCGAGCGAGACGACGTGCGCGCGGCGATTGATTTCCTGGCGGAGACATTTTCCGGCGCGCCGATCCTGCTCGCGGGATTCAGCTTTGGCGCGTCGGTGGGTCTGCGGGTGGGATGCGGAGACGAGCGCGTGACGGAGCTGGTGGGGCTAGGGCTGCCCGCAGACAATTTCGATTTGTCCTTCCTGGAGACATGCGGCAAGCCGAAACTTTTCGTGCAGGGCGGGCAGGACCAGTTTGGATCACAGGAAAATGTGCGAAAGCTGATGGAGAAGCTTCCGGGGCCCAAACGGCTGGTGATTGTGGACGGCGCGGACCACTTCTTCGCGGGGAGGCTGGACCGAGTGGGGGATGCGGTGAACAAGTGGATGAACGAGCGCCATCCGGAACTGGAATCCGCACGGGGTGCAGCATGAGTCGAGCAGTGATTTTTTTCGTTGCACTGCTCTTCGCACCCGTTGTGACAGCCGGGCAGGGGCGCATGACGTATGGAGTTCAATATTCGCGCGCGGACGAAAGCCGAATTCGCGTGAGCATCGAAATGGCGGAGCCGCTGGCGGGGCTGCAGACGCTCGTGATGCCACGGGCAGTTCCAATGGGATACGGCGAGCAGCCGTACGACCGGTTTGTCGGCGAAGTGAAGGCGTATGGTGCGGCGAATGAGGCGCTGCCGGTAAAGCGAGAAGAGGGGCCACGGTGGATTCTCGGCAAGGCGGGGGCCAAGCTGCGGCGAGTGGCGTATGAGGTGGACCTGGAACGAATGGAGCGCGAGGTGCTCAGCGGCGGAGACGCGTCGAAAGTCCGCCCGGGATATGTTGGCTTGCTGGGGTATTCCGTTTTCGCCTACGTCGAGGGGCAGGAGGAAGAACCTCTCCGACTGCGCGCGGAAGGACCAAGCGACTGGCCGGTATTTTCCACACTGGCGCCGGCGGTGCCGCCAGCAAGCGGTAGCGTGACGGCCGAGGTTGCAAATTTCTACGCGCTGGCCGATTCGCAGATCGTCATGGGGCCGAACACGACGATTGAGAAGATTGACAGCGCCGTTCCTCTGTTCCTCGTGACGTATTCGGAAAGCGCGACGGACACCAGGATTCTCGGCCGGCTGGGCGCGGAAGCGCTGGAGGCAGTGTTCCGGTATTTCGGACGGGCGCCGTTCGCGCATTACACGATCCTGCAGGAATTCCTGAAACCCGTTTCCAAGCTGCACCAGTACGGCCTGAGCATGGAGCATCTGGGAAGCGGAACGTTTACGCTGGGGCTGGACCGCAGACTGACGGCAGAGTCGAGCGCAGAGGAGCAGATGCGGACGCGCTTCAATTTCGCGCACCACATCGCGCACGCGTGGATTCCGAAACGCGCATACGGCGAAGGATACTTTCCGTTCCAATGGGAACTCGCGCCGGTGTTCGACTCGATCTGGTTCAGCGAGGGCTTCGCGCAGTATGCGGCGATGGATGCGCTGGCCAACGCCATGCCAGAAGCGGAAGCGCAGAAATTCCGGGAGCGAATGATCGAATTGCGCTTCCGGCGCACTCTTGCTGACGTGCCCGCGTTCTTGCGCAAGATGCCCCTCGTCGAGGTCTCGCACATCGCGTCCACGCGATACGGTGAGGATTGGCGAACGGGGCGGACGGTTTTTTCGCGAGGCGGGCTGATGGCAGCGGAGATGGACGCGCGCATCCGCGAACGGTCGCAAGGCAAGAAGGGACTGCGAGATGCGCTGCAACATCTGATGGCATGGAGCGCGAAGGAAGAGCGCGCGTTCCGAATTGACGAGCTCCCCACGATTTTCAAGGAAGCGACGGGAGTAGAGACCCGCGACATTCTGGAGAAATGGCTGGCGCCCATGAAGGACTGAACAGCACCGGCCCGACGAGATATTTCCCCCGCTCAATTCCTCCGCCAGGTTGAACCTTTTTCTAAGTATCGTCCGATTCCCGTTGCTCGAAAAGCTTCAAGTATTGCTCGGAGGGCGTGGGTGGAATGCCGACGAGTTGCAGGTCGAACTCCACGTGCTCGCGACGGCTCATGCCAACCAATGCCGTGGTAAAACCGGGAGACGAGCGTACAAACTGAAGCGCGCTGAGCACGTCGGAGTCGAGACCGAGCACGTTGCCGACAAACGGGGGGAGATTCTGCGCGACCTGCCCTTGGAGAAGCGCGGCGCCGATAGAGCGCTCGCTGCGCTGGAAACGGTAGTTGATGGCCGAGTCGATGACATTCACGCCGGAGGAAACGGCGGCAACGATGGCATCGGTGTAGGACTGGTCGGTGATGGCGTTGGGTTCGCCCAGGTAGGTGCCGATGCCGATGGAGGAAAGCAGCAGGTCATTGCGCTCGCGGAAGTGGCCTTCGGCGACGCGCTCCGGCGGCAAGCGTTTGGCGAAGCGCGCGGTGCCTTCAGGCGTGGCGAAGGAAGGCATGGGCTCTCTTGGTCAGTTTTACGGGATAACGCTTCAATGGCTGGTCTTCGACATGGTTTTTACCAATTCGTAGAGGAAGGTCTGACCCTCGTAAAAGGATTGCACGCGCATCCGTTCATCTCGTCCATGGAACCGGATGTCATCCCGATCCATGAAAAACCCCTGGACTCCATACGTCGGAATACCCGCCGCTCGGAGGTACAGCCCGTCAGTCGCGCCCATGACCATGATGGGCACCGCCGGCACGCCGGGCCAGAGAGTATTCGTGATCTCGCTCACCGCTTTCAAAACATCCGGCCGCATCGGGGAAGCCGGCCCCATGGCCGATTCGCCGGTCATCTGGATGGTGACCTGATCGTCCCCCGCAACTTTTTGTAGCGT
>JACQDE010000081.1 GCA_016201285.1 Acidobacteriota bacterium | reverse complement strand
GTATTTCCGCGCACGAAGTTTCTCCTCGACGAGGGATTTCGCCCACTCACGCCGGGCATCTGAGCTTCGTGCATACTAGAGTGCATTCACAATTCCAAACAGGGAGTTTTTCAGCGCCCTGATAGGAGCCAGGGAAGAGTTCTCGAGTTTCCTTCCAGAACGGAATTCGAAATCTGAAATTTGAGATTTGAAATGAGACGCTAGCCGCAGTGTTCCCAGAGGGGGATGCGCGTGCCGAGCTGGCGTTCTCGGGCGAGTTCGAAGACGCGGGCGGCAACGGCCACGTCCCAGATGGCAATTCCGTTGGATTTGAAGAGAGTGATTTGATCACGGCTGCTCCGGCCGGAGATGCGGCCGGCAACGATGCCGGCCAGTTCGTGCACGGCAGACCATCGCTTCTCGTCGCCGGCGAAGGCCTGAATGAGGTCGCCGGCTTCCTGGCGGGATTGCTCGACCGAATCCACGGCAATGATGTCCGGGCGGGTGACGGCTTCGTCGTCCAGTTCGCGCTTCTGCGGGAAATTGGCGCCGATGGCGTTGATGTGCACGCCGGGCGTGAGCCATTTGCCGAGCACGACGGGCGAAGAAGCGTTTGTCGCGGCGATGACGATGTCGGAGCCGCAGACGGCTTCTTCGGCGGAAGGGGCGGGCTCGACGGGCAGGCCGAGCTTTTGGGACATATCCCAGCAGAATTGCGTGCGGCGCTCGGGATTGCGGCCGAACGCGCGGACGCGTTCGAGACTGCAAACGGCGGTGACGGCTTCGAGCTGCGTGCGCGCCTGGAGGCCAGTGCCGACGATGCCGGCGGTGCGGGCGTCGGCGCGGGCCATGTGTTTCGTGGCGATGCCGCTGGCGGCGCCGGTGCGCATCTGGCCGAGGAAGTCGGCTTCGACAAGGGCGACGAGTTCGCCGGTGCTGGTTCGGAAAAGCGGCACGACAAAGCGCAAGCCGCCGCGGGAACTGGTGTAGAGCTTCATGCCCATGTAACCCGAAACACTGTCGGCGGCGGCCATGTAGTGCAGATAGGCGCCGTCGGGCGGATGCAGGCGCTGGCGCGGCTGGAGGATGGCGGTGCCGTCGTCGAGACGCAAGAAAGATTTTTCCACCGCGTCGAGGGCGACGGGCATGGTGAGCAGAGAGCGGACGTCGGATTCGGAGAGAAGAAGGGCCATGGTCACTATGCCGACCTCAGCGCCAGCCCTAAGAGAGAGATTCTTCGCCTGAAGACGGCGAAGGAATCGGCCCTGCGGGCCGCTGAGCTTCGGCCCGACAGAATACGTCGGGCCTCATGACATCAGCGTTACACGCCAAGCCGCGGCTACTTGAGCTGGACGAGGAACGTGCGGCCGGTGGCGGTCATTTCGATTTTGTCCTCGCGGGCGAGCCAGCCCAGCGCCATGTGCAGAACCGTGTCGTTTGTCTTGAGCTGTTTTTTTAGGGCCATCATTTTGAGCGGTCCCTGAGATTCGAGCGCCAGCCAGATGAGTCCCGCGGTTTCTCCAACTTTTTGGATGAGCATAGCGTTCCCTCAGTACGCGGCCGGCAAAATGGTGGCACGGCCAAGGCGGAAAAGCAACGCAGGGCTAGAAGTTGATGCGGAAACGGAGAACACGGCGGGTGCTCGTGTCCAAAATGAAGAGGTCTCCCCTTTCGTTGACGGTCAAATGAGGAATAGATTTCGCGTTCGATCCTCGCCAATCGTGAAGTCGTCCCTCAAGGCTAATGTTGCGGGCTGCCTGGCCGTCTTTAGTCCAAACCTGCAGGGTACCAGGTGGTGAGGCATCGAGGATGAGGACAAAATCCCGGAAGACGGCCAGGTCGCACCAGTCCGGCAAGGGCTGCGGGGCTGTTTCCAGCGGCCAATGCAGAACGTACTCTCCGTCGCGCGTGAACTTCTGAACGCGCGCGTTGTTCACATCGGCGATGTACACAAAGCCCGAGGCGTCAAGAGCGATCGCGAGGACATGACGGAATTCGCCTGGCTGCATGTTCTCTAAACGCCAACTGCCCCAGGATTTTTCGCGCCGGCCCAGGGCGCTAATCCGGTGTATTGAGCCACCATAGTGCTCAGTAACGAAGAGAGCGCCGGAGTCGTCCACGACCACTTGCAGAGGATTGTCGAAGACGCGGCCGCCGCGAGAACGTATTTCGCGCAGCCGCTGGCCTTCGGGGGCAAAGATGAAAATGCTGTTTCTAAGGGCGTCAATGACATAAATCCCGCCCCCAGAGTCAAGAGCGATACCCCAAGGGCTCTTCAGAAGTGGATCACCAAATGAAAGCAGCGGGTGGCCGTCGGCCGTGAATTTTTGAATCACGGCTTGGTCTCGGTCTGTAATAAAGACGTTGCCGTATGGGTCCGCCGCAATGTGTGAGGGCTCAGCAAGTAGACCAGCACCCTTGCCGCGAGTGCCCCATTCGCTGAGGAATTCGAGCGGCGGGGGCGCGGGTTTGGGAGGCGGAGACTGGGCTTGCTGGGTGGAGCAGGCGGAGGCAGCCAACAGGAACGAAAGTCCAACGCAGAGACGCAAAGAGCGCAGAGGGAACGCAGAGAAGAGGCGCAGGAGAAGCACGAGAGAAATTAAACCACAGTCAAAGAGTCGAGGGGTCGAAAAGTCAAGGAGACGTGCAGCGTATGGGTAGCCCCTGCAGGGACACGATCGATCGTGCCCCTACGAACGGGGGACAGGCTGAAGCTTGTCTCACGCGCGGCGCAGCAATCCCGAAGCTTCGGGAGCGCCCCTGCATCAGGGCCAAGACGCACAGGCAGGAGTGCCTGTGCTACCGGCGGGGGCGGAGGCGGCGGATGATGTTCTGACGCATGCGGTATTCGCGAGTCTCTTCCCCGGCCTTGCCGAGGGCGGTGAAGGAGAAGGAGGCTTCGGCTTTGTCGAGGTTGGCGCCGTGGGGAATGGGCGTGACGCGGAGGGGCAGGCGTGCGCAGAAGTTGGATTCAACGTAGGCGGTTTCGTAGCGGCGGCGCGTGGCGTTCCAAGTGTAGAAGCGAAGGAGCGTGAAGTCGCAGGGCTGGCCTTCGCCGCCGATGATGCCGGCAGCGAGGTACTGCGGCATTTCGACGGGCTTCCCTTCCCCGGCGGGTTCGCCTTCCTTCAGCGGCGCGGCCACGGGCACGCGATTGGGCTCGAACCAGGCGACGAAGCGGATGCCGGCCGCGTAGTCGCGGAGCGGGGCGGGCAGGTCAGGCTCGATGAATCGTCCGAGGACCCAGCCGGCGAGGTCGCCGGCGTCGGAGTCGCGGCCGCGAATAAAGAGCCAGTCTTCACGGCGCGGGCCCTGGGGCGTTTCCGCGGGCTGTTCCTTCGGCTCTTTTGCGGGGGCTTCTTCGGCGGGCAGTTCGACCACGGCGCGGGAGAGGATTTCGACGGAAACATCGCGGCCCAACTGGAAGGAGCGCGGGGCGGAGCGGCCGGGCTCGACGCGGAGGTTGGTGAGGACCTTGGTCTTGCCGCGGGCCTGCGCCGGCATGGTTTTCGATTTTTCGAGGTTGGCGGCGGCGCGCTGCCAAAGCTTGGCTTGCATCAAGTGCCGCGCTTCGATCCAGCCAGTGGCGCCGCTCGGCGTGAGCACGCGGACATAATCCGTGCCGGACAACTGCTTGTCTTCGATGACCCCGACGCGCTCGCCGTACCGCAGAACGGCGACGGGCTCGCGGACGGTGGCGAGGCGGTTCCAGACGGCGGCTTTGCGGTCGGAGACGTAGGTCTGTTCGCGGACCGGCGGGCGGGCCGGGCGCAGCAGCCAATAGCCGGCAGCGAGGAGCACGCCGAGAAGAATTGTGCCGAAGAGTTTGCGACGCATCAGGGCTGGTCGCCGAAGGAGATGCCGACGGCGCGGGCGGCGCGAACGAGGTCGGACTTCGGATCCACGGTTTTGTACACGCCGATCGCTTCTTCGAGCGGCACGCCGACAATATTTCCACAGCGGAGGCAAACCATCTTGCCAAACTCACCGCGGGCGATGAGGTCGGCGGCCTGCACGCCGAAGCGGGTAGCCAAAACGCGGTCGAAGGGGCTGGGGGAGCCACCGCGCTGGATGTGTCCGAGGACGGTGACGCGGGTCTCCTTGCCGGTGAACTCACGGATGGCGAAAGCGATCGTGTTGCCGATCTGGCCGGGCTTGGCGTCGGGGAAGGGCTTTCCGAGGGCATCCTTCTCTGGGAGCTTGACGCCTTCGGCGACAACAACGAGGCTGAAGCTGCGCTTCTTGAGCATCTCGCGGTCGCGGATTTTTTCGCAGATGTTTTCGATGGTAAAGGGGATCTCCGGGATGAGAATGACGTGGGCGCCGCCGGCTAGGCCGGCGTGGAGGGCGATCCAGCCGGCGTCGCGGCCCATCACTTCGATGACCATGACGCGGTGATGAGATTCGGCGGTGGTATGGAGGCGGTCAATGGCGTCGGTGACGACATGGAGCGCAGTGTCGAAGCCGAAGGTGACCTCAGTGGCGGAGAGGTCGTTGTCGATCGTCTTGGGGACGCCGACGACCTTCATGCCCAGCTTGTGGAACTGGTGGGCGATCGAGAGAGTGCCATCGCCGCCGATGACGACGAGCGCATCCATCTTGAGGCGCTTCAAGTTGTCCATGCAGAGGGCGGAGAAATCCTTGGTGACTTTCTGGCCGGCCTCTTCGACGACGTAGGCAAAGGGGTTGCCGCGGTTGGTGGTGCCGAGGATGGTGCCGCCGCGCGGGAGGATGCCGCGGACACTGTCGTCGGTGAGCTCGCGGCAGTGCTCGGGCCAGATGAGGCCGTCGAATCCGTTGGTGATGCCAATGACGCGCCAGCCATAGTCGTTGATAGAAGTGCGAACCAGGCCGCGAATCACGGCGTTGAGTCCCGGGGCATCACCGCCGCCGGTGGAAACGCCAATTGTGCGAACGTTAGATGACATCGGTCACCTCAACAGAGCGAGCGTCCGCACACATTCTACACTAGGCAGGCAGAGTGAATCAGGCGTGAAAGGTGTTGGATGTTGGGGTGGAGAAAGAAGGAAGCAGGCAGGGGAATGCAGCCGATCGCGAAATGGATGTGAATTCGGCGCGCGGCGTTGAAGACATTCGTTGTTAGAATGCGCGGAAAGCCGGACGGGGGAGAGACGATGAACTTTTTAGAAAAGCTGAAGCCGGTGGGGTTGCTCCTGCTGCGGTGGGGGCTGGGCGTGATTTTCTTTTACTCGGGTTACCCGATGCTGTTCGGCGATTCGCGGCGGATCGTGGAGTTTTTCGGGAGCATCGGTCTGCCGGCCTATCTGGTGTACGTGGCCGGGGCGATCGAGTTGTTCGGCGGGTGCCTGCTGATCGCGGGGCTCTTCACGCGGATCGCCGGATTGCTGCTCACGGTTGTAATGGCGGTAGCCATCTGGAAAGCGCACATGGGGAAAGGCGTGCTGGCGGTGAACGAGTATGCGTATCCACTGGCGCTGGCGGTGGGCGCATTTGCGCTGGCAACATGCGGGGCAGGGGCGATTTCGCTGGATAAACTGATCTTCAGGGACAAGGCGTGAGGGAAGGCGGTAGGGGGTGGGTTGCAACGAGCGGTCAGCGATCAGTTGTCAGCTTTCAGTGACCAGTAACACCGCCCACTTCGATGATTGACAGCACCATTGAGCATTCCGAAGAAGCGGGATGCCGAACGACCGCACGCGGGCGATGGCGAGGGCTACTTGGGTTGCTCACTGGCGGGGTGAGGGGCAGCGGGCAGCGGGTACGGCGCGACAGGCATGACGAGCCAGGCAACCAAGTAGATGATGACGCCTGGGAAAACGGCAGTGAAGAACGTGAGCAGCACCCAAAGGATGCGGACCAGCGCCGTATCGAGACCGAAGTAGTCGGCGAAGCCGGCGCAGACGCCGGCAACCCGCTTATCCGTGGCGGAGCGCATCAAGTAGCGCTGGGCCATGGGCGGCCGGGGCGGCGCCGCCACGAAATCCTGGCGAGCGCCGCAGTAGTAGCAGAAATTCGACGCCGCGGCGATTTCTCTCTGGCAGTTGGCGCAGGTCATCAGAACACCTCCAGCCTCTTTGACGGTTCCACTTAAGATACGTCCATACGAAGGGAAAAGTTCCCTGCCGCCGGTGGCGGCGCGGCAGCCTATTCCCGCCTGCGGACAACGAGGCAGCCGGCGAGATGGTCGTGGAGCGCCTGCTTGCGCTCGGTGAAGGCGATCATGAAAAACCCGATGCCGAAAATCAGGGCAGAGAGCAGCTTTCCGAAAAAGCGTCCGGAGGCCTGGGCGAAGCCGAGGCGGCGGCCCTTCAGGTCGGTGACGTAGATGTCCATGGCGCGCTTGCCGAGGGTGGCCTGCCAGGGAGAGCTTTCGAGTGTGGCCGAGTACAGCCAGCCGATGAGCAGGCCGAGGAAAAGGCCTTTCACAAGTTCCGGGGACTCGACATCCTGCCGGGCGGCAAGAGGAATGCCGCGCGCCGCGGCAATGAACAGTTCGATTGAAAAGAAAATGAACCAGTCAATCCAGTAGGCCGCAAAGCGGCGCCAGAAACCGGCGTAGGGTGCGGTGAAAACCGGTTGCGGAGCGGGGACCGCCGCCGCGGGCAGAGCCGGGGCGGCAGGCGTAGCCAAAGCTTCCTCCGGCGCGGACGCAGCTTCCGGGGCTGGCGCCCAAACGCCGGCACCGGGCTCGATCAGCACGGTGACCGAAGGCGGCTCGGGCTCAAGCGGCGCGCGGGGCGCCGTCTGAACGGGGCTGCCACAGTGTTCGCATAACGACGCGCCTTCCGCAACGGCATTTCCGCACTTTTCACAGCGCAACGTGAGCCTCCCGAGAACATCGTCCGCCAAAAGAGCGCGCGGATTCTATCGCAGGCGGGAGCGGGGAACAACCACGGGCAAGCGGCTGACGCTTCGCGACCGGCAAAAGGCAAGGCGGCGCTGAAGCGCTGCACTCCAAGGTCAAAAGGCAAGGAGGTCGCGGACGGCGCGGACGATGTCGGCGGTCTGGGGAAGGATTTCGTCTTCGAGCCGGGGTTGGTAGGCACAGAACGTGTCTGCGGCGGCGACGCGGCGGACGGGTGCGTCGAGGTGCTCGAAAAGCTCGTCGGCGATGCGCGCGGCGATTTCCGCGCCGTAGCCCCAGGAGCGCGTGTCCTCGTAGGCGATGAGGACGCGGCTGGTCTTTCGGACCGAGGCGGCGATGGCTTCCCAGTCGTAGGGACTGAGGGTGCGGAGGTCGAGTAGCTCGACGGAGACGCCGGCGCGGTCGAGTTCGGCGGCGGCGACTTCGGCGCGGCGGACAACGGCGCCGTAGGTGACGATGGTGACGTCGGCGCCTTCGCGCACGACGCGGGCCTTGCCGAAGGGGATAGTGAAGTCGGAACCGGGGTAGGGCGCGCGGTTGTATGGCTGGCGATAGAGGTGCTTGTGTTCGAGGAAGAGCACCGGGTCGTCGGCGCGCAGGGCGGTGCGGAGCAGGCCGCAGAGGTCAAGCGCGGTGGCAGGCATGACGACGCGCAGGCCGGGGATGTGGGTGAACGTCACTTCGCCGCACTGGCTGTGGTAGATGGCGCCGCCGGTGAGGTAGCCGCCGATGGCCACGCGAATAATCGCGGGGCACTTGAAATTTCCGCCGGAGCGCCAGCGCATCACGGCAAGTTCGTTGCGAAGCTGCATCACCGCGGGCCAGATGTAGTCGAAGAACTGGATTTCGACCACAGGCCTCATGCCGCGCACGGCCATGCCGAGGGCGCGACCCACGATGTTGGCTTCGGCGAGCGGCGAGTTGAAGACGCGGGCCGAGCCGTAGCGGCGCTGCAAACCGGCGGTGGCCTTGAAAACGCCGCCCTTCCCTTTCACCTTGGGCAGAAGTCTTTCGCGAGAACAGTCGGCGACGTCCTCGCCGAAGACGACAATGCGCTCGTCGCGGGACATTTCGTCCATGAGCGTGGCGGAGACCATTTCCACCATCGTTTTCGGGTCGCCGACAAATTGCGGCGCGGCCTCGAACTGCTTGCCGGCAGGATCCACGTCGGGCGAGTACACCCAGAGCGCGGCGGAGCCGGACGGAGGCAGCGGTGCGGCAAGAGCGCGGTCGGTGGCTTCGAGGACTTTGCGGTCCACCTCAGCTTCGATCTGCTCGAGCTCTTTCTCCTCGAGGATGCCTTCGCGAACCAGGAACAGGCCGAACGTGGGGACGGGATCGCGGCGGGCCTCGGCGTCGCGCTCCTCGGGAGCTTTGTAGAGCTTTTCGTCGTCGGAGAGAGAGTGCGAATAGGGACGCGTGACGTGGGCGTGGACTAGCGCTGGGCCCTTGCGCGCGCGACAGTACTCGACAGCGTGCTTGCACGCGGCGTAGCTCTCGAGCGGGTCGGTGCCGTCGCATTCAGCGATGTACAGGCCGGGAAAGCCGGAAACGAGCCGGGAGATGCTGCCGCCGGCGGTCTGCACCTCGATGGGCACGGAGATGGCGTAGCCGTTGTCCTCGATCACGAAGAGGACGGGAAGTTTTTTCGTGCAGGCGGTGTTGAGGGCTTCAAAGAATTCGCCCTCGCTGGTACTGCCTTCGCCGCCGGAGACATAGACGATTTCGTCGGGCTGGTGGCGCACGGCATGGCCGAGCGGGGCGTTTTTCGCAAGCGCGAGCGCCTTGGGAAAGTCCGAGTAGTAAAGCGAGGCTTCGGCGGCGCCGACAGCGTGAAGGAACTGCGTGCCGGTGCAGGAGGACTTGCTGACGATGTTGAGCGCCTGATGGCCCCAATGGGAGGGCATCTGGCGGCCGCCGGAGTTGGGGTCGTCCTTGGCGCCGAGCGCCTCGAGGAGCATTTCGTAGGGCGTCATGCCGAGCATGAGGCAGAGGGCGCGGTCGCGGTAGTAGGGAAAAAACCAGTCGTGGGCGGGCTTCAGGAGGAGGCCAGCGGCGGCGAGGATAGCTTCGTGACCGGCGCCGCTGATCTGGAAGAAAATCCTGTTCTGGCGCTTGAGCTGGATTTCGCGGTCGTCGAGGCGGCGAGAGAGATACATCGTGCGGTAGAGCCGAAGAAGCGTGTTGCGGTCGAGGCCGTGGTATTTCGTGGCGTCAAACCTGGCCGTTTTCACACGCGTCTGCACTGCCATCCGGTCCACCTCGGTTTTGGGAACTGAGCGCTGAGCGAAGACACCCCATTATAGCGGAGGCGGGGCAAGCGTAAAGGGCAAGAATGGCGACCACCTGCCCGCCCCATCGGATTCTGTTGTCTCCACGAAAGAGAATTGGGATCTTGTGAAGAAGCAGTCAGAGATGAGTCCCAGCAACCTTCACGGCAGCAATCAAACCAGTCGTACCCAAAATGCGCAAGAGATTGCGGTAAGTCGACGAGCGGGACACCCAGGATCACCGGGGATCCTGGTCGGACAAGGTGCTAATTCATTGAAATTAAAGTGGTAATGCAGAATTGCGATGCGCAGGTCGCGGCGCACGAACGGCCCGCATCGTGCGATGAGTTGCGTGGGTGGGGGTGTAGGTGCGGGCCGAAATCGCGCAGAAGGCGCTTTACGAGCCACGGGAGAGTCCTGTATTTTGGAGTTTCGAACTCGGGGGTTGCCCGCTTGAACCGAAGAAGAACTGAGGCAGGTACTGATGCCTGTCCGGACCGCTGATGATTTGCCCTATTGGAGGGACCACTTGAGCCGACGTGTATTTCTTGCAGTCGTGTGCATCCTGGCACTGGCGTTCGGCGTGCTGCCGGGCGTTTCCGCAGATGAAGGCAAACCGATCAAGGGACTGGCGGGGCCGGCGCAGGGCGTGGTGCCCACCGTCGTGAGACCGACCCCGGCGACCGCGAAGATTGCGGCCGGGGCCATGACAGAGACGGAGCAGGAGCGCGAGAACGAGCGGTCCGAACCCGAGCCGCGGTCGGAATTCAGCAAGGTGGAAATGCTGCGGTTGAAGGCCGAGGCGAAGAAATACACGCTCAAGACCGGTGGACGGGAAATCCACCTGGACGCGACGCCGTCCCCTCTGGCGCCGAACATGGGCACAAACTTCAACGGCATCGGGCAGAGCGGCTCAATTCCCTACGACGCGGCGATCGCCGTCGGCCCCAGCAACGTGCTGCTGATGACGAACACGCGGTTGGCGATTTACGACCGCAACGGCAGCCAGCTTTCGATCACGACGTTTTCCACCTTCTGGGGATCGCCGGCGGGCACGCCGTTTGACCCCAAGTGCTTCTACGACGCGGTGGCGGGGCGCTGGGTGATGCTGGCGGTTTCGCAGACCACCTCCGGCAATTTGGCCTACTACCATCTGGCGATCTCGCAGACGGGCGATCCGACGGGCGCCTGGTATAAGTATCAGTTTGATGCGCGAGTGGACGGCACCACGATGACGAGCAACTGGGCGGACTTCCCCGGGCTGGGCTACGATGACAACGCGGTGTACGTGACCTCGAACCAATTCAGCTTTAGCAACGTCTTTCAGTACGCCAAGCTGCGCGTGTTCAAGAAGTCCGAAATCTACGCTGGCGCAACCGCCACGTTCACCGATTTCACGAACATGCTGAACCAGGACAGCACCAAGGCGTTCACGCTGCAGCCGATGCGGGCCCTGAGCCCGAGCAGCGTGATGTACCTGCTGAACTCGCGGTCGGGCGGCGGAAGCAACGTGACGCTGTGGCGGGTGGACAACCCGACGACATCGCCAACGCTAACGCGGCAGGCCACCATCACCGTGGGCGCCTACGGCGTGCCGCCGGACGCCCCGCAAAAGAGCAGCAGCATTCTGGTAGCGACCAACGACAGCCGCATGTACGACCTCGCCTGGCGGAGCAACGTGCTGCACGCGTCCTTCGGAGAATCGTTCAGTTCGCTGGCGGCGATGCGTTACCTGAGAGTGAACACAAGCACAAGCGCGCTGCTGAAGGACATCACCTTCACACAAAGCAGCACGCACTACTACTTCCCCGCCGTGACCGACGATGCCGCGGGCAACATCTATTTCGTTTTCAGCCGCTCGAGCTCGACCGAGTACGCCTCCGTCTATCAAACGGGCATGACGCCGGCGGACACCTCCATCCAGCCGAGCGCGCTGGTGAAGGCCGGCCTGGCGGCATTTAACGGGGGGCGGTGGGGCGACTACAGCGGCATCGCCAACGATCCGAACAACAACCTGGCGGTGAGCGTCTATGGCGGCTGGGCCAACACGCCAACGAGCACGTGGGCGACGTGGGTGGCAAATACGACCTTCAGCGGGAGCACGCCGGTGCCGACGCTGGTGAGTGTGACCCCGTCGAGCGGGATACAGGGCACGAACGTGAACGTGTCGCTGGCTGGGCAGAACACCAACTGGGTGCAGGGCACGAGCGTGATCAACATCAGCGGCAGCGGGGTGACGGCCAGCAACGTAACCGTGACGAGCGCGACCGCGATGACGGCGACGTTCAACATCACCGCGGGGGCGGCGACAGGCTCGCGAAACGTTACCGTGACCACCGGCGCGGAAGTGACCACCTCAGCGCCGTTCACGGTGAACTCGAGCGCGGTGCCACCGACGCTCAGCTCGATCAGCCCGGTCCGTGGCTACCTCGGCACGACCACGACCGTGACATTAATAGGAACAAATCTCGTCGCCGGCATGACCGTGAACGTGAGCGGAACCCTGGTGACGGCGAGCAATGTGAACGTGGCGAGCAGCACGCAGGCCACGGCGGACCTGACCGTGGATCCCAACGCCGCGCTGGGCAGCCGCACCGTGAGCGTGACGACGGCGGGCGGCACCAGCGGGACAGTGACGTGGAAAGTCGTGGGCGTGCCGGTGATCAACTCGATGAGCCCGAACAACGGGAATCCGGGCGCCACCGTCTCCGTGACGCTGCTGGGCTCCGAATTTCTGGGAGGGAACGTCAATATCTCCGGCACCGGCGTGACGCTGAGCAGTGTGCAAATCCTAAACGGCGGCACCAAGATCACGTTCACGGCAACAATTGCGGCGAACGCGGCCGCAGGCGGGCGGAACGTGACGGTGACGAACGGGTCCGGGACCAGCAACGCGGTGGTATTCAGCGTCAACGGGGGCACGAACCCGCCGACGCTGAACTCGGTGACGCCGTCGAACGGCGACCCCAACACGAGCGTAAACGTAACACTGGCGGGAACGAACTTCACCACAACGAGCGCGGCGAACGTGAGCGGCGGCGACGTCACGGTGACGAACGTGAACGTCGTGAACAACGGGCAGATCACCGCCACGTTCAACATCAACCCGGCAGCGCCGGCCGGCGCACGGAGCGTGACCATCACGACGGGCGCGGGAACGAGCAACGCAGTGACGTTTACGGTGAACGGGGTTTCCGCCGGGCCGAGCATAACAACCACGTCGCTGCCGAACGGGCAGATCAACGCAGCCTACAACTCGACGGTGGCAGCCACCGGCGGCACAACGCCGTATGGCTGGAGCATCACCGCCGGCGCGCTGCCAGGCGGGCTGGGGCTCAATCCTGGGACTGGCGCAATCAGCGGCACGCCGAATGCCGTCGGCACCTTCAATTTCACGGTAACGGTGACGGATGCGAATTCGCAGACTGCGAGTAAGCCGTTGAGCATCACGATCACGGCGCCGGCGCCGACGCTCGCCAGCATCGGCCCGGCGACCGGGAATCAGGGTACGGTGGTGCCGGTGACGCTGACGGGAACGAACCTCTTCGCGCCGGCGACGCTGAACATCTCTGGGACCGGGGTGACGGCAAGCAACGTGGTCGTGGTCAACAGCACGACCATCACTGCCGACTTCTCGATTGCGGGGAATGCGGCGACGGGTGACCGGACAGTGAGCGTGACCACGCCGGGCGGAACGACGGGCACGGTGAAGTTCCGGGTGCTGGGCGTGCCGATCATCAGCTCGATCAGCCCGATCAGCGGGAGTCGCGGAACGAGCGTCGCGGTGACGCTGCTCGGATCGCAGTTCAACGGCGGGAACGTCAGCATCACGGGGACGGGCGTGACCATCAGCAACGTTCAGATTTTGAATGGCGCCACGAAGATCACGATGAACCTGACGATCTCGTCTACGGCACCCACTGGACCGCGGAGCATCACCGTGTCGAATGCGGCCGGCACGAGCAACGCGGTGACCTTTACGGTGAACTAGCCGGACCACAAGACAAAGGAAAGGCAACGGGGAGCTTTCATCCCGCATCTGCGGGAGGGATGCTCCCCGATCTATTTGGGGGCTGGAGCAGCAAATCGCCTGGAGGCAGGCGACGGATGCCGGCCCGAAGGCCGGCGCTACAGCGAATCGAAGCGTTCGGCGAGGGAGGCGAAGCCGTCTTCGCCGCTGCGGACGGCGCGCGGCTCGGCGGACTTGAAAGGCTCCTCGGATGGGATGCGGCCGAGCCAGCGCTGGCAGGAGAGCTTTTCGTGGTCGGAGAAATCGAGGCGGACGAGGATTCTCACATGCTCGCCGCCGTTTTTCTTTTCCGGGGCCTCGCGGTCGAATTTGAAAAGGATTTTGTTGCCGAGGCGGAAGGCCTGCTTCCAGCCTTCCAGCTTGTGGCGGGCCTGCTGGGCGGCCGGCTCGTTCGCGCCGAAGTCGAAGATAAGATAGGATTGCGCCACGTACGGAAGTATATCGGCACCGAATGAGAATGTCCAAGCAGGTGAAGTGAGAAGACGCATCGTGTGGAAGCAGGACAAGCAGATTCCTCGCCTTCGTGTTGCCGTAGCGGCGGCAACACGAAGACTCGGGATGACAATGCTCAGCTTGGTTGCGCTCGGGTGGATGCTTCTCTGCCCTGCCTTTGCGGAAGCAGCGCCGGACGCAGAAAAACAGAAGGTCACGGCGGAGAAGTATGAGATGGAGGTGCGGTTTGAGCCGGAGAACAGTTTTCTGCACGCGAAGGCGACGGTCACGCTGCGCGTCGAGCAGAAGACGGAAACAATTGAACTGGAGCTGAATCCACGTCTGAACATTCTGGAAGTCACCGATGCGCAAGGTCGCAAGCTGGAATTCCGGCGCAGTGGGCGGCTGGGGTCGTCAAAGGTGCAGGTGTGGCTGGCGGAGGCGGCGGGGCGGACACATGGGTCCGCCCCTACAGCACCCGAATCGGAAGCAGAGCGGATCACGCTGACATTTGTATATGAAGGCACGCTGCCGCGCGGGGAGTTGGACTACATCACGAAAGACGGCATTCTGCTGCGGGACGAGTCGTGGTGGTACCCGGCGGTGGATTTGTCTGCGTTTACGCAGAACCAAATCGTCGTTCATCTTCCTGCCGGATGGCGGGCGTTTTCCAGTGGAAGCACAACAATGGATTCGCCTAGTGCTGAGATAAGTGGTTCGTTCGGTTTCAAGACGCCATTTAGAGTTTCATCGCGCTCTATTACAGCTTCTCCAAACGTCGGTTGTTCAGCAGACCGTCTCAAGTTAGTCGCAATCGCGCTTGAGGACAAACGCCTTACGCCGAATCCCTGCGTCAGCCCCGCACATGTAAAACGGTCAGGGGCGATCTTCCTCAGCATGGCAGAAATGTTTGGTTCATTGGCAAAAGCGATTGGACCGCCGATCAAAGCAGAATGGGGAGAGTTCAACATCATTCAAGGATTTCCAGGGCAGCAGGGTGCGATTGGCTATTCGGCACCCGGCTTTCTGGTGGTCAGCGAAGACGCGATCAAGTATCACGGCTATCCGGGGTGGGCGCCGGAATTCTTGCCACACGAGATTGCGCACCAGTGGTTTCCCATCGAGGTGACTCTCAAGCAGCAGGAAGACGGCTGGCTGGCGGAAAGCTTGGCGGAATATCTCGCGTGGCGCTACATGAGAGAGAAAAACCCAGAGCAGGCGCGGCGCATGGTGCAGCGAGCGATGCGCGACGCGCTCGCGCCGGAGCCTTTGCGGCCGCTTGCGCTGGGGCTGAAGCTTTTCCGCGAGCCGTGGGAAATAGCGCACGCGACGCTCTACCAGCGCGGGCTGCTGGTGTGGCGGGCGCTGGAAACCGTGATTGACCGCGAGCGGGTGGACCGCGCGCTGCGTGAATTCTACAAGCGCTATGCCGGCAAGAGTGCTTCGATTGCGGATTTCCGGAAAATCTGTGAGGAAATTTCCGGGCGCAATCTGGGATGGTTTTTCGAATATTTCATCAATGGCACGCAAATCCCGGAGATTGGGTTGCGGCGGGTGCCGTCGGACGCGCCCAACGTGCTGCTGGGCGAAATCGTTTTGAAAAATGTGCCGGAGGATTTCCAGGTGCGCGTGGAAATGCGCGTGCAGACCGCGAAGGGCGCGGTGGAGCATTCCGTGGCCACGCGGGGCGGGGTGACGCCGTTTTCGCTGAACCTGCCGGCGATGGCGACGCAGGTGACGCTCGATCCAGACATGCGCCTGCCCCGTTGGACAGCAGTGGCCCGACGGAATCGCGAACAGGCGAAGCTGCTCGGTCAGGTGAGTGAATTGGAAGACGGCGGCGAGTTTAGCAAGGCCGCTGAAATCTGCAGGCGGGCGATCGCACTTGACCCGGACGATGTGGCGGCGAATCAGCAGCAGATCCGTTTTGTGATGGGGCGGATGCTCTACCGCGCGGGAAAACTTGCCGGGGCAAAACGCGAGTTCGGCAGCGCTCTGGAGAGGGCGTCGCTGGAACCGATGGACACGGATTTCTACTGCGCGTGGGCACGCGTCTACCGAGCGCGGATTGCGCAGCGGTTGGGACAGCCCGCGAAAGCTGCTGGAGAGGCGAAGGCCGGACTGACAAGCAAGTCACCGGCGATGGAGACAAAGATAGCTTGGCCGGAAGCGCCGAGCCGCGAGTCAAGTGCAAGAGAGGCGCTGCGGGCGCTGGCAGGACGCTGACAAGCGAAATTTCAGCAGGCTGCCAAGTGCTACTTCAAACGTTTCAGGTCTTTCTTGGCGGCTTCGTGGTTGGGGTTGAGCTCGATGGCCTTCTGGAGTTCCTGAATGGCTTCCGGCTTGCGGTTCATCTTTTCAAGCACCAGAGCGAGGCGCCAGCGGGCGTCGGCGTGAGAGGGCAAATTCGGCTCGGGCTCCATGGTCAGATACTTGCGGAAATATTTTTCGGTACGGAGCAGGTCGCTCCCGCCCGTAAGGAGAACATTTCCGGCATTGAAGTAGGGTGAAAAGTTGTCGGGAACGTTTTTCTCCGCCTGGGTCAGAATCGCGTCCAGATCCGGCCAGCGCTTCTGCCGCGCAAAAACGATAGCCAGGCCCCCGTAGCCGCCCGTGCGGCCGGGCTCGAGCTTGAGTGCCTCGCGAGCGTGCATTTCCACTAAGTCGTATTTTCGTTGCCCGTCGGAAAAGTAGAAATTCACGAGCGCCATGTGGACCGAGTAGCTTTTCGGGTTGGCCTCGAGCGCTTTCAGGAGGAGCGGTTCGGGCGAGTCTGCCCTCTTTTCGTACTGGTTCATGCGGTTCTGCGCCAGGAATCCGCGAGAAGGATTGATGCGCTGGATTTCCGCGAGCCGCTTGCGCGCTTCATCCTTCCTGCCGCCGATAATCCACGGAGCTTCCATGTGCCATTCCATAAGGCCCCAGCGGGAATCGACATGGTTCGGATCAAGCGCCGCGGCTGCTTCCAGCTCCTGCTTGCAGCGGCGCCCCAAAGAAAAAGATTTTTCCTTTCCGGCAAGCTCGCAGACCGCTTCAGCAACCTGTTGGCGATACTCGACGCTTTTCGGATTCTGCGCGGCGGCGCGCTCCGCCAGCGCGACTGCGTCCTTGAAGTCGCGGTAGGCAACGCGAACTTGTGAAAGGAGGAAAAGAGCTTGTGCATCATTGGGATTGGCCTGCACGCGGGGCTCGAGCAATGCCTTCGCGCGCTTCCAGTGGCTGCCTTCGACCAGCGCTTCGGGCGAGGGGTCGTTGGCCCGCACGGCAGGTGCGAGCAACAGGGCGGTCAACAAAGCTGAAAATTGCGCCGTGCGCCGGAAATTCAATTCGTCCCCTCCACGCGATCACTGGATTATACGTTCAAGTAGGATGCAGCGACGACAGGACAGGATTGCTGAAGGTGCTCTCGTGGTGACGGCGCGCCACTGTAGGAGAGATACTTCGGCCCGGCTAACTGCGTCGGGCCTCAGCAAAACAACATCCTCTAAACAGGCGTAGGGAAGGCGCTTGCGCATGGTGGGGGCGCGTGGTAGCCTCTAGCGAATAAAAGGCGAAGGAGAAACAATGGGCCAATCCCTGGCAGTGCGCACATCGAGCGGGCTGGCGGCGGGCGTCCGCGGCACGATTGAGGAGTTGGCCGCGCGCGATCACACCGGCGAAGTCATTACCGCCATCCACCACATCCCGGCGCGCGAAGCGCAGCGCGTGGCCGTGCCAGACTGGGTGCGACCGGAGCTGGCCACGGCGTACGCAGCGAAGGGTGTGACAGAGCTCTACACGCACCAGGCCGCGGTGGCGGAGCGCGTGCGCGCGGGGCGCAACGTCGTGGTGGTAACGCCGACGGCTTCCGGCAAGACACTCTGCTACAACCTGCCGGTGCTGAACGCGGTGCTGGAAAACCCCGACACGCGGGCCATGTACCTCTTCCCCACCAAGGCGCTGGCCCAAGACCAGCTTGCGGAGCTGCACGATTTGGGGCAGCGGCTGGAAAATTCCTTCGGGGTGTTCACCTACGATGGCGATACGCCCACCGACGCGCGCCGCGCCATCCGCGAGAAAGGGCACATTGTCCTGACCAACCCGGACATGCTGCACACGGGCATCCTGCCGCACCACACCAGATGGACGCGGGTGTTTGAAAATTTGAAATACATCGTGCTGGACGAACTGCACACTTATCGCGGCGTTTTCGGCAGCCACCTCGCCAACGTGCTGCGGCGGCTGCGGCGGATTGCGCGATTCTACGGCTCCGATCCGCAATTTATCTGCTCGTCGGCAACGATTGCGAATCCGGGCGAGCTGGCGTCGCGGCTGATCGAAGCGGACGTGGATGTACTCGACGAAAACGGCGCGCCCGCAGCGGAAAAGTTCATGGTCTTCTACAACCCGCCGGTGGTGAACCGCTTCCTCGGGATCCGGCGGAGCTGCATCAACGAAGCGTCGCGCGTGGCGCAGGAATTTCTGAAGCGTGGGCAGCAGACCATCGTCTTCGCGAACAGCCGGCTGCACACGGAGGTGATGCTCACCTATCTGCGCGAGGCAAACCCCGTGCCACCGGGACAGCCGGAGGCCATCCGCGGCTATCGCGGCGGCTATCTGCCGGGCGAGCGGCGGGAGATCGAGCGCGGGCTGCGCGAAGGAAAAATCCGCGGCGTGGTTTCGACCAACGCGCTGGAGCTGGGCATCGACATTGGCTCGCTGGATACGGCGGTGATGGCCGGATATCCGGGCACGATCGCGTCCACGTGGCAACGCGCGGGCCGCGCGGGACGCCGCAGCGGAAGCTCGTGCGCGGTGCTGGTGGCGTCGTCGGCACCGCTCGACCAGTTCATCGTGAAGAACGCGGATTATTTTTTTGGAAAGTCGCCGGAGCACGGCTACATCCAGCCGGATAATCTGGAAATCCTGATCAACCATTTGAAGTGCGCAGCGTTCGAGCTGCCGCTCGGGCCGCAAGAGAAATTCGGCGACGTGGATTTGCCGGAACTGTGCGCGCGGCTCGAGGAGGCAGGCTTTCTGCACCGCAGCGGCGAGCACTGGCACTGGACGCAGGAGGTCTATCCGGCGGATACGATCAGCCTGCGCTCGGTGACCAGCGACAACTTCGTGATCATTGACATCACCGGCGAAGCGGAAGTGATCGGCGAGGTGGATTTCTCGAGCGCGCTGGAGTTCGTGCATCCCAAAGCGATCTACCTCCACGAAGGGCAGCAGTATCACGTGGAGCGTCTGGATTTCCAGGAGCGCAAGGCGTACGTGAAGCGCGTGGACGTGGATTATTACACCGACGCGGTGCGCTACACGCAGGTACGCGTGCTGGAATGCGCGGAGCACGCGAGCGTGACGGGGCCGGGCGGACGGGCGCACGGCGACGTGCTGGTGCGCTCGCAGGTTGTTGGCTTCAAGAAAATAAAATTCTTCACCAACGAAAACGTGGGCGCGGGACGGCTCGAACTGCCGGAAAACGAGATGCACACGACGGCGTACTGGATGACGCTCGAGCGGCCGCTGGTGGAGTCGCTTCCCTTCCCGATTTCCGAGCGGCAGGCGGGGATGTTTGGCCTCTTGCACGCGCTGGAGTCGGTGGCCACGCTGCTGCTGATGTGCGATCGGCGCGACCTGGGCACGGCCATCGGTGAGCGGCCGCCCTCGCCGAATGTCGGGGTTGAATTTGAGGAGGCGCCGTCGTTGGAGGAAATTCAAAATCTAACGCAGAGGCGCGGAGAGCGCAGAGGAAACGCGGAGACAGACGAGACGAAGGAGTATTTCGAGCCGAACCTGTATCTCTACGACGCGTATCCGGGCGGGATCGGGTTCAGCGAGCCGCTCTTCCGCGTGCACGATCTGCTGGTGGCGAAGACACGCGAGTTGATTGCCGGCTGCTCGTGCGAGAAGGGGTGTCCATCTTGCGTGGGTCCTGCCGGAGAGAAGCACGAACGGGCGAAGGAGGCGGCGCTGGCCATCCTGGCGCGATTGTGTGAAGAGAGATAGCCACAGAAACACAGCGGAAAACAGAAAGAAAATAGAAAAGAGAAATTAGAAAATGGGAGGACAGACGCAAGACAGCGCCAGTAGGTTAGAGCTATTTTCTGATTTCTCTGGGACTCTGTGCCTCGGTGGCGCAGTTGGGATCTGAATGAGTGCACCGCTGAATGACAGGTTGGGGCGGATTGCGGCGTTGCGGCCAGCAGCGAGGCGCGCCATGCCCGCAGGCCAGGAAGCGCGTGCCGCCGCAGAGCAGCGCCCGCTCGGCAATACGGATGCGCTGGCGCGGATCGTCGGCGGCGAGGTGCGGCGGAATGAGTACGGTGAGCACGTCGCGGTGCGGCGGTGGTACGCCGAGCCGGAGAGTTGTTCGCCCAAGCCGGAGGCGCTGCGGCTGCTCGCGCCGGAGGCGGCGAGTGCGCTGAGCGATCCGCAACAATGGCTCTTCCTCGACACGGAAACAACGGGCCTGGCGGGAGGCACGGGGACGTACGCATTTCTGGTGGGCGTGGCATGGTGGGACGCGGGCGGCTTGCAGGTCGAACAGTATTTCATGCGCGATTTCGGCGAGGAGCATTCGCTGCTGCTGGCGCTTGGCGAGCGGCTGCGCGAGCGGCCCGTGCTGGTGACGTTCAACGGCAAGACGTTCGACTGGCCGCTGCTCGAGACGCGCTACCGCATGACGCGTGCGATCGAAGCGCAGGCGCTGCGCGCGCACCTCGACTTGCTTCATCCGGCGCGGCAACTGTGGAGGATGCGGTTGCAGTCCGTGCGGCTGACGGAACTCGAAAAACACATTCTCGGCTGGGACCGCGGGCCGGACCTCTGGAGCCAGATGATCCCGCAACTCTATTTTGATTATTTGCGGGGCGGAGCGGCCGAGCCGCTGGCGGACGTCTTCCGGCACAACCAGCATGACTTGCGCGGGCTCGCGGCGCTTTCCGGAAAAATGCTGTCGCTGCTCGAGGAGCCGGAGACGGCGGACTGCGAGGCGCTGGACCTGTTTGGGTTGTCGCGGCTCCTGCGGCGGCGCGGGGAGATGAAACGCTCGCGGCAGGTTTACGAGCGCGCGCTCGCCGCTGGTTTGCCGGGAGAGTTGGACCGCGCGGCACGGCGAGAATTGGCGCGGCTGGCAAAACGCGAGCGGGATTTTGGCCGCGCCACAGAATTGTGGGGAGAATTGGCAGGCATAGAGGTGGGCTTTAGCTCGGCACCAGATGCCCGCCTGAAGGCGGCCTCTACGAGCGACGGTGAAATGGACACCGCGCTGGAGGCGTACGAGCAATTGGCGATGTACTATGAGCACCAGGCGCGGGCGCCGCAACGCGCGGCGGCGCTGACGCGTGAGGCACTGGCGGCGCTGGGCGAGGCGCTGCAAACGGGAAACATCACCGCAGCGGTGCATCGGAAACTGCGCGCGCGGCTGGAGCACCGGCTGGAGCGGCTGGAGCGGCTGGAGCGGCGCGCAGGCCGCGGCACAACCATCTGGGCCTGATGACGTGGAGGCGCGGACCGAATGCCGACGGAAGCCATTTTGCAGTGGGTGGCGCATCATGCCTACGGCGGCGTGTTTTGCCTGCTGATGTTCGGGATCGTCGGGCTGCCGGTGCCGGACGAGTTACTGCTCACCTATCTCGGCTATCTGGTGTACCGCGGCGACGTGCAGTTTGCGCCGGCCATCGCCAGCGCGTTTCTGGGAACGATGTGCGGCATTTCGCTGAGCTACGTGCTGGGACGCACGCTGGGGCTGCGCATCCTGCACAAGTATGGGAAGTACGTGCACGTCACGCCGGAGATGCTCCACCGGGCGCACGACTGGTTCGAGCACATCGGCAAGTGGTCGCTGACGTTCGGCTACTTCGTGCCCGGCGTGCGCCATCTGACGGCGTACGTGGCGGGGACGGCGGAGCTCGAGCCGCACGCGTTCGCGGCGTTTGCCTACACGGGCGGGATCTTTTGGGTACTTACGTTTGTCTCGCTGGGATATTTTCTCGGGGATGCTTGGCTACGAGTACTTGAAACATTCCATCGCGGCGCGCTGATCCTCACAGGCATCGCGGCCGCGATCGTAATTCTCTTTCTGCTGGTGCGGTGGATGCGGCGCAAAAAGATATGAGCAGTGCGCGCCCGGCAGAAGCCTGGCGCTACTCGCGGCGCCAGAGGCGGATGGTGTTGTCGCCGGCGGCGGAGGCCAGCCAGCGGCCGTCGCGGGAGGCGACAACGGCGGCGATGCCAAAGACGTGGCCAGTGAGCGTCTTCAGTTCCCTTCCCGAGGACACTTCCCAGAGCTTGATGGTTTTGTCGGCGCTGCCGGAGGCCAGCACGCGCCCGTCGGCGCTGAAGGCGACGCCGTCCACGCCGGCAGCGTGACCCGAGAGAGAGCGAAGTTCGCGGCGCGACGCCACATCCCACAGACGCACCGATTTGTCTTCACTACCCGAAGCGAGCGTGCGGCTATCGGAACTGAAGGTGAGGCTGGTGACAGCATCGGCGTGGCCCGCGAGCGCCGCCACTTCCTGTCCTGAGGAGACCTGCCACAATTTGACTTTTTGATCGCGGCCCGCGGAGGCGAGCAGACGTCCGTCCGGGCTGAAGGCGAGCGCGTACACCGGCCCAGTGTGAGCGTCGAGGCTCTGCGCGCCACGGCCGGAAGGCATTTCGAAAAGTTTCACGCGGCCGTCCTGCATGGCAGCGGCCAGCAGGCGGCCGTCCGGACTGAACGCGACCGCCAGGAAACCCGACGCCTCCTTCGGCAGTGCGGCGGCTTCGCGGCCGCTGGCCGCGTCCCAGAGCTTGACGGTGCGGTCGAGACTGGCCGAGGCGACGAGTGCGCCATCGGGACTGACGGCGACGGCGGTGACCGCGCCGGCGTGGCCCTTTAGCACGTGCAGCGGCTGGCCACTGCCAGCTTCCCATAGGCGCACGGTCTTGTCAGCGCTGCCGGAGGCGAGCAGGCGTCCATCGCCGCTGAAGGCGACGCTCGACACGGCACCGGAGTGGCCGGCCAGCGTGCGCGCAAAAGAATAGTCCGGCAGGGGGCGCATCGGGGCAGGTGCAGGTGTCGTCGTGGCCGGCGGCTGCGACGGCGGTGCAGAGACCGACGCGGACGTGGAAGGAGTTTTTGCGGACTCGCGCGCAGGGACTGATTCCGGAGGCGCCTTCGTTTCCGGGCGGCCACCAGAGGCCGTACCTGCGGGCGCGGGCGGTTGGACAGCGGGCTCTGCGGGTAGTTGCGCCGGCGTTGCAGGCTGCTGCGCGATTTGCGTTGCCGGCACTTGTGCCTGCTGGGGCGCAGGCTTCAAGCCAGTGAAATGCTTTACTGCGAAGAAGCCACCGACAAGGATGACCAGAAATACTCCGCCGAAAACGAGGCCGGTGCTGAGTGTGGAGCCGGCGCGTTGCGCAGGCACGTAGGGCGCGGGGTGCGACGCGGGCGCGGCGCGTTCGGCAGGTGAAGATGACGGCGCAACGGAAGAGAGATCCTTCGCTTCGCTCAGGATGACAGGCGGTCTATATGGGGCAGCGACCGGCGGGGTAGGCGCGGGCGGAGCGATGGCATCGGCGGTGATCCGGTCCGATACGGGCACGGCAGGAGTCGGTGTCGGAATTGTCCCCGCGGCGGCGGGGCGCTCTTCGAGTTTTCCGGCGAGGGCGGCTTCGAGATCGTCCACGGACTGAAAGCGATCCGCGGGATCTTTTTCGATGCAGCGAACGATGGCCAGCTCGATGTGGAGCGGCAGCGTGGGCTCGAGCTGGCGCGGCGGCGGAGGCGTTTCCTTGAGCTGTTTGAAAACAACTTCGACGGGCGTTTTCCCGCGGAAGGCCGGCGTGCCGGTGAAGATTTCGTAGAGAATGAGTCCGAGGGAATAAATATCTGACCGGGCGTCGGCCGTCCTCCCCTGCACCTGCTCGGGGGCCATGTAGGCGGGCGTGCCGACAACAACGCCAGCGGCAGTCGCGGCCAGGCCGAGGTTCGAGCGAGCGATGCCGAAGTCCATCAACTTGACGTTGCCGGCCTGGTCGATCATCACGTTTTCGGGCTTGAGGTCGCGATGGACGATGCCCTGCGAGTGCGCTTCGCGGAGGCCGGCGCAAATTTGCTGGGCAATCTGCACACCTTTCTTCGGCGTCATGCTGCCGAAGCGCGCGAGGATCTGGCGGAGGCTTTCGCCTTCGACCATCTCCATGGAGATAAAGGCGGAATCTTCGGTGCGGCTGAACTCGTGGATGCGGCAGACGTTTTTGTGAGTGATGCGGCGGGTGACGCGAAGCTCGTGCTTGAAACGGGCCATGCCCTCGGCGTCGGCGGCGACTTCGGGGCGGAGGACTTTCAGGGCGACGAGGTCGCCGGTCTCGCGGTCCTTCGCCTTATAGACGATGCCCATGCCGCCGGCGCCGAGCTCGCCGAGCAGCTCGTAGCGCGCGGAGAGCGAAACGGCGGGCAGCGGCGTGGTCGTGGAGGAGGTTTCGGCCGCGGGCGTTTTCTGCGTAGCGAGCGGAGGCGGCGAAGGCTGGACAAGGTCTTCGATGTTGAGCCCGGGCGCTTTCAGGTCGCCGCGCTTGAGCGCGACGGTGGTGTGGTGGCGCAGCTCGACGTAAGTCTGCGTTTCCGTCCATACGACTTCGAATACTTCTTCCTTTTCGCCGCCCTTCTTCAGCTCGATTTCGCCGACCTGGTTGCAGCGAAACGGAAAATCGGATGGGAGCGCGTTGCGGACGCTGCGCGAGATGAGAATCTGCGCCGGGCCGCAGCCCTTGATGACGCGCGCGGCATTGTTGACGCCTTCGCCATAGAGGTCTTCCTGCTGCCGGAAGCACTTTCCCAGATGGATGCCGACGCGAAGCTGGAGACGGTCCTTCTGCACCAGTGTGGCGTTGAGTTGTAACAAGCGGCGCTGGATTTCGACGCCGGCACGCACGGCCCGCTGCGCCTCGGAAAACTCGGCCATGATGGCGTCGCCAATCGTTTTGACGGGGCGACCGCCGATCTCGCGCACGGCCTCGGCGGCGAGGTCAGCGTAGCGCGTAACCATGGCCAGGCCGGCGATGTCGCCGTAGCGCTCAAAGTAGGCGGTGGAGCCGACCACGTCGGTGAACAGGACCGAAACCTCCGCCTGCATGCGGCCGAGTTCCTGCTCGACTTCGGCGCGGGCTTTGAGGAGTTGCTCGACGCGGCTCTGTTCGGTAGTCATGCGCGTGTGGCCGCGGGGATTATAGCGCAGGCAGGGTGTAGAAGCGGCCCCCGACAAAAGGCGTCGGGGTAAACTCCAAGCCGCCGCTAGGTGACTGGGAGAATGCCCGCCTAAAGGCGGGCGCTACGCCAGCGGGCGCTCGATGCCGAGATGGGTGCGGGCGTGTGTGAAGACGCGCGTGGCAATGCCGTTCGCACTGGGCGCGGCGAGGGGAGAGCGGCGGAGGAGAGCTTCGAGTTCGGGAACGGTGTAGGCAGCGCGGACGGAGGCGCAGTAGAGCCGGTACATCAGACCGGAATAATGGCGGCCGTACCAGCGGACGTGCAGCCGATAGCCGAGGCGCGAGGGGCGGCGAAGATCACG
The DNA here is from genome assembly GCA_016201285.1 of Acidobacteriota bacterium. GTDB lineage: Bacteria > Acidobacteriota > Terriglobia > Acidiferrales > UBA7541 > JACQDE01. Next base: position 21,975 of record JACQDE010000081.1, on the reverse strand, counting down.
GAGCAGGATCGCGCCATCGGGCTTCACCAAGCGGGCGATTTCGGAAAGAACATTTTGCGGCTCGGCGAGATGGTGCAGGACGGAATTGCACAGGACGAAATCAAAAGATTGGCCGGGGAAATCGAGGCGGTTGCCGTCGGCGATAAGGAATTGGACGCGCAGATCGGGTACAGAGGAAGATGCCGGGCTAAAGCCCGGCGCTACACTCACAGCATTGCGGCGGGCCTGGGCGATCATGTTGGGAGAGCGATCCACGGCGGTGAAGTGCCAGCCGGGCAAACGGCGCGCGAGTTTCAGGACAATCTGGCCGGGGCCGGTGCCGATATCGAGCGCACGGCCGGATTCCCTGCCCCGCAGGAGACGCAGGGCGTGGGCGACAAACGTGTCGTCAATTTTGTCGAGAAAGGCTTGCGCGGCGGCGGACGAGTAGGCGTCGACTTCGCCGGAGTCGTCCATGACTTCGGACTCGGGAATTCGCGGCAGATCGAACAGGGACATCGCGGAGAGTTTAGCAGAACGGGCGAACCGGAAAAGGGTTTAGGGTGTTGGGTACAGAGTGTACGAACCTCGGTGCAAAGAGGACGGCAGGGAGACGATTTTTTCGGCGGGTTTGGCGGGGGAGGCGGGGCGAGCGGCGTCGGGCCAGCGGAGGGCGCGGGTAAAGAGATCGAAGAGCGCGCGAGTGGCACCTTCAACGGCGAGGCAGTCGTCGCGGCGGCAGTAGAGGAAAACGCCGCCCTGGCCGGTCGCAAAAGAGAAAAAGTTGGGGCGGCGGAAGAGCGTGGAGCGCAAGGCGTATTTCAGTTCGAGGGTTTCGCTGTAGGCGCCGAAGAAGCGAGCGGCATCGACGGCGCCAGCCAGGCGCAGGCGGAAGAGGAGCAGCACGCGCTTTGTTTTTTCCTGCTCGAAGACGGCATAGGAATCACCGGCCCAGGCGGGCGAGAGGCGCCTGGCGCGCTCATCGCCGAGGAACTGCTTGAGCACGGCGTGGACGCCGAATTCGCCGAGCGTGTTTTCGTCGAGCTTCTTCCAACCGGCCGGCACGGCGCCAATAGCGGCACTGAGCGGTACCGGCAGGAGGTTTTCTCCGGAAAGATAGAGATCGGGATGCAGGATCTGGCGCGTGGAGGCGGGCGGCTTCTCGAAGACTTTGTGAAACTGCTCCCAACCACCGCCGGCGCGGAGGAGGCGCTGGGTGAACGTGACGCCGGCAAGGTACGGAAACAAGAGCGAGTCGCGGATGTAGGCGGGCGCCCTGGCAAGCTGGCTTTGTTTGTTCGTCTCGCCGACCATCTGCGCGCGGATGAGTTGCTCGAGGTCAGGCATGTCATTCACGGTCAGCTTCTGCTCGCGCAGCAAGTACTCCAACATGCCGGCGATGGCGGCGCCTTCGAGGACGGAGTGGCGGGCGAGTTCGGCGTCGTCGTTGGGCCGGGCGGCTTCGGACCAGACCTTGAGATCAAAATGCTGGTCCTGCAAGGCGTGGACGAGCTCATGAGCCATGACCATGCGCTGGTCTTGCAGGGCGATCCAGTCGGCAATGTAAAACTCCTTGCCCTTGGGGTCGTAAAGCCCGGCCACCTGCTCGGTAAGGAGGTCCACGACGCACTTCTGCAGATCGAAGCCGCGGGGGAGGAGTCCGAATTTTTCCAGCGCCTTCTGATCGGCGTCCCACTTGGCGGCGTCGCGGTCCTCGCGCACCTCGCGGAGAATGTATTCGCGGATTTCCTCGCGGGAGCGCACGGTTTTCTTCAGCGGAGATTTCACCGGCAGAGAAATGAGCTTACTGACGTCGGCGAGCACTTCGTCCGCGGCTTTGAGGAATTCGGGGCTGGCGGGGGCCGCGGGCGGCACGGGGGAGGATTGCTGAGAAAAGGCGGCCAGCGAGAAAAGAACGAGTGCGGCAAGAGTTGAGATGAGACGCTTCATCAATTTGTCAGCTCCCAGAACGCTTCCACCTTCGGTGTTATGAAGAGAGATTCTTCGCTTCGCTCAGAATGACAAGAATAACAGGATTTGAGATGGCATCAGGGGCCGGCGGGTTTTCTGGCGCGGGCGAACCAGACCAGGCCGGCCATGCGGCGATCGAGTTCGATGGCCTCGAGGCCGGCGGCGACGAGCAGGGCGCGAAGCTCGTGCGCCTCGAAGCGCAGACAGCGCTCGGAGGCGATGGCCCAGGCGATGAGCTTGCGGGTGTCCTGCGGACCGAGGTGCCGGCGCTCGCAGAAGTCACGCACGGACCGGCGGTTCATCGAGGCGTGCGGGTCGAGCGTGGCCACCGTGCCGCCGGGCCGCGTAACCCGCACCATCTCGCGCAACACGGCCGCGGGCTGCGCGACGAAATAAACGACCGTGGTGGCCAAGGTCAGGTCGAAGACGCCGCCGGAAAACGGCAGGCGCTCGGCGGGCGCGCGATGGAACTCGATGGAGCGCGCGGCGGCTTCGGGGTCTTGCGCGGCCCAGCGGCGGGCAAGGCGCAGCAGCCGGCGGCCGCGGTCCACTCCGGTGACGCGGCAGCCGCGGCGGGCGAGCAACCGGGCGAGATGGCCGGGGCCGCAGCCAACGTCGAGCACACGCGCTCCGCAAGGCGGCGCGAGGAACTCGGCAAACTCGGCGCGCAGCTCAGCCTCGGGGCCAGTGGCGAGTTTTTCGGTGTAGTAGCCCGCGCCGATCTCAAAGAGAAGCCAGCGGAACCAGTCGCGCGGCGAATTCCAGAGCGGAGACACAGCTTTTCGGCGCGCCGCGGTCAGGCCGCGGGCTCCGGCGGGACGGGGAGAAAATTCAGAAGCATATTAAGCAAGTCAGAGCGGGTGATGATGCCGACCAGGCGCCCGCCGTCGATGACGGGCAGACAGCCCATCTTGCGCTCGAGCAGGATGCTGACGACTTCGCGGACAGGCGTATCCGGCGCGACGGTGATGGGATCGCGGCTCATCACGCGCTCGATCGGTGTGTTTTCAAAGATGGCGTTGTACTCCTCCTGCGTGATTTCACTGAGCAGGGAGGGCGCACAGCGGTGGACGTCGCGCTCAGTAATGATTCCGACGAGGCGCTCGCCGTCCACGATGGGGAGATGGCGGATGGAGCTGCGGCGCATGGCAATGGCGGCGTCGAGGAGAGAGGCCCCCCGCGGGATGGTGGCGACCGCAGAGATCATGATGTCCCGCGCCAGATAGGAATCGCTCATGGAGCCTCCGGCCGCCAACCAGTCAAGGAAAGAAAACGCGGTTATGTTTTCACAGGGTAATCGGCAAGTCAACCGAGCGATGAGTGGACGCGAACGGGGCGTTAAGGCCGGGGGGCATCCGATTCCTGCTGCTCGACGCGGCGCCAGGCAAAACCGTCCCACTGGTAACGCTCGCGCATCATGCGGCGGCAGAAGCGGGGGTTCTGCTCGTCGTTCTGCGAGCAGAAGGAAAGGTGGAAGCCGTCGGGACGGACTTCGTAGGAGGAGCGCTCGAGGATGTCGGTGGTCCATACGGCGGAGAAGCGGCCTTCGGCAAAGCGCCAGGCAGCGAAGGCGCCGGTGCGCAGTTCGTCGGTGCGGCCGTTGACGGTGACGAAGACGACGTCGGAGGCCTTGATGGGCACCAGCTCGACGTATTCATCGAAGAAGTCGGGAAATTCCCAGCGGTCAATGCGCGCGGCGAGGCGGTAGCCCTGCGGTGCGGGCGGGTAGAAGCGGATGGCGGAAGGGCCGCTCATCGAAAAATTGACAATAATGGCGTAATAGACTTCGCCGAGGGGAGTGGCACCCAGACGGACCAGTTCGTAGCTTTCACCCAGGGCCCCGGGCCGGGCTAGTGAAGCGGCGAGGCGCTGATTGAGGCCGGCCAGATCGCGCGGGCCGGGGCGGTTCAACTGCTCGAGCACGATGGCGTCGAGCAGCTTGAGAGTTTTTTCCTGCAGGTCTTCGGTCTCGTCCGCGCCGGAGCGGCGGCGCTCGACCAATTGCGCCGCCAACTGCTTGAATTCGGCGTGGCGCAGGTCTTCCGCCGCGGCGGGCTGTTGCGCGCGGGCGGGCGGAGCGGCAAGCAGGCCGGACACGAAAAGAAAAAGGAGGAGTGTTGAGCAACGCATCGCCGGGCGCCTCATTCGCGGTCCACATCGGTCCAGCCGCCGCTGAAGTCAATGGCCTGGCCGGTGATGCCGGAGGCGGCGCCGGTGACGAGAACAACCTGCCTCTCGAAGCGGTGATCGGAAGCCATGGGAGAAAGAATCTAGTACATGGGACCGCGGGTGTAAAGAATGGGCGCCGGAGGCAAGGGCGGGTCTTGCCGGAAAGGTGACACCGCACTCCGCAGGGGGAATGACGCGAGAGTTAACCGGGGTATAATCATGCGGCCAAGGAGTGCAATGAGCCCCGAACGAATCCTGGTGGTGGACGACGAGGACGCGATCCGCGAAGTGGTGGCCACGCTGCTCGAAGCGAAGGGCTACGAGTGCGTGACGGCGACGAACGGCCAGGAAGCGCTGGCGCAGTTGCACAGCCATCCGCCGGACCTGGTGCTGAGCGACATCGTGATGCCGGAGATGGATGGGCTGGAGCTGCTGGGGCGGGTTCGGACGCGCGATCTCGACGTACCGGTGGTGATGGTGACGGCGATGCACGACATCTCGATCGCTCTGGAAGCCATCCGCCGCGGCGCGTACGACTACATCCTGAAGCCGTTCGAGCGCGACCAGCTCTACCATGCCGTGCACCGGGCGCTCGAGCACCGGCGGCTGCTGTTGGAGAACCGGCGTTACCAGCAAGAGCTGGAGCAGCGAGTGGCCGAGCGCACGGCGCAACTGCGCAATGCCCTGGAGGAACTGGAGCAGTCCTACGACTACACGCTGGAGGCGCTGGGCGGGGCGCTGGACTTGAAGGACGCGGAAACAGAAGGCCACTGCCAGCGCGTGACCGCCTATACGATCTGCATCGCGCGGGCCATGGGCGTGGGCGGGCCGGAGCTGCACCACATCGCGCGCGGGGCGTTCCTGCACGACATCGGGAAAATGGCCGTACCGGACCAGATCCTGCGCAAGCCGGGGCCGCTGACGCCGGAGGAATGGGTGATCATCAAGCGGCATTGCGACATCGGCCACGCGGTGCTGCAGCGCATCCCATTCCTGAAAGAGGCGGCGGAAATCGTGCTCTCGCATCAGGAGCATTATGACGGCTCCGGTTACCCGCGGGGATTGAAGGGCGACGAGATCCCGCTGGGCGCGCGGATTTTCGCGATTGCGGACACGCTCGACGCCATGATTTCCGACCGGCCATACCGCAAGGCGCTGCCGCTGGCGGCAGCGCATGAGGAGATTGCCAAGCACGCCGGGACACAGTTCGATCCCAACGTGGTGGAGGTGTTCCGGTCACTGCCGGACCGCGTGTGGCAGGAGCTGCGGGAAAATATCGGAGAGCCGTTCCGGCTGTCGCAGTTGAAAAGTTTGTGAAGCAGGGTTGCCGATGGGACCGGTCGAAATAGAAAAAGGGGGGAGCCAACCGGCTCCCCCCTTCTGGTTGAGGTTAAGTTAGAACTCGACCCAGAATCCCATGCGGATGCTGCGCCCGCCGACATCGTTTTTCTGCGGCACAGCAAACGTTCCCGGATCATCGACGAAGATATCTGGGACGCCAAAGTTGCGATGGTTGAAGGCGTTATTCATCGCCATCCGGTAGCGGAGGGAAATTCGTTCGGTAATGTTCGTCTTCTTGTTGATGGCGATATCCGAATTGAAAGTTCGGTTGCCACGGAAGTTATTTCTGCCGACGCCGAACGGATTCGTCGGGTGGAAGAACGTCACCGCGTTGGCATCGTTGAATAGGAAGTGCACAGCACTGATTGGGACCACGGTGCCCGAGCTGCTGTTCTGATGGATTTGGCCCGTCGAGTCCACAAACCCCACCTCAGTGAGCGGCGCACTGGCAGTGGCAAGGAATGCCCGGCAGGTTGCGAGGATGCCAGCAAAGGCAGAGTTGAAAGCGCCATCCTGTCCGCACACCGTGTTACCAGTGAACTGGACCGGTGTCCACGGACGCCCGGACAGGAACGTGCTAACTCCACTTACAGACCAGCCACCCAGGACGCGCCCCACAACGCCCTTCTGTGAACGGAACCAAGGCAAATCCCAGATGTAGCTGAGAGCCAGTGTCTGCGCCAGGTTTTGATTCGAAGCCCCACGCTCCGACTTGTTGATGTTGAAGGGATTTTCTGCAAAGGCCACTGAACCGCTTCCGAAGATAGCGAAGATCTCGCTGACGTTGTCAATCCCCTTGCTGTAAGTGTAAGCCGCGCCAGCGGTTAGCTGCCCCTTGAAGTTGCGCATGTCGTAGCGCACCTGAAGGCTATTGTAATTAGAACGCGCGGAGTTGATTCGCTCACGTACCGCGCGGCGATTGCAGTCAACCCGCCCCACACCCGTCGGGTTCGGAGTCGGCGGAACCGTAACCGGAGCAGCCGGACAAGGCACGGTGCCGGATGGGAAGAGCGGGCTCGGCGTGACCGTCGAGGGGAAGCTGGTGTTCTGGACCGAGAACAGCGGGTTGGCATTGCGGGACTGGAACAGGCCAATGCCGTTGGTGCCGACATAGCGAACCTCCAGCACCTGCGAGCGCCCGATTTCGCGCTGGATACCCAGCGACCAGTTTTGCCCGTACGGGTTATGGAAATTAGGGGAAAGCCGAGTCTGGGAGAGGGTTCGCGGATCGATGGAGTTGAGGGGGACGGGAATCACGCTCGCCACGTCACTCCCCAAGCCGTTCCCTGGCAGCGGGATCGCCGTGCCGGCGGCAGAGGTCAAGGAGAACAAGAAGACGCGCGGCGAGGCCGTGGTCATGTTGAGCAGGATGTTGTAGAACGCCAACTCATAGGCGATGCCGTAACCGCCGCGGATGACGGTCTGCTTGTCTCCAAGCAGCCAGTTTTTCCACGGAGGGCTCCAGGCAAAACCGATGCGCGGCGCCCAGTTGTTATCGTCGTTCGGAATCCGAGGCAGGGTACGCTCGCCGATAGGCACGGTTCGCAGCCAGAATGCCGTGGCGGGATTTGTCTCCCGGTTCAAGATTTCGTCCACAGCCCTGTTAATTGGCTGGCCGTTGTGCTCGTACCTAACGCCGAGGTTGACAGTCAAGCTGGGCGTCAGTTTGATGTCATCCTGGAAAAAGTAGAACTGGTCGAACTCGCCCGGATCGAAGGTTCCATTTCCAGCGGCAAAGGTAACCGTTGACGGCGCGTTGTTCGCCCAGTTTGCGATGTTGGAGTAGGAGAACTGGCCGTTGATGAAGGGGAGGAAGAACAGCGTGGTGAGGTTGCGGTGGAATTCCAGCCCTGCCCTCATGAAGTGCTTGCCCTTCGAGTACGAGATTGCATCGGAATACTGGAAGGTGTTGAGCAAGCGGTTCTGAGGCAGGTTCGTCGCTAAGCCAAAATCCAAGAATCCCGAAGGCAAATCGATCCTCGCCAGATTCGCTCGGACGTTGCTTATGGGCTGTGTATTGGCCCCTTCAAAGGCCACCAGGAACCGTCCCCAAGAAAACTTGAAGCTGTTCACCACATTCGAACTGACCCGGTAAAGGTAGGTAATGCCGATCGTCTGTTCCTTGTCGGGAATGGCAATAAAGTACCCGCTTTGCCCTCCCGAACAGCAGAAGTCATTCTTGCTCCACATCCATCGACCTGTCAGGGTGTGTTTGCCGGTCTCATAGTCAATCCGAGCACTGTAGTCCTTTGAAACGCTCTGGCTCGGCACATTTCGCTGCACTCCACAGACTTCCACACCCGTTGCAGCCCCAACGGTAATCGTGGCTAGTGTGCTCGCGACGCAGGTCGGATTGCCTATGGGCATGGCAAACGGGCCCGCAGTTTTGTAGACCGCCACAGTGTTGGAAGTGGGGAAGGCAGCGAGCAGGGTGTTGATTCCATTAGTGGTGAAAACTTTCGCAGACGAAGTTCCAATGGACGTCGTGCTGCCGGGCTGCTTTTCGTAGCGGAAGCTACCCAAGAAAAAGAGCTTGTTCCGGAGGATCGGACCTCTGACAGTGACGCCGCCTTGGTTGTTAATCAGGTTTGGTTTTTTGATGTTGTTCTGGGATTGAAGAGAGGTCTTCGAATCCATGGCCGAATTGCGATGCAACCAATAGACAGTGCCGTGGTAGTCGTTGGTGCCGCCTTTGGTGATGATGTTCACCGTAGCGCCCAAGTTGCGTCCGTTCTCGGCGCTGAACTGGTTCGTAATTACTTGATATTCGGCGACTTGGTCTAGGTTGTTGAAGAAGAAACTGGGGCCGCCAATGGTGATGTCGTTCATCTGGTGGCCATCCAGCATGAACTGGGTACTACGGGAGCGCTGGCCATTGGCCGCGACCTGCATACCGTTGGAGTTGACGTTGCCAATTCCGGGAATAACTCCCGGAGTGAGAATTGCAAGGCCATCCAGGCCGCCGAAACCCTGTCTAAGCTCCGTTACTTGCTTGGTGGACAAGGAGGATGTGATTTGGGCACTTTGCGTTTCGACCAAAGCGGCACTGCCCGCTTCCACTTGGATGGCGGAGTCAACCGGACCGACTTCCAGCTTGGTGCTCCCCAGATCGGTACTCTTCGCCACACGCACATCCAAACCCGACACGACCACCTTCTTGAAATTCGCCATGGCGATCGTGACGGAGTAGATTCCGGGAGCGATCTTGTCAAAGTTGAAGTAACCACTCTCGTTCGTTGTTGTTTCGCGGGTTACACCGGTCGCGTCGTTCTTGAGCACAACTTTCGCGCCGGGAATAACCGCATCGGTTGGATCCACCACCGTGCCGGTCACGTTGCCGGTCTGCGACTGCCCGTAAGCCACACCGGGGACAACCGAGGCGATTAGACCTGCGATGACCAGCAACCGCACTAGGTTCCGCATCACTCAACCCTCCTATACAACTGTGAGATTGGAACGCCTCGACAGTCTGCAACCTTCACTGGACACACCTGAGGAGATTCCCCAAGACCTCATGTGCAGACAGGGCTACACTTCGCAAAGCTCAAGTTGACAAACGAAAACGCCCCCACAGGGTACGACTGTCGGCAACTTCGCAGCACGGAAAATGCCAATTCGCAATGGAAATGTCAAGAACTAAACTGCCTGTTTTCAAAACGGTCAGAACGGGGGCAGAAAGCGGCGGCGGGAAATCGTTCCAAAATCTGGAGAATGCTGCTGGATTCCGTAGGCCAGATACAGAAGCTGTGGAAATCCCGGCAGCCGCAGGCGGTCTTGCGAACCCGGCGCGCGCCATGTAGTATGCGCTGCGGGAGAAGCCATGGCACTCGTCGCGATCAAGACCTCTTCAACGACCGGATACTGCGATTGCATCTGCGGCTGCTACGAACTGGCCAGCCTGCGGGATGAGGACACCGGCAAGGGCTATTGCCCGCGTTGCGGTAAAGAGCACCTGGAGATGAATCAGGGCATCGGTCTGCCCAAGCCCGCACCGTCGAAGAGAGAAACCAGCCAAGCGGCGCCTCCCACCGGCCCGCGCATCCCCGACCCCGCCGACCCGCCGGGAAGACTCCGGTAAGCACAAAACGCCACAGCGGCACCGAGACACAGAGAAAGGCAGATCCATTCGCTGCCAAGGAAGACTTACGCGTTCGTTGCGGTTGCGAAGCCCCGCAAGGAATCATTCCTGCGCAGCGAGAGTGAGCAGGCAGCGTGCGATGCGCCGCACTTCCTTTTCCGTCAAGTCCGGGTGAATTTCCATCAAGAGAAGATGCTCGGCCAGCCAGCGAAGCGCTGGGCTGGCTGGCGTACGTTCCGGCTCCTCATAGGCGGGCCAGCAGAGGCGCAGCGTTACGCCTTCGAGGGCGGCGCGGTCGCGCCAGGCATGCGCCTGCCCGGATTCACTGCGGAGCAGCAGGAAGGCGCAGGAGTCCTGCGCGGAGGCCTCGGGCCGGAACAGCAGATTGCGCACAGGGCCGAGCGAGCCGCAGATCTCTTCGGCAATTCTGCTGCGACGCGCAGTGACGGCGGGCAGATCGGCCAGCAGGCGGCAAGCGCGGCGCGCGGCGAAGGCAGGCATCCGCAGATCAAAGCGGCCGGCGTCATAGAAACCTTCCTGTCGAAATCCGGAAAGGGTTTCGAGAGCGCGGCCGGCGAACTCCGCGGCGCGGCTCCGCGTCGGACGATTGGCGACAAAGTCGGCGCGGCGGAGCAGGCCGTAGCGATAAGCCAGCGCCGGCGTGGCACGGAAGAATGTTTTTCTGATCGCATGCGCGCGATCGAGCAACTCCGGCGAGCGAGCACCGAGCAGGCCGCCGGCGTAGCACCAGTCGGATTTCGTGAAGGAGAAGACGGCTGCATCGCCGTGCATGCCGACGCCCCCGCTGCCCAGAGCCAGGGCGCAATCCTCGATCAGCGGAACGCGCCGCGCGCGGGAGATTTCCGCCAGCGCAGCAATGGACGGCAGTGGGCGGCCAAAATAGTGCACGGCGATGGCGGCGCGCGTGGCCGGCGTGAAAGCGGCGCGAAACGTCTCCGCCTGCACCGAGAGATCCGGCGTCACCGGATAGAAGACTGGGCTGCCACCGGCGCGGCGCACGGCTTCCGGAACCTGGGCGCAGACGAAGTCCGGCAAGAGAACCTCGCCGCCGCGGACGTCCGCCGCTTCCAGGGTGAGCCGCAGGGCAGCGCGGCCGAAGCCGGCGGCGACAACGCCGGCGAAACCGAAAGCGGCGGCGAACTGTCTCTCGAGTGTTTGGACAGCGGGAGGCACGGGCGGATTATGAGGGAAAAGGTGTCAGGTGTCAGGTGTCAGGTTCGAGAATGAAGAGGACGAACTTTGGAAAGCGTACAGGCCGCAGAGACCGAAGGCAGTGTGCTTCAGGTACGTTCCGGCGGTATTGATTTTGGGCATCTTCGGGATGCGCGTCCCGACAGAATGCGTCGGGACGCGCAAGGCGCGGACAGGCTGATCCCGAGTCCCGACGCTTCGGGATCGGGACGGTCCCACCGCGTTTTTCAACAAGCTGCTAAATACATCCTCTTCCCCGCCCGCACGTCGTATAATGAGCGCGGGTAACTCAGGCCCAACGCGTATGGCTGCGATCTTTGCAGTCAAATCGCGCCGGGGAGTTTAGACAGATGAAAAAACGAATCGCGCAATCTCTCTGCGCATTGTTGGTGCTGTTTTTCGCGCTGACGGCGAGCGCGCAACAGCCGCCGCAGCAAGCGGTGGCCAAGACGCACTTGAAGGTGGGCGACACGGCGCCGGACTTCACACTGCCTGACTACAAGGGGAAATCGTGGAAGTTGAGCGATTTCCGGGGAAAGAAAAACGTGGTTCTTACGTTTTATGTGAAGGCCTCGACCCCAGGTTGAACGAAGCAGATCAAGGCGTACCAGGATGGTATCGCCAAATTCGAGCAGGCCGACACGCAGGTGTTCGGAATCAGCGTGGACGAGCCCGCGGCCAACAAAAAGTTCGCCGACGAAACGGGCGCAACCTTTCCGCTGCTGAGCGACACTTCCAAGCAGGTCACCAAAGCCTACGGCATCCTGAACGAGCAGTATCAGTTCTCCAATCGAACCACGTTCATCGTGGACAAGAAGGGCGTGATCCAATACATCGAGGAAGGGCGCACGGTGATCGACCCAACGGGCGCGGTCACGCTGTGCACCGGCCTTAAGAAGAAGGACGCGACGAAGTAAAACCCCGGCATGGAATTCGCCCGGAAGTGGAAACGCTGCCGGGCGAATTTGTGTTTGAACGCGATTGCGTTTAATGTTTGCGGTTGCTGCGATGGCGGACGCGAAGACCAAGAGCGCACACGAACCGATCCCGATGCTGGACCTCCGGGCGCAGTACGCCGGGCTGCGGGAGGAGATCCGCGCGGCGCTGGACGAAGTGCTGGAGTCGCAGCAGTTCATCCTGGGGCGGCAGGGACAGGCGCTGGAGGAAGAACTCGCGCGGTACTGCGGGGCGCGGTATGCGGTGGGCGTGGCATCGGGCACCGATGCGCTGATCCTGGCGCTGCACGCCGCCGGCGTGGGCCCGGGCGACGAAGTGATTGTTCCCGCGTTCACCTACATCGCCACGGCCGACAGTGTGAGTCTGCTGGGAGCGAAGCCGGTGTTCGCAGATATTTCGCCGGATACGTTCAACCTGGACCCGGCACAAATCGAAGCGCGGATCACGCCGCGGACGAAGGCGGCCGTGCCGGTGCACTTGTTCGGCCAGCCGGCGGACCTGGACCCGATCCTCGAAATCGCCGCGCGGCAGGGGTTGCGCGTGATCGAAGACAACGCGCAGGCCATCGGCGCGAAGTACAAGGGCCGCGCCACGGGTGCATTCGGCGAAATGGGCAGCCTGAGTTTCTTCCCGACGAAAAATCTGGGCGGCTACGGCGACGGTGGAATGATCCTGACGAATTCCGAGGCGCTCGACCGGCGTCTGAGGTCGTTGCGGTTCCACGGCACCGGGACGCACCGGTACATCAGCGGCGAGCAGGGCTGGAACAGCCGGCTGGACGAAATGCAGGCAGCGGTGCTCCGCGTGAAGTTGCGGCACCTCGCACAATGGCGTGGGGCGCGGCAGGCACACGCGGCGCGGTACGACGCGCTGTTGAAAAACGTGCCGGGAATCACGTCGCCGCCGGTGGCCGCGGGCTGCGAACACGTCTATCACCAGTACACCATTCGCATCGCCGGGAGCGGCGCGGAGCGCGACCGCGTGCAGAAGAAACTGGCCGAGCGCGGTATCGCGACGACGGTGTACTATCCCGTCCCGCTGCACATGCAGCCGATGTACGCGGCGCTGGGTACCAGGGCCGGCGAGCTTCCCGCGTCGGAGCGCGCGGCGAAGGAAGTGCTCTCGCTGCCGGTCTATCCGGAGCTGACCGCCGCGCAAATCGAACGCGTTGCCCAAACGCTGGCCGCGACCATGCGCGAGGAGTTTTCCCCGTGAAACACGCCAAGCAAATTCTGTCTGCCGTGTTGCGGACGGGCATCGGCATCGCGCTTGTGGTGTACCTGTGGCGCTCGGGGGCGATCAACTGGACGGCGATGGCCGGGCTGGCAACAGCGTGGAAAATCGGCCTGATCGCGGCCGGGCTGCTGTTTCTTGACGCGGCGCTGCTTGCGTGGCGGCTGCGCGTGCTGCTGGATCCGCACGGCTTTCATCTGCCGATGTTTTCGGCCTTCCGGCTGACGATGATCGGAGTGTTTTTTAATTCCTGCCTGCCCGGCGCGACCGGCGGCGACCTGATCAAGATCTATTACGCGGCGGAGGGCAACCCCGGGCGGCGTACGGAGGTCGGCACGATTGTACTGCTGGACCGCATCTCCGGGATGTTTGCGCTGATGCTGTTGCCGTTGCTGCTTGCGCCGCTGTTCCCCGAGCTGCTGGCGCAGTCAGCGACGTTGCGGGCGGTGCTGTGGGCGGTGGCCGGCGTGGCGGTGATGATGATTATTGGCACGCTGGCGTGCTTTTCCGAGCGCATCCGGAAAAGCCCGCCGGTGGACTGGGCCATCCGCAAGCTGCCGCTGGGAAAATACATCGGCATCATGTACAACACGGTGCACGCCTACCGCGAGCATCCGGCGCCGCTGCTGATGGCAGTGGGCATCTCGCTGCTGGCGCATTCGGTGGCTGCGAGCGTGGCGATGCTTTCGTCGCTCGCGACTCATCCCCACGAATTCGCCTGGAAGATGAGCGTAGTGATCCCCATCGGCTTCGCGGTCAACGTGCTGCCGGTGACGCCCGGGGGGCTCGGCGTGGGCGAGGCGGCGTTCAACAAGCTGTTCGCGCTGGCCGGGCTGACCGGCGGAGCGGAGGCGCTGCTCGGCTGGCGGCTGCTGACGATTGTGATCAGCCTGCTGGGACTGGCGTATTACTTGCAGGGCCGGAAACGATTTGTGCACGACGTGGAAGAGATGACCGCCGCCCAAACTTCGCCGTCGGGGCGGTGAAACGCCGGGCGTCTTCGCGGGCGCGGCGGGAGTGAAAGAAAGTCTCGCGGCAGGTAAAGTTTCCCGGGCCGCAGCGCACGCTCCGCATCCGCATCCAAGCGGACCCCCTTCGGAACCCATTGCGATCAGAGGAGTTGGATCTGCCCGGCGAATTTCCCAGAGTGGCGAAGGAAATGCTTCCGAAAGGCGGGGGCTTTCCACATGGGGCATACGGCCACATTGTCCTGCAGTGAAGTCAGGAGACAACTACCCGCCTACTTGAACGGAATGGTCGACACGGAAACCGCGCAGCAGTTGCGTTGGCACTTCGGGCAATGCCAGAATTGCCGGCTGGTGGTGCGCACCGCGCTCAATACCTTGAGCCAACACTTCATGCGGCATCCCGCAGAGACTTGCGAAGAAAAAACGCACGCAACTTGATACGCCTTACCCGGCGAGCCTTGCCGACGGGCGGGCTCCGCTCACGCGCACAGAATTGAGCAATCTTGCGAAGGCGAGGTGATGCTGACGCTTGCATACCGTCCTCCCTCGGCTTTGCTGCCTTCGTCTCCGCTCAGGGCAGGCGGGATGAATTCCGGCCGGCGCTACATGCGGGCGGACACTCACGAAGCTGCTGGGGGTCTCCTACGGGCACAGGACCGCCGCGGCGAGAGCGCTTACTGCGAATGGAATCGTGTGCAGCGCTAGGCGGAAGGACGGTTACGGTCAGAGGCGGCTGAGTCGGGCGGAGGAGGAATGAGCCGCGCGGGCAACAAGTCCGGCTTGCCGGAGCCAGAGGGTTCGCCGGAGGGGTCGTCGGGAGCGTTGCGGCGCTTGTAGGTGATGAACACGACGCCGCCGACCAGAAGAAACACAGGCGCAACGAGCGCCGCGATGGCCAAGTCGAGCGCCTTGCGCGCCTGGGCCTGCTGGGCCTCGGCGGCGTTGTAACACATGGCGCACTGCGCTGCGGCGGCGGGAGCGAGCGTCAACAGCAGCACGCCCGACAGGAGCAATCGCGCCAATCGAGTTGTACGAGTCGTTGCCATTTTCGTGGCGGCGTCAAGCCGCCGCAATAATGCCGGCCTGAAGGCCGGCGCTACAAGGCCTGCAAAACCGCTACTTCGTCTGCACTGTTCCCTGCGTCGCGTGGCGAGAGTCGCGCAGGCGAACGCCGTCGGGGAAAATCATCGTCAACATGCCGATGCAGAAGAGCGTGGCCGGGATTAGCGCCCAGACCAGGCTCGACTTCTCAAAACGCAGGTGCATGAAATAGGACATGATCAGACCAGCCTTCACCACGGACATGCCGATGAGCAGGAGCAGCATGGTGACCGGCGGCAGGTGCATGTAGGCGAGATAGACCTCGACGCCGGTGATGGCCACCAGCCAGACCCAGACCCAGGCGAAGAGTTTCGTGGTGCCAGCGTGTCCGTGCGATTCAGAAGAATGAGAGCTCATGCGCGTTGGTCGCTCCTTGATTCAAGTGCCCGCCTAAAGGCGGGCGCTACTCCCATAGGCCCCGCCTCTGAAGAGGTGGGGCCACAGGGGCGGGCCTGAAGGCCGCCCCTACAAATCAAACTTAATACTTCACCGACATCAGATAGATCATCGGGAAGACGAACATCCAGACCAGGTCCACAAAGTGCCAGTAGAGGCCGCTGACTTCGACGTCTTCGGCGGAGAATTTACCGCGGCCGAAGCCAGTGGCGACGATACCGAGGTAGATCACCCCGATGGCCACGTGAGTCATGTGCAGGCCGGTGATGCCGAAGAACGTGGCGCCGAAGAGCGGCGATCCGCCCCAGGGGTTGGCGAAGGGCGTAAGGCCTTCGTGGATCAGGTGCATCCATTCGGTGGCGTGCAGGCCGCAGAAGATCGCGCCGCCGAGCATGGTGGCGAGCATCCACTTCACCGTGGCGGAACGATTGCCGCGGTGCGCGGCGGCGACGCCCATCACCATGGTCAAACTGCTGCCCAACAGCACGACGGTCATGATCGTCGAGAAGATGATGGCCGGGACAATCGGGAACGGCCTGGGCCAGTTGGGATTGGCGAGCCGCGAGTAGCTGTAAACGAGCAGAAGCGCGGCGAAGGTCAGGGTGTCCGAAACAATGAACAGCCACATCCCCAGCTTCTTGGAACCGATACCAAACGGATGCGCTCCCCCGGTCCAGGAGGATTCACGCAAGACGTCGGCGTGGGAATCAGTCACGTGTCACCGTCCGAAGTTCAGAAGTAAAAGCAGAAAAACCCAAAGCCCGTCGAGAAAATGCCAGTAGACAGCGGTGGCTTCCGCGGCAATCGCGCGGCGCCGCCAGGCCGGCTGGGCGGCGCGGAGCGCCACGTAGAGCAAGGCGACCAGACCGAACAGTAGGTGCGCGCCGTGCGCGGCAGTGAGCAGATAGAAAAAGCTGCTGCTCGGATTGGTGGACAGGAACAGCCCCTGCTCGGCGAGCTCGCGCCAGGCCACAATCTGCCCGCCGAGGAAGAGCATCCCGAGCGCCGTCGTGATGGCCCACCAGTTGCGAAACGCCGCGACATCGCCGCTGGCGATCAGCTTTCGCCGGGCGACTTCAATGGTGATGCTCGAAGCCACCAGGATGGCCGTGTTCAGCCACATGATCCGCGGCAGGTCAATCGGCTGCCAGTCGTTGCCCGTCCCCTTGCGGACGATGTAGGAGCTGGCGAGCGCCATGAAAAACATCAGGATAGCGGCGAGAGAAAGCGAGACGCCGGTGAGATACATCCGCCGCTCGCGCTCGGAAGCGGGGGCGGGCTCACGGCTTCGAAAGTCTCCGCCGCCGCGGCCGCCACGGTCCGTGGGCGGACCACCGCCTGAGTTCAGTATGTCGAGGGCATCGGTTGCTGCTGCGCCAGGCACTGCTGTACCTCTCAATCGGGTGGCGGCGTCCCTCGGCTTCGCTCGGGACACGTAAAGCCGCCGCTACGATGCCCGCCTAAAGGCGGGCGCTACACTAGCCTTTGGCCACCTGTTCAGGCGGCACGTGCTGCTCGATGTAATCGTCCTTCACGCCGGGGACGGCGAACTCGTAAGCGCCGCGATAGACCGTGGGCTCCTGGCCCGCGAAATTATCGTGAGGCGGCGGCGAAGGGATGGACCACTCGAGCGTGGTGGCCTGCCATGGGTTGATGTCCGCTTTCTTACCCTTGAACATGCTCCAGAAGAAGTTGGCGACGAAGATGAACTGCGCCGCGACGGTGATAAACGCGGCGACGGTCATGAAGTAGTGGACAGGATCCATGGCCTGCAGGTACGCCGCGCCGCTGGTATCCGCATAGCGCCGCGGATGGCCTGCCAGGCCGATGAAATGCATGGGCATGAAAATGGCGTACACACCGACGAAGCTGAGCCAGAAGTGTAGCTTGCCGAGCCCTTCACTCATCATGCGGCCGAACATCTTGGGAAACCAGAAATAGGTGCCGGTCAGGATGCCGAAGATCGCCGCCACACCCATGATCAGGTGAAAGTGCGCGACCACGAAGTAGGTGTCGTGCAGGTACTGGTCGAGAGAGGTTTGCGCCAGGAACAGGCCGGAGAGCCCGCCCGAGACGAACAGCGACACGAAGCCGAGGGCGAAAAGCATCGGCGTGGTGAACTTGATGTCGCCGCCCCACAGCGTCCCGAGCCAGTTGAAGGTCTTGATGGCCGAGGGCACGCCGATGGACATGGTCAGCACCGAAAAAGCCATCCCGACGTAGGGGCTCATGCCGCTGACAAACATGTGGTGGCCCCAGACGATGAAGCCGAGGAAGGCGATCGCGCTCATGGCGAAGACCATCGCGCGATAGCCGAAGATGGGCTTGCGGCTGAACGTGGAGAGCACGTGCGAAGCCAGGCCCATGCCCGGCAAGATGGCGATGTACACTTCCGGATGGCCGAAGAACCAGAACAGGTGCTGCCAGAGGATCGGCGAGCCGCCCTTGTGGGGGATGAGCTTTTCGGTGACGACGAGGTTTCCGGGAACAAAGAAGCTGGTGCCGGCAGTGCGGTCGAGCAGCAACAGGATGCCGCCGGAGAGGAGCACGCCGAAGGCAAGCAGCGAGATCACCGCGGTGATGAACCAAGACCAGGCGGTGAGCGGCATGCGCATCAGCGAGAGGCCTCGGGTACGGAGGTCAAGCGTGGTGGCGATAAAGTTGATCGCACCCATCAATGAAGCGGCGCAGAAAAGCGCAATGGCAATCACCCACATCGTCATGCCCAAACCCTGACCCGGGCCGGCGATTTCGCCGATGGCGCTGAGCGGCGTGTACACCGTCCAGCCGCCGAGGGGCGCGCCGCCAGTGACGAAGAACGCACCCATGAGCACGACCATGGAGAGGAACGTGGTCCAAAAGGAGAGCATGTTCAGGACCGGGAAGGCCATGTCCGCGGCGCCGATTTGAATCGGCAGGAAATAGTTTCCGAAGCCGGATTGCGGCGCGGTGGTGAGCACCATGAACACCATGATCGTGCCGTGCATGGTCACCAGCGCCAGGTACTGCTCCGGCAGGATCCCGTCGGGGAAGAAGGGCAGCTTCATGGCCGGCCAGGCCAGCCGGAGGCGCATCAGCAGCGAGAGAAACATTCCGACGAAGGCGGAAAACAGAGCGAGACTGATGTATTGCTTGCCGATGACCTTGTGATCGAGACTGAAAATATATTTCCGGAAAAAACCCGTTGGCGCTTCATGGACATGCACGGCGCCGGCGTGTGTCGTCATCGATTCTCTCCTCGGGGAATCAGGGAACTCATTCGGCGGTCTGATCCTTGAGCCACTTATCGTAGTCTTCCGGCGAAAGGACCTTCAGGAAGGTGTTCATGAGGTGGTGCCCCATCCCGCAAAGCTCGGCGCAGACCACCTGGTACTCGCCGGGTACGGTGGCCGTGAACTGGAGCGGGACGGTCATGCCGGGAACGGCGTCCTGCTTCAGGCGCAGTTCGCGGACGAAGAAGCTGTGGGTGACATCCTTTGAGCGGATCAGCAGTTCGACGGGACGGTTCACCGGCACGGCAATCACCGAGCCGGGGCCCAGAATGATGTCGTCCTTGCCGTCGGCGTCGTCCGGATCCAATACCCAGGGATCGCGCGTGAACTCCTGCTCCGGATGGGCTTCAAATTTGTACTTTCCGAATTTTCCGTCGGGGCCGGACAGACGGAAGGACCACTTGAACTGCTGGCCGATGACCTCGATGCGCATGGCCTCCGGCGGCGCGGGCTTGAAGCGCACCTCGGCCCAGGCGCGCTGGGCGTAAATGCCGAGGCCGATGAACATCACCGCGGTGGCCAGCGTCCAGACCGCTTCCATGGCGTTGTTGCCGTGCGAATAGGTGGCGCGCTGTCCGCGCGAGCGGTAACGGAACACCGCCCAGGCCAAGCCGAGCTGCGCCAGCACGAACACGACGCCGGTGATCACCAGCGTGCGCATGAATTGGCGGTCAATCTCCTTGCCGATTTCGTTGATCGCGGGCGGGAACCACCACGTTTGGACCACGAAGTAGTACACGGTGGAAACTGTCAGGATCAGAAGAAGAAGTGCCAGGACGGTTGCTGTCGCTGCGGAACCCGAGTTCCTTTTTTTAAACCCCATCGCCTCCGCTCCCCCAAACTTCGGCCGTCTGCCGTATCGCTACACTGCTCAAACTGAAAAATGAAGAGAGGGTCTGAACGACCGAGCCGCGTAGAATACACTGCGCTCTGCAAATTACAAGAATAATTCTAGAACAATTCCAGCTTTTTCGAAAGGGAAACTCGCAATTGTGGAGGGAAAAGTCGCAAATGGCGGCCGGGAGGAATGAAGAGTGGTGCGGAAGGTGGGATTCGAACCCACACGCCTTACGGCGCCACCCCCTCAAGATGGTGCGTCTGCCAGTTCCGCCACTTCCGCACTTGCGAGGGCTGAGAAAGATTGTAGCCGCGGTAGCACGATTCGGCAAGGGCTGCGCGACACGGGACAAAAAAGGGGCGGGGCTAAAGCCCGCCCCTACGTTCGAATTGCTTGCGCCGCTACTGTTTCGGCGGCGGCGGTTGCTGCGGCGCCTGCTGTGGCTGCGCGCCCGGCGCAGGCGTCGTGGGAGTTCCCTGCACCGGTGCAACTGGCGCGCCGGATGGAGCGGGCGCCTGCTTGGCGGGTTGCGAGGTCTTCTCGAGGACGGAGGAGCCGGTGGCGCCGGCGCGGCCGCTGGTCTCGCGTAACACGAGCGACATCGTGGTGATCATGAACATGATGGCGCACCAGGTAGTGGCCTTGGAGAGGAACGTCGCGGCGCCGCGCGGGCCGAAGGCTGTCTGGCTGCCCGAGCCGCCAAACGCGCCAGCGAGGTCCGCGGCTTTGCCGCTCTGCAACAGCACGACCACGATCAGGAGGAAGCAGAGCAGCACGTGGACGGTAATCAAAACGGCCGGCACTTTCCAGCCGAGAGCGACGAGGCCGCCGCCGACCACAAACGAGAGAAACCATTTCACTTCAGAAGGCATTGACCACTCCATTTCGAGTCTTGTGCGAAAAGCGGGCACAGCAAGAGCACTCAAGATGGCGGGGTAAACCCGCCGCTACGAGAGATCCTTCGTCCCGGCACAAAACGTCGCGACTCAGGATGCCAGTCAGAAAGAAAGCCTAGAAATTCACGATAGACGCGAACGACTGGGCATCCAAGCTCGCGCCGCCCACCAGCGCGCCATCAATCTCCACCTGCGCCATCAACCCCTTGATGTTGTCGGGCTTGACGCTGCCGCCGTAGAGGATGCGCAGGGCGGCGGCGCGCTCGGGCGAAAACTTCGTCGCGGCCACCTGCCGCAAGAACCGGTGCGCATCACCCGCCATTTCCGGCGTGGCCGTGCGGCCGGTGCCGATGGCCCAGACTGGCTCGTACGCAACAATGATACGGGAGAACTGCTGGGCGGTCAACGCGGCCAGGCCACCGGTGAACTGGCGTTCGAGCACGGATTCCATCTGCCCGCCCTCGCGCTCGGCGAGCAGTTCGCCGACGCACACAATGGGGACCAACTCGGCGTCGAGCGCGGCTTTTACCCTCTTGTTCACCGCGGCGTCCGTCTCGCCGAAAAACTGCCGCCGCTCGGAGTGCCCGATGAGGACGTAGCCGCAGCCCGCCTCAACCAGCATCTTCGCGGAAATTTCTCCCGTGAACGCGCCTTCCTTTTCCCAGTGCACATTCTGCGCGGCGATGCCGATGGCCGAGCCGCGCGCGGCGTCCACCGCGGCGGCCAGCGCGGTGAACGGCGCGCCGATGACGATGTCACAGTGGCCGGAGCTGGCCACCAGCGGCTTCAGCGCGATGAGGAATGCGCGCGCTTCCGCCTGGGTCTTGAACATTTTCCAATTGCCGGCAATCACAGGTCTGCGCATATTGTCTGGCTGCCTCATTGAACCCGGGCACAGCAGAATAACACCAATTCCAAGCTTTGCGAGTCGGAGTCTGCGTACCCCGACGACAAGAGATACCGTAGGGCATTGAGCATTGCCATGCATGAACCGAGGTTTCTTCTTGCTGCTTTATTTACCGGTCGCGTAATATGCCACTTGCTGAAACACATGTACCAACCACTATTCGAACCACAAGAAGACGGGCTTGAGATTCCTGAAGTCGGTAGCTGGGCGGAAACCAAATACCGCCTCGTTGGCCTCTACGACAAACTGTTCTCCACTGGGATGAAGGATAGATGGGAAACTCGCGTTTACATCGATCTCTACGCAGGCGCAGGTTATAGCCGAATAAGGGGCAAGAATCGGCTTTTGGCCGGGTCGCCATTCTTAGCTCTGAGCGTGCCTGATCCGTTCGACAAGTACATCTTTTGCGAAAGCAGTTCACCCCTCCTCGAAGCACTCAAGAAGCGAGTAAGAAAGCATTTTCCTAAGGCGGATGCCAAGTTCGTCCTTGGAGACTGCAACGACAAAGTTGAAGAGATTGTAGTGCACCCCTCTAAAACTAGACAGGTAGTTTCGGTATGATGCGGGGCCTCCGACTTCAAAGGCGGCGACATGAGCAGGAAACCGCGAGTGCAGCGGACGGCGGAGGAGAAGTGGGAGATCGTGCAGGAAGGGATC
>JACQDE010000080.1 GCA_016201285.1 Acidobacteriota bacterium | reverse complement strand
GCTCAGTGCAAGCACGTTCGCCGAACAGCGGCTCAGTGCAAGCACGTTCGCCAAACAGCGGCTCAGTGCAAGCACGTTCGCCGAACAGCGGCTCAGTGCAAGCACGTTCGCCAAACAGCGGCTCAGTGCAAGCACGTTCGCCGAACAGCGGCTCAGTGCAAGCACGTTCGCCGAACAGCGGCTCAGTGCAAGCACGTTCGCCGAACAGCGGCTCAGTGTAAAGAGGAGGTTGCCATGCTGCATGCCACCGAAGTGCTGGGTGCAGAAACGTACGACAGCAATGGAAATTTCGTGGGCCGGGTGAAGGAGCTCTTTATCGAGCCCGCCGACCAGCCCAACCGGGTCGCGCGCATCCTGCTGGGCCGCGGCAAGTACCGCCCCTTGCTGGCGCGGTTCGATCAGGTGAGCTTCGTCGCGCCCGGCACGATCAAGCTGAACGTGGACGAGCGCGTGCTTCTGCCGTACGAGCCCAACGAGGCCTGGCTGGCCGTCCGCAAGGACCTGCTCGACCAACAGATCATTGACACCGACGGCCGCAAGGTGGTCCGCGTGAACGATATTGACCTCTCCGAAGAGCGCGCCAACGGCACCACGGAGATGCGCGTCACTCAAGTGGACGTCGGCCTGCCCGGCGCCGTCCGCCGCCTGCTCGAAGGCCTGGTCTCCCCCGGCATGATCCGCCGCATCCAGCAAAACCTCCCGCCGAAGACGATCAAGTGGGAATTCGTCAATCTCATCGAGCCTGACCCGATGCGCCGCGTGAAGCTGCGCATGACCAGCCAGAAGCTTGAAAAGCTCCACCCCGCGGACCTGGCCGACATCATGGAAGAGCTCTCGCCCGCCGAGCGCGAAGCCATCATCAGCTCGGTGGATGAAGAAACCGCCGCCGAGGCCCTGGCCGAGCTTGACGCCCGGCTCCAGGCGCAACTCGTTGAGAAACTCGACCCGGAAAAGGCCGCCGACATCATCGAGGAAATGGCCCCCGACGAGGCCGCCGACCTGCTCGCCGACCTCGCGCCGGAGACCTCGCGGGAAGTGCTCGCGGAGATGCCCCGCGCCGAGGCGCAGGAGGTGCGCGAGCTGTTGCGCTTCGAGGAGAACACCGCCGGCGGCCTGATGAACACGGAATTCGTGTTCGTGGGCGAAGAGGCTTCGGTCGAGGAAGTGATCGAGTGGATGCGGTCGCTCGAAGTGGATCCCGAGCACACCGACACGGTCTTCCTGATTGACAAGCAGGCGGCGTTCTCCGGCGTCGTCTCGGTGGGCCGCCTGGTGCTGGCTTCTCCCGGACAGAAGATGACCGAGCTGAAGTCCGAGCTGCTGCTCTCGGTGAAGCCCAGCGTCGAGGACATGGAGGTCCTGGAGCTATTCGACAAGTACAATCTGCGCAGCCTGGCGGTGGTGGATGAGTCCAGCCGCCCGATCGGCGCCATTACCGTGGACGACGTGGTGAGCAGGCTGCGGCAGGCATGACGGCCCTCCGGCACAAACTCGGGCGGTTCAAGGACTGGCTGGTGCGCAGCAGCCCGCTGCAGCGCGCCCGCCGGTTGCGCCGCCGGATTGTCTTTCTTCTCGCCATCGTCGGCCCCGGCGTCATCACCTCCAACGTGAACAACGAGGCCGGCGGAATTTACACCTATTCGCTGGCCGGCGCCCAGTTCGGCTACAGCGTGTTGTGGGCGCTGGTGCCCATGGGCTTCGCGCTGTTCGTCACCGAAGAGATGTGCGCCCGCATGGGCACCGTCACCGGCAAGGGCCTCTCCGACCTGATCCGCGAGGAGTTCGGCTTCCGGGTGACGTTCTTCGTCATGCTCGCGGTGTTGATCGTGAACCAGGCCAACGTGCTCGCCGAGTTCGCCGGGGTCGCCTCGGCCATGCAGTTGTTCGGCGTCAGCAAATACATCTCCGTGCCCATCGCGGCGTTTCTCGTCTGGGTGCTGGTGCTCGAGGGCTCTTCGCGCTGGCTCGAGAAAATCTTCATGTTCTTCTGCCTGGTCTATTTTGCGTACGTCGTCTCGGCTGTTTTCGCGAAGCCCCACTGGCTCATCGCCGTCCTGCACCTGCTGCCCACTCCCGTCTTGCAGTACACGCCGCCGCTCAACCAGTGGATTTCGCCGATTCCGCTGACCACGGGCTATCTGGTGATCCTCGCCGGCCTCATCGGCTCGACCATCGCGCCCTGGCAGCACTTCTACCTGCAGGCCGCCGTCGTGGAGAAGCGCGTCGGTCCCCGCCAGTACCGCCAGACGCGGACCGACGTGATGGTCGGCACGATCACCGGCGTGATCATCATTTTCTTTATCATCGTGTGCACGGCCACCACGCTCCACGCCGTTGGCCGCTACACCATTAACGACGCGGGCGAGGCCGCCCAGGCTCTGGTCCCGCTCGCCGGGAAATGGGCCGGCGCGCTCTTCGCTCTGGGCCTGCTGAACGCCTCTCTTTTCGCGGCCTCGATCCTGCCGCTCTCCACGGCATTCGTCATTTGCGAGGGCCTGGGGTTCGAGGCCGGAGTGGACCGCAAGTGGAAGGAAGCGCCCATTTTCTACTGGCTCTATACCGGCCTGATCGTGGTCGGCGCCGGCTTCATCCTGTGGCCGCAAGCGCCGCTGGTGACCATCGCCGTTCTTTCCCAGGTGGCCAACGGCGTCTTGCTTCCGTTCGTGCTCATCTTCATCCTGCTGCTGGTGAACCGGCGGGACCTGATGGGCGACCAGACCAACAGCCGCACCTACAACGCGCTCGCCTGGGGCACCACGGTGACGATGATCGTCATTACGCTGGTGTTGCTGTATCTTTCCATCTTCACGCCGTCGGCGTTGCAGGGAACTCCGGCGGGGAGGTAAGCTCGCGCGGTTGCGCGGGGCAGGGCAGTGTGCTAACTTTATTTTATAAAGATGCCTTCGCTCAAACGACATCATCGCCGCTTGAGCGGCGCGCCCCGGGATAAACGTGGTGAAAGCAATTGAATCGCTAAGAGCTGCCAACCGCGAAGAAGAACAGCTCCTCGGGCAGATTGACCCCCAACGCCTGCCCCGGCACGTCGCCGTCATCATGGACGGCAACGGCCGCTGGGCGCAGCGCCGCCACCTGCCGCGCATCGCCGGGCACCGCGCCGGGGTCAAGGCGGCGCGAGAAATCATAGAGACCAGCGCACGGATGAAGATCAGCGCCCTCACCCTCTACGCCTTCTCGGTCGAAAACTGGCGCCGCCCCAAGACCGAAGTGGATTTCCTGATGCGCCTGCTGCGCGAATACCTCCGCAAGGAGCTGCCCGTCATCCACCGCAACAATATCCGCCTGCTGGTGATCGGGCGGCCGGAACAGTTGCCGGAAGCCGTCAACAGGGACATCGAGCACGCCATGCGCACCACCGCCGGGAACACGGGCATGAAACTGGTGGTCGCGCTGAACTATGGCGCGCGCGCCGAGCTGGTGGACGCCTTCAACCGCATCCTGGAGCACATCCGCCACAATGGGCTCTCCCACGCGCACGTGGACGAGCAGACCATCAGCGATCATCTCTACACCGCCGGTTTGCCCGATCCCGACCTGCTGATCCGCACCAGCGGCGAAATGCGCATCAGCAATTTTCTGCTGTGGCAGATTGCGTACGCGGAGATTTATGTGACCGAAACGCTCTGGCCGGACTTCCACCGCGCGCGCTTCTTCGAGGCGCTGA
Organism: Acidobacteriota bacterium; assembly: GCA_016201285.1. Taxonomy (GTDB): domain Bacteria; phylum Acidobacteriota; class Terriglobia; order Acidiferrales; family UBA7541; genus JACQDE01. Next base: position 27,392 of record JACQDE010000080.1, on the reverse strand, counting down.
TTGATTTTCAAAAGCGCGACCGGCGGTTCGGCGGGCTGTCCGCTGCCGCGCAGAGCGGTGAAGAAGCGTCGCCCGAAGCGGTGGGCGCGAGCGCGCACGGGCGCGCACGGCATTGAGGCGCGCCTCGGTGAAGGACCAATCCCTTACAGTTTGGCGGAGAGCGCGATGACCGGCGCGAGAATTCTTACGGCTGTCGTGCTGATTCCGATTGTGGTGAGCCTCGTACTGTGGGGGCCGACGTGGCTGGTGGCCGTCGTGGTGGCCGGGATTATTCTTCTGGCGCTGCATGAGTTTTTTGCCATCGGCGCGAAGATGAACATGCCGGGGTATCCCAGGTTTACGATGCTGTGCGCGCTGGGAATTGTCTGGGCAATGTCTTCTGGAACGTACACAATTTGGTACTCGGGAATGACACGGATTCCCGTCCTGTTCAGGTTTCTTCTTGCAACACGTGAGTTCTATTTGGCATTTTTTCTGATTGGAATGGCGGGCCTAGCGCTGGCGACGAAAAAAGGTGTTGCAGCAGCATTGCCTTCTGCGGCTGTCAGCGCGGCGGGGTTAGCCTTCATTGCCTGGCCGTTAAGCTATCTGGTCAATTTGCACGCAAGCTCCCCGATCAAGTTGCTTTTCGTCCTTGTGGTGGTGTGGGTTGGTGACACAGCAGCATTCTTCGTCGGGCGGTCGATGGGTAAGCGTCTTCTTGCACCTACTATTAGCCCGAAAAAGACTTGGGAAGGGGCTGTGGCCAATGTACTCGGCTCGCTGCTTGCTGGTGCTGTGTTTTATGCGTGCGAGCTCGCACCCGCCTCGACAACTCTTTTGATCCACTTCTTGGTCGCGGCAGTTCTCGTTAGTGTGGCTGGACAGATGGGTGACCTGCTTGAGTCGACATGGAAGCGAGGCGCGGAAGTGAAAGACTCGGGAAGCCTGCTGCCTGGGCATGGTGGCATTCTCGATAGGATTGATGCGCTCCTTCTCGCCGCGCCGGTCGCTTTCTGGTATTTTTCACTTATGGCTGTGGGACCATGAAACGACTTTCGATTCTCGGTTCGACGGGCTCCATCGGGCGGCAATGCCTGAATGTGGTGGAGTCTTTGCCGGGAAGATTTGCGGTAGTGGGGCTGGCGGCGGGGGCGAACGTCGAGCTGGTGGCGGAGCAGGTGAAAGCGCATCGGCCGCAGGTTGTGTCGGTGGCTAATGCGGAAGGGGCGACGCGGCTGGCCGAGCGGCTTCGTGCAATGGGAGTGCAGCCGCTTCCCGAAATTCAACATGGCGCGGCGGGGATCGAAGCGGTGGCGACGCATCCCGATGCGGAGATGGTGCTTTCCGCCGCGGTGGGCGTGGTGGGATTGCCGGCGACGTACGCAGCGGTGAAATGCGGGAAGCAGATTGCGCTGGCGAACAAAGAAGTACTGGTGGCGGCGGGGGAGCTGGTGACGGCGGCGGCGCGGGAGAAGAACGTCGAGCTGCTGCCGGTGGACAGCGAGCACAACGCCATTCATCAGTGCCTTCGCGGAGGCGAGCGCAAAGAAGTGAAGCGTCTTGTCCTCACGGCTTCGGGCGGGCCGTTCCGCAAGACGCCGCTCGCGCAGTTGGAAAAAGTCACGCCGGAGCAGGCGCTGGCGCATCCCAACTGGCGCATGGGCAACCGCATCACCGTGGATTCCGCCACGATGATGAACAAGGGCTTCGAAGTGATCGAGGCGCACTGGCTGTTCGGCATGGAGCGCGGGCAGATTGACGTGGTCATTCATCCGCAATCCACGGTGCATTCGATGGTTGAGTTCGTGGACGGTTCCATCCTCGCGCAACTTGGCCCCACGGACATGCGCGTTCCCATCCAATATGCGTTAACCTATCCGGAGCGGGTGGCCGCGAATGGGTGGAGCTTTGATTGGGCGCAGATGAAGCGCCTGGACTTCGCAAAACCCTCCACCCGGCGCTACCCCTGTCTGCGGCTGGCGCGAGAAGCGTTGCGCAAGGGCGGGGCGCTGCCGTGCGCGCTGAATGCGGCCGATGAAGTGGCCGTGGCGGCATTTTTGGAGCGACGCTTGAGTTTCCCGGGCATCGCCGCCGTCGTCGAAGACGTGCTCGAAAAGATGCCGCGCATGAAGCTGGCGCGCATGGAGGATGTGCTGGCCGCGGATCGCGAGGCCCGACGCCTCGCGCAGGAGGCGGTCACTCGCAGGAGCTTACAAGCGACAGCGGCCGGCGTCTGAACGATTGGCGGGGCCCAGAAGGAAGCAAGGACATTCATGAGTGATTTTCTGACCAGCGTAGTTTCCGTAGCGATCGTGCTCGGGATCATGATCCTGGTGCACGAGTGGGGGCATTTCGTGGCCGCCCGGATGTTCGGCGTGCGCGTGGATATTTTCTCCATCGGCTTCGGCCCGCGCATCTGGGGCCGCAAACGCGGCGACACCGATTACCGCCTGAGCGCGCTGCCGCTCGGCGGGTACGTGAAGATGGCCGGGGACAATCCGTCAGAAGAGCGCGCCGGCGACCCCGCGGAGTTTCTTTCCAAGCCCCGCTGGCAGCGCGCCATCATCGCCCTGGCCGGCCCGACGATGAACATCCTGATGTCCATCATTCTGGCTGCCGGGTTGTACACCGTAGGCATGCCTTCGCCCGCTTACATTGACCAGCCGGCGGAAGTGGGCGGGCTTTTCAAGGATTCGCCGGCGGAGCGCGCCGGCATCCATCTCGGCGACCGCCTGGTGGTGGTGGATGATGTGGAGAATCCGACGTGGGAGCGCGCCCTGCTCGAAGCGCAAATGATCTCCCCGGAATCTCCCATCCGCGTCGAGGTTGAACGTGCTGGACAGCGCGTGGCGCTGACCGTTCCCGCTGGGCCCTCGCGCCGCCAAGGCGACGAGTTCGGCGCCCTCGGCTATCCGCGCGAGCCGGTGGTTGTGGGCCGCGTCACGGCCGCCATGCCCGCCGACCGGGCCGGGCTTCGCGCCAGCGACCAGATATTGTCCGTCAACGGCCAGCCCGTCCTCAGCCGCTTTCACTTTGCCGACAAGATTCAGGAAAGCGCCGGGCAGCCCATCGAACTGCTCGTACAGCGCGGCGAACAGCAGCTGCGGCTCTCCGTGCGCGCCAGCTATGGCGACCCCGGGGACGGCGTGAAGCGCTGGCAGATTGGCATCAGCTTTGGGCAGAACAGCGTCCTCAAGGCCTATGCGCTGCCCGACGCCATTCGCCGCTCGGTGCTTTTCAATCTCACGATGTCCCGGCAGATTGTTACCGTCGTGGGCCAGCTCTTTCAGGGCAAGGTATCCCTGAAGCAGCTCGGAGGCCCGGTGGAAATTGCCCGGCAGTCGGGACAAGCCGCCAAGCTCGGCATCGTGCCCTTCATCTTCCTGATGGCCGTCATCAGCCTCAACCTCGGCGTCCTCAATCTGCTGCCCATCCCCATTCTCGACGGCGGCCACATTCTGCTGCTCACGGTGGAGGGCATCATTCGCCGCGACCTCAGCCTGGCCGTCAAGGAACGTTTTGTGCAAGTGGGCATGGTCTTCCTCTTGGTGGTTTTCGCCATCGTCATGTACAATGACGTTTTAAAACTCCTGCCCCATCGCTGAAAAAGGAAACTGGCCGGATGAGACCAGCAACACTGTTTCCGCGGAGAGTGACGCGCCCGGTGCGCGTGGGCCGCCTCACCATCGGCGGCGATGCGCCCGTCGCGGTGCAGTCCATGACCAAGACGGACACCCGCGATGTGGCCGCCACGCTGCGCCAGATCGAGCAACTGGAAGCCGTGGGCTGCGAAGTGATCCGCATGGCCGTGCCCGACGCGGAAGCCGCCGCCGCCGTCGGCGAAATCCGCAAGCGCACCCAGGCCGTGCTCGTCGCCGACATCCACTTCCAGTTCCGTCTCGCCCTCGCCGTGCTCGACGCGGGCATCGACAAGCTGCGCATCAATCCCGGCAACATCGGCGACGCGGACAAAGTGCGGCAGGTGGTGAAGAAGGCGCAGGCGTGCAAAGTGCCCATGCGCATCGGCGTCAACGCCGGGTCGCTCGAGCGGCACCTGCTCGAAAAATACGGCTACCCCACGCCCGAGGGCATGTGCGAGAGCGCCCTCCTCCACGTGAAAATCCTCGAAGAACTCGATTTCCGCGACATCATCATCTCGCTCAAAGCCTCGAGCGTGAACATGACCGTCGCCGCCTACCGCATGCTGGCAAAGCAGGTGGATTATCCCTTCCACCTCGGCATCACCGAAGCCGGCACGCAGTTTTCCGGGACCATTAAGTCCTCCATCGGCCTCGGCATGTTGCTGGCCGAAGGCATCGGCGACACGATTCGCGTTTCGCTGGCGGCTGATCCGTGCGAGGAAGTGCGCGTGGGTTTCGACATTCTCAAGTCGCTGGAGATCCGCTCGCGCGGGCTGATGATTATCGCCTGTCCCACCTGCGGCCGCCTGGAAGTGGACCTGTTCAAGATTGTCGGGGAAATCGAGCAGCAGACCGCGCACATTCAGGAGCCGATCTCGGTCGCGGTGATGGGCTGCGCCGTCAACGGCCCCGGCGAAGCGAAGGTTGCCGACCTCGGCGTGGCCTGCGGCGTGGGCAACGGCGTGCTGTATCGCGACGGGCATGCCTTCCGGCGCGTGCCGGAAGAGGCCATCGTTCCCGAGCTGGTCAAGGAAATCGAAGCGTACATCGCCGACCGCAAGGCCGGGCGGCCCACCGAGCCCGCGGAGAAACTCGAAATCACGGAGAACTCCAACATCGTCACCCTCGCCCCGAGCAGCGCCACCGACTGAGGCAGGGAAGGGAACATGCCTCCCAGACCGCAACGCCGCCTGTCCTCCGGCGAAAGGATTAACGTCAACGAGAAGCCCGGGCGTTTGCAGGGCGAGCTCGAAAACCGCGGCATCCGGCTGACGCGGCAGCGGCGCGTGCTGCTGCGGGTGATGGAAACCGCGCGGCGGCATCTGGACGCCCACGACCTGCTGCGCCGCGCGCGGAAAATCGATCCCCGCGTCCACCGCGTCACCGTGTACCGCACCATCGACCTGCTCAAGCGCCACGGCCTGATTGACGAACTCGACCTGCTGCACCTCCGCGGCGACCGGCACTTCTACGAAAGCCACGCCGTCCGCGACCACATCCACATCGCCTGTCTCCGCTGCGGCAAGGTGCGCGAGTTCGAAAGCCGCCTCTTCGAGCGCCTCAAGCGGCAGATCGAGCGCGACCTGCGCATCAAGATCACCGTCACGCGCACCGAAGTCGGCGGCTACTGCGAGACCTGCCGGCAGTAGCCCCCGCGCGCCGCCTTCCGCGCCGTCCGAAAACGCTTTTCTCTCCAGCGGGCTAAACGACGGTCCCCGTCCGACGCCGGCGGACATTCTGGCTGCAAATGAGTTGCATCGTACTTGCAACACGGTTGCGAAAGGACTTGACACGCCGCCGCCTCCGGGTGTAGGCTGGCGCTGTGATTGCAACTTATTTGCAACTGGCGCCCGCCGCCGGCCCGTCGGAAAGGAATCCTCAGTGCCTCGCGTTCCGTCGCAGCTTCTAATCCTCGCCCTCGCTTCTCTCTTCCTGGTGGTCGGAACTTCCTTCGCGCTTCCGAACGTCACCCTTCACGGCCGCGTGGTGGACGCGTCTGGCGCGGTCATTCCTGGCGCGAGCGTATCCGTTTACAGTTCCGGCGGCGTTCCCGTTTCGAGTGCCACCGCCAACGCCGAGGGAAAGTTTTCCTTGAAAGATCTTCCCGCCGGCCGCTACGAGCTGGTCGCCCGCCGGGAGGGCCTCGATCCCGCGTCGCTGCCCATTGATGCCACCAGCGGCGACCCCGGCGAACTCGTCCTCACGCTCCGCGTCGGCATGGTGACCAGCTCCGTCACCGTCACCGCCAGCCGCGGTCTTCCCGAAGACGCGCTCAGCGTGCCCCACGGTCTCAGCCTGGTGGACGCAGGGCAGCGCCTCACGCGTCCATCGATGATTCTTCCGCAGGTGTTCCGCGAGGAGCCCGGCGTGCACGTGCAGCAGACCACTGCCCATCAGGGCGCGGTGCTCATCCGCGGCCTCACCGGCCAGCAGGTGCTGCACCTGATTGACGGCGTGCGCTTCAACAATTCCACGTTCCGCCCCGGGCCCAACCAGTACCTTGCCGCAGTGGATCCTGGCTTCGCCGACCGCATGGAAATCTCCCGCGGCCCGAACGCCATGCAGTACGGCAGCGACAGCCTCGGCGGCACGATTAACCTGCTGCCCCCGCGTCCGTTTTCCGTCGCTGGGCGCGCCCAGTTCCACGGGGAGCTATCACCGTTCTTCCGCAGCGCGGACCTGGCCGGTGGCAGCAGCCTGCGGCTTTCGTACGGTACGGAAAAAATGCACATTCTCGGCGGCGGAGCCGCGCGCCGCGCGCAGGACCTCCGCGCCGGGAAGGGAATGGACTCCCACGCCGCCGTGACGCGCTTCCTCGGCCTCCCCGCGGGCGTGCTCGGAGACCGCTTGCAGGACACCGCGTTCACCCAATGGGCCGCCTATCTCCGCTTCTTCGCCAATCTGGGACGCAGCCAGACGCTCGCCCTCACCTACCACCGCGGGGAGCCGCTCGGCGGCCGCCGTTACGACCAGTTGAACGGCGGCAACGGCAACCTGATCAATTCCTTCAGCCCGCAGGTGCTCGACTTCTTCTACGCGCGCTACGAGAAGCAGGCCCTTGGCTGGCTCGACTCGCTCTCCGGCACGTTTTCCTACAACCGCCAGCGGGATGACCGGCGCTTCCAGGGCGGCAGCGGCAATCCACTGGCTGCCATCACGAGCGAAAACAACGTCACGTCGGTCTTCGGCTATCAGGGGCAGGGCACCACGCACTTCGGCCGGCATCACATCCTGCTGTTCGGCGGCGAGATCTACGACGAGTACATTGGCTCCGCCGCGCAGACCCTCAATCCTTCGACCGGCGTCACGGCTACTGTCCGCGCGCGCTTTCCCGACGGCAGCCGCTACTCGAGCTACGGCCTGTTCGCCCAGCACAGTTCGGAGTGGTTCGCTTCGCGCCTGCGCACCCAGGCAGGCATTCGCGCGAGCGGTATCCGCTTCCGCACCTTTGCCGCGAAGAATCCGGTCCTCGGCGGCATCCCCAGCGTTCCTGATTTTTCTTCCACGCTGAAAGACGTCACGTTTCAAGCTGGCGCTTCCTATCGCATTTTTCAGCCGGTCACTATTTTCCTTTCGCTTTCGCGCGGCTTCCGCGCCCCCAACACGACCGACTATTCATCGGTTGGTCTTTCTTCCAACGGATTTGAGGTTTCTCCCGAGCAGGCCGCGCGCGCGGGCGGCTTCATCGGCTCGAGCGCCGGCAGCACCGCCGTTTCCACCGGCCGCCGCGCGTCGGAGCTTGAACCCGAAGCCCTGTGGGACGCCGAAGGCGGCGTGCGCCTGCACGCGGGCCGCGTCTCCGGCAGCTTCAACCTGTTCCAGTACCATCTGAAAGATTTCATCACCAAGCGGACGCTGATTCTCCCGGCGGGCGCTGCCGGACAGAGCATCGGCGGCGCGGCGATTGTCACGCAGCTTGCTTCGGGCGCCGTGATCACGGCGCAGGACCCGCGCCCGGTGATCACCCGCGCCAACACCGGCCGCGTGCGCATTCGCGGGTTTGAAGCCGAGGCGCGCGTGAAGATGACCTCTTCGCTGCTGTTCAGCACGAATATTTCCTATCTTCGCGGAGTGGACAGGGAAGCGGGCGGTTCGCCGGATATCGAAGGCGGCCTGCCGCCGCTTCAGGGCTTTGCCGCGCTGCGCTGGCAGCCCGCGGGCCGCGCCTGGTGGGTGGAAACCTACAGCCAGTGGTCCGACCAGCAGGCGCGGCTCTCGTCCATCGAACTCGCCGACCAGCGCATCGGGGCCATTCGCTCGCGCTCGTCCATCGCGGCTTACTTCAATAACGGCGCGGTGGCGCGGGGGCTGGTACAGGCGGGCGTTCTGCTGCCCACCGGGGAAACGCTGGCTCAGGTGCAGGACCGCGTCCTCGGCGCTGGCGTGGCCAGCGCAGCGATGTTCACCAGGTCGCCCGGTTTCGCCACGGTTAACGTCCGCGGCGGCTACCGCGCCGGCGAGCACTCCGAATTCGTCTGGGTGCTCGAAAACGTGCTCGACAAGAATTACCGGACGCACGGCTCGGGAGTGGATTCGGCGGGGCGGAACCTGCAAGTGACGTACGTCGTGCGCTTCTAAGATAGTGGCCGAGAAAAAAGATTCAAGGCGAAAAAGGTTAAAGAGTTCGAGAAGCGAAAGACAAAACATTAACGCAGAGAACGCAGAGGTTCACAGAGGCCGCAGAGAAGGACACGGCGGGAGCCCTTCGGCTTCGCTCAGGACAAGCTGCGCTCCCGCACTCCATATGAAAACGGCGAGGATTAACAGGTGCCGCGGATGAGTGGGTGCAGGACAGGCTAGAAAGCCTGTCCTACGATTGTTCGAGTGCCGCCGTTCGAGTTTCCTTGCAAATCGCCGCGTCCCGGCATATATCTTGCGCTCCATGTGGGCTGAAATCCGCCGCTACCTCTTGTCGCGGTATCTGAACGTTTTGCTGGTCTTTGTTCCCGGTCTGCTCCTGCTGGAATATCTCCACGTGGGCGCGGTGTGGCTGTTTGCTGCGTCGGCGCTGGCGATTGTGCCTCTTGCCGGGGTGCTCGGCGACGCCACCGAAGAAGTCGCCGCGCGCCTGGGCCCCGCCGCTGGCGGCCTGCTGAGCGGGACGCTGGGCAACGCAACGGAGTTGATCATCGCGCTGATGGCCATTCGCGCCGGCGAAATCGCCGTGGTCAAGGCCTCCATCACCGGCAGCATCCTGGGAAACCTCCTTCTGGTCTTCGGCCTGAGCGTGCTGGCCGGAGGGATGGGGCGCGTCAAGCAGACGTTCGAGCGCACCCATGCCGGGGTCAACACGGCGATGCTCATGCTCGCGGTGGTGGGGCTGGTGATGCCCGCGGTGTTCGACCTGGTGGTGTATGGCACGCTCGAGCGGGACACGCCGCTGATCCAGAACCTGAGCCTGGCGACCTCCGGAGTGCTGATCGCCACGTATCTGGCGAGCTTTCTGTTTTCGTTTCGCACGCACAAACATTTATTTCAGGCGGAAGAGCATCACGCGTCCACGATGAGTCCGAAGACGGCGCTCACGCTGCTGATCGGGGCCACGCTGCTGATTGCCTGGTCGAGTGAAGTGCTGGTCGGGCAGATCGAGGGGGCCACCAAGGCGCTGGGCATGACCAAGTTCTTTGTGGGCGTGATTGTGGTGGCGGTGGTGGGCAACGCGGCGGAACACTCGGCGGCGGTGGTCGCGGCGCGGAAAAACAAAATGGATTTGTCGCTGACCATCGCGGTGGGGTCCAGCGTGCAGATTGCGCTGCTGGTGGCGCCGCTGCTGGTGTTTGCGAGCCATGCGCTGGGGCATCCGATGTCGCTGGTGTTCAACGGGTTTGAAATCGTGTCGGTGATCCTGTCGGTGCTGGTGGTGTCGCTGGTGGCCATGGATGGAGAGACGAATTGGTTTGAAGGCGTGCAACTGCTGGCGGTGTATTTGATTCTGGCGATTGCGTTTTTCTTCGTGCCGGCGTGAGCGCGGCGCGACCAAACAAAAAGACAAAAGATAACGCGGAGGCGCAGAGGCCGCAGAGACACGCAGAGAAATACGAGATTGGAAATTTGAAATTTAAGATTTGAAATTTCGGACAGAGGCGTCAACGGGTCATACGAGAAAATCGAGCGATGAGAAAAGAGTATGACTTCTCCAAAGGTGAACGCGGGAAGTTTTTCCGTCGCGATGCCGAGCTTCCAGACACAAAACGTCGGGACTTGGAATGACGGCAGGGCGTTGTGTTTCAGTAGATTTCTAGAAGGGGTCCGGGGGGTGGTGGGGGCGGGTGCGCATGGAGTTGCGGGCGCGGTCGAGGCGGCGGAAAAATTTTCGGGCGCTGGCGATGTCGCGATCGATCTGCGCGCGTAATTCGTCGGGGCCGGGGAACTTCATTTCATCGCGCAGGCGCACCCAGAATTCGATGGCCAGCCAGCCGGTGTGAAGCTCCGCGGAAAAATCCAGCAGGTGGGACTCGACGGAGAGTTTTCCCGCAGAGCTGTCCGGCGCAGCCAAGAGTGGCTGCGCTACCGGGACGCCAGAAACGCGTCCCGCAGGACCGTTCGGGATGCCAGAAACGCATGTGCCTTGAAAAGTGGGGCGAACTCCGATGTTGGTCACCGAGCGATAGACGCGGCTGGGGCGGTCGGGGGGGTGGCGGGGAAGTCCGATGGCGGTGCCTTCGCCGGGGCTGAGCGCGATCCAGGTTTCTGTGGCGTACACGCCCATCTTCGGCAGCAGTTCCTGGTCTGGCGCGAGGTTGAGCGTAGGCACGACGAGGCGCTTGCCGGTGCCCGTGCCGGGCTGAACCGCGCCGGTGAGGCAGAAAGGGTGGCCGAGGCGGCGCGCGGCGCGGGTGGTCAGGCCAGCGCGGACGGCGTCACGGATGCACGTGCTGGACACAATTTCGCCGCGCATGACCACCGGAGCAATCACCTCGACGTCGAAGCCCAGCTTTGCGCCCAGCTCGATGAGCAGTTTGACGTCGCCGGCCTGCTGGTGGCCGAAGCGGAAATTCCCGCCCACCAGAACGGCGCGGGCGCGCAGTTTCTCCACCAGAATCTGGCGCACGAAATCTTCGGCCGAAAGGCGCGAGAGCTCGAGGTCGAAGGGCAGCACCAGCGCCGCGTCCAGGCCCATCTGGTCCAGTCCCACCAGGCGGTGCTCGAGCGGGCCGATCAGCGGCGGGGCCGCATTCGGACGCAGCACCTTGAGCGGGTGCGGTTCGAAACTCACCACGGTGGCGATGGCGCCGAGCGCCCGGGCGCGCTCGATCAGCCGGTTGATGATTTTCTGATGTCCGAGGTGCAGCCCGTCGAAGTTGCCGATGGTTACGACGGTGGACCGGCGTCCCGAGCCCTCGGGACCGAACTGTTCGGTCCAGCCCTGGAGCGAAACGCAAAGCTGCATCGGCATCAGTACGCCACCTCGAACGAAAGCCCGTCGTGCGCCAGCCGCACGTTTTCCGGCAAACGCGCGTTCACATCTTCGTGCGCCAGGTCGTGCGCGATATGCGTGAAATAGGCGCGCCGCGGCGCGAGCTCCGCGATCAGCGCCAGGGATTCGTCCACCGAGGAGTGCATCGGGTGCGGGTCGAAGCGCAGCGCGTCGAGGATGAAGTCGTCGAGATCGCGCAGCAGTGCGCGGGAGGATTCTGGGACGCTGCTGAAGTCGGTGAGGTAGGCCGCGCGGCCGAAGCGGAAGCCGAGCACGGGCAGCGTGCCGTGCATCGCGGGCACGGGAATGATGCGCAGGCCGAAGAGGTCGAAGGGCCCATCGATAGGGTGGAGGCTCACGCCCGGAAGCGTGCTCTGCGTGGGGGCCTCGTCGAAAATGTAGGCGAACGTGCGGGAGATGATGGCCAAGGTGTCGCGCGAGCCGTAGAGAGGGATTTCCGCGCGCTGCTTGAGATTGAAGGGGCGAATGTCGTCCAGGCCGAGGATGTGGTCGGCGTGGCCGTGGGTGAACAGCACCGCATCCAGCCGCTTCAGCCCGCTGCGCAGCGCCTGGTAGCGGAAGTCGGGACTCGTGTCGATGACGATGTTGTGCCCGTCGAACTGCAAGAGCACCGAGGGGCGCGTGCGTTTGTCGTGGGGGTCGTCGGAGCGGCAGACGCGGCACTCGCAGCCGATGGTCGGTACGCCCATCGAGGTGCCGGATCCCAGTACAGTCAGCCGGAGGCTGGGCATGCGGAGTTAAGGTTTCCCTAAGCCGGCCTTTTCGCGCTGCGCCTTGGCCACGGCCTGCGAGCGGTCCAGGAAGGTCAACTGCAATTGGCCCAGCACTTCGGCCAGCAGCCGGTCGTCTTCCGGCGCGAGGTTGCCGGTTGTCTTTTCGCGCAACGCTTCCAGCATGTCAATCAGCTCGCGCGCCGTTTCCAGGTCCAAGAACGCCTGTCCGGTGCGCGGGTCGGGCACGCCCAGGCAGACCACCGCATTCTGCGCGAGGAAGTCGATGAGCTTCTGGAAGGAAGGGGAAACGCGCGCGGGCTCGGACGCCACCGCCGGCGTGTCCGGCACCGGAGCGGCGACCGTGCTGGACCCCGCCGGACGCGCACCCGCCGCGGCCGGATTGCCCGAGGGCTTCACGGCGGAGCTGGTCTTCTCGGCCTTCTCTTGGTCAATCGCTTCCGGCCGCAACTCGCCTTCGGAGGTGAACAGGCGGCGGTCAATCACGCGAAACGTTTCGTCGTTCTTGTTCTGGCTCACGGGACTCCGCTCTCCCACAGGAAAACGCGCGCCTTCTTCAATCCGGCAGTGTAACATCCTGGGCGTAGCGCCTTCAACTCCGCCAATTCCAGCTTGTAAAAGTGCGCTGCTGTCCGTTAGATTACTGGGTTCTCCAGTTGCCCGAAAGAAAACAAGTGGCAGCCCGCAAATCCAACAAAGCAACGAAGCGAAAGCGAAAATCATCGCGCGCAGCCAATCGTCGGCCCGGCCGTGCAAGCGCGCCTGTGGACCTACATAGCCGGGCGCACAAGTTGACGGCCGGAGAATGCTTTGAAGCGCTGGTGAAAATTCAAGAGCGTCTGCTGGCTCCCGGCGGCTGTCCCTGGGACCGCGAGCAGACGCACGACTCCCTGCGCACCTATCTGATCGAAGAAACCTATGAAGTCCTGGAAACCCTCGAGGCCCGGGACTTCAAGCGCCTCCCTGGGGAACTGGGCGACCTTCTTCTCCAGATCGTCTTCCATGCTCAACTCGCTCGCCAAGAAGGCCACTTCGACATTCGCGACGTCATCGAGCGCATCCACACCAAGATGGTGCGCCGGCATCCGCACGTCTTCGGCGACGCCAGGGCAGCGAACTCGAAGGATGTTCTGAAGCATTGGGAGCAAATCAAGGCCGAAGAGCGCGCGGCGGGTCACGAAGGCTCTGCCGCGCCCGCGGGGAAGAACTCAATCCTCGAAGGCGTGTCCAGCACGCTCCCCGCGCTGCTCGAGGCCTACCAGCTCACCCGCCGCGCCGCCAACATCGGCTTCGACTGGGCCGACGTGGAGGGTATCCTCGAAAAGTTGAAGGAAGAAACCGGCGAGCTCCGCGAGCATCTGGGCACGCAGCGGACCGCCAGCGGGCGACATTCCGGGCGACCTACCGGTCGCCCCTACAAGAGCGCGGACGCTGCGATGCGCAACGCAGAGACGCAGGAGCGGGTGGAGGAAGAGGTAGGGGATCTTCTATTCGTGGCGGTCAACCTGTCCCGATTCCTCAACGTGGATCCAGAAATTGCCCTGAAGAAAGCGAATCGGAAATTCACTTCCCGCTTCCGCGCCATGGAGCAGGAAGTCTCCCGGCGCGGCGGCCGCCTGGCGGACGTGACGCGGGAGGAGATGGAAGCGCTGTGGGAACGCTCCAAGAGGACGGCGTGAGCACCGGCGAAAGGGAAGGCGCGGCCGTCCCGAAGCTTCGGGACGGCATCGAAGTCCGGCACTGCCACGGGCTCGCCGAAATCGAGCGCTGCATGGAGCTGGAGCGCGAAGTGTGGGCTTCCACGGACCTCGACCTGGTGCCTTCTACAATCTTCGTCGTCGCCGAGGAAACCGGCGGCCAGGTCCTGGGCGCATTCGACCACACCGCCGGCGGCAAAATGGCCGGCTTCACGCTGGCCATGGCCGGCTTCCACGGCGAGCAGCGCTACCTTCACTCCCACATGACCGCGGTGGTCCCCGCTTACCAGAACCGCGGCATCGGCCGCATGCTCAAGCTCTTCCAGCGCACTGACGCGCTGCGTCGCGGCATCGCGCTGGTGGAGTGGACCTTCGATCCGCTCGAGATCCGCAACGCCTACTTCAACATTGTCCGGCTGGGCGCCATCGTCCGGCGCTTTATCCCGAATGTGTACGGCATCACCTCCAGCCCGCTGCACAGCGGCCTGCCCACGGACCGCCTGCTGGCCGAGTGGTGGCTCAGCAGCCCGCGCGTGGTTGCCGCGGTGGAGAAGGGCGCGGTAGAATCGCAGCCCGCTCCAGCCGCGGCCTCGCCCGGCGAGGCCCCGGTGCGCATTCTCGTTCCGCGCGAAATGCCTGAATGGAAAGTCTCCGACCGCACGAAGGCCGCCGACGTCCAGCGGCAAATCGGCGAAGAGTTTCAAGAGTGGTTTGGCCGGGGCTATGCTGTCACCAGCCTCGAACTGAATTCCGACGGTGGCTGGTATTCGCTGCGCCCTGTCGCTGATCCTCAGAGGATCGCCTGATGAAAGTTCAGAATGTTTGCCTGCGCGAGATCCGCATGACGCTGCTGGCGCCGTTTGAGACCAGCTTCGACCGCGTGCAGGAGCGCCGCATTTTTCTGATCGAGGCCAGCGTGGACGGCGTCACCGGCTGGGGCGAGCCCACCGCCGGCGACCATCCCTACTACAGCCCCGAAACCATCGAGACCGCCTGGCACATCATCCGCGACTTCGCCTGGCCGGCTCTCCGGGGCAGGGAACTTTCCTCCGCCGCCGAGGTGTGGGATCTTCTCGGCGCCATCCGGGGGCACAATATGGCCAAGGCCGGGCTTGAAACCGCCATTTGGGACGCCGAAGCCAAGCAGAAAGGCATTCCGCTGTGGAAGCTGCTCGGCGGCACTCGCGAGGAACTCCCCTGCGGCGTCTCCATCGGCATCAAGAAGGATCTCGACGAACTGGCCGCGGCCGTGGAAAAAGAGCTGGCCGCCGGCTACCAGCGCATCAAGATCAAAATCAAGCCCGGCCGCGAAATTGCCGAATGCGCCCGTCTGCGCGAGCGTTTTCCACATATCCGCCTCATGGTGGACGCCAACTCCTCCTACCGCCGCGAGGACTTTCCGCTGCTCCGCGAACTCGAGCGTTTTTACCTGATGATGATCGAGCAGCCGCTCGAGTGGGACGACATCTACTCCCACGCCGAATTGCAGAAGCAGCTCAGCACGCCCATCTGCCTCGACGAATGCATCCACAGCTTCGCCGACGCCCGCGCGGCTCTCGAGATCGGCGCCTGCCGCATCATGAACGTCAAGCTCTGCCGCGTGGGCGGGCACGCCGCCGCGCGCCGCATCCACGACCTCTGCCGGGAGCGCAGCGTCCCTGTCTGGTGCGGCGGCATGCTCGAATCCGGCATCGGCCGCGCGCACAATGTCGCCATGTCCACCCTGCCGGATTTCACCCTGCCCGGCGACGTCTCGGCCAGCAAACGCTACTGGGCGGAAGACATCATCGAGCCTGAAGTCACCGTCAGCCCGCAGGGCACCATCCACCCGCCCAGCGGTCCCGGCATCGGCTTCGAACCCCGCCGCGACCTGATCGAAAAACTCACCGTGCGGAAAGAGGTTCTCTCCTGACCACTGGCGCCCCTGCTTCCGGTGAGCACGGTGGCCGTCCGCCCGTGCGCCTCCACCCGCATCCCCATCTGCCCCGGCCCCGGCCCGCGCTTCTCTACGGCATGATCGCCCTGATGGTCCTGATCTGGACGGGCAACTTCATCGCCGCGAAAATCGCCTTCCGGTACCTCGACCCCATCACCCTGGCGCCGCTCCGCGTGGAGCTGGCCGCGCTGATCATGCTCGCCGTCTTTGTCTCCGTTCCGAATCCCGAACCTTCGGGACGGGACCGCCCCGGCCCGGATGGGAAAAGCTCCCGCACGCCTTTTGACCGCAAGGATTTCTGGACCTATTTCCTCCTGGGCCTGTTCGGTGTGGCCGGCAACCAGATGCTCTTCCTGATCGGCCTCAACTACACCACCGTGGGCCATTCTTCGCTGATCATCGGCGCCGGCCCCATCACCATCCTGCTGCTCGCCCGCGCCCAGCGCCTCGAACTCCTCACCGTCAGCAAGCTCTTCGGCATGGTGCTCTCCTTTTCCGGGGTGGCTCTCCTCGCGCTCGAGAAGGGGATCAGCCTGCACACCGGAAATTTGAAGGGCGACCTGATCACGCTTTCCGGCTCGCTCTCGTTTGCCTGCTACACCATTCTCAGCAAGAAGATCGCGCCCCGCTACGACACCATCTCGATGAACTTCTACCTCTACGTGGCGGGCGCGGCCATCGTGCTGCCGCTGGCCATCTGGCGCGGCTTGCGGCTCGACTGGGCCGCCGTGGGCTGGCAGGGTTGGCTGGGGCTGCTCTATCTGGCCGTTTTCGGCTCCGTCGTGGCGTATCTGATTTTTTTCTGGGCGCTGCGCCACCTGGCCGCCTCCCGCCTCGCGGCGTTCACCTATTTCCAACCCATCCTGGCGACGCTGCTGGGCGTGGCGGTGCTCGGAGAGGAACTGACGCACAATCTGCTGGGCGGCGGGGCGCTGGTGCTGGTGGGCGTGTACTTGGCGGAACGCATGCCGCGGCGCGCGAGGGTCGCGTGACGAATGACCGAGTGTCTACTGTGGCGCAAGCATTACAAATTGCTGATATCTTTATCTGTATTCTTAGTGGCCACGATGTCTCAGGTTTTCATCGACGCATTGTGCTCTTCTTAGGGCTCAATTGTCAGAATGGATTTGCCGCCCTTTGCGCAACAGGTGAGCTTAGCGGGACAAGAGTCTTTTTGCCGCACTTTCGGCACCGGTTCCCCGATCGAACAAAAAGGTAAATCATTAGTGGGATGAAGAAGGTGAACAGAGAAACAATAAGGACGAACACGAGTTCGAGCTTGTTCATGCCGCGTGGCCTTCCCACACTGCCGCAGTGAGTGCAATACATGGAGCCGGCTGAGTATGTTGGTCGTTGTGCTTGTAGCTGTGGTGATGCAGGAGTCGGCGTTATAAACTCGCCGCAGTATCTGCATTTCTTGGCAGTCGCCAAGATTGTCTCTGAGCAAAACGGGCACCGAATGATTGCGTCAGGTGAAGAAACAGAACTTGAATGCTCGCTGCAATAATCGGACTCGTTCCCAATTGCTAAGGGTATTCCACAACGAGCACAGTAATTTGCCATTCTTCTACACCAAGGCAAAACGGCGACGGGAGTGCTTTTCGTGCGGACTTTACATTTCTTGTCATCGATGGTCAAGTCTGTAGGGACAGCCTGCGATGTATTTCCGCAAGTTGCCATAACTGTTGCAGTGACCGCTCGCGAAAACCCCTGCGGGTGGGCGCTACATGAGGCGAAAATTACAATCTTCGCCGCGTTGACACTCGCAGAGGCGCGTGCTAGTTTCACGGCCAGAATTCGATTGATAGAAATTCATAACAAGGAGCACGGGGCCTGATGAACGCAGCGAACTCATCCGAACCAACGCAGAAGAAGCGCATCGCCGTGATTCCCGGAGACGGCATCGGCATTGACGTCACCGCCGAAGCCACCAAGGTCCTCCGCGCGGTGGCCGCCGCTGCCGGCCGGACGATTGAGCTCGTGGACTTTGACTGGGGCGCCGACCGCTACCTGAAGGACGGCACCACCCTCCCTGACGGCGCCGAGGACATGCTCCGCCGCGAGTTCGACAGCGTCTTCGTGGGCGCGCTCGGCGACCCGCGTGTTCCCTCGATGAAACACGCCGCGGATATTCTCCTCGGGCTGCGCTTCAAGCTCGACCTCTATGTGAATTCGCGGCCGGTGGTGCTGCTCGACAAACGCCTGACGCCGCTGCGCGACCGCGATGAGAAGGACCTGCACTTCATCGTCTTCCGCGAGAACACCGAAGGGCTTTACGTGGGCATGGGCGGCATTTTCAAGAAGGGCACGCCGGACGAGCTGGCTACCCAGGAGGACATCAACACCCGCAAGGGCGTCGAGCGCATCATCCGCTACGCCTACGAGTACGCGCGCAAGCACAAGCTCTCCAAAGTGTGCATGAGCGACAAGTCGAACGCGCTGCGCTTCGGGCACGACCTGTGGCAGCGCGTGTTTGCCGAGGTGCAGAAGGAATACCCGGAGATCGAGTCCAGCCACTGGTACGTGGACGCGCTGACGATGCAGATGGTCAAGAACCCGGCGCAGTTCCAGGTGATCGTCACCTGCAACATGTTCGGCGACATTATCAGCGACCTCGGCGCGCAACTCGTCGGCGGGCTGGGCCTGGCGCCCTCGGGCAACATCCACCCGGGGCGGCTGTCGATGTTCGAGCCGGTGCATGGCTCGGCGCCGAAATACGCGGGGAAAAACGTGTCGAACCCCATGGCGGCGATCCAAACGGTGGCTATCATGCTCGACCACCTGGGGTGGATGGCGGAGGCGGATGTGGTGAACGACGCGGTGCGCGCCGCTGTGCATGAAGGTAAGACCACGAAGGATTTGGGCGGGGCGCTGGGAACGCGGGAAGTCGGGGATTGGCTGGCGGAGTATGTGAGTAAAAAGGGCGTGGTGCGAAAACCGGAACCACAAGGGCGAGGCTAAAGCCCGCCCCTACAAAGGCACAATGAGCCGGCGAGACGCCGGCGCTACGCCGTTAGTACGACATGCGCCGCGGGCGCATCATTTTCGCGAGGACGAAGCCCACGGCAAAGCCTCCGATGTGCGCCCACCACGCAGTTCCGCCATGGGAGTGCATGCTCATCGCGCCCAGCCCGCCTACAAACTGAAGCAAAATCCAGTAGCCCACGAAAAACATGGCCGGAATTTGCACGGTGAACCAGAAAAAAATGAGCGGCACAAGGGTGATTATCTTCGAGCGCGGAAACATGACGAAGTAGGCGCCCATCACGCCGGAAATGGCTCCGCTGGCCCCCACCGTGGGCACCGACGAGCCCCAACTGAACAGGGTATGGATTAGTCCGGCGCCCAACCCGCAGGCCACGTAAAACAGAAAATACTTGTCGTGTCCGAGGCGGTCCTCGATGTTGTCGCCGAAGACCCACAGGAACCACATGTTGCCGATGACGTGCATCCAGCCGCCGTGCAGGAACATGCTGGTCACCAGCGGCATCAGCGCCGTGCCCAGGCCCACCGCATGGGTGGTGAAGACCGCTTCCACCCGCGCCGGCACCAGCCCCAGCGCGAAGATGAAGCGCTCGCCGCCGACCGGCCCGAGCGACACCTGATAGAGCCACACCACCGCGTTCACCGCAATCATCGCGATGGTGATGTACGGCGTCGAGTAGCGCGGGTTGATGTCGCGCAGTGGAATCATTCGCGCGCACCCTTCGCGGTGCCGGGCGCCGGTCGCAGCACGCCAATCTCGTTCGGTCCTGCGGTGCGCTGGCCTTCGCTCATGAGACGCTCGATTTCCTCCACCGATTTGATGCCGCCGCGCGCGCCGAGGGCGGTGCAGTTGAGCGCGGCGGCGGCGCAACTGAATTCCAGGACACGCTCCATCGGCCAATCCTGAAGAACGCCGTACACGAAGGCGCCGTGGAAAATGTCGCCGGCGCCGGTGGTGTCCACGGCGGTGACCTGGTAGCCGGGGCAGGGGATGAAGCGACGGCCGTCCCAGGCAAGCGCACCCATGCGGCCCAAAGTGACGCCCACCAGGCGGCAGTCGAAGCGCTGCCGAATCGCAGGCAGAGATTTCGCGATGTCGGGCTCGCCAGTGAGTTTTCCAGGGAAATCGCGGGAGGCCATCAGGTAGTCCACGCTCTTCAGCAGGTCTTCCACGCCGGGGTAGAGGTTGTCGAGGTCCGCGGTAACCGGAATGCCGGCTTCGCGCGCCCAGCGCGCCGCCAGCGCCGCCGCGGCCGTGTCGTGGCCGTCCACGTGAAGGGCGCGGGCAGAGACAATCCATTCACGCTGAAGCTCGTCGGGGCGAAGCGCGAGACGCGGATCGCGGCGCCAGAGAATGGTGCGCTCGCCTGACTTTTCGTCCACGAGGATGAACGCCGACTGGCTTGAACACTGCGGAACGGAAATGAAGTGCGCCTCCACGCGCGCCCACTCCATCGCCGCGCGCTGCATTTGCGCGGCGCGATCGTCGCCCACTTTGCCGATGTAGCGCGCGCGCAGACCCCATTCGCTGCACGCCACCATCGCGCTGGCCACCTGGCCGCCGGGCAGCACGCCGGAGGAGAGGAACTCGACCTTGGTATCGAAAGCGGGGAAGTGGGGAAGCCGGATGAGGGTGTCGGTGGCGTTGAGGCCGACGCCGGCCACGTCCACGCGGTCCGCAGTCTTGTTCATGTTGGATCACTCTATCCAAGCGGGCGGGATTTGCAAGTGCCGCAGGGGCCCGCATCTGCGTCTGATAACATCTTGCGACCGCTTGGCGAATTAACGTAATCCATCGCGCTGTCGAACTGCTTCCTTCTGTTGCCCTTGCAGAGAGCAGGGACGAGATTGTGGAGATGAGAATCCATTTCCGCGGAAAATCTTGCGCGCGCACGGGCGCAGCCGGCCATAGAGCGGGGAGGAGATATTGTCTGCCATTCCGACTCCGCCGTGGCGGACGAGGGATCTGTTCTTTGGTTTCACAAGGTGGCCAATGTTCCTGGTTCCAGGGTGACGCAGAGCGTCATGACAGACTGTATTTTCTTTGCGCAGCGTTTGTTTTTTTCGATGCCGGAAGCTTTTTTCTTCTCTCCGTTTCATTTTTCCGATTCTGCATTTGCTTCGCCTGCGCGGGTATGGTAATTACATTTGTTTCGCTGTTGCCGGCGCGAAGGCGTGCAGTCGCCGCCCTTGCTTGTCGGCACGCCGACACGTTAATGCCGCTGAGGGAATCTGAAGCGATCGTCCTGCGCACGTATCCACTGGGCGAAGGGGATCGCCTGGTCAGCTTCCTCAGCCGCTCGCTGGGCCGCATGCGCGGCGTGGCCGCCGGCGCCCGTCGCACCAAGAGCCGCTTCGGTTCCACGCTTGAGCCGCTCTCGTACATCCGCATCTGGTTCTTCGAGCGCGAGACGCGCGACCTGGTGCGGGTCAATCAGTGCGAACTGATCGAGTCGTTTCTCGATGTCCAAAGCGACTACGCCTGCGGCCTGGCCCTCGCCCAAGTCAGCGAGATTACCGAAGCCGTGCTTCCGGAGCGCGAGGCCTCCGACGCCGTTTTCCGGCTCGTGCTGCTCACCGCCCGCGCCGTCAAGGCCACGCGCAAGCCGGAGTTGCCGCTGGCTTACTTCATCCTCTGGACGGTGAAGCTGGCCGGCTGGCTCCCGGAGCTTGATCGCTGCGCGCGTTGCGGCGGCGGGCTGGGCGGCGCCAAGGTTTACGCGTCGGTGGCGCGGCACGGGCTGGCCTGCGAGAAATGCCGGCTGCCGGCGATGCGGCCCATCGTCACCGAAAGCTTGGCGGCCGCGAAGAAGATGCTCTCGCAGCGCCTGGACAAACTGGCCGAATCGGCGTGGCCGGCGGGAACCGCGGCGGACCTGACCGGGCACTTACTGGAATTGATCGAGCACCAGATCGAGCGCAAGCTGACCACGCGCCGAATGATGATGGAGAGCGGAGCTTGACCACGACTGACAAACGAGCAGGGAAGGCGAAGCCCCGCGGGCTGACCTTCCAGGATGTCATTTTCAAGCTGCAGCAGTTCTGGGCCGGGCAGGGCTGCGTGCTGCAGCAGCCTTACGACGTCGAGATGGGCGCCGGCACCATGCACCCGGAGACCTTTCTCCGCGTGCTTGGCCCCGCTGCGTACCGCGTCGCTTACGTCCAGCCCAGCCGCCGGCCCGCCGACGGCCGCTACGGCGAAAACCCCAACCGCCTGTACAAGCACACGCAGTATCAAGTCATCCTGAAGCCCGCTCCGGCCGACATTCAGAACCTTTTCTTGAAGAGTCTCGCCGTCCTCGGCATTCGCCTCCAGGACCACGACATCCGCTTCGAGGAGGACAACTGGGAGTCGCCCACGCTGGGCGCCTGGGGCATCGGCTGGCAGGTGCTGCTCGACGGCCTTGAGATTACCCAGTTCACCTACTTCCAGCAGTGCGGCGGCCTGGACCTCGACCCGGTTTCCGTCGAGCTCACCTACGGCCTTGAGCGCATCACCGCCTTCCTGCAAGGCGTGGACAACGTCTTCGACATCCGGTGGACGGAAAGACTCACCTACGGTCAGATCCGCCTGGCGGAGGAGCAGCAGTTCTCCGTGTACAGCTTTGAGCAGGCGGATGCCGCCGCCGCTCGTCATCACTTCGAGTCCTATGAATCCGAGGCTGCGGGCCTGCTGAAATCCTTTGCTGCCTCCAGAGGGGAAGAGAAGCGCCGCTTCCCGCTCCTGCCCGTCTATGAGCTCTGCCTGAAGTGTTCGCACCTGTTCAACATCCTCGACTCGCGCGGCGCGATTTCCGTCACGGAGCGCGCCGCGCTGATCGGGCGGGTCCGGCAGCTTGCCTGCCGGGTCGCTGCGGGAACCGTCGAGCAGCAAACTGGCGAAGCCGCTGTTGCTCAGGAGCCCGCATGAAGAAGCGCAATTCCAAAGTTGCCACAGCGGACTTCCTGTTTGAAATCGGCTGCGAAGAAATTCCCGCCGGGATGCTCCAGCGCGCCGCGAGCGAACTTAAAGTAATTCTTGAGAAACACTTTTCCGCCAACAATCTACTGAACAATTCCGTTGTCGAAACCTTTGGCGCGCCGCGACGTCTCGTCGCTGCCTGCGACTCGCTTCGCTTGCGCCAGCCGGACGTCGTGCGCGAAATCACGGGCCCGCCCAGGTCCGTCGCGTTTGACGATGTCGGCAGGCCGACACGCGCTGCGGAAAGTTTTGCCGCGAAGCAGGGAGTTCGCCTCGAGGACCTTGCCGTCATCTCCACTGCCCGCGGCGACTACCTCGCCGCCAAGCAGGTGATCAAGGGCCGCCCCGCCGCGGAAATTCTCCGCGAAATCCTGCCGCGCATGATTGCGGAAATCCCATGGCCGCGGAGCATGTACTGGGCGAGCGCCGAGGGCCCGCGCTTCATCCGTCCGGTGCGCTGGGTGGTGGCGCTTCTCGGTGGCCGGACGATTCCTTTCACCTTTGGTGAAGTCGCTGCCGGGAATTTTTCCGCGGGGCATCGCTTCCTCGGCAAGCCGAAGGTGCCTGTCAAAGGCCTTAAGGACTATCACGCAAAGCTCCGCGCGAGCTTTGTCCTGGCGAATCCCGCCGAGCGCCGCCGGAAGATCGAGCGTGAAATCCACGCCCTGCTTGTCAAGCGCGGCCTCCGCGCGCACGCCGACCCCGGTTTGCTCGATCTGGTCACCTACCTCAACGAATATCCGACGGTGATTCTGGGTGACTTCTCCGAGGAGTTCCTCGATCTCCCCGACGAGATCCTTGTCACCGTCATGCGCGACCACCAGAAATATTTTGCCGTGGAGCGTCGTGACGGTTCGCTGGCCGCGCACTTTCTCGCCGTCATCAACATGGACTCTGACCGCCAGGGCCTGGTCCGCGCGGGACACGAGCGGGTGCTGCGCGCGCGGTTTGCGGACGCGCGGTTCTTCTGGCAGCACGACCTGAAATGTCGGCTTGCCGACAATTTGTCCCGCCTCCAGCATGTTACCTATGAATCGCGTCTCGGCAGTTACGCCGCCAAGGTCGCCCGTTTGAAATCTCTCGCCGGATGGTTTGCCGGGCAGTGGTTTAACTCCGGCATCCTGCAGGCCGATGTTGCCGGTTCGATCCGCGCCGCGGAGCTCGCCAAGTGCGACCTCGTCACCGGCATGGTGGGCGAGTTCCCGGAGCTCCAGGGAATCGTCGGCGGGCTCTACGCCAAGGAGCAGGGCGAGCCGGACGAAGTCGCCTGGGCCGTGTACGATCACTACCGCCCGCTCGGACTCGACGAATCCATTCCGCGCAACCTCACCGGCTGCTCCGTGGCCCTCGCCGACAAGCTTGACGCGCTGGTGGGCTGCTTCGCCGTGGGCATGATTCCTTCGGGTTCGAGCGACCCGTTCGCCCTGCGCCGCGCGGCTCTCGGAATCGTGAAGATCATCCTCGAGCGAAAAGTTCCGGTGTCGCTCTCCGCGTCCATCTCCGCCGCGGCCGGAATCCTCGAATCCCAGCCGCCGAAGATCCGCGTCTCCCCGCAAGTGCAGGCACAGGTCCTCGAGTTCATCGCCGAGCGTGCACGCTTCGTCTTCAAGGAGCGGCTCGGCTTCGCCTACGACGAAGTCAGCGCCACGCTCGCCGCCGGCGCCGACGACCTGGTGGACGCTGAGCGCCGCCTCGCGGCGCTCAAGGCTATCCGTAAGACGAAAAACTTCGAGCCGCTCGCCACCGCCTTCAAGCGCATCCGCAAGATCATCGAGAAAGCCGGCCCGGTGGGTTCGTGGAAGCTCTCCGCGGTCCGCGAGGACGCGCTTGTGGAAGAGGCTGAGCGCAAGCTTCACGCCGATTCCCGAAAAGTCGCCCGCGAGGCAGGGGAGCACAAGCGCGGCGGCCGCTACCGCGAGGCACTCCAGGTCATCGCCGGCCTGCGCCCCGCCGTGGACCAATTCTTCGACCGCGTGCTGGTGATGGCCGAGGACGAGCAGTTGCGCAAGAACCGTCTGACGCTTCTCGCCGAGTTGCTGGAAGAATTTTCGACGATCGCGGATTTTTCGGAGATCGTCACAACCGAGAAGTGAAATGAAGATATGAAGTATTACTGAAGATACGGTGCGGCGCGAATTGACCGCAAAGAGCGCGGTCGAACACATTGTCGGCGCGCCGACGCGTTGGCGTTGTTCGGCCGTGGCCGCGGCGGCCACCCTGATGAATTCCGGGTCTGAACCGCGGAACGCGGAATTCATCGCGGGCGCCCAATTTTCGTTACGAGGAAACCACAGATGAAATATGTCTATTTTTTCGGAACCGGCAAGGCGGAAGGCCACGGCGAAATGAAGCACCTGCTTGGCGGCAAGGGCGCCGGACTGGCGGAGATGACCCGCGTCGGTCTGCCCGTGCCGGCAGGATTCACCATCACCACCGAGGTCTGCGACTACTACTACAAGCACGGCAAGAAATATCCCAGGGAACTCGCCGCCCAGGTCAAGGCGCATCTCACGCGCCTGGAGAAGGTCACGGGGAAAAAGCTCGGTGACGCGAAGAACCCGCTGCTGGTGAGCGTGCGCTCCGGCTCGGCGCGCTCCATGCCCGGCATGATGGAAACCATTCTCAACCTCGGCTTGAACGAGCAATCCGTCCAGGCCCTCGCCAGCAATACGAAGAACGACCGCTTCGCCTACGACGCCTATCGCCGCCTGGTGCAGATGTACTCCTCGGTGGTCATCGGCCTCCCCAAGGAGGAGTTGGAGCATAAGCTCCGCGCCATGAAGGCGCGCTTTGGGGTCAAGGACGACACGGAAGTGCCCGCCGCGGGCTGGCGCGAGCTGGTGAAGGAATACAAGAACTACTTCAAGGAGAAGACCGGCAAGGCGTTTCCCGAGGACCCCGAAGAGCAGCTCTGGGGCGCCGTCGGCGCGGTGTTCGGGTCGTGGATGGCGGATAAGGCGGTCACCTACCGGCGCGTGGAGAAAATTACCGGACTGCTGGGCACGGCGGTCAACGTGGTGCAGATGGTATTCGGCAACACGGGCAACAATTCCGGCACCGGCGTGTGCTTCACCCGCGACCCCAGCACCGGCGAGAAAATTTTCTATGGCGACTTCCTGCTCAACGCGCAGGGCGAAGACGTTGTCGCCGGCATCCGCACGCCGATGCACCTGGACGAAATGTCCAAGCACATGCCGAAAATCTACAAGCAGCTTGAGCGCGTGCGGAAACTTCTAGAAACACATTACCGCGATATGCAGGACATCGAGTTCACCGTCGAGGAGGGCACGCTCTACGTCCTCCAGACGCGCGCCGGCAAGCGCACTCCCGGCGCCACTTTCCAGATGGCTGTGGACATGGCCCGGGAAGGCCTCATCACAAAAGAAGAAGCTATCGAGCGCGTCAAGGCCGAAGACATCGAGCGGCTCTTCTATCCGGTGATTGATTCCGGCGTCGAGCGCGCGGACCTGAAGCGGCGACACCTCGCCAGCGGCGTGAACGCGGTGCCCGGCGCGGCCGTGGGCCAAGCCGTCTTCACCGCGCATGAGGCCGAGGCGTGGGCTAAGGAAGGGAAGAAGGTGATCCTGGTGCGGCGGGAGACTTCGCCGGAAGACGTTGGCGGAATGTTCGTTGCCCAGGGCATCCTCACCGCCACCGGAGGCAAAACCAGCCACGCGGCCGTGGTCGCCCGCGGCTGGGGCAAGTGCTGCATTGTCGGCTGCGAAAAGCTGGACATTGATTACGACCAGAAGCTCCTCAGCTCGAATGGCCGGGTGGTGAAGCAGGGCGACTGGATCACACTCGACGGCAGCGACGGCGTCGTCTACGAGGGCCAGATTCCGCTGACCATGCCCACGCTTCCGGCGGCCTACACCACGCTGATGCAGTGGGCGGACAAGGTGCGGCGGCTGGGCGTGCGCACGAACTGTGACACGCCGCAGGACGCGCGCAAGGCCCGCGAGATGGGCGCCGAGGGCATCGGCCTCTGCCGCACGGAGCACATGTTCTTCAAGGACTTCGAGCAGCCGGAGCGCAGCGCCGAGCGCCAGTTCGCCATCCAGGAAATGATCGTGGCCGACGACCTGGAAGCAAGGCGGAAGGCCCTGGCCAAGCTCCTGCCGTTTCAGCGCCGCGATTTCATCGGTATCTTCGAGGCCATGGACGGTCTGCCGGTCACCATCCGGCTGGTGGACCCGCCGCTGCACGAGTTCGTGCCGCACGACCGCGAGAAGCAGCAGGAACTCGCCGACAAGATCGGCGTGGATGTGGAGGTTGTTTCCCGGCGCGTGGCGCAACTCCACGAGATGAACCCCATGCTGGGGCATCGCGGATGCCGGCTGTGCATCACGTATCCGGAAATTCTGGAAATGCAGGTGCGCGCGATCATCGAAGCGGCGGTGGATTGCCAGAAGCGGGGAATTAAAGTATTACCTGAGATTATGCATCCACTGACGTTGGATAAAAAGGAGTTAAAGATATTGGAAGAGGGAACGCGCAGAGTCGCGGAGGAGATCATCAAGAAGGCTGGCGTGAAACTGAATTATCTGGTGGGCACGATGATCGAGCTGCCGCGCGCCGCATTGATGGCCCATGAGATCGCCGAGGTCGCCGAGTTCTTCAGCTTCGGCACCAACGACCTGACGCAGACGGTGATGGGCCTCTCCCGCGACGACGCCGGGCGCTTTCTCCCGGACTACGTGGATGTCGCCAAGGCCGGGATCTTTCCGGCGGACCCCTTCCAGACGTTGGACGTGGCCGGCGTCGGGCAGCTCATGGAAATGGCCATTGAGCGCGGACGCAAGACGCGCCCCAAGCTGAAAATCGGCATTTGCGGCGAGCACGGCGGCGATCCGGAAAGCGTGCGCTTCTGCCACAAGGTGGGCATGAACTACGTCAGCGCGTCACCCTTCCGCGTGCCGATTGCGCGGCTGGCGGCGGCGCAGGCGGTTCTCGATGAGAAGGCGGCGAAAAAGAAAAAGCGTTAGAAGGTTGGAATGTTAGGTCGTTTGAACGTTGGAAAG
>JACQDE010000001.1 GCA_016201285.1 Acidobacteriota bacterium | reverse complement strand
GATCCCTTCCTGCACGATCTCCCACTTCTCCTCCGCCGTCCGCTGCACTCGCGGTTTCCTGCTCATGTCGCCGCCTTTGAAGTCGGAGGCCCCGCATCATACCGAAACTACCTGTCTAGTTTTAGAGGGGTGCACTACAATTACCCTTCGATGGCGACGCTCCACCAGGTGCGGTCAAGTCGCCCAACCGATACCGCCTTCCGGTCTTAGCCTCGACGTGCTTGTAAAAATTCTTCAAGTAATCTTCCTCGTAGGGTCTATACAAATGCTTGAAGTAGAAACCACCGCCGCCGCTGTAGAGCAGAAGGGTGTCATGCACACGACCAAGATGCTTTGAGCCTTGCTTAGCATCGCTGTGGGCCGATTGCCGCTTCCAAATTACTTCGTTCACAAAGTTGCTCTCACCCAGAACGCGGTCCAGCATTACCTTGACGTAATGGCTGGCGTGCCAATCGCAATGGTAGTAGAAGCTCCCGGTTTTCTTCAGGACTCGCGCCAGTTCCACGCAGCGCGGCTGCATGAAATCAATGTATGCCTGAGTGGACTCGTGGCGATCTTCGAAGGAGCGCATCTCTTTTGTCTCGCCCCAAAAGACCTCATAATTCCGGTTTGAATTAAACGGTGGGTCGATGTAAACCAGATCAACGCAGGCATCCGGCAGCTTCTTCAACTGGTCTAAATTGTCGCCGCAGTAGATTACCCGCGTATCCAGGAGGTTTGATGGTTTGGCAGCGCGGCTCATTTGTAGTCGCGATTATCCAGTAAGCCAATGAGTTCTTCAAGGGTGCAGACATGAGCTGCGAGGTTCGCTTCCATCGATTGTTTTTGAAATCGTTGGCGGACGGGTGCTGACGGCAAGGCGGGAGCAATCCCGAAGGCTCGGGACCCGCACTCCAAGAGGGCGCAGTAAGCAAGGAAGGGCGGTCTAAAGACGCGCCCCTACACACTTCCAAACGTCTCCGATCTCAATCTGACAGTTGGGTGCCGGACAGGCTGATAGCCTGTCCTACGAAAGCACAAAAGCCTCGCGTCAGTTTGTCCTGCCGGAGCGGGACGGACAGAAGTGAGCTACAACCCCGGACAGGCTGATAGCCTGTCCTACGAAAGCGCGCAGCCCCTTCGCACTGCTCAGGGCAAGCAAGAGTGGCTGCGCTACAAAGCGGCGTCCCTTCGCTTGCGCTCTGGACAAGCGAGCCGCCGCACTCCACATGAAGGCGTTACAGGGATTGGGCGAGGGCGCGGAGTTCTTTGGACATTTCGCCGGCGGTCTGGTAGCGGTCGTCGGCTTTTTTGGCGAGGGCTTTGTCCAGCAGGGCGACGAGCGCGGCCGGAGGATTGGGCACGTAGGTAGCGAGCGGCTCGGGGGCGGCGGCGACAATTTTCATCAGCACGGTGGCGATGTTGGGTTCGCCGAACGGCGGCATGTAGCACAGCAACTCGTAGAGCACCGCACCGAGGCTGAAGATGTCCGCGCGGTGGTCGGCGGCTTCGCCCTTCACCTGCTCCGGCGCGGGGTAGCGCAGCTTGGCGATGAAGTACTGCGTCGGGGTGTGCTGGCCGGGGGGCAGGTCGAACACGCGTCGCAGGTGGAAGCCGTGGAGCTTCACCTGGCCGCCGTTGAGCAGCACGATCTCGCGGGGCATCAGCGTGCGGTGGAGCACGCCGGCCTTGTGCGCGAAGTCCAGCGCGTCGGCCACCTGGGCGGTGATTTCGAGCTTCTGCTTGAGCGGCATCGGGCGCTTTTCCTCGATGACCGTGCGCAGGTTGACCCCGTCAAGAGGTTCGACGGCGATGTGGAAGTGGCCGGCCTCGCCGCCGGCCTCGAGGAAGCGGACGATGTTGGGGTGGCTGAGCGCCTTCAAGGCATCGCGCTCGTTGACGAAGAGGCGCTCCTGCTCGCGGGCGGGGAGGGTGGAGCTGATGATCTTCAGCGAAACGCGCTTGCCGTTGCGGTTGTCGCAGGCATGGTAAAGGTCCTCCCAGCGCGTCTCATAGACGCGCTCGAGGATCTGATAGTGCCCCACCTGCCGGGGCATTTCCTGTTTCGGAGATTTATTCACAGTGAGTCCACACTCAAAAATTTACCGAACCGGCCGTCACGCGGCCTTGCCCGCGCGGGCCGGCACGATTTCGCGCAGCCCGGCGACGAACGCTTCCATTTCCTTCTGCGTGCCGATGGAAATCCGCAGCCAGTTCTCCATTGAGGGGAACTTCCGCCCGACGAGGATGTTGCGCTTGCGGAAGGCCTCGATGACGGGCTTCACGTCCCCGCCGGCGTCAATCATCACGAAATTAGCCTCCGAAGGAATATAACGCCGCCCGTCCTTCTTTAGTTCCGAGCAAAGCCACCGGCGAGTGTCGTTCATCAGCTTGCGGTAGCGCGGCACATGATTGGCGTCCGCCAGGCTGGCCAGGGCTGCTTCCAGCACCGCGGCGTTCGCGTTGCTCCAGATGACGTGCGCGCGCATGGCGGCGATGTTTTCCTTGGTGCCGACGGCGTAGCCCAGCCTCATGCCGGCCATGCCGTAAATTTTCGAAAACGTGCGCACAACCACGACGTTGGGCGCCTTGCCCATCCAGTCAAACGCGGAGGCGTACTTCGGGTCCTCGACGAAGTGGTGATAGGCCTCGTCGATCAGCAGCGTCGCGCTCTTCGGCGCGCGGTCAATGAAGGCGGCCAGCTCATCGCGCGTGACGATGGTGCCGGTGGGGTTGTTCGGGTTGCAGACGTACACCAGGCCGGTATTCGCGTTGCACGCCGCGGCCATGGCCGGCAGGTCGTGACGGAAATCGGCGGTGAGGGGCACCTTGACGGCTTCGGCGCGGGTGACACGCGCGTAGCCCAGCACCGCTTCGAAGGTCGGCTCGGCGACGACGACGTTTTTCCCCGGCGCAAGGAAGGCCATGTCCGCCATGCGCAGGATTTCGCCGGAGCCGCAGCCGAGAACGACGTTTTCGGCCGGCACGCCGTGCAGCTTTGCGATTTCTTCGGCCATCTGCGTTTCGAACGCGTCCGGGTAGCGCGCGGCGACCGCCTGCGAGCGGGTCATGGCCGCCCGCGCTTTTTCCGACGGGCCGTACGGGTTTTCGTTGGAATTGAGCTGAACCACGTTTTCCGGCACGCCTTTGGGCTGGCGCGCCCCGGCCACCGAGCGCACGATTTCCGGCGCGACGAGCACTGCGCCCATGGCCGCGCTCACGCGCCCCGCGAATTGTCGCCGGGAGAGTCTTCCGCTACCCATGTCTTCCTCCAGCAAGGATACCGCCACGCCCGAGAGAGCGGCTACGGGGACGCCCTCCGCCAGTGCCGGGCCGCGCGACATTATCCGCCCGCTCGTTGAACGGCGCAAGCGCGCCCCTGCGGAAGAAGCGAGCCGGCAGTCTCGAATCCCGATCCCAAAGTTTTCGGGATACGGGATCGGGAGCTGGCGCTACGGCGTGGCGGCCGGCTTGAGCGCCGCGGGTTTCCCTTCGATGTCGTACACCTCGACCGTGCCGAACTTTTCCAGCATCGCCTTGATTTTGGCGGCTTCGCCGACGGCGACCACCTGGATGGTGTCCGGATTGATGTATTTTTGCGCGCAGCGCTGCACGTCGTCCGCGGTGATCGCGGAGATCTTGGCCGGGTAGGTATCCCAGTAGTCCGCCGGGAAGCCGTAGATCTTCCGCGTGATGGCGTAGTTGAGCAGCGTCGTGGGCTGTTCGAGCGAGAGCGCGAAGTTGGCCACCACCGAGCGCTTGGCCTCGTCGAGCTCGCCCGCAGGGACAGTCTCCTCGCGGATGCGGCGGAATTCCTTGAAGAATTCCGTCATCGCTCCCTCGGTGACTTCCGAACGCATGTTGCCGCCGGCTTGCCACGGACCCCGGTATTGCAGCGCGGTGAAGTTGCTGTACACGCCGTAGGTGTAACCCTTCTCCTCGCGCAGGTTCATGAACAGGCGCGCCGCCGGGCTGCCGCCGACGACGCGGTTCATCACCATCATCGCCGGGTAGTCCGCGTCGCGCCGGCTGATGGCGATGTTGCCGATGGCGACGTCGGTCTGCACCGACCCCGGACGATCCACGAGAAAGATTTTCCGGGCCGCGGTGGGCGTTGGGTTTTGCGGCATTTCTTCCTTCAGATCGGTCTTCGCCCAGCCACCCAGCCACGTCTTCAGCTTGGCGAGGAGCTTCTTCGTATTGACGTCGCCGGCGATGCCGAGGATGGCATTCTGCGGCGCGTAGCGCTCCCTGTGCCATTTGGCCAGCAGCTCCGGCGTCATCGCATCAATCGAGGCCTCGCTGGGGAAAATCGTCGCCGCGGGATGGTTGCCGTACACGGCGCGGTTGAAGCGCTCGAGCACCAGGAACTGCGGGTTCGAGCGCACCTGCCGCGCCTGCACCTTCAGCCGCGCCTTCAGCTTGGCCAGCTCGTCGGCGGGGAAGGCCGGGTTCTGCAGCCCGTCCACGAGCAGCGCGAACCACTCGTCGAGGTTGTCGGAAAGGCCCGACGCGTTGATGGCGGTGGCGGCGGAGCCGAACGGCGCCGAGGCGGTGAGGGTGGCGCCGAGCCGGTCCACGTCCTCGGCCATCTTCTTGCTGTCGCGCGTCTTCGTGCCTTCGCGGAGAAGCAGCGCGGTGAAGGTCGCGAGGCCGGGCAGGTCCGCCGGTTCATAGAGCGCGCCAGCGCCGGCGATGTTCAGCGTCACCGATACCGTCGGGAAGCGGTGGTCTTCGAGGATCAGCACCGTCAGTCCGTTTTCCAGCGTGGCTTCGGTGGGCTTAGGCAGCCTTACTTGGAGGATTTCCTTCGATACCGGCGCCCTGTTCTTCCGCTCGACCTTGCTGAGCGGGATGCTCTTGTCCTGGCCGGGCTGCTGCATTTGCGCCGCGGCGGGTGCGGCGAATGCGAGCGAGACGCCGAGGAACGTCAGAAGGACTCGCTTTGAGAGCTTCGAGTGGAGATTCATGGTCGTTCCTCCTATGGCTTTCCGCCGGCCGGGCGTCCCGAAGCTTCGCGACGGCTCGCCGGCGTGGTGGTGATGACGGTGCGGTTGGCATCCTGCAAGTAGGCGCGCGCCACGCGCTGGATGTCGTCCTTGGTCACCTTGCGGATTTGTTCCTCGAAGGTGTTGATCAGGCCGGGTTCGTTGTAGAAGACGGCGAACTGCCCGAGCTGGAAGGCGCGGGAAAGCGAGCTCTGCAGCGACTGGGCGCGCGACCGGCGCAGCGATGCATACAACTTTTCCAGCTCCCAATCGGCCACCGGCTCGTTCTTCAGCCGCTCGACTTCCTCGTAGATGAGTTTTTCCACCTCGGCGAATTCTTTTCCGGGGCGCACCGAAATCGCGAACTGGAAGAGCGAGGGGCCGCGGCGCTCGTCGACACCGGCAGAAGCGCCGGTGGCGGCTTCCTTTTCCTTCACCAGCTTCTGGTAGAGCCGCGAGGACTGGCCGCTGGCAAGCACGCGCCCGAGCACGCTCAGCGCGTACCAGTCGGGGGTGTTGCCGGCGGGGATTTTGTACACGATGTCGAGGCGCGGCTGGCGCGCGAAGCCGTCGTCGAGCGCCTTGCGCCGCTCGGCCTTCTGCTCCGGCTCGGTCATGTCCACCGGCGGGGGCGCGGGCTGCGACGAGATGGACTCGAAGTACTGCCGGATTTTTGCCAGCGCGACGTCACTCTTGAAGTCGCCCACCAGCGTGAGCACGGCGTTGTTCGGCGCGTAGTAGGTCTTGAAGAAGCCGGCGACGTCCTCGACGGTCGCCGCGTTGAGGTCTTCCATCGAGCCGATGACGGAGTGCTTGTAAGCGAAGTTGTCGTACACGGTCTCGTCAATGGCCTCGAAGGTCTTGCCGTAAGGCTGGTTGTCAATGGCCAGGCGGCGCTCTTCCTGCACGGCGCTGCGCTGAATGTCGAGGTTGGCCTGGTTGATCGCCAGCGAGCGCATGCGGTCGGCCTCGAGGAAGAGCCCGAGGTCGAGCTGGTTGGCGGGCAGCGTCTGGAAGTAGTTGGTGCGGTCGTTGTTTGTGGTGCCGTTCATGCCGCCGCCATTGTTCTGCACCAGCATCATGTGCTCGCCCTTGCCGATGTTCTCCGAGCCCTGGAACATCATGTGCTCGAAGAGATGGGCGAAGCCGGTGCGGCCGGGGCGCTCGTTGCGCGAGCCGACGTCGTAGGTGAGGCAGATGGAATAGGCCGGCGCGGAGTGGTCCTCGGAGAGGATCACTCGCAAACCGTTCTTCAGTTTGTATTCCTTGAGCGGGACACTGATGGCTTTCGGGCCGGCCGGAGCTTTCTTCGCCGCCGGCTTTGCGGCGGGCGGCGCTTTCGCGGCGGCCGCTTTGGCCGGCGCCTCTTTGGCCGGGGCAGCGTTCTGCGCCAGCGCGGGCGCGAAGACAAGCGCAGTGCACAGCAGCGCCGCGAGGAGGATTCTGAGTCTCAGCATGACGAACTCCTTTACATCAGAATGAAAGGGGCACGATTGTAGTCCAGCGATACCCCTTTGCCAATGCTGACGCTCTGATTGCCGGGGGCGCAGCCCTTCGGCTCCGTTCCCCGCAGAGGCATCCGGGGCAAGCAGGGCAGGCCGCGCCCTTACGATTGCCGTCGGCGGGGATGCGCGCGAGCGGGAGTCGTGATAAAACCTACGCTCTCGCCGAGTGAAAGCGACGGAACCGGACGGGACTGCCAGCCGTCAAAGACCGGGCGAAGGAGAACCGCATGAACCACGCGAAGAAGCCGCGGAACGAAAGTCCCTGGCCGCGGCGGGAAATTCTGAAAGTCCTTTCCGCGATGGGCGCGGGCACGGCCGTCTTCGGCCGGGCGCTGGTGTCGCTGGCGGCGGAGAAGCCGAAAGTGACCGAAGGGATGATCCAGCAGGCGGAGTGGATCGCGGGGCTGGAGTTCAACGACGCCAAGCGCAAACTGATGGTGAAGGAACTCAACGAGACGCTGGAAGGCTATGCGAAGGCGCGCGCGGTGGTGATCGACAACAGCGTGCCGCCGGCGCTGTGGTTTCATCCCGAGCCGGGCGCGCGCGGCGGCGAAAAAGTTATTCACGCGCCGCTGAAGGTAAGCGCGGCGGGAGCGAAGAAGCCCGCCTCGCCGGACGATCTGGCGTTTGCCACCATCGGACAACTCGCGCCGCTGCTGAAGAGCAAGCAGATTTCCTCGATTGAGCTGACCAAGCTCTACCTCGAGCGCTTGAAGAAATACGATCCGGCGCTGCGCGCAGTGATTACACTGACCGAAGAGTTGGCGCTGAAGCAGGCCGAGCAAGCCGACAAGGAAATTTTTTCCAGGAAATACCGCGGCCCGCTGCACGGGATTCCGTGGGGCGCGAAGGACTTGTTCGCCGTGCCCGGGTACAAGACAACGTGGGGCTCGGTGCCGTACAAGGAGCAGGTGCGCCCGGAAAAAGCGGCGGTGGTCGAGCGGCTGGAGCGGGCCGGCGCGGTGCTCGTCGCGAAAACGTCGGTGGGCGAGCTGGCCTGGGGCGACGTGTGGTTCGACGCGATGACGAAAAATCCGTGGAACCTGAAGCAGGGCTCGAGCGGCAGTTCGGCGGGGTCGGCGGCGACGACAGCCGCGGGGCTGGTGGGCTTCGCCATCGGGACGGAGACGCTCGGCAGCATCGTTTCGCCGTGCACGCGCTGCGGCGTCACCGGGCTGCGGCCGACGTTCGGGCGCGTGAGCCGCTACGGCGCCATGGCGCTCTCCTGGAGCATGGACAAGATCGGTCCCATCGCGCGCGCGGCCGAAGATTGCGCGCTGGTGTTCCACGCCATCCATGGCGCCGACCCGCGCGACCCGAGCGCGGTGGACCGGCCGTTCGCGTGGCCGCCGGCGCAGGACGTGAAAAAGCTGCGCGTGGGCTACGTGACCGCGCTCTTTGACGAGGATCGCGCGAAAAACGCGCAGAACGAGGAGGCAAAGGCAGCGATCCGCGAAACGCAGGAGTTCGACCGCCGCGCGCTTGACGTGCTCCGCGGGCTCGGCATCCAGCTCATCCCGTTTAAGCTGCCGGAAAAATATCCAGTGGACGCGCTGCGAACCATTCTGAACGCGGAGTCAGCGGCGGCGTTCGACGAGGTGACGCGCACCGGCAAGGACGACACGATGGTGCGGCAGGTGGCCAACGCGTGGCCGAATTCCTTCCGCCAGGGACAGCTCATCCCGGCGGTCGAGTACATCCGCGCCAACCGCATCCGCACACTGGTGATGGCGGAGATGGAAGAAGTGATGAAGCAGGTGGATGTGTACGTGGCGCCATCGTTCGGCGGCACCAACCTGTTGCTGACCAACCTGACCGGCCACCCGGCGGTGGTGCTGCCGCACGGCTTCCGAAAGAACGACGGCACGCCGACGAGCATCACGTTCCAGGGCAGGCTGTACGGCGAGACGGATGTGCTCGCGGTGGCGCACGCCTACCAGCAGGCGACGGATTTTCACAAGAAGCGGCCGGCGGTCCCCACCACTCCGCCGGCGGAAGAAAAGAAACCGTAGCGGCGATTGTACGAGAGGTTCTTCGGGCACACCCAGTCCGCTCGCGATGGAGACGCCGCGATCTTGATTGTGAATGTCCTGCAGCTGCTCCCGTTGACTTGTCGTTCGTGCGCGCAATGCTTTTTGCTTCCTATTTCATGTATCAACCAATCCTCTTATTCAACGGCATTGACGCAATTCCAACCGCAGCCTAAGATGTCGCCTGATGAGTAAGTTCTTCTTGCGCCACTCCTTATCTTTTTTTGTTGCCTTCCTTTTGACGGCCGGCATCGCCGTAGCGCGGGCGCAGAAGCCTCCTGTAGCCCAGGAACCTGACAAAGAGCGGGTGGATGCAAGCAGTGCAAGCCTTTCGCTCATGTTCGACGCGCAAGGCAACGTGGAGATTGATTTCGATGCGGGAATTGGGCCTGAGCAATTTCGCCGGACTGTCCAAGAACTCAGCAAGGCACTGCATTGTGAAGTGCAGGTTGTTGACCAGAGGGATTGGGAATGGTTCACCGGGCGATGCCACGAAGGGTTTCAGCGCAATTTCCTTATTGTGGCCGGCGAGGTGGACCTCGGCTCTCTTGTCGGCTTCCTGAAGACTCTGGGCATCAGGCAAATGTTTTTGGAAATCGAGCACCCGCTCACAGGATTCACAGAATTCTCTCCCGGCGGTGAGCTCGAGCCGAGCCCGGACACAGCGATTGTCTCCTATCACATACCGTTTGATTTGCCTTCGGTATCTGCGATTCATTTTTCGTACGGATACCGCTGGCGGGATTTGTGGCGTGCGTCCTTCCCCCTGGTTGTCATTCTGCTGCTGCCGCTCGGCCTGACATTGCGTGCCCGGCGCGTGGCGCTTGCGGCGCACAAAGACGAGCACCCTGCTGCCTGGTTCGGCTTTTCCCGCTTCCTTCAGTGGACCGGGCTGGGAACGCTGCTGGTGTGGTGGACGGCAGTGGATGCGCTCCAGGTTCACGCCTTTAAGGACTTCATGCTGGCCGGCATGGACTCCTCCGGGCAGCTGGCAAATAGCTTTTCCTCATCGCTTCTATTGATCTTGTTTCCGCCGCTGATGATCAACATAGCCTGCACTGTACTTTCCTATCCGGTGCAGTCACGGATTCGCGGCGTGCGCTGGACGCGCCGGGAAATGTTCCTGCAGGCACTTTGGGGACAAGCCTCCAGCTTCCTGCCTTTTTTGTTTTTCCTTACGGGTCTGTTTTCGTTCTTCTCCGAGGAGCCGCGCACCGGCGTGCTGTGGATTGCGGCCGCGTACGTCACCCTGGTGGTTGGCAGGCAACGCCTGGCCAGCGTGATGGACTGGACGCCGCACGCGCTCACCGTGGGCGAATTGCGTGACCGTCTCTTCGCTTTGGCCGCAAAAGCAAAAATCAAGTTGCAACAGATCTATGTTCTGCCGGCAGGCAAAGGGAACATGACCAATGCCTTTGCCGCGCAAGGCAACAGCGTTCTGCTTACCGATTCGCTGCTCCGGAACCTGAACAAGCGTGAAGTGGATGCCGTCATGGCCCACGAACTGGCGCACCTGAAACATCGCCATCCCGCTGCGCTGGGCGCGATCTTTGCACTAGGTATCACCGGAGCTCTGGTCCTGGATCCATTTCTGCACGAAAGTCATCTCGTTCCTCCCTGGCTTCCGCTGATGCCGTTGATGGTTCTTCTCTCCTTGCTCATATTTTATCTTTTCAGCCGCCGATATGAGAGCGCCGCGGACGCCGGCGCGGTGATGCTGAGCGGCGACGCCGAGGCTCTCATCACCGGGCTTGTCAAGGTATACCGGCTCAATATGCTGCCGCTCCATTGGGGGAAGTGGCAGGAAAAAACCCTGACGCATCCATCCTCCGTTCGGCGCGCGCAATCCATCGCCCGCCTTGCGGGAATCCCGGCCGAACAAGTGCCTTCCATCCTTGCCACAACAGAGGCGGAGGGCGAGCACTATCCGATTCCGCACGCCGTTTCGGGAGAAGGGAAAGTGTTTTCCTCGCTGCGCAAGGGCCGCATCAGCCTGGGCGTGGCATGGATTTGCATTGCCGCGATGACCATTCCACCTGCTGTCATCGCCTTGCTCGTGCGTTTGTGCGGGTGGCAAGGGCCCGCGCGCTGGGCCGCTTACCTGGGCGGAGTGATTGTCACGTTCGCGCTTTCTCTGCTGGCCTCCAATTTTGCAGCTTTCTTGGGATATGCGGGCCTTCAGAGGCAGTTGCGTGCTCGATTGGAACAGCGCGGAATCCCGTGCAGCGCCTTAGGCGGGAGATTCGTCGGGCTCTCGCCGGGTTCTGCTCCGCGTCTCTACGAAAAACACTGGATATGGGACATTGGGTTCTTGTTCATTGAGGGAAACCGATTGTGCTACGTCGGCGAGGAAACGCAATTTGCATTGCGCACGGACCAAATCGCTGACCTGTCAATCGGCGCAAATCCGCCCGGCTGGTGGCGCACCGAAAATATTTGCGTATCGTGGCGCGACGCCGAAGGCGGTATGTCCCAGAGCTTCCTGCTGCGGCCGCTCGAGGTTCGATCCTTGGGCCAACTCGGACGGGAAGTTCGAGTGCTCGGCGAAAGGCTGCTTGCGTGGTGGCGGAGCCCGCAGGCCGCGCCGCAAGCGTGCGAGTCCCTTGCAGAGCTCATGCCTCCAAGCCTTGGGGAGATCAGCAGCCTGCGGCCGCGAGAGGTCATCAAACGGGAGAAGATTCTTATTGGTCTTTTCTTCATGGCCATCGTTGCATCTGGCGTGGCCCTGCTTCTCGGCCTGCCCTTTGATTGGGATGGAGTTACGCGTTGGGTGTGGGAATTATTTGCCCCCGTTGCGGATCCGTCGCCGGCGGACCTTGGTTTCTGGTACGTTGTCGGTGTTGTGCTGTTCGTCAGTTTCCTTCAATACGTTCCCTTTTTCCGCTACCGCGAACCCACAGCCTAGGCCGTCTACAATTTTCAGCCAACCATCCGAACGTCGCAGTGATATATTCGCGGTTCTTCAAGGAGGCTCCATGCGTCGGTTTCGGTACCTGGCTCCATTCGCGCTGATGGTTCTGTGCGTGTTTACGGCGGCGTCGGACGAGGCGCCGCTGCAGGGTTTTTCCCCGGAAAACTCGCGGATCGAGCGCGAGTGGGAAGTGAAATTCCGCGCGATTCCGAAAACGGAAAACCTGCGCGAGTACATGAAGCGGCTCTCTGCCCGCCCTCACCATCTCGGCTCGCCCTACGACAAGGACAACGCCGAATGGATGCTCGCGAAATTCAGGGAATGGGGCCTCGACGCGAAGATCGAAAGTTTCGACGTGCTCTTCCCCACACCGAAGGAGCGCCTCGTTGAACTCATCGAGCCAGCCAAATTCGCAGCGAAACTCCAGGAGCCGACCGTCGCGGCTGATCCGACCTCGAACCAGCACGACGAGCAGCTTCCGACCTACAACGCCTATTCTGCCGACGGGGACGTCACCGGGCCGCTGGTGTATGTGAACTACGGCGTGCCCGCGGACTACGAGCAACTCGAGCGGCTGGGCGTTTCGGTGAAGGGCGCCATCGTCATCACGCGCTACGGCGGCTCGTGGCGCGGCATCAAGCCCAAGGTCGCCGCCGAACACGGCGCTCTGGGCTGCCTGATCTACTCCGACCCGAAAGACGACGGCTATTACGAAGGCGAAGTGTTTCCGGAAGGCGCGTGGCGCCCGAAGGACGGCGTGCAGCGCGGCAGCGTGATGGACATGCCGGTGCACCCAGGCGATCCGCTCACGCCCGGCGTGGGCGCGACGCCGGACGCCAAGCGCCTCGCGCTCAGCGAAGCGAAGACGCTGACGAAGATTCCCGTGCTGCCGATTTCCTACGGCGACGCGCAGCCTCTGCTCGAGGCGATGAAGGGCGCCGTCGCTCCGGAAGCGTGGCGCGGCGCGCTACCCATCACCTACCGCGTCGGCCCCGGCCCGGCGAAAGTCCACCTCAAGGTGAAGGCCAGCTGGGACATCAAGAAAATCTACAACGTCATCGTGCGAATTCCCGGCGCGGTTTTCCCCGATGAGTGGATCGTCCGCGGCAACCATCACGACGCGTGGGTGAACGGCGCCGATGACCCCGCCTCCGGCATGGCTGCGCTGATGGAAGAAGCCCGCGGGCTGAGCGAGCTGCTCAAGCAGGGCTGGACCCCGAAACGCACGATCATTCTGGCCGGCTGGGACGCCGAAGAACAGGGCCTGATCGGCTCCACGGAATGGGTGGAAACACACGCCGACGAGCTGCGCCAGCACGCCGTCGCCTACATCAACTCCGACTCGAGCGGGCGCGGGTATCTGGGCGTCGCCGGCTCGCACACGCTGGAAAAATTCATCAACGGCGTGGCGCGGGACATCACCGATCCGGAGACGAACCTCTCCGCCTGGAAGCGCAACCAGCTCGCGCGCATCCGCCGCGCCGGCACGCCGGAAGACCGCCACGAGGCCCGCATGAGGCCGGACCTGCGCATCGGCGCGCTCGGCTCGGGCTCCGACTGGACCGCGTTCCTCGACCATCTCGGGATCGCCTCGCTCAATATCGGCTTCGGCGGCGAGGACGGCGGCGGCATCTACCATTCCATCTACGACGATTTGTACTGGTACACGAGATTTTCTGACACCGACTTCAGCTACGGCCGCGCGCTCGCGCAGACCGGCGGCACTGCCGTGATGCGCCTGGCCAGCGCCGAGCTGCTGCCGTTCGATTTCTCGAATTTCGCCAACACGGTCAGCCGCTACGCGGACGAAATCAAGCGCATGCACACCACGCAGCGCGAACAGATCCTCGAGCGTAACCGGCAGATTGAAGAAGGCGTCTTCCGCGCGACGCTGGACCCGAAAGAACCGGAAGTTCTGCCGCAGCCCGAGCCCGTCCCCCCGCATCTCAACTTCGCTCCGCTCGACAACGCCCTCGAAGCTCTCCACCGCGCCGCCGAGCGCTACGAGAAGACCCTCGCCAAAGCCCGCGAAATCGGCGGCGCCGCGCTGGCACGGGCTTCCGTGCGCGAAGTGAACGCGCTGCTGATGCAGAGCGAGCGAAAACTTACGCACAACGACGGCTTGCCCGGCCGCCCGTGGTTCCGCCATATGGTCTATGCCCCCGGCTTCTACACCGGCTACGGCGTGAAGACCATTCCCGGTGTTCGCGAAGCTATCGAGCAGAAAAAGTGGAAGGAAGCCGACGAGCAGATCGCGCGCATCGGCAAGATCCTCGAAGACGAAGCCGCGCTCATCGACAACGCGGCGAAGGAACTCGACAAAGCAGCCCGCTGAAGGTTTTGTGGCACAGGCACTCCTGCCTGTGCTTCGCTTGCGTAGCGCCCGCCTTCAGGCGGGCATTCGAGTGGCACGCGAGAATTTGAAATTGCTCCGGCGAGAGAGTGGGGATAGCCGGAAGATATCCCTTAGGAGTTCGCCGGATTCGGCGTGTCGGGATTGATTTCCAACTCCTGTATTGCTTTCTTAACAAGGGCCGGCGCGATTTTCCTTTCGCGCAGGAGTTCAGTGAGCGCGGCGAGCGCAATATGGCGCGCGTCCACTTCGAAAAAGTCGCGCAGGCCGGCGCGGCCCTCGCTGCGGCCGAAGCCGTCGGTGCCGAGCAGGGCCGGCGGGCGCGGGAACCACCGCGACACCAGGCCGGGCAGCGCCTTCATGTAGTCGGACGCGGCGACGAAGACGCCCGGCGAATCGGCGAGGCACTGGGTGACGTAGGGCACACGCGGCTTTTCCGCCGGATGGAGCATGTTCCAGCGCTCGGTTTCCAGGCCGTCGCGGTAAAGTTCCTTGTAACTGGTCACGCTCCATACGTCGGCGGCCACGCCGAATTTTTCCGCAAGGATTTCTTGCGCCTTCAGCGCCTCGCGCAGGATGGCGCCGCTGCCGAAGAGTTGCGCGCGCAGCTTCGCTTTCTTGTTTTCCGACGCGCGGTAGCGGTACATCCCGCGCAGAATTCCTTCGCGCGAGCCTTCCGGCATCGGCGGCATGGCGTACGGCTCGTTCATCACGGTGATGTAGTAGAAGATGCTCTCGCCGTGCTTGTACATGCGGCGGATGCCGTCCTCGATGATCACGGCAATTTCGTAGGCGAACGCCGGATCGTACGCGCGCAGGTTGGGCACGGTCAGCGCGAGCACGTGGCTGTTGCCGTCCTGGTGCTGGAGTCCTTCGCCGGCCAGCGTCGTGCGGCCCGACGTGCCGCCGAGCAAAAACCCGCGGCAGCGCATGTCCGCTGCGGCCCACACCAGGTCGCCGATGCGTTGCAGCCCGAACATCGAGTAGTAGATGAAAAACGGAATGGTGTTGATGCCGTGCGTGGCGTAGGCCGTGCCCGCCGCCGCAAAGGACGCCATCGATCCCGCCTCGGTGATTCCTTCCTCGAGGATCTGCCCGTCCTTCGCTTCCTTGTAGTAGAGAAGCGTGTGCACGTCCACGGGCTCGTAGAGCTGGCCGGTGTGCGCGTAGATGCCCACCTGGCGGAAGAGCGACTCCATGCCGAAGGTGCGCGCCTCGTCGGGCACGATGGGCACGACGAGTTTCCCCACTTCCTTGTCGCGCAGCAGCTTGGTCAACATGCGCACCGACGCCATCGTGGTGGAAACTTCGCGGCCTTCGGTGCCCGTGTAAAACTCGTGGAACAAATCGCCGAATTCCGCCTGGATGGGCTTGGCCCGCACCGTGCGCTTCGGGACGTAGCCGCCCAGCTCCGCGCGGCGCTCGCGGAGGTACTGCATCTCCGCGCTGTCGTCGGGCGGGCGGTAGAAGGGCGCGTCGTGCAGGTCCTCATCTTGGATCGGAATGCCGAAGCGCGCCTTGAAGTTGAGCAGCTCCTCTTCGTTCAGTTTTTTCTGCTGGTGAGTGATGTTCCGGCCTTCGCCGCTTTCGCCGAGGCCGTAGCCCTTGATGGTGCGCGCGAGAATGACGGTGGGCGAGCCGCGGTGCTCGAAGGCCGCCTTGTAGGCGGCATAAACTTTCTTCGGGTCGTGCCCGCCGAGGCGCATTTTATGGAGCTGCTCGTCGGAGAGGTGCTCGACCAGCTTCAGCAGCCGCGGCTCACGGCCGAAGAAGTGCTGCCGGAAATAGGCGCCGCCTTCCACCACAATCTTCTGGTATTCGCCGTCCACGATTTCGCCCATGCGGCGGACGAGCAGCCCGTCGGCGTCCTGCTCGATGAGCGGGTCCCAGTCGCTGCCCCAGAGTACCTTGATGACGTTCCAGCCGGCGCCGCGGAAAATGGCCTCCAGCTCCTGGATGATTCTTCCGTTGCCGCGCACCGGGCCATCCAGGCGCTGCAAGTTGCAGTTGATGACAAAGACCAGGTTGTCGAGCTGCTCGCGCGAGGCCAGCGTGATGGCGCCGAGCGCTTCCGGCTCGTCGGTCTCGCCGTCGCCGAGGAACGCCAGCACCTTCGCGTCGGTCTTCGGCTTCAGCCCGCGGTCTTCGAGGTAGCGGTTGAAGCGCGCCTGGTAAATGGCCAGGATGGGGCCCAGGCCCATCGACACCGTCGGAAATTCCCAGAACTCCGGCATCAGCCACGGGTGCGGGTACGAGGAAAGGCCGCCGCCGGGTTTCAACTCGCGGCGGAAGTTTTCCAGTTGCTTGACGGAAAGGCGTCCTTCCAAAAATGCGCGGGCGTAAATGCCCGGCGAGGCGTGCCCCTGGAAGTAGATCGTGTCGCCTTCGAACTCGTCCGTGCGCGCGCGGAAGAAATGGTTGAACCCGACTTCATAGAGCGTCGCCGCCGACGCGTACGTGGAAATGTGCCCGCCGATGCCGCTTTCGAGCTTGTTGGCGCGCACCACCATGGCCAGCGCGTTCCACCGCACCAGGCTTTTGATGCGCCGCTCGATCTCCTGATTGCCGGGGAAGGCCGGCTGCTCGCCGGCGGAAATTGTGTTGACGTACGGCGTGTTCGCGGTGAACGGCGTCTTCACCCCCGCCAGTTGCGCCCGCACCCGCAGCCATTCGAGGATGCGATTGGCGCGCTCCGCGCCTTCCTCATTGATCACTGCCTGGAGCGATTCGCCCCACTCGAGCAGCTCTTCGTCCGCAAGCTGCGAAAGCTGAGTCTCCGCGTCGTCACTCATTTTTGTCTTTCCCTCTTCTCGTTCCGTTTTGGACGGCCGACTCATCCCGCCCGTTCGCCGCAAACCACACCCGCCGCGGTCCGCAGAGCGTCCGTTCCCGTTTTTGTTGATCGCCAGATTCTAAAGTATAGCGCGATCCGTCCCTCTCCGCTCGGCGCCCCACGCTTTTGTAGAACAGGCTCCCGAGGCTCCGGGACAGGACTGTCCGGCACGGCTTGTTTCACGCATCGCAGGGGCACGATATTTCGTGTCCCTACCGTCATACCCTCGGCGCTTGCCCCAAGCCTGCCGCGGCTTGCCAAGGGAAGCGGAACCGCGGGAAATCGACATGGTTTCGCATTTCGCACAGCGACAACCGAAGTTGCGGCCAAGGCCCCAAGAAGAATTCCGATCCTGATTGCCTCAGTTCCATTGGGGGAATGAAACAGAAACGAGAGCCAACTAGCATCCTTCGGGTTCAGCCCCTGCTAAGTACTCTGAAATACGCAACATGCAGCACTGATTGTAGTCCGACCAGCACCATAAAGAATGGCATGTAGTGCACCCCTCTAAAACTAGACAGGTAGTTTCGGTATGATGCGGGGCCTCCGACTTCAAAGGCGGCGACATGAGCAGGAAACCGCGAGTGCAGCGGACGGCGGAGGAGAAGTGGGAGATCGTGCAGGAAGGGAT
>JACQDE010000082.1 GCA_016201285.1 Acidobacteriota bacterium | reverse complement strand
GCGAACAGGGAAGGAACTCAGCCGTGCGCAAGAATAAAACACGGATACCACCGGAACCAAAAGCCGCTCCGTGCAGACTCACGTTGACTCGCAATGGCACCCGCATCGAAAAAATCACCCGTTCTTCAGCACCCTGCTAGAGGCAGAAATTGTCAAACTTTTCGAGGAAATTGCGGCCTCTGTGCCGCCCGATTGCGCCATTCTT
Source organism: Acidobacteriota bacterium (assembly GCA_016201285.1). GTDB lineage: Bacteria > Acidobacteriota > Terriglobia > Acidiferrales > UBA7541 > JACQDE01. Next base: position 55,075 of record JACQDE010000082.1, on the reverse strand, counting down.
GAAATCAAGAGTGCCCCAGAGATTAGTCACAAAGGTGTTAGCGTTCGGCTAACTCCGAAGGATTCCGCGTGTGCTCAGATTCAGGCGCATGTAGAGGATGATTGTCCAAACGTATATTTGTGGGCGGGCCAAAGCACTTCCTTCGAAATGATGGTCGGAAATGGAGATGAGACTATTCCAGATGTGAGGCACATATGTGAGGCCATCATCGAAGGAAAGTTCGAGGAAGAAACCTGGTCCGTAGGGTCGGTAATCACAAAGTGCGTTGGTAGAATCGAGCTCGATGGCAAGGTGCACACTTTGCGCTACTACGACGGCTTCTACCCCTTCCGTAAGAAGGAAAGAAAACAGATTAGATACGCGCCGTATTATGTGACAACTAAGCAGGATCATTCGGGATAGCCGGCGAGATGCAAATGAGCGTTCTGTAGGCGACCATGTGACCCCGCCGATTAGAGTTGTAGCCGCTTGGTCGACAAGGGACGCATCAGTTCTAGCGTTTCACCCTCTTTGCGAATTCTGCCCCTTCTGCTTCATAATGCTTTTCTGCGCATGAACGTTCTTCTGATTTCCACCTACGAGCTCGGCCGCCAGCCGTTTGGACTGGCGTCCCCTGCGGCGTGGTTGCGCGATGCCGGCGCGACGGTCAACTGCCTCGATCTTTCCCGCGAACCGTTCAACGAAGATTTCGTTCGCGCGGCGGATGTGGTCGCGTTCTACGTGCCCATGCACACCGCCACGCGCCTCGCGGTGCAGCTCATCGAGCCGGTGCGCAAGCTCAATCCGCGCACACACATCTGCTTCTACGGGCTCTACGCGCCGATGAACGAGGAGTACCTGCGAAAGCTCGGCGCGCAAACCATTCTCGGCGGCGAATTCGAAGAAGGATTGCTGCATTTCGTCGAGCGACTCGCTGGAGTAGCACAGGCTTCCAGCCTGTGCGCCCAGCCCGAACCCATCATTTCCCTGGCTCGTCAGAATTTCCGTGCCCCCGACCGGAGGAGCCTGCCGCCGCTCGAGCAGTACGCGCACTTGATCGTGCCCGGCGGCGCGCATCACGTCGTTGGTTACACCGAAGCCTCGCGCGGCTGCAAGCATCTGTGCCGGCACTGTCCCATCGTGCCGGTGTACAACGGCGTTTTCCGCGTCGTACAGCGCGACATCGTGCTCGCAGACATTCGCTGGCAGGTTGGCGCCGGCGCGCAGCACATCACTTTTGGCGATCCCGACTTTTTCAACGGCCCGGCGCACGCGCTGGCTATCGTCGAAGCGCTGCACCGCGAATTTCCGCAGGTCACCTACGACGTCACCATCAAAGTCGAACACCTGCTGAAGCACGCCGGGCACCTGCGCACCCTGCGCGACACCGGCTGCCTGTTCGTCACCAGCGCGGTCGAATCTGTTGATGACGCCGTCCTCGCAAAGCTCGACAAAGGCCACACGCGCGCGGACTTTCTCGCTGTCGTTGAGCTTTGCCGCGAGGTCGGGCTGGTGCTACATCCCACCTTCGTCCCCTTCACGCCGTGGACCACGCTGGAAAGTTATGCCGAGCTGTTGCGAGTGCTTACGGAAAACGATCTGATCGAAAGCGTCGCGCCGATTCAGCTCGCTATTCGCTTACTCATCCCCGCGGGCTCGCGTCTGCTCGAATTGGAAGAAGTGCGCTCGATGGTCGCGCCGTTCGACGAAGAAGCGCTCGTCTTTCCCTGGCGCCACGCCGACCCGCGCGTGGACGCGCTGTGCGAGGAAGTGGAGCAACTCGTACGCTCCGGCGAAAAGCTCGATGTGTCGCGCGGAAAAATCTTCGCGCGCATCTGCGACGCGGCATCGGCCGCTTGCCCCGAGCAAAGCCGAGGGGCGGCGGACGCCGCGGGCATTCCTGAGCGCTGGCAGCGCCGCGAGCCGGTGCTCGTCTCCCGCGCGGCCATCCCTTATCTCAACGAGCCCTGGTACTGTTGAGCCGAGCCCACGCGGGACCAGTTGGCCCCCATCGCGAAGGCAAAGGAAGCGATCAAGAAAGCCGAAGCGTTCGTATGAAGCGACTTTTGATTCTTGCATCGAAGCTAGGCTATCAAACGCGCAGTTTCGCCGAAGCCGCGGCGCGGCTCGGTGCCGAAGTCGTCTTCGGCACCGACCGTTGCGGCGGCCTCGATGATCCCTGGGCCGACGGCGCCGTTCCGTTGCATTTCGAAAATCCGCAGCACGCGGCGCAGCGCATCGCAGAATCCTTTCGCGAGAAACGCGTGGACGGCATCGTCGCGCTGGGCGACCGCCCGACGTCCACGGCCGCGCACGCCGCGCTTGCACTCGGCCTCACTTACAATTCCCCGGAATCCGTGGAGAATTGCCGGACGAAGCTGCGGCAGCGTGAAGTATTGTGCGCAGCCGGCCTGCCCGCGCCCGATTTCTTTGCGTTCCCGCTGGATGAAGAAATCGCCCGCGTGCTCCCGCGCGTGAAGTTCCCTTGCGTGGTGAAGCCGCTGGCGCTGGCGGCGAGCCAGGGCGTGATCCGCGCAAACAATCCTTCTGAATTCACGGTGGCGGCGAAGCGCAACAAGGCGCTGCTCGAATCGCCCGAGCTGCGCGCTACCAGGGAGCCTTCGCTCGACCGCTTGCTGGTGGAACGCTACGTCCCCGGCGAAGAAGTGGCCATCGAAGCGCTGCTGACGAATGGCGAGCTGCGCGTGCTGGCCATCTTCGACAAGCCCGGCCATCCGGAGGGACCCTACTTCGAAGAATCCATTTACGTGACGCCATCGCAGCAACCCGCGCTCGCGCAGGCATCGCTCGCGGCCACGCTGCGCGCATCGGCGCGCGCGCTGGGATTGACGCACGGCCCTGTGCACGCGGAATTCCGCCTCAACGAAGACGGCCCCTGGGTGCTGGAGATTTCTCCGCGGCCCATTGGCGGGCTCTGCTCGCGCGCGCTGCGCTTCGGCGCGGAGAAAATTTTCCTGGAAGAGCTACTGGTGCGCCACGCGCTCGGCCTGCCGGGGAGCGAGCTGCCGCGCGTAAAGGATTCTTCCGGCGTGATGATGATTCCCGTGCCGAAGAGCGGCATCCTCGAATGCGTCGAAGGCGAAGCGGCCGCCGAGACTACCCCCGGCGTCACTGAGCTGCACATCACCGCGCGCCTGCACGACCACATCGCCGCGTGGCCGGAAGGCTCGAGCTATCTGGGATTCATTTTTGCGCGGGGTGATTCGCCTGAAGAAGTCGTCGCGGCACTGCAGCAGGCACATGCGAAGCTGCGGTTCACGCTGGTGGAACGCCTGCCGGTGGAGCACCCGCTGGCGGGGCACGTGCCCGCGCGGGCCTCGGAGCGTTAGTCTTTGGCCTTCGGCGGCACGTAACCTTCGGGCAGGCGCGCGCCCTCGCCAAAGAAAAACTGTTCCATCTGCTCTCCCATGATCTTGTGCGACTGCGGGTCCATCGGGTTCAGCCGGTACTCGTTCATGACCATCTTCGAGTACTCGATCCACATCTTCCAGGCTTCCTTGGAGACGTTTTCAAAGACGCGCTGGCCCAGCTCGCCGCTCCAGGGTGCCTGTTCGAGGCCGGGCATCTCCTTGCCGAACTTGACGCACTTCACCATGCGCGTGCCCGGCTTGATCTCTTCCGCCGCCGGTGCGCCCGGCATGTCGCCGCACTTCTCGTTTGCCATGAGGTTCCTCCTGAAAGCGGCCCAGGGAAAACCATACTTCATTTTGGCGGAAATGCAAAATTACGCGACGCGCGGAGCCGCGGAGGGCCGGCAAAAGCGGGGGTTCCCGCATCTTTTCTTCCCTGCCAGCCATCTATAAGTTGGAAGTGAACACGTCAGGAGAAGGCGCCGGAATGATGGACAAGAACCGGGTGCGGCGATGGTTTTGCGCCAGCGCCGTGTGCCTGCTGGTCCTCGGCGCGGGGGTTGCCGCCGCGTCCCAACAGCCCGCGCCGCGCGGTGCGTTCCTGGGAGCGGGCGCCGAGCAGGGCGGCATGTCCGCGATCTGGTTCTGGGTGGGGCTTTACGTTCTCGCGGGACTCGTGTTCGGGGCGCTTGGCGCGCACCGCGCGCTGCAGACGGGGAACCGGGCGCTCGCTTGGTTCAGCGTGGGCTTCGTCTTCACGTTGCCGGGCTATCTCTGTCTGCTGACCCGTCCGAAGAAAGCAATGGACTCGCCCGCGGGTGTGCCGGGAGGCTTGGGGAAAATTGCGGCGACAGCAACGCCCGAGCCGTGCCCCGGCTGCGGCGAGATGAATCACCCCGCCGCGACGCAATGCGCGGGCTGCGGCGGGAAGCTGACGCCGCGTTTCGTCTCGGAAGCGCAGCGCGCGGGGCTGCGGCACTGAACAAGACCCTCATGCTCAAAAAGATCAGAGGACAAATTAACGCGATCCTGGCCAGCGGCGACATGCCCACGCGCCGGCCGGAGCTGAAGGCGCATTACGAAAGCAATGTGAGCGGCCTCTACGTTATCGGCGACCTGGCCGGCGCGCCAGTGATCAAGCTGGCCATGGCCCAGGGCGTCGACGTAATCGAGCACATCGCGGAAAAGCCCGATGCCAAGTCCGGCGACCCGGGCGTGTATGACGTCCTCATCGCCGGCGCGGGCGCCGCGGGACTCAATGCCGCACTGGCGGCGCAGGAGCGCGGGCTGCGCGCTCTCGTGCTCGAAAAAAATAAGATGGCGAACACCATCGAGGATTTTCCGGACGGCAAATGGGTCTATGCCGAGCCGGATGCTTCTCCGCCCAAAGGAAAGCTGTGGCTCGACGGCGCGCGCAAGGAAGACCTGATCGCGCGGTGGCGCCAGATCGTGCTCGAGAACCGGCTGGAGATCCGCACCGAGGAAGGGCTGGCCTCGCTTGAAAAACAGCGCGGCGGCTTCGTCGTGCGCAGTGCCAAAGGCGAGTACCGCGCGCGGCGCGTGATTCTTGCCACCGGCCAGCGCGGCAATCCGCGCAAGCTCGGCGTGAACGGCGAGGAGCGCGAGGGCGTGTATCACCGCCTCTACAGCCCGCGGTACTACCACCACAAGGAAATTCTGGTCGTGGGCGGCGGCAACAGCGCCGTCGAAGCCGCGCTGGTGCTTGCCGAACAAAACCGCGTGCGGCTCTCCTACCGCGGCAGCGAGCTCGCCCGCATCTTCAAGGACAACGAGCGCAAGCTGGATGAAGCGGTAGCGCAGAAGCGGATCGAGCTCATCCTGAATTCAAACGTGAAGGAATTTTCGGGGAAAACCGCAACGATGGAAATCGATCGCGGCGGTCACCGCGAAACCCGCGCCGTGCCCTGCGACTACGCCTTCGTGCTCATCGGCGCGGAGCTGCCCGTTAAATTTCTAAAATCGCTCGGCATCCGCATGGAGAACGAGTGGAATGGAAGCCTGCTGCGAGCGGCGGCCTTGGCCCTTGCCACGCTCCTCGGACTGTGGTTGTTCGGCGGGCACGCCGGCGACGCGGCCGGGATTCCGTTTAGCGCGGCGCCGCCGGTTGCGGGAGCGCTGATGGCGGCGGGAGCGCTGGGCGCGCTTCTCGCGCTCGGGTGGCGCGGCGACCGGTTCGCGTGGCTCGGCGTGTCGTTTCTTGCGTGGTACACGATTTACGGCGTGAAGTCGCCGGGCGCCGGCGCGGAGTTCTGGCCGTTCCGCCACTGGGGCTTCCATTTGTTATCGTTTTTCGGGCGCCCGGCGACATTCTGGTACACCGTGCTCTACACCGTGCTGATGACCGGCTTCGGCATCCGGGCGCTGAAGCGTTGGGGCATTGACCGCCGGGACAAATTCCAGATCTGGCGCTACGTCTCCCTGCTCGGCTTCCAGTGGATTTTCTTCTTCCTGATTCCGGAATTTCTTTTTCAGTGGGCGGTGAAGTATCAGTGGGTGGGGGCGCAACTTGCCGGCGACCCGCAGTTTGCCGGGCAGGCGTGGCGCAGTTACGGACTGATTTATGCCTGGCCGCTGTTCTTCTACAGCTTTTTCTACGACCCGCACAAGATCTGGATCGTGTGGGGCATCTTCCTGGCCTTCGTGCTGATTCCACTGTTCGCGCTGTTTCACGGCAAGCGCTATTGCTCTTGGATCTGCGGCTGCGGCGGCCTGGCGGAGACGTTTGGCGACCGCTGGCGGCATCTTGCACCAAAAGGCCGCGCGAGCATCCGCTGGGAATGGATGAACGTGGCCATCCTGATTTTCGCCGCCGCGGTAACGCTGGCGATGCTGGTGAAGGACGCGGTCGCGTGGCTGCGCGCGCCCGCGATGTTCGGACTCGACACCTATCATCTCTATGCGGACATCTGGCTGGTGGGTATCCTGCCGGTGACGCTCTATCCGTTTCTCGGCGGCAAGGTGTGGTGCCGTTACTGGTGCCCGCTGGCGAAGCTGATGCACCTGTTCAGTGCGGCGTACACGCGGCTCGGCGTGAGCCGCTTCCGCATCGTGGCCAACGACAAGTGCATCGGCTGCCAGGAGTGCACGCGCAATTGCCAGGTGGGAATTGACGTGATGAGCTACGCGCTGAAGCAGCAGCCGCTCGACAACGCCACCTCGTCCTGCATCGGCTGCGGCATCTGCGTGAGCGCCTGCCCGATGGACGTGCTCAGCTTCGGCCCCGCCGCTGGCGCGAAGCTCGTGCACATCCAACCCGCCACCGCTCCGTGACAGAATAGGCGGCCTGCCGGCCGCTCCTGCGGAAGACCATGCTAGCGCTGCGCGAAGGTAAGAATCCCCTGCGCGGGAAAGGTCACGGTGAGCGCCTGGCCGGTGCCGATGGTCTGCGCCGGATATGTGACCGGCGACTGCGCGTTGCCGGGGTCCACGCCGACGATGTCATAGGTTGCCGCCGGCAGTCCCAAGAGCGAAATAGATTGCGATGCCGACTGGTCGTTGATCACCACCGCGACAATCTTGCCCGCCGGCGATCGGAACGCCACCGGCTTTACGATCTCCCCGGTTGTCGAGTCCGGCGCCGGGCAATTCTGCGTGCAGGCAAAGCCCACGCGCACGTAGTCCGGACGGATATACTTGGAAAACTGCCGCAGGCCGTAATAAATGGCCAGCTTGAACGTGCGCTGGAGATCCGTGTCGATGAGAACAGGTGACTGCCCGCCCGAGGCGCAGCCCGCCTGTGCGCACGTGAACATCAGCGAGAGCGGCTCCCAGACAGAGATGTTCGCCTCGGTCATGTTCCAGTAGATGTCCCGCGCCCAGCCAAGAGCGTGATTGTAGTTGCCGTTCCAGCCGGAATGGCAGCAGATTTCCGTCATGGCGGTGCCGATGGTGCGGCCCTGCGAAGCAGAGAGGTTTTGAGCCAGAGTGCGAACCGCATTGCGCGCGGTAAATGTCGGCGGCATCAGGAGACTGTTGTAATCGTAGCCGTGGAACGAAATCAGGCCGAGGTCCTGGGCGATCCCGGCACGGTTCAGCACATTGGCGATCATTCCTGAGCCGACGTTGAGGGCCTCGGTGGACTGAATCTTGGTGGGGAAGCCCTGAGAGTTGAATCGTGCCGCTGTCGCCGTGGTCAGCGTGGCGATGTCGTCGGCGGTAAAAGCATTCTTTCCTAAATCGGGCTCGTTGAAGATCACCCAGTAGTCCGGCGTGATGGCCTGGAACCCCGCGGGAGGGACGCTCTGCTGCTGGAGCCAGAGGATCGCGGCCTGGGCCATCTCAGCGTATTCCGCGCCGTTCTGGTTGAACCAGAAGGCGGGGACTTTGCTCTTCGGGTAGAACATGGAGACGTAGAGATAGAAACGCTCGCCGCGGGTCCGCACCCGGTCCTTCAGCGGGAGAATGACGTCTCGGAATTTCAACACCGGGTCAGTAAACGGTTCGCCGGTATTGGACCTGTACACCTTTGCAAAGTCGAAGCCGGGCCAGTTGATATGGTTGGGATCGTTATCGTCGTTGACCGCTTCCAGTTGCTGCGCGCTTCCGATCTCGAACCGCACGCCATTGATGCCGAGGTCACCGCCAAGATCGTCCAGAATGCCGTTGAGCACGGTGGAGGAAAGCATCTGATCTCCCCCTGACGCATTGGTGAACCAGGGGCCTCCAATCGTGCCACGCCAAGCCTCCCACTTCTGAAACTGCTGCGCCGGTTGCAGCGTCACCTGAATCGCGTTGCCCGGCGGGGGCGGAGGCGGCGGTGGGGGAGGCGAGTTGTCGCTCGTGCCGCCACCGCAGCAGTAAATACACAATCCCAGCGCGAGAATCACCGCAAGCTGCACGACTTGCCGAAAATGAATGCGCACAATTCTCCTTCGAGTGGCCCGGCTGGGAGAGGGCGAAACGCAATCTTACACTGTGCTTACCGGGCGGACAAACGCTACCCGCCGCCGCGACAACAAGTCCAGGAGAAAACACACTCAGCCACGGCAGGTTCGATGCAGCTTTCAATTCCCCAGGTTGTCCCGCGCGCTTTCTGTTATTCTCCCCGGCGAAAGCGGGTGGCGACGCGCGGCGTCCGCGCGCCAACAGGGTTTTGTGAGCGAGCCGATTTCATTTCCCCGGCTGCGCTGGGTTTGCGTGCTGGGACTGGCAGTGTGGTTCCCGACCTACGCGGTGGTGTGGGGCTGGGCGAACTTTGTCCAGCTCTGCGACCTCTCCGTGTTGCTGACAGTGGCGGGAGTGTGGACCGGCAGCGCGCTGCTGCTCTCGAGCCAGGCAGTGGGCACCATCGTGCTCAACTCCATCTGGGCGCTGGACGCCGCCTGGCGGTTGGCTGCCGGCCATCACCTGATCGGTGGCACCGAGTACTTGTGGGACGCCCGGTACCCCCTCTGGGTGCGGCTGCTCTCGCTCTACCACGTGGCCATCCCGCTGGTGGCGCTGTGGGCGCTGCGGCGGACCGGCTACCACCTGCGCGGCTGGCAGTTGCAGGCGGCGCTCAGCGTGCCAGCGCTGATCGCTTCGCGGCTGCTCGACCCGGCGAATAACGTCAACTTTGCTCACGTGGACCCCATCCTGCACATTTCCTTTCGCCCCGCGCCCCTGCATCTGGCCATCATCCTGTTCTTCTTGATCGGGGTCATCTACTGGCCCACGCACCAGGTCCTCTCGCGGATCTTTCCTCCGGTCCAGCCGCGGAAGTGACGGCCCCGCAAAGGAAGAGCGCCGGCCCGGGGAACGGCTTGATTCTCTCCGCCGTCTGCTGCATCCAATTGGCACGTGGAAAGCGGAGTGTCCATGGCCGAGAAAGTCAAACTGAGCGACGCCGAGTGGCGGAAGAAGCTGACGCCGGAGCAGTATTATGTGACGCGGCAAAAGGGCACGGAGCCCGCGTTCACCGGCGAGTACACGGACACGGAGACGCCGGGCACCTATGCCTGCGTCTGTTGCGGACAGCCGCTGTTCCGCTCGGCGACGAAGTTCCACTCCGGCTGCGGCTGGCCCAGCTTCTGGGACCCCATTGACGAGAGCATGATCATCCGCGAGCGCGACACCAGCTACGGCATGGCGCGCACCGAAGTGTTGTGCAGCCGCTGCGACGCGCACCTCGGCCACGTCTTCGAGGACGGCCCGCGGCCCACCGGCCTGCGCTACTGCATCAATTCGGCGGCGCTGAAACTGCTGAAAGAAGAGTAAGCGGGTGCTGAAAAATGGCGGATTGTCCTTCCGAGTCCTGATCCCGAATCCCGAAACTTCGGGATCGGGATTCGGGACGAGGAATCCACTTCTTGTTGAGATTTCGCAGGAAACAATCTACTCGATCTTCTCCCACAGCGTGATCTCGCTGGGCTCCGCAAGCAGGTCCCCGGCTTTCCTGCGAAACGCCTGAATGTGCGCGGATTCCGAATGCCGCTCGAGGTGGTCGCGGTTCTCCCAGTTCTCGTAGAACAGGAACACGCCGGGGTCCGTCGTGGACTGGTGCAGGTCGTAGTTGATGCAGCCCTCTTCGGTGCGCGTCTCGGCCACCAGTTGCTGAAGGATCAGCTTCACCAAGTCTTCCATGCCCGGCTTGGCGCGCATCCGCGCCACCACGGTCACCTTCTCGTTTTCCATGTGCCCCCCAGCATCCCCGGCGTGCGACAGATGCGGAGCGTAGCAGAAATCCGCGTGGCGGGCGCATTTTTTCGAAACGCTGGGGCGAAAGGAGTTCAGATGTGGCAGATGGGGAGGCCGCGCTTTTCGAGATAGCGCTGGTGGTATTCCTCGGCGCGCCAGAAGGCGGAGGCCGGCGTGGTTTCCGTCACGATGGGGCGCGGGAAAAGATTTGAGGCTTGCAGTGTGGCCGTGGCGGCGCGGGCGGCGGCCTCCTGCTCCGGCGAGTGGAAGAAAATCACGGAACGATACTGGCGGCCGTAGTCGGGGCCCTGGCGGTTGAGCTGCGTGGGGTCATGTATCTGCCAGAAGACGTCGAGCAGCTTTTCGTAGCTGACGCGCGCGGGGTCGAACGTCACCTGCACGACCTCGGCGTGGCCGGTCCGGTCGGTGCAGACGTCGTGATAGGTGGGATTCTCGAGCGTTCCGCCCATGTAGCCCACGGATGCGTCCACCACGCCCTCGACCTGCCGAAACGCGGCCTCGATCCCCCAGAAACATCCCGCGCCAAAGGTGGCCAATTCCATTCCAGAGCTCCTCTCAGGATTCTCCTAATTTACCACGGGCCTTCCCGCACCATGAATTGGATGCGGGACGAACGCGCCGGATGCCTGACCCAAGGAGCGCCTGCTCCGGCGCTGCTGAACCTGGGTTACACTTACTATGCGAAGGGGCAGATTCGGCAAGTCGGGGATACCGCGGTGACCGACGGCACTCAGAAGGAGAAGTACACTTGCGATGACCTGCAGCGGCTGCTCACCGCGCAGCGCGGGCCGGACACGAACATCCAGCGCAAGTACAGCTACGACTACGACCGCTTCGGCGCTCGCTGGGTGCCATGTGTCCGGTGGTCTCTAACTAAGCTTACTGCAATCTATCTTTGGCCTAGATTCTCTCAATAGACTCTATTACAAGGCGATATCGCGTAAATGGGAAGGGGTGCCCAAACCCTTCAATTCCTCTGATTCCCCCGTCCTCGCCACGAACGAATCCGATCTCTTTGGACACGTCAAACCTCCCGACAAATGTCGCCGACACCTCGTACCTATATGCACCGGCAGAAAGCTTCCCGCCCCGTCGCCCTACCTTTGCCCCTAAGTGCTGCTCGAATTTTCGACGAAGATTGTGGTTGTTAACTCTGAAATTGGGCTTAGGGTTGACCTCGGGGTCATCAGCAAAAGCTAAGATGATCTCCTCCGTGCCCTCTGGCCCGCTCGCAAGAAGGTATATGTCGTGGGGCCCCCTCACAACCGTTCCATGTACCCGAACCATTTTCCCCACATGAGTCGGCGGAGACGAAACTAGATCACGGAGTGGGACATCCAAGACCTGACCAAAAGCAAAACCGTGACAGAAGAGAATCACAAGAAGAAAGGCTCTGCGGCCCGTTCCTCGCAAAGCAAGCCATCTGGTGACAGGGGATACCGACGGGAGCCTTCTGATGATTCGCAAGTGACCTGCCCCCCTTTTCTAGTCCAGTCATCATATAGCATTCCGGCTTTCCGCTAGAACGGCGTCTCCCCCACACGGGCGGGATGGCACGCCGCCGCCGTCGGTTCTGGCGTCCGAAGCGCATAATCTCAACTTATGGAATGACAAATAACTATAAATTGGACATATGTTCATGCGCGGGCCATTCTGGACCGGAACCGGCGCACCTGGATTCGTCAGCTAGCTTCAGCCAGTTGTCGCCGGCGAAGGAATAGCGAGGCGTTCTTACTTATGCGGAGGCAAGGGTGATGGCCAAGCTTTATACAGCAGAGGACGTCCGGCCCCGTGCGCTCGAGGGCAAGCGGATTGCCGTGTTGGGTTACGGGAGCCAGGGGCGCGCACAAGCGCTGAATCTCCGCGATTCCGGCTTCGACGTTGTGGTCGGTCTTCGGCCGGCGGGCCAGAGCTGGAGCCTTGCTCAAAGCGACGGCTGGCGGCCCCTCCAGTTTTCAGACGCCGTGAAGTCCGCGGACGTGGTGGCCATGCTCGTGCCAGACATGGCGCAGCCGGCGCTCTACCGGAACGCGGTGGTCCCCAATTTGAAGCCTGGCGCCATGCTTCTTTTCTCTCACGGATTCAATATTCACTATCGCCGGATCGAGCCGCCGGCTGACGTGGATGTCGCCCTGGTGGCGCCGAAGGCCCCCGGAAACCTGGTCCGGCGTCAGTATGAAGAGGGGCAAGGAGTGCCGTGTCTTCTGGCGGTTCACCAGGATGCGAGCGGGCACGCTGAAGAGCGCGCCTTGGCGTACGCGCACGGCGTGGGCGGAACGCGCGCCGGTGTGATCGCCACGTCGTTCGCGGAGGAGACCGAAACCGACCTCTTCGGCGAGCAGGCCGTGCTGTGTGGCGGAGTGAGCGAGCTGATCACCGCCGGGTGGGAAACGCTGGTCGAAGCCGGGTACCAGCCCGAAATCGCCTATTTCGAATGCCTCCATGAGCTCAAGCTGATCGTGGACCTCATCTACGAAGGCGGCCTGACCCGGATGCAGCGCTACGTCAGCGACACGGCGAAATACGGCGACGTCACGCGCGGCGGCCAGGTGATTGATGGCCATGTTCGCGAAACGATGAAGCAAATTCTGGCCGCGATTCGCAGCGGCGCCTTCGCCGAGGAATGGGCCCTTGAATACCAGAATGGCTGTCCTCGCTACCGCGAGCTGCTGGACCGGGATCGCCGGCACCCGATCGAGGAAGTGGGCCGGGACCTGCGCGCCCGGATGGCCTGGCTTGCCCAGGCGGAGAGAGCGTCCGCATGACCGGCGCGGAAGCACTGCTGCGTGCGCTGGAGCGCGAGGGCGTCGAGGTGATCTTCGGGTACCCGGGCGGGGCCATTCTGCCCGTTTACGACGCGCTCACGCAGTCGCCGATCCGCCACATTCTCGTGCGCCACGAGCAGGGCGCTGCTCTGGCCGCAGATGGGTACGCGCGGGCCACCGGGAAAGTGGGCGTTTGCATGGCCACTTCCGGACCGGGGGCCACCAATCTCGTGACCGGGATTGCCAACGCCTACATGGACTCGGTGCCCGTGGTGGCCATCACGGGCCAGGTGCCCACTGCGCTGATCGGCACGGATGCGTTTCAGGAGGTGGACATTTACGGCATCACGATGCCCATCGTGAAGCACAGTTTTCTGGTGCGGCGCGTGGCGGAGCTGCCGGCCATCGTCCACGAGGCTTTTCGCATCGCGCGCTCAGGACGCCGCGGCCCCGTGCTGATCGATCTGCCGAAAGACGTCGCCAGCCAGGTCGCCGGAACGTGCGGAGAAGCGACAGAAGCATCGGAGAACGAAGCGCTGCGCCCGCCGCCGGACGAATTAAAGCGCGCGGCGCACCTGCTCCGCGAGAGCCAGAGGCCGCTGGCCTACGTTGGCGGCGGGGTGCGTTGGGCGAACGCGGTGCAGGAGTTCCGCGCGTTCATCCAGACCACGCAGATTCCTGTCGTCTCGACGCTCATGGGGCTCGGTGCGCTTCCGGCGCGGGATGAGTTGTTTCTCGGCATGTTGGGAATGCACGGACTGAAAGCGGCCAATTTCGCCGTGCAGTCGAGCGACCTGCTCGTGGCGATTGGCGTGCGTTTCGACGACCGGGCCACGGGCAAGCTGGCGGAATTTGCGCCCCATGCAAAAGTCATTCATTTGGACGCGGACGCGGCCGAAGTCTCCAAGCTCAGGAAAGCGGATGTTCCTCTGCTGGGAGACCTGCGCACCTCTCTTCGATCTCTTTCACTGCCGCTTGCCGTGGATGCCTGGCGCGCCGAGTGCCTGGCGAACAAAGCGGGTTACGCCTGGAACTACAACGCTCCGACGGACGGCATTTATGCGCCGCGTTTCCTGAAGGAACTCTCTGAGGCGGCTGGCGACGAAACGATTTTCGTCTGCGATGTCGGCCAGCATCAGATGTGGGTGGCGCAGCATTGCGGGTTTTCGCGCCCCGAGCAGCACCTTTCGAGCGGCGGCCTCGGCGCGATGGGCTACGGCTTGCCGGCCGCCATCGGCGCGCAATTCGGGCACCCGCAAGCCCGGGTCATCAACGTGGCCGGCGATGGATCCATGCTGATGAACGTCCAGGAACTGGCCACCGTGAAGCGCTATGGCCTGCCGGTGAAGATCCTGCTGCTGGACAACCAGTCGCTGGGAATGGTCCGTCAGTGGCAGGAGATCTTTTTTGCGGGGCGCTATAGCGCAGTGGATCTCTCGGACAATCCGGATTTCGTCCGCCTGGCGGAGTCCTTCGGAATCCCCGCGTTTTGCGTGGAGAAGAAAGAGGAAGTGCCCGGCGCCATCCAGAGGCTGCTGCAGGAGCCGGGGCCGCTGCTGGTTCACGCGCGCATCGATCCGCGCGCCAACGTGTGGCCGCTGGTGCCGCCCGGACGATCCAATTCCGCGATGCTGGAAGGAGCCCACCGATGAGAGCATTGTTGCAGCTCGAAGTCCGAAACAGCGAAGGCGCCCTGGACCGGATTTTCGGCGTCCTGCGGCGACGGGGGTATCGCATCGTGCGGCTTGCCGCCGACCGATTCGAAGAGGACGCTTGCTTTGACTGCGTCATGGTCCTCGAGAGCGAGCGGCCCGTGAGCGCGCTGAGCGGACAGCTCCGCAAGCTTTTCGATGTCCGCAGCCTGCATGTGAGCGAGCAGTGCGATGCGGCGCCGGCATTCGCCTCCGAGATGAAGCGCGGCGAATCGCTGGAGGAAGGCAAGGCGCCGATTGTGGCGGTCCGGAACCCGGCGGAAATTTCCGCCGCGTCTCCGATGAGCTGACCGAGGGGAGCAAACCGTGCGTAGCGATGCCATCAAGCGGGGGCTTTCGAGAGCCCCGGCGCGTGCAATGTTGCGGGCGACGGGCCTGACGAGCGCCGATCTCGAGCGGCCTCTGGTCGCCGTCGCCAACACGTGGACAGAAGTCACTCCGTGCAACCTGCACTTGCGTTTCCTGGCGGACAAGGTGAAGGAAGGCATCCGCGCCGCGGGCGGCACGCCCGTCGAGTTCAACACGGTTGCGGTTTCCGACGGTATTTCCATGGGCACCGAAGGCATGAAGTGCTCGCTGGTCTCCCGCGAAATCATCGCCGATTCCATCGAGCTGGCCGTGCGAGGTCACCTCTTCGATGCGGTGGTCGCCATTTCCGGCTGCGACAAAACGATCCCCGGCGCCATCATGGCGCTGGCGCGCCTCGATCTTCCTTCGCTGATGCTCTATGGCGGTTCGATTCTGCCGGGCCGCTTTCACGGGCGTGACGTGACGATTCAGGACGTCTTTGAAGCGGTGGGAGCCTGCTCCGCGGGGAAAATGACTGAGCAGGACTTGTGCGAACTCGAGCAGGAGGCGTGTCCCGGCGCGGGCGCTTGCGGCGGACAGTTCACGGCAAACACGATGAGCACGGCCATCGACTTCCTCGGGATGTCGCCTGTTGGCGAAGGCGAAATTCCCGCCACCGATCCGGAAAAAGCGAACGCCGCAATGCGTTGCGGCCGGCTCGTGATGCGGCTGCTCGCCGAGGACGTTCGTCCAAGCCAGATCCTCAAGCGGCCCGCCTTCGAAAACGCGATCGCTTCGGTTGCGGCCACCGGCGGTTCAACCAACGCGGTGCTGCATTTGCTGGCCATCGCGCATGAAGCCGGAGTCCGGCTGGCGCTGGAAGATTTCGACGAAATTATTGCGAAAACACCGGTGCTTGCGGACCTGAAGCCGGCCGGGAAATTTACCGCGCCGGATTTGCATCGCGCCGGCGGTGCTCGCCTGGTGGCGCGGAGACTTCTCGAAGCCGGCTTGTTGCGCGAGGGTCTAACGGTCAGCGGCCGGACGCTCACCGAAGAGGCGCATCTGGCCCGCGAGGCTTCCGGCCAGGAGGTCGTGCGGCCGCTCTCCCGGCCGCTCCGGCCGAACGGCGGGCTGGCGATTCTCAGGGGCTCGCTCTCGCCTTCGGGCTGTGTCGTGAAATTTGTGGGCCACGAACGCCTGAAGCATACGGGCCCGGCGCGTGTATTCGATTCCGAGGAGGCGGCATTTCGAGCGGTGGAACAACGGGAAATCCATCCGGGAGACGTGGTTGTGATTCGCTATGAAGGACCAAAGGGCGGACCGGGGATGCGGGAGATGCTGGCGGTCACCGGGGCACTGGTGGGGCAGGGGCTGGGCGATTCCGTCGCTTTGGTCACCGACGGCCGCTTTAGCGGCGCCACGCACGGGCTGATGGTGGGTCACGTTGCGCCCGAAGGAGCCGCCGGTGGCCCCATCGCGTTTGTCCAGAACGGTGATCCCATCACGATTGACGTGGAGGCGCGGCGCCTCGACGTAGCCGCCAACCTCGAAGCGCGCTCCGCCGGTTGGCAATCTCCGCCGCCACGCTACACGAGCGGCGTTCTTTCCAAGTACAGGCAGCTTGTCTCGTGCGCCTCAAAAGGTGCGGTCACGTGTCCCGGCCAGGCAGCCCTTCGAGCGGAAACCAAAGAGCCGGCCGGCGATCCTGTTCGTCGCGCGCAAGCCGCGATCTGAAGGACGCGGTCTTGCGCTCCCACCTTAGTAGCTGACGCGGATCTCCCAGGCCTGGCGTGGATCGGGCCATGTGAGTGTCACGTTCTTCCTAGCTGCATCATAGGACCAGCCGGTGACGATCGCGGCGCCAACACGCACTTCGCGGGGCGCTTTCTCAATGCCGAACACATCCAGCCGCAGACTCTTCCACCAGGGCGCATAACTTCCCTGCGGGGCGGAGATCGTGATGCTCAGCGAATCCGCGGCAAGCCGGCAGGTGAAGTCCACACGGTAGTACTCGCCGCGGGTGTACGCGTAGGTCTTCCCATCGTCGGCGTAGAGCGAGCCGCGGCAGTCCGCGCCGGGATAGACGCGCAGTTCGAGCGGTCCCTCCGGCGTCTCGTCGGTGTGCTGCACGACGGGCTGCTGGGGAATGATCGCGCCTGCACGGACGTAGAGCGGCAGATCGCTCAGCAGCGGGGCAACGTTGAGCGGCTTGCCGCCGGGCACCCTGGCGCCCGTCCAGTAGTCGTACCACTGACCCTTCGGCAGGTTCACTTCGATGGGGTCCAGCTTTTCGGAGAGAACCGGCGCCACGAGAATGTCCCGCCCGAACAGGAACTCCTGGTCGTTGTCGTAGAGGTTCGTTTCGCCAGGGTACTCGAGGAAGAGCGGGCGCATCATCGGGAGTCCGGTGCGGGTGGTCTCCTCAAAGATTGTGTAGATGTACGGCATCAGGCGGTAACGCAGCTCGATGGCGCGCCGGCGGATGGCCTCGTGTTCCGGACCGTGCACCCAGGACTCCTGATCGAAACTCCCTTTCATCGTATGG
The DNA here is from genome assembly GCA_016201285.1 of Acidobacteriota bacterium. Lineage (GTDB taxonomy): Bacteria > Acidobacteriota > Terriglobia > Acidiferrales > UBA7541 > JACQDE01. Next base: position 37,755 of record JACQDE010000082.1, on the reverse strand, counting down.
TTGCGGAAGATGGGATTGAGCGCGCCCAACTGCATCCAGCGCGTCAGCAGGTCGGGCGGCGGGCTGCCGGCAAACCCGCCGATGTCCACTCCCACGTTGGCGTAGCCGGAGAGGCCGAGACTCAAAAGCGTGGGCACGGTGAGGCGCAGATGGTTCCAGGTGCTGCTGTTGTCGCCGGTCCAGGAAGCCGCATAGCGCTGCGCGCCGGCGTACGCGGCGCGCGTCAGCACGAACGGGCGCTCGTCGGGCCGCAGCCTGCGCAGGCCTTCGTAGGTGGCGCGAGCGTTGAGCATCCCGAAGACGTTGTGAATGGCGCGGTGGTCTTTCGACGTGCCGTCGTCCATGCGGTGCACGGTGTCCAGCGGCATGGTCTTGTCGGCGCGCTCGAAGAGGGCGGGCTCGTTCATGTCGTTCCAGAAGCCCTTCAGGCCTATGTTCACAAAATCTTTGTAGAGCCCACCCCACCATTCGCGGGTGCGCGCCAGGGTGAACTCGGGGAACACACTGTCCCCCGGCCAGACGCGGCCGACGAACACCGAGCCTGCAGAGTCCTTCACGAAATGGTCGCCGGCCATGCCGGTATCGTAAGGCGCATAGCCGGTCTTCTTCGCGATGTGCAGGTCGGTGATGGCGATGATCTTGAAGCCCATCGCGTCCAGATCCTTGATCATCCCCTCGAAGTTCGGGAAGCGTTCACGGTCGATCGTGAACGGCGTGTTGTCCTTCTGATAGTCGATGTCGAGGTAAATCACGTCGGCGGGAATCTTTTTCTCGCGGAAAAGCCGCGCGATTTCGCGGACGCGGGCCTCGGGATAGTAGCTGTAGCGGCACTGCTGGTAGCCGAGCGCCCACAACGGCGCCATCGCCACGCGCCCGGTGAGCGCGGTGAACTCCTCGATCACCTGTTTCGGGTGCGGCCCCTGGATGAAGTAATAGTTCAGCTCGCCGCCCTCGGCGCCGAAGGAGTAAGCGTCGCCGGATTCCTTGCCGAAGTCGAAGCTGCTGCGATAGGTGTTGTCGAAGAAGATGCCGTAGGAGACGCCGCGGCGCAGGGCAAGGAAGAACGGAATGGACTTGTAGAGCGGATCGGTGGATTCCTGCCAGCCGAAGGCGTCGGTGTTCCACAGGGTGAAGCTCTGGTTTCGCCGGTTGAAGCTGCCGGCCTTGTCGCCCAGCCCGTAGTAGTTTTCATCGGCGGGCATGTTTTTCCAGACGCGCACGCCCGTGCCGTCCCAGGCCATCGGCCGCCGCGGGTCGTCCTGCGAGAGCGAATGGCCCGCCGCGTCGAGGAACTCGATCAGCAGCGGCGATTTGCGGATGCGGACGCGAAGGCGTGCGGTGACCAGTTCGACCGCCAGCTTCGTATCGTCGAGGCGTACGCGGACGGAGGCGCTCGCGGCGCCGGGAAGAACGGCCCAGGAAAAATCCGGCGGAAAGACGCCGTCGGGTGCGAGGCGGACACGCACGACCGACGCGGCCACCGCCAGCACCTGCACGCGCGCCTTGCCGGCCTGCAACTCGACCCCGTTCGGCAGCGGCTTCACCGCGGTCACGCTGCCGGCGTGCTGCCATCCGGCCAGCGCGCCGGGAGCGCAGAGCAGGGCAGTGGCCAGCACCGTAATCATCAGCCAGCGACCGCGTATCATCATCTAGGCCTCCTCGCCTCTCGTACGGTTCATGTGCTCACAGCCTGCCGGACGACGTGGCCGGGATTCTATTCGATGGGCGGCTCTCGCCAGCCTCCGAGCGCCTGCTCGATCTTGCCGGCGATGGCCAGCACCATCTCTTCTTCGTAAGGCCGCCCGACGATCTGGACGCCGATGGGCAGTCCCTCCGGTGAGCGCCCCGCGGGCACCACCGCGGCGGGATTGCCGGTCAGGTTGAACCACTGGGAGTAGCGCATCGTTTCGAGAAATGAGACACGCCCGGCATCCTGCGTCCAGCCGAGCTGGCCGTGGCGGGCGGCAGGCCCCGTTGAAACCGGGCACAGCAGCACCGGAAAGTTTTCCATCTGTGCGAGCAACGCGCTGCGGCACAGATCGCGCCCGACCCAGGCATTCAGCACGCCTTCCAGCGTCGGAGGCGCCTCAGCGGACACGAGGCTGACAAACTCCCTCAGGGTCGGGCTCAACTCGGATTCGTGTCCCGCGAGCGTGGGGCCCAGCATCAGACCGCCGACGGGACCAAAAAACGTCCACCACAACTGGCGCGCCTTCTCGAGCCCCTGGGGCAGGAAAGGAACGACCTCGAATCCCTGCTGCTCGAGCGCCCCGGCGGCGGCCCGGACAGCGGCGCGCGTTTCCGGCGTGACCCGCGTCACTCCATCGTCTTCGAACCAGCCGATGCGGGTCTTGCGCGCTTCGGCGTCGCTGACGCGCCGGAACGGCACCGGCGCCGCGCAGACATCGCCGCTCTCCGATCCGGCCATCACTTCGAGTAGGAGTTCCAAGTCGCGCACGGTTCGCGCCATCGGCCCCACGACTCCCAGGAAGGCGAACGGGCCGACGCATTGCGGAAAATGTCCGGTGATGGGGATGCGGCCGGGCGTGGGCTTCAGCCCGCAGATGCCGCTGAAGTGTGCGGGAACCCGGATCGAGCCGCCACCGTCGCTGCCCACGCCGGCGGCCGAGCAGCACGCGGCGATCGCCGCGGCCTCGCCGCCGCTGGAACCGCCGGGCGTGCGCTCGAGGTCCCAGGGATTATTCGTCCTCCCGTACAGCAGATTGTCCGTGGTGTAAGACACCAGCATCTCGGGCACGTTCGTATTGCCGAGAACGATGGCGCCGGCGGCGCGGAGACGCATCACCAGCGGCGCATCCTGCGACGCGACGTTGCCGGCGCGGAGCTTGGTGCCGGTTTCGCAACGAAAACCCGCCACGTCAATCGAGCTCTTGATTGTCACCGGCACGCCGTGGAGCGGGCCGAGCTCGGCGCCGCGCGCCACGGCTGCTTCCGCGGCGCGCGCCTCCTGCAGGGCGTGCTCCGGGTCGCGCGAAACGAAGGCGTTGATCTTCGGATTGATGCGATCGATGCGGGCCAGATGGGCCTGCACCAGCTCCGTGGGCGACACCTGTTTGCTGCGCACCCGCGCCGCCATCTGTGCCGCGGACAAACGAATCAGCTCACTCACGCGTTCCCTCCGCTTGCGAAGCGCGGCAAGTATAGCATGGGGCGGATAGGCGTCCCGGCGAGCTCTAAGTCACGGTGAGTTATCTGTCTAAAGAATTCTCTTGACAGTACCCCCCCCTGCACGTAGTCTGCCGCGCCAACGGAGGTGCCTTGTGCGTCAATTTGAGAGGACGGCACTTATTCTCTGTTGTATTTTCCTGTCAGGAGCCACAGCTTCATCACAGCAACCACCACAGCATGACCCGCAGGCTCAAGCCTTAGTTGCCCGAGCACTCGCTTCGACTTCGAACGGGGTGCTGAACGATGTAACCCTGACCGGAAGCGTGACCCGAATCGCCGGGTCCGACAAGGACACCGGAACCGTCACATTGAAGGCGCGCGTTCCGGGCAACAGCCGAATCGACTTCACACTCCCACATGGGCCCCAGCTTGAAGTCCGCGGTGAATCTTCGGGATCGCCCGCAGGTTCCTGGACTGGGCCCGATGGAGTGGCGCATGCCATGTCACTTCATAACTGCTGGAACGATGCCACTTGGTTCTTCCCGGCTTTCTCGCTGCTAGGGGCAATCTCCAATCCACAGATTGTCTTTACGTATGTCGGTCAGGAGACTCGAAGCAACTCCTCCGTATACCATCTTCGCTACGCACGCCAAGTGACCACGAAGTCAGCCACCTCCGCTCAACTAATCTCACGGCTCAGCACAACTGACATCTATTTGGACGCCAGGTCACTTTTGCCTGTAAGTGTCACTTACAACGCCCATCCAGACGACGATGCAAGCACGGATATACCAGTCGAAATCAGGTATTCGGATTACCGGATCGTGAACGGCACCAAGGTCCCATTCCGAATTCAAAGGCTTCTCAACGGAGGACAGGTTCTAGACTTAGTGGTACAGACAGTCGTCATCAATTCCGGCCTTTCCGACGCCGTTTTCACGATCCAGTAGGTCCAGAGGAGACTCGTGATGAAAGCCGCACTGCGTATTTCCTGCTTGATTGGACTCTTCATTCTAATTGGTTCAATGCCTTGCCTCGCTCAGGTGGCTACGGGCACTCCGCCCTTTGGAAGCTTCAGCGGGAGTGCCAACGACGTGGTGAACAACGCCAACCTGAACGTGCATATCGCAGTTCCCGTTATCAGCAAGCCCGGGCGCGGCATGAATTTCACGTCTAATTTGGGCAACAATATACTTGGCTAATCCAAGAATCGCCTTAGCTTTCGCGTGAGTCGGGCCGCGTTCTCCAATTCGCACTCCCAAACTACGAGCGAGCGCCATCCGCTACGACGCAGTGCGCGGCGAACCTGAGTGTCGCGTACAGCATTGCGCCGTAGCTTTGGCCGCCAGTACGCCAGCCGCGACTTTGGTGGGCGACAGCGCGGGCATCCGCGATGCAAATGCCAAAAGCAGCCATGTACGAAAATCACCTTTGCCTTGCTGCGGAAAACGAGGTCGGGTCGGCCTGCCAGCTTTCCGTGCAATCTGAAACGATAGCCTAGACCGTGAACGAGTCGCCGAACGGCTATCTCCGGCTTCGTATTGCGCGAACGAATCAGGCTCATGCGAACGCTGCGCTCGCGTCGCGTCAGTATGTCCATTTCACTTCGGCTTGCGGCGGGAACGCTTTTTGGCGCGCTTTCGCCGTGGCGTGGCTATTTCATCTTTCGAGACGCTAAAGATTTTTCTCACGGCGTTGTCCATCCGTTCCCACGGCGTTTTGCCCGGCACTTCTGGCGCTGGCTGAGGTTTCATTTCTTTTGCTCCTCCTTGAATAGATGCTCGGAGGGTTTCCAGCTTTGCACGTTTCTATCGGCCCGCTTGAGCCATTCCTTGATCCTCTCTTGTGGCGGGAAATCTATTCCCCAATATTCCTCGACAAGCCTTCCGTCGAGACGCAAGGCCGCCTCTCGCATTTCGTTTTGAATATTGCGCAACGCTCGGAGCAGGTAGTTTCCTCCGCGCTCCTTGCCTGCCACGCTTCCAGCAGAGAAAAGGTCGCGCGTCTGCGGACAAAAGACTCCATGAACGGTGAGAATGTAGAGGGCGGCTCGGTCGTACTTGTTCCTAGCGCGCGAACCCTTAACTATTTCAGGACACAGTAGCGCGGCTTCCGCTCGGAGTTTCTTCTTCTCCTCGCCCGAAAGCTTCATATAGACTCGAACTTCAAGCGGAAGAGTTTTTTCCTCGCCTGGGTTTTCTTCAAGCCACCACATCGTTTCTCCAGGCTTCAAGCGCCCGCGCGAGTATGCGCGTATATGGCGCATCTTCTCTATGGAGGACAGTCGGGAGAACTCGTCGTAGGTTGTATTCATTTGCTGGAATAGCGGGGCGTCCCTGTCCATTTCCAAAACGAAGCGCGGCGCGTGCGAAATCCTAACGTGCGTGATCCGCTCTTCGTATCTCCCCCACTTCACGGCTGGCATTCCGCCGAATCGTCCGAATACGACGTATAGCCTTAGCACGCTGGGGTCGCGCATTCCCTCGAAAACGCTGTTCCCAACGCTCGCCCAAGATTCCTTGGTTGTGCTTTTGACCTCGACTCCAAAGCCATTAGCAATAATGTCCGGGAAAGCGTGAGGATGAAACGAAGGCGAGATTTTTATGCCGCGGCCTTCGGCGGTTTCTTGAAGCGCGACAAGCACCCGCTTCTCGAACGCTTGCGGGTCGTGATAATTGGAATTTTCCCGAACGTCCTTGTTCAGTTGCTTGACGGCTAGGTCTAGAATGCCCTCGAACTCTTCTGTTTCGATCACGACAGACAATCCCGCACTGCTTGTGCGATATGCCATGCAAGTACTGGCGGTACTGCATTTCCTACTTGCCGTTCTGTTTCCCTGAGTTTGGCGGCGAAAATGAAATCATCGGGGAATGATTGAAGACGCGCAGCCTCGCGCATGGAAAGGCGGCGAGGCAGGCTGTAGTGGTATTGAATATTGCCATGACACTCTGCCCGAATCGTATCGGATGGCCGGTCTGCCTTGATTCGCCTGTTTCCCTGCTCGGCGCTGCGCTCGGCGCGGCTCCAAATGTGATTGATGGCCTCAGACTCTTCGCGATCTTCAAGGTCGCCGATGGCCTTTTTCGACGTGAGCCATTCGTCCTTTTGCATAATCGGCCACGGCGGACGGAACGGCTTAACTCCCTGCGCGGTTCCGACGATGAACACCCGTTGCCGCATCTGTGGCACTCCATAATTGGCGGCGAGGTAGAGGTTATACGAAAGGTTGTAGCCAAGCTCGCTAAAATCGGAAACAACTTTTGCGAGATTTTCCCGATTATATTTTTGCATCAAGCCTTTTACATTTTCGGCGACGAACGCGCGGGGCTTGCACCGTTTAATTACTTCCAGCATCGCGCGATATAATCCGCTGCGCGAGTCATTCCCGTTCACTCCAGCCAGCTTGCCGTTGATTGAGATGTCTTGGCAAGGAAATCCGCCGATCACCACATCCGCGCGCTTGGGAAGTTTTTCGAGGCATTCCCATATGTTGCCCTCGTGAATCACGTCCTCCAAATTTTTCTTGTAGGTCTTGCACGCAGCCGGGCTGAGGTCGTTCGCCCAGACGATGTGAAACGGAAGCGGCTCATACAATTTGCCGAACACTTGAAAGCCGCCACGGAATCCCAAGTCCATTCCGCCGCACCCCGAAAAAAGCGATACAACGCTATGCTTTCCGTTTCCCGCGCCGTTGCCGTTCGCGTTGGGGTTCAATTGGGACGCGCTCCCGCGCTCGCCTTGCCAGTCAATTGGTCGAAGGTTAGGCGCTTGCCGACAATCTGCCGAATCGCCACGTCGAAACGGTCTCCGTCGCTCATTCCCGCGCGGTGATTGTAACGGAAAGTCTGCTCGTCAAGGTAGCGGAAAAGATGGAACGGTTCCACGCTGATGTAGGTTCCCGAAATTCCTCGCTTGAGCAACGACCAAAAGTTTTCCAAGCCGTTCGTGTGAACGCGTCCGTCAACGTATTTGAGCACATGGTCTATCACCTGATGCGCGTACTCGCGCTCTAGACCGTCATACGACAGCAGCGCATCCGTGTAGAGAGACGCGCCAGCCTTGACGTGCTTCTTTACTTCCGTTTGCAATGCCTGTTTCTTGCGATTGGGAATCACCAACGCGCGAACCTTGCCGCCGCGCTCAAGCATTCCCATTACCGGAATCTTGTCCTTGCCGCCCGTTCCAGTGATTCGCCGCTCGCGCTTGCTCAGGTGCATGTTCCGCGCCTTGCCGCCGATGAAAGTTTCGTCGGCCTCGACCTCGCCTGACAATTTGTTGGTCGTTCCAACATTCAACGCGAGGCGAATCCGGTGGTCCATAAACCACGCGGTCTTTTGCGTCACGCCAATCGAGCGGTGAATCTCGTAGGAACTGACGCCATTCTTGCAATTCACTATCATCCACATCGCGGTCAGCCACTTGTCCAAGCCAATTGGCGAGTCCTCGAATATCGTGCCGGTCTTGAGCGTGAACTGGCGGCGGTCGTGATGGTTTGAGCACTGCCAGCGATTATGCTTCTGCTGGAATGTTACCTTGTTGGTTCCGCAGCGCGGGCAGGTCACGCCATTCGGCCAGCGACGGGCAACCAAGTATTCCCTACAACGGTCAGCGTGGGAAAAGTAGATAATCGCGCTTTGCAATGTGGTAGATTGTCTCATGCCAAAAGCTTACGCTTTTTCTTCGGAGTTGTCAAGTATATTGTTGCCCTAATTTGAGCTACGACTCCTCGGTTTGGTATCCCGTCGGCGTCTCCGGTAGCCAGAGCTGGCAATTCGTCACCAACTTTGGTTGGAGGGGCCAGACGGAGTCCTTCATCGGGTACGTCACCTACAAAGTTACGCAAGTGAGTTGCCGCGACCCCGAAACCGGCGAGCGTTTTTATCAGCTAAACTACTCAAACTGGGTTTACCACGATGAATTCGGAGTTGCCCATAGCTATGCCCTCTCGGTCTCCGACCAAGAGTGCGGAATATCGATCCCATATTCGGCATCGGCCACCGCCACCGATGGTTCAGGCTACATACTGTATGCATCCGCCAACCCGTCGGCTACCGTAATCCCACGTGGGGGCGGCGTAATAAATCCCCCCTTGCAATCTGTGGCCGGGTCCGGTTCCAAGACTGATTCGAATGGAAATACGATTACCGCCAGCGCAAGCTCCCCACAGACGTTTACCGACACGCTGGGCAGCACAGCCCTAACCATCTCCGGCGCAGCTCCCAATCCCGTCAGCTACACCTACAAGAATGCCGCAGGCACTTCTGTGTCGGTCACGATCTATTACACGGCATATACGGTCAAGACGAATTTCGGAGCCACCAGTGGAGGAAACCCGATCGCCGAGTACGGCCCTACGAGCTTTGCTTTGGTCGATCACATCATTCTCCCGAACGCCAAGCAATACAGCTTCACCTACGAGCAGACACCCGGTTCGTGCACGCCGCTCTCCGGCACCTATCAAGGCTATTGCGTGACCGCAAGAATCGCCTCCGTAACGTTGCCCACCGGTGGGCAAATCACCTACACCTATACTGGAGGATCGAATGGAATCACCAGTGACGGCAGTGCCGCCGGCCTGCAGCGCACCGTTTCTACTGGTGCAGGCTGGACCGCGACTTGGCAATACGTTCGCGCTCAAGTCTCCGGTACTCACTGGACGACGACGATTACCGACCCGACCACTCCGAACGCGAACCAAACGGTCATCCACTTCCAGGGGATTTACGAAACTCAGCGTCAGAGCTACCAGGGTTCCAGCCCGCTGCTTCAAACGATAAACACGTGTTACAACGGCAGCGCCATTCCATGCACCAATACTGCTGTGACTTTACCGATTTCGCGGCGAACCGTGAATATTCAGCCCGACTCCGGAACAATTCAATCAAAGAACGACACTTTTTTTAATAGCTACGGTCTTCCGACAGAAACAGACGAGTACGACTTTCATAGCAGCAGTCCTCCGTTGGTGCGCAAGACTTTGATTACCTACGCAAGCTTGGGCAACAACATCCTTGATCGGCCAGCAACGATCACCGTATGTACCGCGTCCGGAACGAGTCCGAGTTGCGGCGGGACGGGCACGCAGATCGCGCAGACTACAATCACCTATGACGAAGGAACGGTTACAGCCACGTCGGGTGTTCCGCAGCACGGCGCCGTCTCCGGTTCTCGCGGCAATCCCACGACCGTCAAGCAGTGGATCAGCGGCACCACGTACGCCACTTCCACAATCACCTACTACGACACAGGCAACGTGCTCGTGGCAAAGGACCCAGGCCTCCATCAAACGACGTTTTCGTATTCCGATAGCTGGGGGGATGCGAGTTGTCCGCCCCCGCCGGGCACCCAAGCCTACCCAACGCAAATTACCAATCAGTTGAGCCAAAACACTCAGGTCAAGTACTACCAGTGCACGGGCCAGCCATATTCGGTTCGAGATCCCAACGATATCGCCCTCAACCGGGATGGTGCAAAGTTCACTTACGGCGACGATCTGAGCCGGCTCACGCAAACAGACTTCGGCGATGGCGGTCGGACCACGATCGCTTACCAGGACACTCTTAGAACAATCACGACTACACAAAAACAGATCGGCACGGCCACTATTTCTGAAACTGACCAGTTCGATCAGCTAGGCAGGCTGGTGCAGCGACAGCTACCGGGCGGACGGAAGGTAGACACCACTTACGACGTGCTTGGCCGGGTTTGGACGCAATCCAACCCCTACGTCAGCATTTCCGACAGTACGTATGGTCTGGTCGAGACGCAATACGACGCGCTCAGCCGCGTGAAAAAGCTCATCCGCCAGGACACCACTTCCACAGTGCTTGTCGATTACAGCAACAATGAAGTCAAGGTCACCGACGAGACCGGGAAAAAGCGGCTCGCGCTGACTGACGGCCTTGGGCGCGTCACCAAAGTCTGCGAAGTCACCGCGGGGAACACGCGCAGCCCGAACGAATCGTGCGGACTTACCGGCTTTACTGAGTCAGGCTACGTCACGGTGAACACGTACAATGTCCTCGACAAGATCACCCAGATCGTCCAAGGCACCGCGGCGCCGCAGCAACAGACCCGCACCATGGCCTATGACGGCCTCGGTCGGATCACGAGCGCGACCATCCCCGAAGTCAGCACGGCTACCAGCGTCACTTATGGCTACGACCTGGACAGCAATCGCACCAATGTCACCGACCCGCGCGGCGTAGTGAACCTTGAGTATGACGCCCTCCACCGGCCAATCCGGAAAAAGCATGGCACGACCATCGTGGCCGAATACACCTTCGATGGCACTGCGGGCAATAACGCCATCGGCAGGCTGATTACAGAAACGGACGGCGCGGCCGGCTCCGGCGCGGACAAGAGCGATTACACCTTCGACCCGTTGGGCCGAGTGAAGTCTGCCAACCGCACCGTCTCTGGAATTGCGTTTAATCTCGGTTATCAATACGACCTGATGGGCAGCCTGACGCAGTTGACCTTTCCGAGCGGGCGCGTCATGAAGTATTTCTACAACTCCGCTGCTGAACTGACGCAGGCGCGGGACGCTACGACCGCTCAGGAGTACGACTATGTGGCCAGCGCGGCGTACTCGCCGCTGGGCACGCTGCAGCAGTTGAACTTCGGCAGCCAGGTTTCGACAAGCCTGGGGTGGAACAACCTGGCACGGCTGACCTCCATCATGACGCAGAAGGTGCCTGCTCCGGCGCTGCTGAGCCTGGGTTACACTTATTACGCCAACGGGCAGATTCAGCAAATCGTGAACAACCTCGTGACCGACGGCACCCAGGACGAGAAGTACACTTACGATGACCTGCAGCGGCTGTTCACTGCGCAGCGCGGGCCGGACACGAACATCCAGCGCAAGTATAGCTACGACTACGATCGCTTCGGCAACCGCTGGGCGCAGACGGTCACGGGCGGCTCGGGCCTCCCGGGGACCAACACATTCGATTATGGCAACAACAAGGTCACATCTCCCAATTTCAGTTTCGATGCTTCAGGAAACCTGACGGCCAATGGCTCTTTGAGCAGTTTCACGTATAATCAGGAAAACTTCATGACCGCGGCGGGAGCATCGGTGAGTTACGTCTACGATGCCGAGGGGCGCAAAGTGCGCAAGACGGTGGGCAGCACGGTGACCGATTATTTCTACGCCGGAACGGAACTCCTCTCCGAGAAGCAGGGCGCGTCGTGGACCGACTACATCTTTTTCGGTGGTCAGCGCATCGCCAAGCAGACGGGCAGCACGGCGGCCAGCGCCGTTTATCTGCACACCGACCATTTGCGCTCTACGCGCGTGTGTACCGACGCCAACGGCATTTCGAACGGCACCTGCGACTACGAGCCGTATGGAGAAATCCAGCCGGGCAGTTCCTGCTCGGTGCCGACCAACTTCCGCTTTGCCGGGATGGAGTGGGACGCTGACGCCGGGCCCAACGGGCTCTACCACACTCTGTTCCGCCAGTACGACCCCAACCAGGGCCGCTGGATGAGCGTCGATCCCCTCCGCGGTACCCCGGACGATCCGCAGTCGCTCGACCGCTACGCGTACGTCATGAATGATCCTCTGAACCTCACGGATCCTAGCGGCCTTTACCCTGACACGGATATCCTTAAAAATGACACTTACCCGAATTGGGGCGGCTTCTGCGCTCATGGCGGCCTTGGCATCGGCGGCATGGGCCCGATGGGGGACACTCCAGCCGGGCCGCCTCCCGCGCCGAGCCCTGCTTCTGGATCTAGCCTGGGTGGCGAAACGCTGGGCGTTCCGAACAGTATTCACATAACACCGACAGACATCTGGGGCTTGCTCATCCCAACCGATACCGGCTGCGACTTTGGGGCTTGTGGCTCGGTGTCTCAGGGTTTCCAGATTTCCGTTCCTGCACCGTCACCGTGGTGGTGGACCGTGGGAAGGGTTGCTTCTCGCGCCATTGGAGCGACCGTCGCCCTCGTGATCGCACTCCTCTCCCAGAGTGGGCACGGGTACGCCTACCACGCCGTTGCGTCTTGCCCCGTACATCAAATCGGAACACCTAATCACGCAGCTGTAGGCATGGTTCAAGGGGAAGGATGGGGAAATTCGGAAGCAGCCGCTAAAGCCGCAGCTTACGCAGACGCGACGGGGCGGATGAAGGCTTCGTTTGGCGAGCGCGGCTTCCATCTACAACACTGCCACTATAGAACGACAAGGAACTAGGTGCCACCAATGACCAATTCAAGTTATGCACAGAAAGGGGTTGTTTCACGCAAAACGACGAAACTTATCGAGGCCGATTTGGAAGAGTTAGGCATCACGAACGCCCGCGACGCGATCAGCATCATCCTCGACCGGAAAAGGGAAGGCGATTTGCGAGCGCGTGCGTGTTTCGTGGTAGGCCAACTAAAGCCACCCGGGTCAGCGCGAGCGCTGCTGCGACTGGTTCGAACTCATCCTTACGACCCGATCGCTTGGGAGGCATTTTCGGCATTGGGATTGATTGGCGATCATCGCGTCACCAAGCCGCTGTTGAAAATGCTGGAGCGCTCAAAAAACGTATCGAGAAGACAGATGATTGTATATGCCCTTTGGCCTCTGTCAGACGTTCGAGCCAGACCTGTTCTCATTAAGACGCTATTGGACAAGGAAGAGGACGAAACGGTTCGCGGGTTCGCAGCGGAGGGACTTGGCATGTTGCGACCAACACACCGCAGTCTGGAAGCCCTGGTATCGATGCTTGAAGATGCGTCAGTCTATGTCCGAGTCTCAGCGTTATGTGGGCTTGGGGCGACTGGAGAATTGATTCGGGCCGACGGACGACGTGCATCTATCCGCGCGGCTCGCCGCGTGTTCGTCGCAAGAGCGATTCCGGCAATTCGCGCCCGGTTGAAAGATCGAGCAGCAATCAAGGGAGAGGGTTCAGTGGCCAGTTATGCTGCTTCAATTCTGTCAAGATGGGCAGTCTTGGAGGGCGCATAGGTTAGTGGCCCAGCGCCGCACTCGGCCGTCAGGCGGGTGGCGCGCCCTTTGCCTCGGCGGGCACGGTCCTATGAACTTACGGGTGCCGCATCCTTCGTCCCGTTTCCTTGGGACGAAGGGTGGGGACTCGCATGAAAAGATTTTGTGCCAGACGCTCTCCGATGCTCTTGTTCCGGGCGCTAGCACCCGACAAGCAGGAAAGGGTTTGCGTCCGCGCAGAGCTTGGCGGCCAATGGCTCTTTGAGCAGTTTCACGTATAATCAGGAAAACTTCATGACCGCGGCGGGAGCATCGGTGAGTTACGTTTATGATGCCGAGGGGCGGCGGGTGCGCAAGACGGCGGGCAGCACGGTGACGGAGTACTTCTATGCGGGCGCGGAGTTGATCTCGGAGAAGCAGGGTTCCACCTGGACCGACTACGTTTTCTTCGACGGCCAGCGCATCGCCAAGCAGACCGGCAGCACGGCGGCCAGCGCCGTCTATCTGCACACGGACCATCTGCGCTCGACGCGCGTCTGCACTGACGCCAACGGCAATTCCACCGGGACCTGCGACTACGAGCCGTTTGGGGAAATCCAGCCGGGCAGTTCCTGTTCGGTGCCGACCAACTTCCGCTTCGCGGGGATGGAGTGGGACTCTGACGCCGGACCCAACGGCCTCTACCACACGCTGTTCCGGCAGTACGACCCCAACCAGGGCCGCTGGATGAGCGTTGATCCCCTCAGCGGTACCCCGGACGATCCTCAGTCCCTCAACCGCTATCCGTACGTTGGCAACGACCCGGTCAACTTCACTGATCCCCTGGGCCTGTCGCACGCCTGCCCGGTAGGATGCACCCCCGTTCACAGTGGCCACCCGGACAATCCGAGCCCCGCTGGCTGCTCTTGCCCAGGCGGCAACCAGATACCTCCTGGTCAGTGCATCTCGGTTTATGTTGACGGGTTTCCACAGGGAACGGTGTGCCCAAACAGCACTCATGGTGGGGAATGCCTCGAAACTTTCTCGTATTCGAGTGGCTCCCAGAACTGCACCGTTTGCATCGGCCGCTACGACGCAACCGTCTCCTGCAGCACACCGCAGCCGCCAAAACAAGATTTCGCTTCCTGTGTCCAGGCCAATCGATTTGACAATGCCCTGCGGAATCTCGGGACAACGTTTGATCTTCCAGGCCTAAGTAAAGCCGCCGATTACACGCTCACCAGCAGCGTAGACAAATTGCAGTTCAATGTAACTTCAGCGGTTGTCACCGGACAGCTTGGAGGGAACCTCGTCGCATCCCTGGCCGTTCCATTTACTCATACCGGACCAGTTCACTCGACTTCCGTGCAGCACTGGGCGGGCAGCCTCATTAGCCGGGCCACAGGTTCACCCGTCTGGGGCAATGCGGGCAAGTTCTTGGGTCGGCTTGCCTCCGTTCCTTCTGCTGCACTGACCGTAGGTGAAGGCGCATACAACGGCACAACAATGGTAACATGCGCCTTAAATTCTCTTTTGCATTAGGCGACCGGAACGGTACCAAAATGCTTACGTTTTTTTGGGCATTCATCGCGATCGGTTGTGTCACCGCCTGCCTGATTGCCTTGCTCTGGCACCTGTTTTTCTCGAGTCGTGAACTGAGGCGCCAAAAGATCAAGCAGCTTGGCTCCAGGCAGTGTCTTTCAAGTATGGAGTTTTTCGATCGGTTCTATGCTTCAGCTGGACTTCCCAAAGAATTGGTCATCGACGTATTGGAAAGGTTAGGAAAGGCCCTAGAGCTGCCTCCAGGTCTTCTTCGGCCCGATGACCGTTTTGCTCTCGAGCTCGCCCCGCCCAAGGGGTGGGGTCTGATGGATGATCGATTGGATCTATACGATGCCTTCCGAGAACTTGGAAAGCAGTATGACCTCAAAGGAGACTTGTCTCGGCTTGCCAGTATCGACGAAGTTATTCGGGCAGTGGGTGAGTCGGTTGACGCTCGCTTATAGAACTGGTTCACACTTGTGTGGCTAGTCCGCGGGCCGGTGGCCTGCTCCCAGAAAACTGTGTCGAAATCGGATACGATTGTGGTCTTTTGAAGGGCGGCACGGATGGCAAAGTGGAGGTTGCGTAAGGCGGAGGTCATCGCCGAGAAGCAGGGCACGCTCTGCGTTCAGGGAAACCAAGGATTGGTTTGCCGCCCCGCGGCGAGGGGACACCGCAGCCGTCATCGGCGTTTATTGGGGAAGTCGAAGCGGAAGCCGGGAGCGCTCCGGCCCGAAATCGGACGCGTATTGAAGTTGAGCAGGTAGTCGTGGTGGGACTTCCCGCCGGGGTAGTGCGTTGTCTCGGGGTAGGGGTAGCGGTCCATCGCGTGGAACGGCAGGGGCTCAATGGTGTCGGCGTGAGCGGCATAGAAGTCCATGTCCTTGGAGAAACCGTCCACGTAGAAGAAGAAGTCGCGCGTCCAACCGCGAGGCAGCGGCGGCAGGCCCCCAGGATCAAACTCCAGCGCAACCTCGTCGCCGGAACCGAAGATGACGAACTTGTCGTCGGCGCGGGTCAGCAGGGAACGCACGCCGCCGTAGCGTGTGTAGTTCCCCGAGGCGCGCGCGTAGGGGCCCGTCAGACTGACCTGCTCGTAGTCGTAAGTGATGTCCGCGGACGGATTGCCGCGCACCTCGCGCGGGTAACCGCGGAACCCGAGTGCCGCTTGCGTCAACGGCGCCTCGGTGAGCCGCACCGAGATTCCTTCCGGTGAGGTGTCCACGCTAATTTGATCCCAGTAGATTTTCAGGTTGGTGACGATGCGGATGCGCCGCGTGCCGGCGGGCAGGCGCCCGGTCAGGTCCGCGACCATCGTGCGCGCCAGGCCCGCGGGGAAGCCCATGTCGTCCACCACACGTTGCCAGCGGCCGGACGCGTCGAGCGCTTCCACGTAGGGCACCGTCGCGGTGACGCCCGCCTGGTGCGCGGCATAGACGGACGTGGCCGTGAAATAGTCGGTGAAGCCGTGCAGCAGCAGACGCAGCGGCACCGAGGTGTTCACGCTGCCCAGATCGAGTTCCACCCAGTGCGTCTCCGCGAAGCCCTTGAAGGGCGCATCGGCAAAGCCGGTGACGTAGCGCCGGTCGCGCTCGAGGAGTTCCGGCAGGACGTTCTGTCCGCGATCGTCCCACGCGCCCAGCGGCGGCCGCGCGTCGCGGCTCGAGATCACTTTGAATTCCGGAAACGGCGGAACGGCGGCGAAGCGCTCGTTCGGATGGACCTCGACGCCGGCGGGATGATCCACGGCGAGCAGCCGGACCCGGTCGAGATAGACCAGCTCCTCCATTGGCTCGATGAAACGGAAGCTCAATCGGCCGTCGCGCGGACGGACCGATTCGCCGGGAACCTTTAAGTACTCGGTGGGGTCGGGAATGTTGCGCTCGCCGGGAGCGACCCAGTGGCCGACGATGCCGGGGCCGATGGCGTCGGCGATGAATTCGTAGCGACTTCCGTTCCACGCAAACAGAATCGGACAAGAGCTGCCGCGGCGGTCGATTTCCGTAATCGCTTCGGTTTTTCGGGCGGGGATTTCGATTTCGTCTTGAAGCACGCCGGTGGGCCAGAGCAGGCGCACGATGTCCGCCTGCCTCTCGCCGCCGAGGCCCACGAGAATGTCCGTGGCGCTCTGTCCCAGATAGCCCGACGAAGACTGCACCTCGAACTTCTGCCACAGAGCGCCGGCGAAGACTTCGACCTTCGTGCCGATCGCGCTTTTGTTGTCAGCCAGGCCCCTGAGCGAAATCCGCAGCCAGTTGTTCTTGTTGCCGCCGTCGTTGCGCAGCAGCACGGGCGGGCCGCCGTTCTGCGTGATCAGCAGGTCGGTGTCCCCATCGCCGTCAACGTCTGCGGTGATCAGCGACCGCGGATTCGTGAGCTTGATCCGGCTGAGCCCGGTCTCTTCGGAAACGTCGCGGAAGCCGGCCCCCTCGTTGCGAAGGAGAATCACGTGCCCCGTGTCTGACGGGTCTGATGCGTCACCGATGACGCCGGCAAGATCAAGCCAGCCGTCGTTATCGCAGTCGAGGACCGCCAAACCCAGGGAGGCTTCCCATTCCGAGGTCCGATAGGGAAGGCGCTGCCCAGCGAAGTTCTTCCCGTCCAGATTTCGCCACAGGGTGATGCTCGGAGAGTTGGTATGCGTGAACGCCACATCCATCCATCCGTCCTTATTGAAGTCGAAGATGGCCGCGGCCCTGGTTTCCCCCCGGCCAAACGACTTCCAGGGACGAACCGGCTTGAAATGACCTTCGCGCGGGTTCAGAAGGAGGAGGGGTGGCATGTTTTCGTTCAGGTGCGCCCCGCCCCGCAGATCATCGGAAATCAGCAAGTCCACGGCGCGGTCATTGTTGAAGTCCGCGGCCACCGCCATGAAACCCAGTTCAGGCCCCTCGAGACCCGCCGCTTCGGTCCAATCCGTGAAGGTTCCGTTGCCGTTGTTGCGCCACAGGACGTTTCTCAGGTCGTATTCGCCGCCGTCGGGACGCCGGAATTTGCCGCCCACATGCGAAACGGCGCAACCGGTAAGGTAGAGGTCAATATCTCCGTCGTGGTCAAAGTCAAGAAAAAGGGCGGCGCCGGGGCACGGATCGGGTCTGATGCCGGCGGCGCGAGTCACATCCTGAAAATGGCCTTTCCCGTCGTTGCGGAGGAGGATGACTCGATCGGATAAAGTGACCGCCAAATCCGTCCAGCCATCGTTGTCGTAATCACCCGCCGTGCAGGCCATCCCCAGGCCGCGCACTTCCATCCCCGTTTCTCGCGTGACGTCCACGAAACGCCCGCCCACATTGTGGTAGAGGACGCTCGCGGCATCCTGGCCCGCGTTCACCAAAAAAAGGTCGCTGCGGCCGTCGTTGTCGTAGTCGAAGAAACATGCGCCCGAACCCTCAACATAGGCCGGCTCTCCGTGCGGGGACGCCCTTTTGGAAACCGGGTCAGGACGGATTTCCGGCGATCGCAATCCGGAATGAACGAACCGCAAGCCGGACTCGGCTGCCGGAACAGAAACAAACTTCACTGGAATGGCCGGCGGGACGGAGGAGGCGGCGCCGGCGACGTCCTCCGCCAGCGAGAGCGGACCCTGATCGCCATAGACGAGGCTCATCGGCGAGCCGAGCTTTTCCTGCGTGAGTTTCTGGAAGCGCACGAGATGCTCGCGCGATTTCGCGGAATCGCCGGCGCGCTGGTAGGCGCGGGCCAGGCCAAACTCCGCGGAGACGTGGAGAGGATTGAGCGCGAGGGCCCGCTGGAGGGCAGCAATCGCCTTCTCGTACTGCTGAAGCTGCGTGTGGAGCAGCCCGATGAAGTAGTGCGTGTCGGCATCGTCGGGGGCGAGCTTCACCGCCTGCTCGAATGCCTCCAACGCTTTTTCCGCCTCGCCCAGATTCCTGTAGAGCAACCCGAGGTTGTACCAGGCGCGGACACGGCCCGGTTCGCGCCGGGTGACTTCGAGCAGCGCTTCGCGCGCGGGCTCGAGCCGCTGAAGACTGAGCAGCGCAATCCCCTGATTGAGCCGCGCGGTCGTGAGCGCGGGGGCGCGCGCCAGCGCCTCCTGGAAATTCTTCAGCCCCTGCTCCATGCGCTGCTGGTTCATGTAGGCCACGCCGAGGTTGTTCAAGCGAATGGCTTCGGCGGACGCTTCGGCGGGGCGCTGCGGCTTTGCGGCGGACTGGGCCGGCACCCCGGGCTTTTCCTGGGGCAGGGCGGCGCAAACGACGGCAACCAGAACGGAGGCGGCGGCCAGGAAACTCCGATGCCGGAACGGAAGAAGGAGATTCACAGGGCTATTTCTTCTGGAACGGCCGCGCGGAAATCTGGCTGCTGCCTTCTGTGACGATGATCGTTTGTCCCGCGGCGATGTTGGAAAGGCGGTCCACCTGGCCGCTGGGCCAGAGCACTTCCATGGTGTCGGCCTTCGTGCGCTGCGCGAGGCCGAACGTCAGCACCAGCTCGCTCTGCGAAAGATAGCTGGAGCCGCTGCGCATCATTCTCGACTGTGTCTCGCCGCCCGCGATGACCTTCACCACGGCGCCGATGCCGTCGCGGTTGGAACGTGCGCCGGAAAGCCGCACGCGCAGGCTGTGATTGCTCCCGCCATCGTTGCGGAAGAGAACCGCCGGGCCGCCGTTGGTCATCACCAGAACGTCGAGGTCGCCGTCGTTATCAATGTCGGCGTAAGCGGCGCCGCGAGCGACTCGGCGGGCGGCGAAGGCCGGGCCGAGTTGGGCGGTGATTTCGGAAAATTGCCCCTTGCCGAGGTTGCGGAAGAGATGGGCGGGCTGGGCGTAGGTGACGCGCTTCTGCACGCGCTCGATTTCCCGCTCGATGTGGCCGTTGGCGACGTAGATATCCAGCCAGCCGTCCAGGTCATAATCAAAGAAGAAGCAGCCGAAGCCGAGCGTGAGCAAGCTGGCGCGGCCAGCCTCCGAACGCGGGGCCTCGTCCACAAACAGGCCATTCCCCTCGTTGTGATAGAGCGAGATCATCTGATTGGAAAAGTTGGTGATCAGGATGCTAGGGAAGCCGGAGCGGTCGAAGTCGGCGGCATCCACCCCCATGCCGGCGCGGGCCACTCCGTCCTCGCTGAAGGCCACGCCGGCGAGCACGCCCTGCTCGCTGAATGTGCCGTTGCGGGTGTTGTGATAGAGCTTGTTGGGCTGGGTGTCGTTGGCTAGGAGCAAGTCCGGCCAGCCGTCCTGATCGAAGTCCAGAACGGCCACGCCGAGGCTCTTGGAAGTGGGGTCGTACAGCCCAGCCTTCCGGGTGACATCCACGAACGTGCCGTCGCCGCGGTTGCGCCAAAGACGCGCGGAGACTCCTTTGTACGATTCCGGCGTGCAGTAGGATTTGGCCGCGCCGTCGAGGGTGCAGAAGAGATCAGTCTCCGGCGTCCACTGGACATAGTTCGCGACCACCAGATCGAGGCGCCCGTCCTTGTCGAAATCCACCCAAGCCGCGCTGGTGCTGAATTCCTCGACGCCAGCCAGTCCGGCGGCCTTGGTCACTTCCACAAAAGCGCCCTTGCCGCTGTTGCGGAAGAGGCGGCTTTGTCCCAGCGCGGTGACGAAGATGTCGTCGTAGCCGTCGTTGTCGAAGTCGCCGACGGCAGCGCCCAGGCCGTACATTTCGATCGCCAGGCCGGCGGCGCGGGTGACGTCAGTGAATGTGCCGTCGCGATTGTTGCGGTAGAGCGCGAGAGTTGAGGCGCGGCCGCGATGACCGGGCCAGTCCTTGCCGTTGAGCAACAGGATGTCCTGCCAGCCATCGTTATCGAAATCAATGAACGCGCAGCCCGGGCCCAGGGTTTCCGGCAAATATTTTTTGCCGAAGGCCCCGGTGTTGTGGATGAAATGCAGGCCGGCGGCCTGGGTGACGTCGCGGAACTGCATGGATGATGGAGCCTGCGGGGCAGGGTACGGCATGGCCAAGGCGGTGAAGCCCGCCGCAAGAAGAAAACAGCAGAGGCGAAAGCGCATTAGTCCTTGGCTCCGGCGTTCGCGCGATGAAGTCCCGGCGCGGGAGCGCCCGCCCGGTAGCCTACCGGCTTTCCGTTCCGTTTGTCGAGCGGAACGGACACGTGCTCATGGACAGCTTGGCGCTCGTTATTGTCCTCGGGATGCTTGAGCCGGTACGGGCCGGTGATGGTTTGGGCGGATTCGTCCGCTTTGAAGCGCAGGTAACGCGCTTGGTGTTCCAGCGCGCGCCGCTGGTTGCCGAGGCCGTTATAGCAGAGCATAAGGTTGTAATGGGCCTGGAGGTCTTCGGGGTCGATGGCCAGGACGGCTTCGAACTCCCGGATCGCATCGGTGTAGCGCCGCTGGAGGAAGAGAGTGCGGCCGAGGTCGTCGCGGGCTACGCGGTCGCGGGGATACTGCGCGAGGACTTTTCGCAGATGCTCCGCGGCTTCGTCATACTTTCCCTCGCCCTTCAACACACGCGCCAGGAAGAAATGCGCGCGGGCCAGATCGGGGCGCATCGTCAGCGCGCGCGCGAGGACTTCTCCGGCGCCGGAGAGGTTGCCCTCCTGCACGCGCACGCGGCCGATGTTCACCCAGCCGTCGGGGTTCCGCGGATCCGCCTCCGTCACCTTCAGGAAAGCCGCTTCGGCTCCCCGTAAATCTCCCTGGAGCAACAGGCCGATGCCGTAATCATTCCAGCGTTCCCAATCCTC
The DNA here is from genome assembly GCA_016201285.1 of Acidobacteriota bacterium. Classification (GTDB taxonomy): domain Bacteria; phylum Acidobacteriota; class Terriglobia; order Acidiferrales; family UBA7541; genus JACQDE01. The sequence goes on along the minus strand of JACQDE010000082.1, from coordinate 16,492 downwards.
CTTTGCGGCCATGGACTTTGGCTCCGGAGGCGTGGAATTTCGCGGGATGACGCGCAGCTTCTTTTCATCCTGCGCGAGGGTGACGATGGGAAGGCTGGGGATCTGCTTCAGTTTGCCGGACACCTTCGACGTGTCTCCGCTGAAGACCCAGCGGCCGTTGTCGTAGTGCGGCGTCACGCCGGGTTTGGGATCGTGCGGATCGCGTTCGCCGGCAAACGCGAACTGCGTATTCCACCACATGAACTTGCGGTAGTGGAGCCTGGCCTGCACCGTGATCTCCTTCCCGGCGGTTTCGGGAATTTGCAGACGGTAGTGCACGGTATCGGCGGCGCCGGGGGGAATCAGCCGCACATAGACCAGCGCGCGAGTGGCCCAGGCGTTGCGCTTGTTGATCCAGTTGCCCTGCGCGTCCACCATCACCGAGCGGTACGTGTGCGCGCCCTTTTCCACCGCACCCTTGCCGTCGTCCTCGACCTTCCCGCTCCAGAACAGAAGCTGGCCCTTCTCGTCGCGGGCTACCAGCTCAATCCAGACGTCAAACGCGTCCACCGTGCCGCCGGGAAAGAAGTGGCCCACCTTGCGCGTGCGCGCGACCACGTCCAGACGCACCGTGTCGCCGCGCCGCACGGCAGCGTCCACGCGCCCGAGCGGCGCCGTGACGGGCGAAACGTCACCGTCGGCGCGGCCCTTCGGCGCTGCCTCGGCTTCTTCACCCACGGCGAAGGTGGTCATCATTTCGCCGCTGACGGTCTCACCTCCCGCGCTCCGCGGCTGCGCCGGAGAAAGCGCGAAGATGTCCAGCGTAACAATCTTGTCCTTCAGAAATTTCTCCACGGCTTCATACTGCTTGGCGTCCTGATTGACAAACGGCAGCGCCGTGTTGGCGGCCGGAAAACGATGGGAATGGACCTTGCCGTCCACGTGGCCTAGGTCGCGGGAAGGCACCTGCGGCATGTGGCAGTCCGCGCACTTCTGCGGCTTGGCCGGATAGTAGAAGGAGCGCGCGCCCTGGCCCGAGACCGCGCTGGCCTGCCAGTTGTCGTAGTCGTTGAAGCCGCGAATCCAGCGGTAGTTGTTCACCGGCACGTCGAGGTGCACCTTGTGGCAGGCGGAACAGAACTCTGCCGTCTGCTGCGTCATGAACGGTTTCATGAAGACGCGCCGGTGCGGCTCCGGATTGACCTTGATCAGGAAGTCGTGGAGCTCGCGGACAACGCGATTTTCACTGGTGGCCAGTTCGTGCAGCTCGGGATACTCGAGGACGTAATCGCCCTGGCCCATGGTGCTCTTGACCGTCGTGATGGAATGACACATCACACAACCCAACCCGGCCTGCGCCTCGGGCGTATCGATCCGCTCGCGGATGGGCGTGTCGAACTTCCCGCTGAAGAGCAGCGCGGGGTCATGGCAGCCGGCGCACCACTTGGAAGGTGCCACGCCCGCAACGTCCTGCATGTACTCGATGCTTTTGCGGTACCACTGGTTGTTGAACGACGAGAAACGGTGCGCCGAACTCAGCCACTGCTCATAGATGTCGGCGTGGCAGTGCTGGCAGGACTGCGATTCCATAAAGAACTTGGAGGGGATCTTTCCGCCATGCTCCGTCTGCGCCGAGGTGGGAAAGAAAGGCCCGCGGGGGCCGTCGCCTTCTCCGTCCATCTGCGCCGGCGGCATCGCGGGATTCTTGATCACGTAGGCCCGCTGCCAGGGCACTTCGCGCACCCACCAGGCCGCTCCGGCGAACACCAGGCCGCCCACCAGCACGACCGCGAAGCGAACCACGGCCTTATGCTCAAGGATGTGCCGGGAGCGGAGGAAATCCGCCACGAGCACCAGAAAGCCGAGCGCGCAGATGCCAATGTGTGCATACAACAGAGGAAAGTAGGGCCGCGCGGCTCCTGTGAACAGGAGGGCAATGCCGGACACCGCTCCGGCCACCAGCAGCAACCAGCCCGCGCGCATGACCGGCGTCTGTCCACGAAAAAGGCGCGGTAGCCAGCCCAGCATCCAAATGGCGAGGGCAAGCCCTGCTGCCAGGTGCAGCAGCTCGACACCGGCATACGGCACATTCGCCAGCGGCAAGCCGTAGAGGAAAACGCCGGTGAGCAGCAGCACAAACGACAACACCCGGCCGCCGTTTTTCATGGAATCTCCCTGAGGATTGTGGCTGTTCTTCCCGGCGCTCGCATGGAAGTTAAACGGGAACATTCTGGGCAACGGCGGAACGCAAGTCAACTTGAAACTCGCCTGCATTCACGCGTCCAACCGCTGTTGGATTGTTCTATCGGCAGTGACAGAGAGTGGACCCGGCCAGTGACGATGGGGAACCCCATGCCTCCCTTGCGCAGCCGCTCTTTCCCTGCTGATTCTGCTCGTTCCGATCTCGCTTTTTTCATCCTGGCTTTCTCTCCCGATGTAGAATATTGATGAGGAACCAGAGAGAGGCACACATGAGCATCACACGAAACCGTTTTGTTCCCGGGGTGCTCTTTCTGTTTGTCGTTGGGCTTCTGCCCACCGCCGTGACCACCACCGGCCAGACGCAGACGCCTCCCGCACAGCAGCCGGCCAATGACGAAGATCACAAGGCGTCCATCCTGGGGATTGAAATCGGGATGACGCCGCGACAGGTAATGGACCGGCTGGGGCGCCCGGCGGACAGCGCCCGGGACGAAAAGGACGAGATTCTGCTGCTGTGGAAGCTTCCGGGGGGCGACGCTCTCCAGGTGAAGCTGCGGCGCGGCAACGAGCGCGTCGCGTTCCTCGGGCTGCGCTACGCAAAGCCGCGGTCGGCCACGGACCTGTGGCTCGCGCCGCTGAGTTCGCCCACGGCGCAGGCCAACATCAACCGCAACCCCCACCAGGCAGATTCGGCCCGGACGAACACCGGCGCGCCCGCTGTGGACACCTCCGCCAGCAGCGCCGCCACACCTGGGGCCACGCCGGCGAGTCGCACGGGCGGCGTCCAGCTACCCATCGACCCCCTCGCACCCAACCCCTACGAGCACAAGGACCCCGGTCGGCTGACGGCCCGTGATCCTCGCCTCCGCACCGACTACAAGGCCACCGAAACCAGTGACCAGTTGCGCACCGTGTGGCTCCGGCAGGAAAAGTCACCGGCGGGCTACGGTGTGGACATCTCTTTTCTGTCGGGCGACCGCAAGCACTACGGTTCCCGTTTCGAGGAATACATAGAATATAAGTACGTCTCCGTGGCCAGGGAAGACGTGAAGAAGTTTGACCAGCTAAAGTAAACCACTGCGTTGAACCGACCCTTGCGCACGGCCCGGCAAAGTGGGTTGCTTTTCTGGCCCTCCCGCCGGCTTTTCTGCTCCGACTCCCCGAAGATCTCAACAACTCCGACCTCCGAAGTGCTGACTGTGTTAATCTCGATTAAATACTCCAGATTTGCCTTCTGCGCTTCCAGCGCATCAAGAATCCGAGGACTTTGGGCAAGATTTTCCTTGACATCGCGACCATCACCGCTAGAATGCCGATGATTCCGGGCGGGGTGTATTGAAGCCAAGCAGGTTGAGGTGAAGATCGCTGGTGCGTTACACGCGCGCAGGCGCATTGCACTTTCTGGCCTCAGCGAAAGCTTGCGCTTCGTTTCTGCAGGGTCGGCTCACGTTACCTTGTCCGCAGCTATAATTTTCGTTTCCGGGTTGGCTTAAAGTCAACTCCCGCTGTTGCTGGCGGGAAGTTTGCGGAAATTTTGCAGGCCATTCCAATAGAGGGGTGAAAAGCATGTTCAGGATCGCGACTGGAGCCGTGATCGCAGTATTGCTCTGTTGCCTTTGCGCCGGGTCTGCCCTGGCACAGAGTGACCGGGCCAGCGTCGTCGGTGTGATCAAGGACCCCACCGGCGCTGTTGTACCCGACGCCAAAATCAAGATCGTCAACGTCGCCACCGGGGCTGCCTTCGAGACGACCACCAATAACGAAGGGCGTTACGTCACGCCTTCGATTTTCCGCTCCGGCAGCTACAAAGTGGAAGCCTCCGCCAAGGGCTTCAAGACAGCAACGAGTAGCGAGGTCGTTCTCCAGATCGGCGACGTGAAGGAAGTCAACCTCGCCCTCCAGCTCGGCGCTGCCTCCGAGCAGGTGACCGTCACCGCCGAGGCGCCCGCGCTCGAAACCGAGACCAGCAACCGCGGCGAAGTCATTACCGGCCGCCAAGTGACGGAGTTGCCCCTCAAAGACCGCAACTTCACTCAGCTCGCCACCCTCACCCCCGGCGTGCACCGCGCGCTGGTCGGTTCTCTTGTGGATCAGAGCGTCTTCAACCAGGGCGACCCGAACGCGGGCAATGTCCCCGGCCAGGGGGATTCGCGCGGCTCCACGGAGGGAGCGCGCTTCAGCCGCTCCGGCGGCGCGTTCATTACCGTCAACGGATTGCGGCCCACCAGCAACAACTTCTCGCTCGACGGCGTGGACAATAACGAGCCGCAGTTTGGCACCATCGGCGTTTTCCCCAATCCCGATGCCATCGCGGAGTTCAAGGTGGAGACCAGCGTGGCCAAAGCCGAAGTCGGCCGCGGCGGCGCCACCATCAATACCTCGTATCAATCCGGCGCCAACAAGATTCACGGATCGGTTTTCTACTACGGCCAGAATGAGGCCCTGAACGCCACCCATTGGTTTATCAATCGCGACCGCGAGCGGCTCGTCGCCACTGGGAGAACCCCGGCTCAGGCCGAAGCCACCATCCCCAAATCAAAAATCAGGGTGCACGAGTTCGGCTTTACCCTCGGCGGGCCTATCGTCAAGAACCGGACCTTCTTCTTCGTGGACTACCTCGGCCAGCGGAACAGCATCCCCAACGCGTTCCGTACCGTCGTGCCCACCATGAAAACGCGCGCCGGTGATTTTTCGGAGTTCACCGGGTTGGTACTGAATCCTCAGAGTTGCAGTATCCCAGGAAACCTCGGTTCGGGTGGCTGCGTGCCCTTTGCAGGCAACATCATCCCTAGCTTGCAGACACAGCCAGGTTTCAGCTCGGCAGCTTTCAAGTTTCTGGCAGATTTCCCGACGCCCACCATCAACGTGACGAACCCGAGCTTCGGGAATCCGAACTACTTCGGTGTGCGCGCCAACCAGGAGCGCATCAACTCCTATGACATCAAGTTGGATCACCGGCTCACCGACAATAACAACCTGATGGGGCGCTTCAGCCAGAGCAGGCAAAAGCGCGTCCGTGCCAACTTCTTCCCCAAACTCCCCACGGCGGGTTTCGGAGCCGGAGACGAAGTGGGCAACACCCGCCAGGTAGTGGTCAGCGACACGCACGTCTTTAAGCCGACCATCCTGAACGAAGCCAAGTTCGGCTGGACGCAGATTGAAATCGGCATCTTCAACTGCGGCGTCGGCGGCGCTTGCGGCGTCAGCCCCACGTACTCGAAGGACATCGGCATTCCCAACGCCAACAAAGGGACCCTGGCCACCAGCGGTGGAATGCTCACCGGCGGCTTCGGGACCGGCGAGTTTGAGTTCACCGGGGATGGCGGACTGTTCCTGCCCAAGTCCAACAACTTCCATTTTGCCGACAACGTCACCATCATCCGCGGAAAGCATGCCTGGAAGGTGGGTGCCGAGGCGCGCTTGCGGCGTCTCGACACCATTGACGGTGGCCGCTCCGGCATGCTCAAGGGGCACATCCAGTATGGTGTTAACGGCGTGACCCGAAGCCCGGGACCCGATGGGATTCTGAACACCCCGGACGACACCTTCTCTTCCGACCCCAACACCAGCACTGGAAACGCGCAAGCTGACTATCTCCTTGGCCGACCCGCGCTTTTCGCGCAGTCGGGCAGCGTCCTGGGCGGTGAAAAGCCGTTCGAGCTGCGCACCACCGAGTGGGCCATCTTCGTTCAGGACGACTGGAAGGTGACTCCCAACCTGACGCTGAACATGGGCCTGCGTTACGACCTGTATCCTGGCTGGACGGAGAGGTCCGGCCGGATGGCCAACTACGATCCCACCGCGCGCGCCATCGTCCGGGCGTCTGGCAGCAGCAGGCTGACCGAAACGGACAAGACGAACTGGGGTCCGCGAGTGGGCTTCGCCTGGAACGTCTCACCGAAGAACAAGATGGTGATTCGCGGCGGCTACGGCATCTTTTACGCCCAGGATGCCACCGATTATCCTCCGCTGATCCGCAACGTTCCTCTGACCAGCACGGTCAATTTCAACGGTCCCGCCTGGGGCGGGTCGCAAACCTTCAATCTGACCACAGGCCCGCCGGTGGCGCCCATCGTGGATCCGCCGGTGTTGTCGCCGAACACGTCGTTCTTCGTGCTGGAGAAGAACGGCAAGACGCCCAACATTCAGGAGTGGAACCTGACCGGGCAGTGGGAGTTCGCCCGCAACTGGCTGCTGGACGTCGGTTACGTGGGCTCGCGGAGCCGCCACTTGCTGGCCACACGCAACATCGGCAATAACAACCAGGGCCTCGGCTCGGCGCGGACGCCAACGGGTGCTGTGAGCGCCACCAATCCCAGCCCGAACAGCCCCATCGGTTTTGTGGGAGAGTATGAATACCGCGCCTCCGCCAACTATGACGCCCTCCAAGCCAGGCTCGAGAAGCGGTTCTCCAGCGGCTACGAGTGGCGCGTCTCCTACACCTACAGCCATAACATTGACGACTCCACCGGTGCCTTCCAGGGCGCCGGCGACGAGCGCGGTGATTTTGGCGGCCCGATCAACCCTCTGAGCTTCAGAGGAGAGCGCGCCAACTCTTCCCTCGACCGGAGGCAGCTCTTCAGTTCCAGCTTTATCTACGACCTGCCTTTCGGAAAGGGCAAGAAGTTCGCTTCTGGAGTTAGCACGGCGGTGGACAAGATCATCGGCGGCTGGCAAACCAACCTCATCTGGTCGGGCCAGTCGGGTCAGCCGTTCAGTCTGAGAATCAACGCTCCCACGGGTGGCAGCACGCGGCCCGTCCTTCTGCCCAACTGCAACGCCGTCACCGGAAACATCAACGGGTACATCAACCTGGCCTGCATTGCTGCACCTACGCCAGTACGGACACTTTGTCCCGGGCAGCCACCTGGAGGGACTTCTGTCATCACGGGGGCGGTGGGGCCTGCGGGCTTCGTCCGCGATCTGAGCGGGGTGGTGGATTGCCTCGGAAACGTCGGCAGGCCGATCGTGTTCGGGAACATGCCGCGCAATGCGTTCACCGGGCCGGGCTTCTTCCGGACCGACTTCTCCATATTCAAGAACACGACCGTTGGCGAGCGATACCGGGTGCAGTTCGGTGTCGAGTTCTTCAACGCGTTTAACAACACCAACGTTGTGGTGCCGAACAATGACTTCGGCAACCCAACGGGCTTCAACGGCGCGGGAACGTTTGGCGGAGCGTTGCCTCCCCGCCAGATTCAGTACCGCGTGAAGGTTTTCTTCTAGGCGGGAGTGATTCAACCGGGGGCTGGGGCGGTGCTTGCACCGCTCCAGCCTTTTTCATTTGGGGGCGCTCCGGCTGCTTGCCTTGTGACCTGTTCACCCTCATTGAGTCACACACAGCAAAGGGTTCGTTGGTAGAATGGGGATCATGGCGGCCGGAAATCGTCACCGAATATTGAACTGTGCGCTGATTCCTCTGCTTTTTTTCTCCAGTCTTTTCCATCTCGGAGCACAGGAAAAGGAAGCGCCGCACGCCGAGCGATTCGCCAGCCCCACAGCCAGAGCGGAGCGCGCCGAAGCGGAAGCCAGCGCGCGCCTGCGGGAGAATCCGAACAACGCCAGCGCGCTGGCCGACCGCGGCGAGGCACGCTTGCGCCTGGGCAAATTGGATGAAGCGGTCCAGGACTTCCGCCAAGCGGCGGCTCTCGATCCTGCTTCGGCTGACTCGCAAGCGAATCTGGCCTATGGTCTGTGGAGACAGCGCCGCTTGCCGGAAGCCCTGGCGGCGGCACAGGCAGCGTTGGCCCGGAACGCGGACCAGTTTTCGGCGCACTACTATTTGGGCCTCATGCTCCTGCAATCCGGCGGCGAACTGGAACAGGCGATCCAGCATTTGCAGCGCGCGCTCCAACTGAACCCCGAGGGCACCGATGTCCGCTTTGACCTGCTGACGGCCTACCGGCGCAAAGGCGATTCGGTCCGCGCCGGGCTGCAACTGCGTTTCCTGCGCTCCATCCTTCCGCCCAACGACGCGCGCCTGCCCTATATCGAGGGCCTGTTCGCCGCGGATCACGGCCGCCTCTCCACAGCCATCGACCGCTTTCGCCAGGCATTGGCTGCCGAACCGGGGCTGACCTCGGCGCGCCAGGACCTTGGCCTCGCCCTGGTCCAGTCCGAACGCTGGCAGGAAGCCGTGGACGTTCTGGGGCCTCTGGCGAAGGAGTACCCGGAGTCCCACACGACGGCGTATTTCCACGCATTGGCACTGCAGAACTCGCAGCGCGGCGCCGAAGCCGAGCAGGAAGCGCGACGCGCCATCCGCCTGGCGCCTGAAGCAGCGGACGCCTACACCCTGCTGGGAATCATCCTGTCCGCGCGTGGAGCCTACACCGATGCCCGTGGCACACTGGAGACGGCCGTCCGGTTGGACCCCAAGAGTTTTGACGCGCAACTTTATCTCGGGCGCGCTCGCTATGCTGTACGCGACCTGACGGGGGCCAGCGAAGCCTTCCAGGCGGCCCTCGCGCTGAAGCCCGAAGAAGTGGAACCGCGCTTCTTCCTGGCTACGGTGCTCGAGGCGGCTGGAGACACAGCCGGCGCGCTCGAACAATACCGCGTTCTGACTCGGGCGCGGCCCCAGGATGCCCGGGGCTTTGTCGGCCTCGGCAATTTATTGGCGAAGCAGGGCCGGCTGGATGAGGCCGTCCCGGTGCTCCGCCAAGCGCGAGAACTCGACCCTCAGAATTTCGAGGCGGCGCTGGCGCTTGGCCGCGGGCTGCTGCGCACGGGCCAGGTCGCGCAGGCGATTAACCTGCTGCAAGAAGCAGTCCATCTAGGGCCGGACAGCGCCGATGCGCACTATCAACTCGGCCTCGCGCTGCGCCGCGCTGGGCGCGCGCTGGAGGCCGCCGGGCAGTTTGCCATCGTGGACCGCTTGAACGAGCAATACCGCAACCAGAGCGGCGGGATGGGTCCGCCTCAGGAGCAATAAAACGACTATGCCACGCCAATTCCGCGCTCGCGCCGTATTCGTCCTGCTGCTGGCCACAAGCCTCGCGGCGCTTCCGGCACACGGACAACAGGGGACGAAGCAGGAACCGCAGCAGAAGCCCGTTGCCCCGCCACCGCAACAACCGCCTCCACGGGGCGGAGCCGCAACCGGCGGCGTCTTTGCTCCGGTGCGCGACGCCCTCAAACGGCCCATCACCGCAGGCGGCTTGGTGGATGGCGCGCCGGTCGTCTTCCAGGACGTCACCAAGGAAGCGGGCTTGGCGGGCTGGCGCAATCGCAGCGGCGCGCCGCAGAAATCATTCATCATCGAGGTTGCGACCGGCGGCGTCGCCCTTTTCGACTACGACAACGACGGCTGGCTGGACATCTACCTGGTGAACGGCTCGACACTCGACGTGCTGCGGGGGAAGGAAGCGCCGCCGCACGCGGCCCTGTTCCACAACAACCGCGACGGCACGTTCACTGATGTGACCTCGAAGGCGGGAGTCGCCAACGAACGGTGGGGGTTCGGGGTGGCCGTGGGCGACTTCAACAACGACGGCTGGCCCGACCTCTACGTCACCAACTTCGGCAAGAACCGCCTCTACCGCAACAACGGCGACGGCACGTTCACCGACGTGGCCGAGCAGGCCGGGGTCGCGGTGAGCGGCGCAACGAACATCTGGACCACCGCCGCCGCCTTTGGCGACTATGACCGCGACGGCCGGCTCGACCTGTTCATCGCCGGCTACGTCAAGTGGGACATTGACAACCCGCCGGCGCCCGGCAGTGCTGTGGTCGCGGGCAACTATTGTGAGTACCGTGGCCAGCGAGTGATGTGCGGTCCCCGCGGCCTGGCCGGCGAACGCGACTTCCTCTTTCACAACAATGGCGACGGCACCTTCACGGAAGTCGCCGAAAAGGCCGGCGTCCTCGACCCCAAGGGCTACTATGGCTTTGCCGCCGCCTGGGCCGACGTCAATGACGACGGCTGGCCGGACCTGCTGGTGGCCAACGATTCGACGCCCAACTTCCTTTACCTCAACCGCCACGACGGCACGTTCGAGGACGTGAGCTACCCTTCGGGTTTTGCCCTCAACGAGAATGGCCGGGAGCAGGCCTCGATGGGCATTGCCGTGGGCGACTACAATCACGACGGCCGGCTGGATCTCTACGTCACGAACTTCTCGGACGATTACAACACCCTCTACCGCAACGAGGGCGACGCCAACTTCACCGATCTGACCTTCCAGGTGGGGCTGGGCGAGCAGACGATTCCGTTCCTCGGTTGGGGCACCATGTTCCTGGACTACGACAACGACGGGCATCCGGACCTGTTTGTCGCCAACGGCCACGTTTACCCGGAGGTGGATCGCAATGACTGGGGCACCACCTGGAAACAGCGGCCGCTGCTGTTTCGCAATCTCAAAGGGGAGCGCTTCGAATTGGTGCCACCGGCCACTGGCAGCGGACTGGCGGTGCTTGCCTCGGCGCGCGGCGCCGCAGCCGGAGACTTGGACAACGACGGTCGCGTGGACGTGGTGTTGAACAACCTGGACGGTCCGCCCACGGTCTTGCGGAACGTCACGCCATCGAAGAACAACTGGGTGAGCCTGAAGCTGGCCGGCTCGGGCAAGAGTCCGCGCGACGCCATCGGTGCCACTGTGTTCCTGACGGCGGGCGGCATCCGGCAGCGAGGCGAGGTGATGAGCGGGTCGAGCTTCTGCTCGCAGAACGACCTGCGCGTCCACTTCGGCCTGGGCACCGCCACGCAGGTGGATGCGCTCGAGATCCGCTGGCCCGATGGCGCCCAGGAAAGCGTGAAGCTTCCGGGGATCAACCGCATCGTGACCATCGTGCAAGGCAAAGGCGTTGTGGAGAGCGCGGCGCAAGCCAGGAAGGCGGACGAGAAAAAGAAATGACCGTCTCGCGCCAGATGCGATGGGCGCCGGCGCTGGCGCTCGGTGCATTCTTGTTTGCGCCCTTTGTGCTTTCCGCGCAGGCGCCTCGCAGTAAGCCCGCAACGCCGGACCAGGCTCCGTCCGGGAAGCCTGCAGCGCAGCCGACGCTCAGCCCCGCGGCGGAGGAGGCTTTGCAGGCCGCCATCCAGAAAATCGAGGCCGGCCGCCTGGCGGAAGCCGAGGCCCCGGCGCGTCGCGCCGCCCGGCTGGCGCCGTTCTCTGCCGAGGCGCAAAACGTGCTGGCCATCGTGTATGACCAGCTTGGACGTTCCGCGGAGGCGGAACAAGCCTACCGCGCCGCACTGCGCTTGAATCCCCAATTCATCGCCGCACGCAATAATCTGGGCAACCTGCTGCTGCGCCGCAACGACTACGAAAAGGCGCGCCTCGAGTTCGAAGCGGTTCTGCGCGCGGATCCCGGCCATGCTAAGACCCATTTCAACCTGGCCACGCTGCTGATGGCCACCGGGCAATTCTCGGAAGCGGCCGACCACTATGCCGCCGCCCGCCGGCTCCAAGGAAACGATCCGGGCGTCATGCTGGCGCAGGTCAATGCTCTGTTGAAGGCGGGGCGCACCGAAGAGGGCTTGGGCGTGGCCGCGGAACTCAGCCGCATGGCCGGTGACAATCCGCAGGCGCTGTTTACCGTCGGTGTGATGCTGGCGCAGAGCGAACAGTACGAGGCCGCGGCCCAACTGTTTACCCGCGTCAACGAGCTGAACCCGGGTTCCTACGAAGTGCTCTACAATCTGGGGATCGTCCACTTCAATCTAAACAGGCTCGACGAAGCCGCGCAGGCCCTGGCGCAGGCTGCGGACATCAACCCACAGCCTGCCGAAACGCATTTCCGGCTGGGACTGATCGCCTCGCAACTCGGCGACACCGGCAATGGGGTGGTGGAATTCCGCCATGCCACAGAACGCGCCCCGGAACAGGCGCAGTATCGCTATATGCTCGGACGCGAGTACTTCCGCCTGGGATTCTGGGAGGGCGCGGTGGAGAATTACCAGAAGGCTGCCGATCTCGATCCCACCCAGGCGCTTTACTTCCTCAGCCTAGGCAACGCGCTCTTCCGCGCCGACAACTACCTGACGGCGACCCACGCCTTTGAGCGCGCGGCCCGGCTCGACGGCAAAATCCCGGACATCAACTACCTGATCGGCTACGGCTACCGGGCGCAGGGCAAGTTCGAGGAAGCCCGGAGCTATTTGGAACGCCAGTTGAGCATCACTCCCAACCATCTGGAAACGAATGCGAACCTCGGCTATCTGGCGCTCGAACAGGGGCGCTTCGAAGACACGGAGAAATACCTGAAACAGGCTCTCGCACTGGACCCGGATCACCTGGCGGCCAACTTCGATCTCGCTCGCATGTACGCGAAGCAGCGAAAGACCGACCAGGCCATCGCGGCGCTGCGCCATGTGCTCGAACTCAGTCCCGACCACGCGCAAGCCCGCTACCAGCTTTTCCTGCTCTATTCCCGCACCAAGCAGAGCGAGCTGGCGCAGGAGCAACTGGCTCAGTTCCGGGCGCTCGAAGAACTCGACAAGCAGATGCGGAGGGAACAGTCCTATCTGGAGAAGAGCCGCCGGCTGCGCCTGACGAATCGCGCCGAACCGGAAGCCACCCAGCCGCCGAACCTGGGACCCGCCACCACTCCACCACCTGCCACACGGCCACCCGGAGGAAACACTTGATGCGCGCGCGCCACACAGGGGTATCTCCTTTCGCGATTTGCCTGCTCTCGTTGACCCTTTTCCCGGCTGCATCGTTTCCTGCGGAACAGTCCACGCTGCCGGCCGCGCCAAAGGTGCAGCGCGTGGCCCCGCCCAACTGGTGGGTGGGGCTGCCGCCGAACCCGATGCTGCTCGTCACCGGGGAGAACCTCGCCGGCGCGGCCACCCGCGTGGAATACGCCGGCGTGAAGATCGCGCGAACGGAAGCGCAGGCGGACGGTCGCCACCTTTTTCTTTGGCTGGAAGTAGCGGCGGACGCGCAGCCCGGCAGCGTCTCCATTACCATCCGCACCGCAGGCGGCGAAACAGTCGTGCGGTTCCCGCTCGCGGCGCGCAGGACGCAGAGCGGAAACTTCCAGGGCCTCAGTGAGGACGACGTCATCTACCTGATCATGCCGGACCGTTTTGCCGACGGCGACCCTGCGAACGACCAGCCGCCGAACTCGCCCGGCACGTTTGACCGGAACAAACAACGGGCCTACCACGGGGGCGACCTCCGTGGCATCCGCCAGCGCCTGCCATACCTCCGCGATCTCGGCGTCAGCGCGCTCTGGCTGACGCCCATCCAGGACAACGACAACGGTTCGCCAAACGACTACCATGGTTACGGCGCGGTGGACTACTACGCGGTGGACGAGCACCTCGGCACGCTCACGGACCTGCAGGAACTGGTCGCCGACGCCCACCGGCACGGCATCAAGGTTCTTCTCGATTGCGTGCCCAACCACATCGGCCCGCGGCATCCCTGGGTGCAAGCGCCACCCCAGCCGGACTGGTTTCACGGTACCGCCGCAAATCACATCGCCGCGCGTTCCCCCTTTGACGGGCTCACCGATCCTCATGCCGTCCCGCAACGCTGGCGTGACGTGGTCGAGGGCTGGTTCGCCAACGTCCTGCCCGATCTGAACCAGGAAAATCCGCGGGTGGCCCAATATCTGCTCCAAAACAGTCTGTGGTGGGCCGAGCAAACCGGGCTCGACGGCTACCGGCTGGATACATTTCCCTACATTGGGCGCCGCTTCTGGTCCGAGTGGCACCACGAGATGCGCCGCGCCTACCCCCGAATCGCCACGGTCGGCGAGGTGTTTCACCCGGATCCGTCCGTGACTTCGTTTTTCGCCGGCGGCCGGGCGCAATACGATGGCATCGACTCGGGCGTCACCACCCTTTTTGACTTTCCCTTCTTCTACTCGCTGCGCGACGTCATCCTGCGGGGAGCGCCGGCCAGCCGATTGGCCGAAACATTTCAGCGCGACTGGCTTTACGCCAATCCCCAGATGCTCGTGCCGTTCCTCGGCAACCACGACGTCAAGCGCTTCATCAGCGAGCCGAGCAGCTCGAAAGAAAAACTGAAGCTCGCCTTTTCGCTGGTACTCACGGTGCGGGGCATCCCCCAGCTCTATTCCGGCGATGAGATCGGTATGCCCGGTGGCGACGACCCGGACAACCGGCGTGATTTCCCCGGCGGCTTTCCAGGCGATCCGCGCAACGCCTTTGCCGCGGAAGGTCGCACCGCAGACGAACAGGAAATCTTCGCCCATGTGCAGGCGCTGCTGCGCCTCCGCAAGGCCCATCCGGGGCTGGCTCGCGGAACGCACTGGCAAATTGCCTGGGATACCACCTCCTATGTCTTCATCCGCGAAACGCCCGAGGAGCAGTTGCTGGTGGTCTTCAACAACGCCGACCAGCCGCGCCGCCTCCGCTTGAGCCTCGAGGACACGCCGCTCGCCTCAAGCCGGGCGCTCGAGCCCCTCTTTGCCGCCCGCCCGGCAGTGGTGCGCGGCGCCTGGGCGGAGATGGAAGTTGCTCCGCGCAGCCTCGCGGTTTATCGCGTGAGATGATGCCCGGATCACCCCATAGGAAAATCGTCGCGGTCTGCTCCGTCCTGCTGGCCGGCGCCTGGACCCTGGGCGTTCCCGGCGCGCCTGCTGGCTCCGAGCCGGAGCATTTCACCGACGTGACCCGCCAGGCCGGCATCACCTGGCAGCACGCAAACGGTGCGACTCCGGAGAAATACCTGATCGAGACGATGGGCGGTGGCGGGGCGTTCCTGGACTTCAACCGCGACGGCCGGCTGGATATTTTTCTGGTACAGAGCGGCTGCCACAAGTTTTCGGTCGATTGCGTGCCGGCGCGCAACGCGCTCTACCGGCAAAACCCCGACGGCACCTTCACCGACGTGACGGAGAAGGCGGGCGTGGCGGTGAGTCCCACTTACGGTCAGGGTGTTGCCGTGGCGGACTATGACAACGACGGATCCCCGGACATTTACGTCACCGGCTTCCCCCGCAATGTTCTCTACCACAACAACGGGGACGGCACCTTCACCGACGTAACGCAAAAGGCGGGCGTGATGGCGGGCGGCTGGAGCACCAGCGCCGCCTTCTTTGACTACAATCGCGACGGCCATCTTGACCTTTATGTCGGGCGCTATCTCGACTGGGACTACGATAAGAACGCCTTTTGCGGTGAGCGCCGGCCCGGGTATCGCGCCTACTGCCATCCCGATCAGTTCAAAGCAGTGGCCAGCCGGCTCTACCGCAACAATGGCGACGGCACGTTCACTGACGTGAGCGAGGCCTCCGGAATTGCGCAACAAAAGGGGAAAGCCCTGGGCGCGGTGGCGTTCGATTTCAACCGCGATGGCTGGCCGGACCTGTACGTGGCTAACGATGCCGTGCGGAACTTCCTTTTCAAGAACAACGGCGACGGCACCTTCACCGAGATGGCCATGATCGCCGAGGTCGCCTACGGCTTCCAGGGCAAACCTCAATCCGGCATGGGCGCCGACGCGGCCGATTACGACGGCGATGGCTTGCCGGACCTGTTTGTGACCAACATCGATTACGAGCCGAACAACCTCTATCGGAACAACGGCGACGATAGCTTTACCGATGTGACAGTGCCGGCCAACCTCGGTTCGGTAGCCCTGCTCTACAGCGGCTTTGGGACGCGCTTCGTCGATTTCGACAACAATGGCGACCTCGACATGATCGTGCTGAACGGACACGTGCTCGACAACGTCCATCTCTTTCGGGAGGGAATCGCCTACGCCGAGCGGCCGTTGCTTCTCGAGAATGCCGGGGGGCGGTTCCAGGAAGTCGGGGCCCGCAGCGGCAAGGTCTTCGAGAAGCCCTACGTTGGCCGAGCCCTGGCCCTGGGCGATTTCGACAACGACGGCGACACGGACTTCCTCTGGGTAACCAATGGCGCGCGGCCGGTGCTGGTTCGTAATGACATCGGCAGTCGCAACGCCTGGATCGGCTTCGAACTGGTCGGGACCGCGAGCAATCGCGATGCCATCGGAGCCGTGGTCACCGTAACCGCGGGCGGCCGGCAACAGGTTCGGGAAGTGGTCGGCGGCTCGAGTTACTGCGCCGCGCACGATCTGCGCCTGCTGTTCGGGCTGGGCGTCACGGAAAAGGTCGAAAAAGCGGAGATCCGCTGGCCCAATAGGAGCGTCACCGAGCTGGAAAATCCGGCGGCGCGGCGCTACCACCGCGTGCAGGAGCGTCCGCCGGACAAGCCGACCGCTTCTCCAAACGTGATTATTCACTTGACACAACACCTCGAATCTGATACCTTTCTTCCATGAGTTACCTACGACGCCTAGCCCACCTCCCGCCCCACGGCTTGATAGGCCGTGCCCCTTTTTTCGCGGGGTTTTCCATGCGCGGAGTG
>JACQDE010000077.1 GCA_016201285.1 Acidobacteriota bacterium | reverse complement strand
GTCTGCCGGGTTTTTGCGAAGCCAAGTTGAGCGGCCACCTTTTGAAACTCGCGGGCGGTGGCGCTAGGCATGAATAATCTCGGTGGTGTCCTTAGGGAGAGAAATGCCTTTTTCGAGATACTCTTCGGCGATCATTTCGAAAACCCGGACGAGCTCGGCCAGGGCTTCTTCGCGAGTGCTCATCAGAGCATAGCAGCCGGGGATCGCTGGGATTTCGGCAACCCAAGAGCCGTCTTCCTGGTGGTAGAGAACCGTTTTGTAGTCGTGGAGCGTCACAACAGCGCCGACCGCCTCAACAAATAGTATCATTAAAATGGGCGCAGCAAGCAGCGCCCCTACGCGGACTTCGCTTTTTCCAGTTCTTCGGCGAGGGCGGGAATCACTTCGAAAATATCACCGACGATGCCGTAATCCGCGACTTCGAAGATCGGCGCGTTGGCGTCCTTGTTCACCGCGACCACGGTGCGCGAACCCTTCATGCCCACCACGTGCTGGATGGCGCCGCTGATACCCAGCGCGATGTACAGTTTCGGCGCGACGGTTTGTCCGGAACTGCCGATCTGCCGGTCCATGGGCAGCCAGCCTTCGTCGCAGATGGGCCGCGACGCGGCGATTTCTCCGCCGAGCACTTTTGCCAGGTTCTCCACCAGCGGCAGATTTTTCTGCTCCTTGATGCCGCGGCCGATGGCGACAATGATCGGAGCTTGCGTCAGGTCCACGGCCTGCTTGGCTTCGCGGAAGAGTTCGAGCGGCACGGTGCGGATGTCTTCCGGCTTCAGGTTCACGCTGACGTGGTTCACTGGCGCTTTCGCGGCGCCGTCCTGCGCCTGGTCCGCGCGGAACGCGCCCGCCTGAAGCGTGGCGAACCACGGCGCGGCGGCCTGGAAGGCGACGTCGGCGGCGGTCTTGCCCTGGAACATCTGCCGGACGAAGACGAGCTTGCCGTTTTCGTAGCGGTAGCCGATGCAGTCGCCGATCATTCCTTTTCCCAATGACGCCGCCAGCTTCGGCGCGAAGTCGCGCACCTGGTAGGTGTGCGGCAGGAGCACCAGGTCGGGCTGCGCCTGCGCAATCACCTGCTTGAGCGCGTGCGTGTAACCGTCGGCGGTGTATTTTTCGAGTAAGTCGTGCTCGACGAGCAGCACTTCGTCGAGTTTTTTCGTGGCCAGCGCGCCGGCCAACGTGTCCACACCCTTGCCCATGACCGCCCCAACAAGTTTTCCGCCGGTCTGCGCGGCGATTTGCTGCGCGGCAACGAGCGTTTCAAAGCTCACTTTGTTCCAGGTGGCGTCTCGCTGTTCGGTGATCAGTAGGATTTTCATAGCGCCCTCGCAGAACTCAGAAATCAGAAGTCAGAAGTCAGAAAACACACAACGCACAACAGAATCTCAATCTGGAGCTGAAGTAGTTACTACTTTCCTTGCTGCGTTACTTCCACGAGCTTTCTTGATCAGAGTTACGAGAATTGCCGAAAGTTCGCCGGATTCCGCTTGCAGTGATTTTGTTTCAGCTCCATTTGAAATACGACTTTCCTCCAGCAATTCCAGCCAGTACAGAGTCTCCTCAAGTTCCTGTAAGCCTATGTTGAGCTTCGCCGCGTATTCAGGCTTCGAGCGAGCCCGGAGCCTTCTCTGTAATTGGCGCCCACGGATGTTCCTGATCTCAAAAGCTGCCTGCCAATGACTTGCGCTTCTGAAGTTCGCGGAAGAGCCGCGAATAGCCTGATGATCCTCAGAGCGAATTCTTTTGTCCTTTTTGTGAGGTCCCGAAATGAACTGTTCATTCTCTTTCTGCCTTCTGACTTCTGATTTACAAGACCCGCGCTTCGTGCTTCAGTTTTTCCACCAGCTTAGCGGCGGCTTCCCTGGCCGTGCCGGTGAGTATCTCGGTCTTTTTCGTTTTCGCGGGCACATAGATGCGTTCGACCTTCTGCGTCGGCGTGGCGTCCACGCCCAGTGACGCGCGCGGGATGCTGGCGATTTCCTTCTTCTTTGCCGCCATGATGCCCTTCAGCGTGGCGTAGCGCGGCTTATTGATGCCGGATTGGATGCTGAGCACCGCGGGCAGCGGCGCCTCCATCCACTGGAACCAGCCGGCTTCGAGCTCGCGCTTCAGCCTCATCCGCCCGTCCTGCACTTCGATCTGCATGATGATCGTGGCGTGCGGCAGGCCGAGCAGCTCGGCCAGCAGCACGCCGGTCTGGCCGAAACCGTGGTCGTCGCTCTGCAGGCCGGTGAGGATGAGGTCGAACTTCTCCTTCTGGATTGCCGCGGCCAGCGAGCGCGCCGAGCCGAGCGGATCGAGCTGGAAAAACTTGTCGTCCACCACGTGGATGCCGCGGTCGGCGCCCTTGGCCATCGCTTCCTTGATGGTCTGCTTGACGCGCTCCGGGCCCATGGAGATGGCCACCACTTCGCCGCCGTGCTTTTCCTTCAAGCGCAGCGCCTCTTCGAGCGCATAGCCGTCGGGCTCGTTGGTCTCGAAACCGATGTCGGTTTCGCGGATCCACGCACCGCCTTCGGGGATTTGCAGCGGCGCATCCTTGGCAGGTACTTGTTTGATACAGACGGC
The DNA here is from genome assembly GCA_016201285.1 of Acidobacteriota bacterium. Classification (GTDB taxonomy): domain Bacteria; phylum Acidobacteriota; class Terriglobia; order Acidiferrales; family UBA7541; genus JACQDE01. The sequence goes on along the minus strand of JACQDE010000077.1, from coordinate 34,336 downwards.
AATGTTCACGGGTTCCTCCGACGGGTGCGGCGGGAATTTCGCGGCGAACTACCGATTCATTTTGTAGCGGCGGCTTTACGGCGCCATCGCGCGGCCGCGGGCATCCTGCGGAGGCGGGATCAACCCGCCGCTACATCCAACGTTTGAACAGCAGGGCGGCGTTGGTGCCGCCGAAACCGAACGAATTCGACAGCGCGTAATTGACGGTGGCCTTGCGCGCCACGTTCGGGACGTAATCGAGGTCGCAGGCCGGGTCGGGATTTTCGTAGTTGATGGTCGGCGGCAGAACCTGGTCGCGCAGCGCGAGCACGCTGATGCCGGCTTCGAGCCCGCCGGCGCCGCCCAGCAGGTGCCCGGTCATGGATTTCGTGGAGCTCACGGGAACTTTCCTGGCGCGGTCGCCGAAGACGCGTTTCACGGCGATCGTTTCAATCGCGTCGCCGATGGGCGTCGAGGTTCCGTGCGCGTTGACATAATCCACCACGTCCGGCGAAACGTTGGCGTCGCGCAGCGTGGCCGTCATCACGCGGTACGCGCCGGCGCCTCCTTCGGCGGGCTGCGTGATGTGGAAAGCGTCGCCGGACATCCCGTAGCCAACAATTTCCGCAATGGGCTGCGCGCCGCGCTTTTCGGCGTGCTCGAGCGTCTCCAGGATGAGGATGCCGGAGCCTTCGCCGACCACGAAGCCGTCGCGCTGCGCGTCAAAGGGGCGGCTGGCGCGCTCCGGCTCAGCGTTGCGCGTGGAGAGCGCCTTCATAGCCGCGAAGCCGCCCACGCTCATCGTCGTGATGGCGCCCTCCGCGCCGCCGCAGATCATCACGTCGGCATCGTCGCGCTGGATGATTTTGTAGGCGTCGCCGATGGCGTGCGCCGAAGCGGAGCAGGCGGTGGCGGTGGCGGAGTTTGGCCCGCGCGCGCCGGTACGGATCGACACGTGACCCGCGGCAAGATTGACGATGGTTGCGGGAATGAAGAAAGGAGAGATCCGTCCGGGGCCGCCCTGCAGCATCTTGTTGTGCTCGCGTTCGATCACGTCGAAGCCGCCGATGCCCGAGGCGATATAGACGCCAGTGCGGTCGGCGTCTTCCTCGCTCACCTTCAGCCCGGCCATCTGCACTGCGAATTCCGAGGCCGCGATCGCCAGCACGATGAACCGGCCCATTTTCTTCTGTTCTTTTTTCTCCACCCAGACGCCGGGGTCGAGGTTCTTCACCTCGCCGGCGATCTTGCAGTCGTGCTGGGAGGTGTCGAACAGGGTGATGGGGCCGATGCCGCTCTTCCCGGCGAGCAGGTTTTTCCAGACTTCCTCGGTGCCAATCCCGCACCCGCACACAAGACCGACTCCGGTGACGACAACGCGGCGGCTCACGATTAGTTTTCTCCTGCGGGGGCTGCTGGCTTACTTTTTCGCCGCAGAGTGTTTTTCGATGTACTCGATGGCGGCCTTGACGGTGGCAATTTTCTCGGCGTCCTCGTCGGGGATTTCGATCCCGAAGGCTTCCTCAAACGCCATGGTCAGCTCGACGACGTCGAGCGAATCCGCGCCCAGGTCGTCCACGAACGAGGCGTTGGGGGTGACTTCCGCTTCGTCCACGCCGAGCTGCTCCACGATAATCTGCTTTACGCGTTCCTCAACACTGGCCATTCTGTTTCCTCCGGTGATCTCGTCTGATGACCCGACTTCGGCGTCCTACACGGAAATTAGCTCTCTCCGGATAACCCGCCCATTCTAGACGGGGCCTTCCGGTTGGTCAACCGCCTGTCCAGATCCCATTCGACAGTGTGCGCCGGACAGGACTGGAGGCCTGTCCTACTAGTGCTGTTCCAACTTTTTCTGACCAGGCGCAGGAGCGAAAAGCAGATTTCTCGCAATGACAACGCGTTCGGTTCTTCATAGGTGGATCAAGTTGGAACAGCACTAGGCCATGTACATCCCGCCGTTGACGTCCAGCACGTGGCCGGTGATGTAGCCTGCCTCCTCACTAGCGAGAAAGATGATGGCGGCGGCGACATCGCGGTCCGTGCCCATCCGCCCCAGTGGAATCTTTTCTCGCATCTCCTGCTTCACCTGGTCCGGCAGGGGATCGGTCATCGGCGTCGAGATGAAGCCGGGCGCGACGGCGTTGACGGTGATGTTGCGCGAGGCCATCTCCACGGCAATCGCTTTGGTCAGGCCGATCAGGCCGGCCTTCGACGCGACGTAATTCGCCTGGCCGGCGTTGCCGGTCTGCGCCACCACCGACGTGACGTTGATGATCCGCCCCCAGCGCTGCCGCATCATCGGCCCGAGCGCCTGCTGGATGCAGAGGTGCGCGCCGGTCAGATTGGTGCGGAGCACCGCGTCCCAGTCTTCCTGCTTCATGCGCAGCGCCAGGGCGTCGCGGGTGCTGGCGGCGTTATTCACCAGAATATCGAGCTTGCCGAATTTTTCGAGAATTTGCTTGAAGCCAGCCCTGATCTGCTCGGCGTCGGCGACGTCCATCGGCACGGCCAGGGCTTCACCACTCGCGGCGGCGATTTCTGCCACCACGGTGTTCAGCTTTTCCGCGTTGCGCGCGGCCGCGGCGACCTTGGCGCCGGCCTCGGCCAGCGCCAGCGCGGTGACGCGTCCGATGCCCTGCGACGCGCCGGTGATGAGTGCGACTTTGTCTTTCAGGCTGAACATGACTCTCTCGGAGGGGCGGACCTCCCGAAGCTTCGGGAGTGTCCGCCCTGTAACGCGGGCGCACACGCGGGTGCGCCCCTACAAATCTATTCCGTTTCGCTGCGGGCCTGGGCTAGTTTTTCGAGCGCTGCTCCGAGGCTCTTTTCGTCCTCGACGTTGAAGCAATGCACCGAGCGGTCAATTTGCCGCAGCAGGCCGGCGAGGACTTTGCCCGGGCCGACTTCGATGAAGGTCGTCACGCCCAGATCGAGCAGCTCGCGGACCGACTCCTCCCAGCGCACCGGCAAGCAAACCTGGCGGATGAGCGCGCCGCGGGCCTCGTCGCCCTTTTCGATCACGTCGGCATCGGCGTTGTTCACCAGCGGGCAGCGCGGATCGCGGAAGGTGGTCTGCCGCAGGTCCACCTCGAGACGCTGCTGCGCGGGGAGCATCAGCTCGCAATGGAACGGCGCCGATACCGGCAGAATCACGGTGCGCTTCGCGCCGCTCTGCGAGGCCATCTCGACCGCGCGCTTCACCGCCGCGGCGTGTCCGGAAATCACGGTCTGCTCGGGCGAATTCAGGTTGGCGGGCGCGGCGATTTCTCCCTGCGCCGCTTTCTTGCAGATCTCTTCCACTTGCGCCGGGGCGAGGCCGAGGATGGCGGCCATGGCGCCTTCGCCGCCGGGCACCGCCTCCTGCATGTACCGGCCGCGCTTGCGCACCAGGCGCACCGCGTCGGCGAACTCGAGCGAGCCCGCCGCCACGTTGGCCGAATACTCGCCCAGGCTGTGCCCGGCGACATAATCCGGCGTGATGCCCTTTTCCTGCAGCGCGCGCAGGGCTGCCACGCTCACCGTCAGGATGGCCGGCTGGGTGTTTTCGGTGAGTTTCAGCTCGTCTTCGGAGCCTTCAAAGCAGATCCGCGAAATCGCCACGCCCAGCGCTTGGTCGGCCTCCTCGAAGACGGCGCGGGACACCGCGAACTTCTCGGCGAGGTCTTTGCCCATGCCGGAGTACTGCGAAGCCTGCCCTGGAAAGAGAAACGCGAGTTTGCCCATACGCTTGCTCTGTCTCCCCGGGCGGGAGTTTCCGCCCGCGGTGCTTTCGCGCGGCACGCCTCAGCGCTTCGCGCTTACGCCGACTTCGGAAAGTTCTTGTTCGATTTTCTCGTTCAGCTTAGCGTGGCTCAGCTCCGCCGCCACGCGGATGGCATTCTTGATGGCGTTTTCGTTCGAACGCCCGTGGCCGATGATGAGGATGCCGCGCACGCCGAGCAGCGGCGCCCCGCCGTATTCGGAATAATCCAACTTCTTCTTGAAATCAGCGAAGGCTTTTCGTGCGAACACGTAGCCCACCTGCGAGGCCAGGGTGCTGTTCAGGGCTTCTTTCAGCGTCGTGCCGATGTGCTCCACCAGCCCTTCGCTGATTTTCAGCGCCACGTTGCCGATGAAGCCGTCGCAGACGATCACGTCGGCCTCGCCGGCGAAGACGTGCCGCCCTTCGACGTTGCCCACGAAGTGCAGCGGCATGCGCTTCAGCCGGTTGTGGGCTTCCTTGGTCAACTCGTTGCCCTTGACCTCTTCTTCGCCGATGGAGAGCAGCCCGACCTTGGGCCGGCGCGTGCCGAAGATGACCCGGTAGTAGATCTCCCCCATGATAGCGAATTGCTCAAGGTGGACGGCTTTCGAGTCCACGTTGGCGCCGACATCGAGCATCACCGAGACGCCGCCGCGCGAAGTGGGGAAGGGCGCCGCCAGCGCCGGACGGTCCACCGAGGGTAGCGTGCCGAGGATGAAGTGCGCCGTGGCCATCACCGCGCCGGTGTTCCCGGCGCTGACGAAGCCGTCGGCCTCGCCGTTCTTCACCAGCCGCGCGGACACGTGCACCGAGCTGTCCTTTTTTTTCCGGAAGGCCATCACCGGCGAATCGTCCATGGAGATCACTTCGCTGGCGTGGACGATCTCGAGCGGCAGGCCGCGGTGCGAGTGCTTGGCCAGCTCGTGCTTCACCGCTTCCTGCTGGCCAACCAGCAGCACGCGCACCCCGAACTCGCGCGCCGCCAGGATCGCGCCTTCCACTTCGGCCCGGGGGGCGTGGTCGCCGCCCATGGCATCAAGAGCGATGGTGGTCATCGAGGCTCCGGATGGAGGAAAGCGCCCCCGTACGGCGCGGGACGCCCGGAAAGATAGCTCGTGAACTTAGGACGTTCAGGACGAGGTGTCAACCACTTCGCGTCCCTTGTAGTACCCGCATTCCGGACAGGCCTGGTGGGGCATCTTCATCTGGTGGCACTGCGGGCATTCGGAAAGCGTGGGGGCCGTGAGCGCGTCGTGCGCCCGGCGCTGGTTCTTGCGCCTCTTCGAGTGACGTCGTTTCGGATTGGGCATACAGACTCCTTGCTGCTGGCCTGTTTTTGGTCAAGCCAGTCTAGCGATTCGGGATTTCGATTGCTATTGCTTCTTGGACCAGTCCTGCTTGAAGCGCGCCAGCGGTGCGAGTCGCGTGTCGGTCGTGTGGATTTCGCAGCGGCACTCTTCGCTGTTCAGATTCATGCCGCAGTGCGGGCACAGTCCCCGGCAATCGCCGCGGCAAATCACCTTCATCGGGATCGAGAGGTTCACCTGCTCGGCCAGCACGTCGGCCAGAAACAGCCCATCGCCCTGGAAAAAACCGATCTCGGTGTCGTCCACCTTCAAGTGGATCTTTTCTTCCTGCGCGATCGTCGTTGCGGGCCGGTAGAACAGGTCAAAATCGCGGCTAACCTCTTCGACCACCGTTTCGAGGCACCGCGAGCACACCAGCTCCAACCGCGTGTGCAGGTGTCCGGAGATGCGGATCTGCCCCTCCACCAGCTCGGCGGTGGCCCGCACCTCCAGCGGCTCCAGTTGCCGGAACTCGCCGGAGCGGAAATCGATGGTCCCGGCCGGATAGGTCTTCTGAATCCGCGCCTTCCGGACGGCCAGCTCTTTGACGTCGAGAAACATTCTGAAAGCGCCCAGTCAATTGATCGTGCAATTTCGCGAATCCTGCGGCAAGGGCTGCGAAAAGCCGCATTTTCCGCGGACTTGCAATTATACGGGCGGGTCACTCAATGTCAAGGAAACGCGGGGTGTGGTAGTGTCCTAATTTGGATAATGCTTCTATTTGGCTTGATCGGGATGACCTGGACAGCCAATAAAACCACTGTATGGTTTCGGCAGCCACACGCGGCAAAATTGAGTTTCCCCATCAATTCCTGGAAAAACAGTTTTGTACCTAGCGTAACCGTAGACATAAATTCGTGGCCAAGTTCCTTCTTCAAAGCTCCTGAAATCTTCTTTCTTAATCGCTCCGGTCTCTCTGTTTCCGAAGGCAGCCGCATTGGGGACGACAAGCACCTTGCTAATGATTTCTCCGAGATCGCCCAGTGCCAGAGTCTTAGGCAACTCTCTATAACGGAGTTCGGCCACGGCAAAAACGGACAATTCTTGTGCGGGAGTTCTTCCGGTATTGCTGAGCGTGATCTTAACCATAACCTTCTCTCCAGATGCTGGCTCTTTTATAAAAGAAAGGTCGGCAGGCCCAACCCAAGCACGTTCCACAAGCCGCATAGATTCGTAAGTCTGCCTAACCATTTCCTCGGCAGCTTTGGCACTTCTCTTGGCAGCTTGAACCTGCTCCCCAGAAAGCTCGAGAGCTTGCTTGGTATCCTCCGCCCCAGCTTTGGCAATTCCTACAAGTTCGGCCATTTTCTTGGTCTGCTCTACGGCCTGCCCAGATTGGGTCTTCGCAGCGTCAGCTTGCTTGCCAGCGGCCTCGGCGAGGGCGTGAGTATCGCTGGAACTGGAACGCATCTCATACCACTGAAGACCAATGAGCACAGCAGTAAGGAGGTAAACAAGAACCATCGTCCGCGTCCATTTCAGGGTAGAACGCTTATAGGCATCCATCTCGCCCTCTACTTCTTGGAGTTCTTCCTCGGTTGCTGGCTTTGTTTCTGGGGCGTGGATAGACTCGGCAGCGTGAACCTGCGCACCACCATCTGGGGCTTTGCTGCCATTGGCTTCGGGACTGTCCTTGTCTGCCATAGTGGAGTAAGTGTAACACAAAAATACCTCTTGACAAGCCCCAATTATTGTAATACACTTATTGCCAGTGAGGGGGCTACAATGGCAAACGTCCTAAGCACTGAAAAGCAAGTCGCAATCGTAGGCGCACTGGCAGAAGGCTCCAGCATTCGCTCCATTGAACGCATTACGGGCGTTCACCGCGATACCATCATGCGGCTTGGCGTGCGCGTTGGGGAGGGCTGCGCAGCCCTACTAGACCGCAAGATGCGCGACCTGTCCTGCCAGCAATTGCAATTCGATGAAGTGTGGGGATTCATCGGAAAAAAAGAGCGCCACGTTCGCCCCGACGATGACCCTCAATATGGCGACGTTTGGACGTTTTGCGCGATAGACGCCGACACCAAGCTAGTCCCTTCCTTCAAGTGTGGGAAGCGCGATGCCGAAACAGCGAATGCATTTGTCGCCGATGTGGCCGGACGGCTGGCAAACCGCGTGCAGATTTCCACCGATGCCCTGAGAGCCTACGTCGAAGCCGTAGAGATTGCATTCGGGGCGAACGTGGATTTCGCGCAGATTGTGAAAACCTATGTGAATGATGATTCTCCAAGCGCGGAGCGGAGATACAGTGCACCGGAGTTTGTCATTTCTGAAAAGAGGGCCGTAAGCGGCTCTCCCGATTTGGCGTTGGCATCCACGAGCTACATTGAGCGATTGAATGGAACAACGCGCCTTCACATGCGCCGCTTGACTCGCCTGACTTATGCTTTCAGCAAGAAGCTAGAAAACTTTGAGGCGGCAGTCGCGTTGCATTTCGCGTACTACAATTTCGTCAAGCGGCATAACACGCTGCGTTGCACTCCGGCAATGGCCGCCGGAATCGAAAATGATTTTTGGACGGCGGGAGATTTGGTTAAGGCGGCAGTATAATGCACATCGTAGTGACATTTGCTTTCGTGGTTGACCCACAGAAAGGATTACACCCGGCCATGAGCGAATTTGCGAACGATGAAGCAAGGCGTCTGAAAGATGTACTCGGTGCCAAGCGAGTAGAGAAGGAAAGGTCAGTTCAAGAACATCAAATTAAGCAGAATCAAGGGCTCTCATTCTGGCAGGAAACGCGGGAAGAAGCAAAACGCATTATTGATGCGCTGAACAAAAATCTAGGCAAAGACTTGTTCCTGTGGCGTTCGGCAAACAGCAATGAAATTGACGTAATCGCTTCGGAAGTCGGTCAAGAGTACAACATTCAGGCGGTATTTAAGTCGGACCAGTTCAACGTTGCTTGGCACGCCCCGCGAAACAGATCACAACACAAACTGACACTTTTTGTGGAACGAGACAAATTATTCTGGAACGACGGGAGTGACAACATGACGGCGCAACAAGCCGCAGAGGAAATTATCAGTACGCTAACAAAAAGTATTGCATGAAATGGGCTACATCAAAGAGCTTCGGGAAGCGATTCGCAAATTGCATGGCGCAGAGGCCACGCACGTCGAGAGCGTGCCAGTTAAGGAGACCTTCCAAGGAAAGACGGTGTGGGAAGGCGTTGTGGAAGTTTTTGATCTACGCGGCCATCCGAAGGCCACTAGAGCATACGCATGGGCGCACGACACGGACGACCCAAAGCAACCACGGCGGCATGTCACGGTGCTGCACATTGAGCCCGTGACTTCCCCCGTGTTGGCCGTGAGAGCCGCAATCGTGCAGGAACACAGAGAACGTGGCAAAGAAAGCTAAGAAGGCTGGACGGCCCAAGCTGCCAAACGGCCAAGCGAAGGGCCGCATTGTGCCCGTGCGCTTCACGGCTGACGCCCTAAAGGCCATGACGGCGGCAGCAAGGGCTAACAAGCAAACTATTTCAGAGTGGATTCGGAGCACACTAAATGCCGCAATCTGAGCGTGAGAATTTCAAATTAGGACACTACCCGGGGTGTGCGTCCCGGTTGGGGCCTGCGCTGCAGAGCCATTTGGGGCGGTGTAGCGGCGGGTTAACCGCGCCGCTTGTTTGGCCGAGATGGCGGCATGAAGCCGCCGCTACGGTTTGGGTGCCGTGTCCTGCACGCCGGTGTCGAGCACCACTTTCCAGGAACCGCCCTTCTGCTTGCGCCAGATGGTGACGTACTTGCCCGAGCCTGCCGGCCGCGCGCCCTTTTCGTCCTTGCGGGTGACTTCGTAGGCGCCAACGGTGTAGCCCAAGTCGTCCGACTTCGATACTTGCGCTAGTAGCGGTTTCCAGGAGATCTTCGCCGCCGGGTCGCTCAGCAGCTTTGACCAGCCTTCGCCGAATTCCTTCTTGCCGGTGAGCGGCGAGTTCGCTCGCACGGTTTGAAAATCCTCGGCGATGAAAGAGAGGAACCCCACCAATCCCTTCTCGCCAGTCACGCGGGAAAACTCTTCGTCCGCTTTCCAAATCGGCAGCTTCGCGTCCGTCTCGCCGGAGCGCACTGCCAACGCGCTCAGCCCCAGCAACAGCATCACTACCCCAATCCTGTGCGCTTTCTTCACAACTACCTCCTTTTCACATCAAGAACGGATCATTCCTTACTGCATCTCAAGAGAGTTTGCACGCGGAAAGAGACGGAAACAATCGTTCGCAGGGACAAAAGCAACAGCCGGCGGGACGAGTGCGCGAAGCGCCTCGTAGCGGCGGGTTTACCCCGCCGCGTGGCGCAGGCGGGGGCCCCGACACAAAACGTCGGGGTAAACGCCAAGCCGCCGCTACAAGCGTCAATCTGCGTGCTCGGAGGCGCCGCCAATCAATTCGCGGTGGAGGCGGAGGAGGAAATGGTCGGTCATGCCGGCGATGTAATCGCAGACGACGCGGTGCCGGGGCTCGCGCTGCGCCTGCTCGAAGTAAAACTTCGGCATTTTCTCCGGGTGATCGAGGTAGAACCGGAAAAGCTGCTCGAGAGCCGCCATGCAGGCGTCGCGCTCCTCGTTAATGGCTGGCGTATCGTAAAGGTGCGCCAATAGAAATTGCTTCCAGGCCATGTTGTGCCGGGTTCCTTCCGGCGAAAAGCTGGCCAGCCGCCGCGAATACTTGCACACGTCTTCGACGCTGTGCGCGCCGCTGGCTGCCAGTTGCGTGCGCGTGTGCTCGATCAGGTCGGTCACCAGCCGGTCGAGCGCGCGTTTGTTGGCCTCGTTGAATTTCAGTTTCCGGCGGCCGTCCGGATAGCGGCGGTCCACCTGCGCGTAGATCTCCGCGAACAGCGGCACGCCCGCGAGAATCTCCGGCAGGTCGAGCAGGTGCGCCTCGTAGCCGTCGTCGAGGTCGGCGGTGTTGTAGGCGATCTCGTCCACCAGATCAATCAACTGCGCTTCGAGCGGCGGCCGCTGGCTGAGCAGGTACTCGGCCAGCTCGGGAAACTCCGCGGCGGAATAATCGCGCGAGTGCTTGATGATGCCCTCGCGCACCTCGAAGGTGAGGTTCAGGCCGGGGAAATCGAGGTAACGCTGCTCGAACTGCTCCACGGTGCGCAACGCGTGCAGGTTGTGGTCGAAGCGGCCGCCGTGTTCGCGCATCAACTCGTCAAGCTGCTGCTCGCCGGCGTGGCCGAAGGGCGGGTGTCCGATGTCGTGGACGAGCGCGAGCGCCTCGACTAGCTCCGTGTTGAGCCCCAGCGCGCCGGCGACGGTGCGCGCGATTTGCGCCACCTCGAGCGTGTGCGTCAGGCGGTTGCGGAAGTGGTCGGAGTAGCGCGTGGTGAAAACCTGCGTCTTGGACTCCAGCCGCCGGAAGGCGCGGGAATGGATCACGCGGTCGCGGTCGCGGGCATAGGCGCTGCGGTAGGCGTGCGGCGGCTCGGAATGCCGCCGTCCGCGAGACGCCGATTCCTGCATGGCATAGGGAGCGAACGCCATGGGAGCCATTCTACCGTCAGGGCATCGCTTTCGCCATGCCGCGCAGCCGCGTATCACGCTTTGTCATTCTGAGTCCGCCGCTGGCGGACGAAGAATCCCTCTAGGGAGAGATCCTTCGCTTCGCTAAGGATGACAGCGATCATTTAAGTCTGGGAAGCAATCTACGACTTCGGCTTGAGTTCCAGCAGGCGCTGCTCCGCCTGGTCGGAGGCGGCGGTATCCGGAAATTCGGTCTTGACCTGCGTGTAGAGCTTCACCGCCTCGGCGGGGTTTTTCTTCGCGTAGTAATCGGCCAGCGCCATCATGGAGACCTGCTTGGGCAGCATCGTCGTGGGCTTGGCGATCAGCGCCTGGTAGAGCTTGACCGCGTCCGCGTCGGCGCCGGTTTGCGCGCTGATTTTGGCGAGCTGAAAGCGCGCCAGCGCGGCCATCTCGGCGTCGCGGCTACTCTCGACTTCGCCCAGCCACTTTTTCGCTTCGGCGTAGTTGCCCACCTGTTCGTAGCTCAGCCCGGCGTAGTAGCGCGCCACCTGGCCGGGCCGCGTGAGCGAGTAGCTGTTGGCCACTTCGGAGAATTTCTTGGCCGCGTCCATGTACTTGAACTTGTCTTCGACGTAGGTGATTTCGCCCGGCTCTTCCGGTTCGCCGGCGGTGCGAATGCGCGCGCTGAAGATCTTCATGGCCTCTTCGAGGGCCGCAGTGGCCTTCACCGTCTGCCGTTCGCTGTAGAAGCGCCAGCCGAAGACGGCCAGCACGATCACCAGCACCGCGCCACCGATCATCCACGCCTGCTTCAGGTGCGATTCCACCGCCTCGACGCCGTGCACAAACGTCTCGGCAATCTTGTCCTGCTTCAGTTCCTTCCGGCTGATGTGCTGCGACACTCTTGGGCTCCTGCGGATGAATGCAAACGGGAAATCCTACCATAGCTGCCAGCCGTCAGCTATCAGCTTTCAGCTGCGAAGTTTTCAGTTGTCAGAATACCGGCATTCCGCTAGTCCGTGAGGCAAAGCAAGGTGCGATTCGGATCAATCAGCAGCTTCTTCGGCGCGGTGCGCACGGTGAACTGGAACGGCGTTTCTTCGCCGTTGGTGACGACGGTGCCCAACAGGACAGGTTTTCCACCGGGCGCGCGCGGTTCGTAAATAGGCACCGGCGCAATGAACGACACCGGCACGCCGCTCTGCCTCAGCTTACCGCGCACAATGAACCTTTCCCCTGCCGGCTTCACGTCGAACTCAACGGAGTATTTCGGGATTCCCGTGCCGCGCACCCACTGGTCGAAGAACCAGTCCATCGCGCCGGGCCGCCCGGGTGTTTTCTTACTACCTTCAAGGTCCATCTCCGGGGTCATCACCTTCTCGACTTCGCGCTGCAAGTCGGCGGTGGAGAGCGCGCGGTGGCGGTAGTTGGCCAGGAGCGCCTGCAGAAGCTGTGCGAAGTGCGCGTCGGGATCTTTCGCCGCTTTTGGAGTCTTTGACGCTCCCGGCTTTTTCGTTTCCGCCGCGCCGGATTCCCGCAGCATCATGCGCAGCATGTGGAAGACCCACGCCGACTTCGGATAGACGAGTTGCGCGTAGGCGCGCGGCGACTTCGACGAGCGCAACCGGTAGCCGAGTGCAAGCGGACCCATCTCGCCGGGTGTTTCTTCGGCGCCTCCTTCTTTCGTGGAGAGTTCGCTGCGATAGGTTTCCAGCCACGCGGCCAGTTCGCCGGGCCTTTTGTCTTCCGCGAACATTAATGCAAGGTAGTTGGCGAGCCCTTCCTGGATCCACTGGTCGCGATAACTCGACCAGCCCACCGCGCCGCCCCACCATTGGTGCGCCACTTTGTGGACTGGCACAAGTTCGGAGAAATGCTCCTGCGTGTGCCGGCCGATCCCGGCGCGGCTCTGCTCCGCGGGCGTGAGGAACGAAAGCGTCGAGAGATACAGCAGCCCCGGCCAGTCCTGCCCGAACGAGCCCGGGATCTGCGCCACCGCTAGCCGCTCGAACGGGAACGGCCCTATGAGTTTTTCGTAGAAGCGGATGGCCTCCGCAAGATCTTCGCCGACGGGATTCATCAGCGCCGCGGGGCTGGGCGGCGGGTCGGGCCAGATGATGCGTGGCGGGGCCGGCACGCCGCTGCGTGTGCGCACCGGCGGCCCTTCCACCACTGGCTTGTTGAAGCGTTCGAGCACGGCCTGCTCGAACTGGAGGTTCGCGTACAGTTCAATCTTCCACGTACCCGTCTCCACGCGCCCGGTAACGTATTCGCCGAGGTTGAACCCGGCCACGGGGATGGGCGCTTCGGACTTCCACTTTCCGGCGCGCCAGTCGCCCTCTTCACGCTCTTCGAGTTTTTTGCCGGTGGCCACCAGCGTCAGCCGCCGCGGCCAGCGGAAGGCCAGCTCGAACGGCACGAAGTGATCCGCGCCGCTGATGTGCGGGTACCAGCTTCCGCGCTCGCCGACGAACAGGACATCGTTGCCGGCGTCGCTGATCACGCTGCCGCGGTAGGCGATGCGCAGGCGGATGGTTTCGCCCGCGGCCGGGATCTGCGGCAGGACGATGAACACGGCGTCGTTGCCGCGCAGCAACATCTCCTCTGGGGCCACCTCCCCGTTCTGAAAAAACGGAAGCGCGCGCCCGGCATCGTCCGTCACGTCGCTCACGGTCAGCCGCCACGAAAGCTCGAGCGGGATCAGCCGCTCGCCGCCGCGCGCGGCCTTCAACTGCACGGTGGTCGTGCCCTCGAGCGTGTTCTCGGGGTGGATCGTTGTCTCAATCGCATAGCCGAGCGGCACGAACGGCGCCTCGGGTGCGGGCCCTTCCTCGCGCGGAAAGGAGGCCCAGGTGTCGTAGTAGCGTACGCCTTCGGCAAAACGCATCTGGCCGATCAGGATCTGCTCTTCGCGGCGGTTGTTCACCAGCACATCGAACGCGCCGGAGGTGTCGCCGGCGATGCCGGCGTAGAAATACGGCTGCGGCGCGTTCGCCAGCAGGTCGGCCAGGATGCGCAGCGAGTGCCGGGGATTCAAGTTGGCCACCACCGTGTTCCAGTCTTCGGCAAAGCTCGGCTCCGCAAACGGCCGCGCGCCGGCGCGGCTCAATTGCACCCGAAGCTCTTCGGCGGTGTCGTCGGTGAAGCGGAAGTAGGCGCGGGAGAATGTTTCGTCGAGCAGCGGCGCGCCGAGGAAGCGGGCGAGGGAGCGCTTTTCCACCGGATCGCGGGGCATGGCAATCACACGGCCCTGGCCGGTGAAGACGGCGCCGGTGACGCGGCCGTCCTGCGCCGCGAGGAAGGCGAGCTTGCCTTCGTCAAGCGCAACGCGCACGGCGTCGCGCCGCAGGTAGAGCTCGCGCACGCGATAGACCTCCGCCGCGTCCACGCGCAGCGCGTTGAGCTTCTGCAGCAGATCGCGCGGCCCGCTGGCGGGAGCCTGCTGGGCTGCCGCCGTCGAGGCGAGCAGCGCGACACTCAATAGAACTCCGATCACACTCGGCATGCGCTTCACTGTAGCAACTTGGAGCATGGCCCGGCAAGAACCGTTGCCTTGCCGCGAGAAATGTTTGCTAAACTTCTTTCATGCGCCGCACGATTTTTCTCGCGCTGCTGCTGTCTCTCCTCGCCCTTCCGGCGCTTGCCGACACGATTGTGTTGAAGAGCGGCCGCCGCATCTCCGCGACCAACGTGGTCGAGGAGGGCGACCGCATCTACTTCGAGACACCCTCGGGCCGGCTGAGCTTTCCGAAATCGGCGGTCGAGCGCATCGAGCGCGGCGGCGAATCCGCCTGGGGAGCGAGCGGCTCCGCTGACAGCAAGACGGTGGACTTGGCCGCCGCGCAGCCCACCGCCAACCCCGCCGAGGGCAACGAGGAAGTCCTGCGGACGACGGTGAAGGACGGCGCGCTCGATCGCAATTACATCGCCAAGCTCGAGAGCGACGCGCAGGGAGGCGCGGCGCAGGCGGTGGCCAAGGTGATCGCAGCTCTGCACGCCGCGGCGCAGTTCGAGCTGAAAAACGGCAACGTGGACGAGGCCGTTGTTCACTACCGTCGCGCGCTCAGCTTCGCCCCGCAGCACGTCGGCGTGCTGCTCAGCATCGCTCATCTCCACCTGCGCAAGAGCGAGTTCACCGCCTCGCTCGAATACCTGGAGCGCGCCAACCGCGCCGCGCCGGACGACGCCGACGTGGCCCGGTTGATGGGCTGGGCCTACTACGGCATGAACAAGATCGAGCAGGCGGCGCGGGAGTTCAAGCGGGCCTTCGCCCTGCGCCCGGATGTGGCCACGCAGCAGGCACTCCTCAAGGCGCAGCGCGACCTCGAAACCGAGGAAAAATTCAAACGGAACGAATCCGCCCACTTCAAGTTGAGTTATGACGGTGAGGCCGACCCCGGGCTGGCCCGCGAGGTGCTCAAGCGTCTCGAGGAGCACTTCACGCGCATCGAATCCGGGCTGAACTACTCGCCCACCGATTCCATCGGCGTGATCCTCTACACCGCGCAGGCCTTCCGCAACGTTACCCGCGCGCCGGGCTGGGCCGGGGCGCTGAACGACGGCCGCATCCGCGTGCCCGTGCAGGGGCTTTCCAGCATGACTCCGGAGCTTTCCAGGACCCTCAAGCATGAGCTGACGCATTCATTCGTCTTCCAGAAGACGCGCGGGCACTGCCCGGTCTGGCTGAACGAAGGCATCGCGCAGTTTCTGGAAGGCGAGCGCGGTGGCGAGTACGCCCTCGACTTGATCGAAGTGAGCGAGAAGAAAATGGGCGTGTCGCTGGCCATGCTGGAAGGATCGTGGATGGGACTTTCCGGCGGCGGCGCGCTCTATGCCTACGCGTGGTCGCTGGCCGCGGTGGAATACATGGTGCAGTCGAACGGCATGAGCGACATCGCCCGTCTGCTCGACCGCCTGGCCACCGAGCCTTCGCCCGAAGCCGCCCTGCGCAGCGTCCTGCGCACCACCTACCCCGAGCTCGACGCCGAAACGATCAAGTACCTGAAGAAAACCTACCAGCGATAAAGAGCAGGGGCGCAATCCCGAGGCTTGGGGAGTGTGCGTCCCTGCCGTTTGTCATTCCGAGCGAAGCGAGGAATCTGCTTTTGATTGGGATTTCGTGGGAGACAAGCGGATTCCTCCGGTCGGCCGAAACCGCCGACCGTCAGAATGACAGCGCTCAGGGGGCAACACACTGCTAGAGCGTCGCCAGCAATCCCGCAATCAGCGCGACGCGGGCGGGTAGCGCGCGGATCACGATGTTTTCGTGCTGCGCGTGTGCGCCTTCGCCGATTCCACCCAGGCCGTCGAGCGTCGGAATCCCCAGCGCGGCGGTGAAGTTGCCGTCCGAGCCGCCGCCGACGAAGGCCTCGCCCAGTTCCATGCCCATCTCGTCAGCGAGGATCTGCGCGTGACGCAAGAGCGCCGC
This sequence comes from Acidobacteriota bacterium, assembly GCA_016201285.1. Lineage (GTDB taxonomy): Bacteria > Acidobacteriota > Terriglobia > Acidiferrales > UBA7541 > JACQDE01. Next base: position 18,363 of record JACQDE010000077.1, on the reverse strand, counting down.
GGCGACTTTGCGCTCCAACGGCGGGCGGCCGATGCCGCCGCGGATCTCGAGTTTCGCGCCAGGCAGGATCGGCCGCAGCGCGTGCAATTTCTTTTCGAGTGCGCGTGCCTCGGCCATCGTCGTCGCGCGCAAGTCCACCACCGCGCGGGCGCGGTCGGCAATCACGTTGCTCCGGCTGCCGCCCTCCATCACATTCACGTTCACCGTCGTGCCGCGCTCCGGGTCGTTCAGCCGCATGATTCTTTCGATTTGCAGCGCCAGCTCGTGGACGGCGTTCACGCCGTCTTCGGGGTTGAGCCCGGCGTGCGCCGCGCGCCCGGTGACGATAATTTCCGCGTCGCCCACGCCCTTCCGCGCCGTCTTTACCCGGCCGTCCAGCCCGCTCGCGGGCTCGAGCACCAGCACTGCGTCGCTGCGCTTCGCCTCGCGCTCGATGAATTTTCTTGAGCTTTCGCTGCCGATCTCTTCGTCCGAGGTCCACAGGCAGACGACGCGCTTCTTTGGCGCCATGCGCAACTCGCGCAGAATTTGTACGGCGAACAGCGCGATGGCCAGGCCCGACTTCATGTCGAAGATGCCCGGGCCGTACGCGCGTCCGCCGGCGATGCGCCACGGCATGAGCTGGAGCGTGCCCAGGTCATAGACGGTGTCGATGTGACCCAGAAGGAAGATTTGTCCCTGCGGCTTTTCCAGGCCCAGGCGCGTATCCACCAGCAGGTGATCGCCGCGGTGCTTTTGCCGCAAGATTTCGACGCGGGCACCGCGGCGGCGCCATTCGGCGGCGAGCAGCCGCCCGCAGCGGTCCACGGCGGCCTTGTTGTTGCTGGGCGATTCCGAGCGCACCAGGCGTTCGAGCACGCGCAGCAATTCCGGCTGACGGCGGCGGGCAAGACGCAGGAGGTCTTTCATCGGTGGCATGGCGCCGCCCATGCTAACAATCGCACGCGGCTGGGGCAACCAAGTTTGCTCGCCACAGCGATTCGCTTATACTGGTACGATTCGGGAGTCTCCAAAACGCGTGTCAACGCGGCTGACTGCGGCATCCCCGAGGTCGCCACAAGAGGGAGGACGATGATCCTCGACACCAACGGCATCCAGAAGATTCTGCCCCACCGCTTTCCGTTCCTGCTGGTGGACGCCATCGTCGAGATGGAGCGGCTCAAGCACATCGTCGGCATCAAGAACGTGACCATCAACGAGCACTTTTTCCAGGGACACTTCCCCGGCAAGCCGATCATGCCCGGCGTGCTGATTGTCGAGGCCATGGCCCAGACCGGCGGGCTGCTGCTGCTCCAGGAAGTGCCTGACCGCGAGAAAAAGCTTCTCTACTTCGTGGCCATTGACGACGCGCGGTTCCGCCGCCCGGTCGTGCCCGGCGACCAGTTGCGGCTCGAGGTGAGCGTACTCACCTGGCGCAATACGTTCTGCAAGCTGGCCGGCAAAGCCACGGTCGGCGGTGAGCTGGCCGCCGAAGCGACGCTGATGTGCAAGATGGTGGACCGCGAGTCATGAGCGAGATTGACGCCCGCGCCGTTGTTGCGCCCACGGCCCGCCTGGGCCGGGACGTCCGCATCGGCCCGTTCGCCATGGTCGGCGACGAGGTCGAGCTGGGCGACGCCTGCGTGCTGCATCCGCACGCCGCCGTGCGCGGCCCGACGCGTCTGGGCAAGGGCAACGTGGTGCATCCGTTCTGCTCGGTCGGCGGCGATCCGCAGGACCTCACCTACCAGGGCGAGCGCACCGAACTGGTGGTGGGCGACGAAAACGTGTTTCACGAGTTCGTTACCGTGAACCGCGGCACGGCCAAGGGCGGCGGCGTGACGCGCATCGGCAGCCACAATCTGTTCATGGCCTACGCACACGTCGCGCACGATTGCGCGGTTGGCGATTACACCGTCTTTACCAACGGCGCCACGCTCGCCGGGCATGTCACCGTGGAAGACGGGGCGGTGATCGGCGCGTTCAGCGCGGTGCACCAGTTTTGCCGTGTCGGAAAATACTCCTACATCGCGGGGTACACGGTGATCACGCAGGACGTCGCGCCGTTCTCCAAGGTAGCGGCGCCGCGAGAAACGAAATGCTACGGCGTGAACAGCGTCGGGCTCGAGCGCCGCGGATTTTCCAAAGAGCGCATCCAGGCCATCGAGCAGGCTTTCCGCCTGCTGTTGCGCTCGAAGCTGAACACCTCGCAGGCCATCGAAAAGATGAAGGCGACGCTCAACGGCTCGGTGGACGTCGAAGAGTTGATCCGATTCATCGAAGCGGCGGAGCGCGGCCTGACGAAGTAACGTAGCGGCGGCCTTACGCCGCCAGGGAACATGGCCTTTCCAGATCAACAGAGTACGGAAAACTGGGCGCTGATCGCGGGGAACGGCAAGTTTCCGTTCCTGGTGCTCGAGGGCGCGCGCAGCCAGGGCATCCAGATGGTTGTCATCGCCATCAAGGAAGAGGCGTTTCCCGAACTGGAGAAAATTGCCCCGCGGCTGCACTGGGTGAGCTTGGGCGACCTGGGAGGCTTGATTGACCTGCTCAAGAAGGAGCATGTCACCCGCGCGATGATGGCCGGTCAGGTGAAGCACAACAAAATCTTCAGCGGGATCAAGCCCGACTGGAAGATGGCCAAGCTGCTGATGTCGCTGGCCACGAAAAGCACGGACTCGCTGATCGGCGCGGTGGCGAAGGTGCTCGAGGATGAGGGCGTGAAGCTGGTGGACTCGACCGCGTTTCTGAAGCCGCTGCTGCCCGAGGCGGGCGTGCTGACGCGGCGCGCGCCAGACACGGCCGAAGCCGCGGACATCGAATACGGCCGGATGGTGGCCCGCCAGATTTCCGGGCTCGACCTGGGACAAACGGTGGTCATTCGCGACCGCGCCTGCGTGGCCATCGAAGCGATGGAAGGCACTGACGAGACCATCGAGCGCGCCGCGCGCCTCGCCGGCGGCCAGCGGCTCGTCGTCGTTAAAGTGAGCAAGCCGAAACAGGACATGCGCTTCGACGTGCCCGTCGTGGGCCTGCCGACAATCGAGGTGATGCAGCGCGCAAACGCCACGGCGCTGGCGATTGACGCGCAGCGCACGCTGTTGATGGACCGCGAGGTGCTGCTCGACGCAGCCAACGCCGCGGGGATTGCGATTCAGGCGTTCGAACCCGGGGGGTAGGACAGACTTTCAGCCTGTCCATCTCCGATTTCGAATTGGCTGCTGGACAGGCTGAAGCCTGTCCTCCCTAGAAGGATGGATTTGAGCGACAAGAAAATCCGCGTGGCGGTGATTGGCGTGGGCGACTTCGGGCGCAACCATGTCCGCGTCTATCGCGAGCTCGAAGAGGCGGAGCTGGTCGGCGTGGTCGATGCGAATGCGGACCGCGCCAGCAGCGTCGCCAGCGAGTTCAACACCGAAGCCCTGCCGGGCGTCGAGGCGCTCGCTGGCCGCGTGGACGCCGTCAGCCTGGCCGTGCCCACCGTCGAGCACGCGCGCATCGGCTGCCGCCTGCTCGAGCAGGGAATTGACGTGCTGGTGGAAAAGCCGATGGCTGCGTCGCTGGCCGAAGCGGACCAACTCATCGCCGCGGCGGAGAAAAACAGGCGCGTGTTGCAGGTGGGCCATCTCGAACGCTTCAATCCGGCGATTGTGGCTGTGCAGCCAGTGGTGACGAAGCCGCTCTTCTTCGAGGTGCACCGCCTGGGCGTTTTTTCCCCGCGCAGCCTCGACGTGGACGTGGTGTACGACGTGATGATCCACGACCTCGATATTCTGCTGGCGCTGGTGGACGGACCGGTGAAGGAAGTGAAGTCGGTGGGCATCCCCATCCTCACCGAGCGCGTGGATATCGCCCACGCGCGCATCGAGTTCATGAGCGGCGCGGTGGCCAATGTCACCGCGAGCCGCGTCTCCACCGAGCGCGTGCGCAAAATGCGCTTTTTCCAGGCGCACGAATACATCTCGATTGACTACGCGCGCCGTGACGCGCTGCGCGTCCGTGTGGCCACGCCGGCGCGCGACGGAAAGCCGCCGGAATTCGGCTTTGAGAAGCTCGATACGAAACCGGAAGAGCCGCTGCACGCCGAGCTGCATGCGTTTCTCGATGCGGTGCGCACGCGCACCACGCCGCGCGTGGACGGCGCCGCCGGCCGCCGCGCGCTGGAACTTGCCGACCGCGTGATGGCGGGCATCCTCGACCACGCCCGCCGCGTCCAATTGGGCGGCGTCGCCCCAATGGCGTCACTATGATTCCCCGGACCCTGGTCCCGACCCAGCTTCTGCCGCAAGCGGAGGATTCCCCCGGCAACGCGAAGCGCGTTTCCACTTCGCTCGATTCCCGCTCGGTGGTGCCGGCGGACCTTCCGATTGTGCCGCTCGACGGCCGTTCGAGCATCCCCTCGCACATTCCGCTCGAAGTGCTCGGCGGGCGCATCGTCGTGCCGCGGGACATGCCGGCAACGCCCCTCGAGACGCGCAGCGCCATCCCTTCGCACGTCCCGCTCACCGTGCTCGATTCCCGCGTGGCCATTCCCAAGGATGCGCGCCCCGCGGAACTATCCATGGGCGCGCGCGTGCCGCTGCGAGCGCTGCGCGACATGGTCGAGCCGGACGTGCTGCTCACCGGCGAAGTGAACCTGATGAGCCAGCCGGTCGAGGAGCGCGAGGTAGATAACCGCTGGCTGTCGCAGACGGGCACGCTGCTTTTTCACGTGCTGCTGGTGACGTTTGCGGTTTTCTGGCCGTCGCTGTTTCCGCCACGCATGCCGACGCAGTCAGAGCTCGAGCTGGCCAGCCGGTCGCTGGGCATGGTCTATCTGCCGCCGTCGGTGCGCGACGTGGCGCCGTACGTTCCGCGCGCGGCGCCGCCCAGCCCGCAGATGCGGATTGACCCGCGCATCCTCCGGCAGATTGCTCCGCCCAACGTGGAACCTTCGCCGCTGCCCGGCCCGCCGGAAAGCAAGCCGCAACGCGAACTGCCCGCTGCACCCGCGCCGCAGGTTCCCGCAGCGCCGGAGCGCCAGTTGCGCGCCGAAACGCCGCGCGAGCCGTTGCGCCTGGAATCGCCGGGCGCGCCCAAGTCCAGCAGCCCACTCCTGCTCCCGCGTCTTTCGCCCGGCAAAGCGCTCGAAGAGTCCATGCGCGACTCGCAGCGAAGCAGCGGGTCGAACCAGGGCGGCTTCATGGATGTCATCCCGCGGCGCCCGGGAGAAGGCGGTGGCGGAGGTCCCGGTGGCGGCGGAAGCGGAGAGAACTACGTCGGCGCCGGGGTCCAGATGCTCACCCCGACCGAGGGTGTGGATTTCTCCAACTACCTGGACCGCGTGTTGGCCAGCGTGCGCCGTAATTGGTACGCCGTGATACCCGAATCCGCGCGCATGGGCGAGAAGGGCCGCGTGGTGCTGCAATTCCGCATTCTGCGTGACGGCAACGTGCCCTATCCCGAGCCAAACCTCCTGCTCACTTCCACCAAGGAGCCGCTCGACCGCGCCGCGATGTCTTCCATCCGCGCTTCGAGCCCGTTCGAGCCGCTGCCGCCGGCTTTCAGCGGACCATTCATCGAGCTGCGATTCATCTTCTTGTATAATCTGCCTCTCGAAGCCGCCCGGTGAAGCTGAACCGCACGCAAATCGTTGGCGCACTCCTGCTGGCGCTGCTGCTGCTCGCCTTCCTGCTGATTCGTTTCTGGAACGTCATTTGATGACTTCTCCCGAACCGCACGCCTTTCCGCTGGTGGCCATCGTCGGCCCCACCGGCGCAGGCAAATCCGTACTGGGCATCGCCGTGGCGGAGCGCTTCGGCGGAGAAGTGGTCTGTTGTGATTCGACGCAAGTGTATCGGCACTTCGACATCGGCACTGCGAAGGCGCCGCCCACCGAGCAGAGCGGTATCCCGCATCACCTGGTGGATTTGCTCGACGCCGGCGAGGTTTTCACCGCAGGGGAATATCGCCTGCGCGCGCTTGCGGTACTCGATGACCTGCGCCGCCGCGGAAAGTTGCCAGTATTCACCGTAGGCACCGGACTTTATCTACGCGCGCTGCTCGAAGGGCTTTCCGACGCGCCCACGCGCTCGGACGAACTGCGCGAACGCCTGCGGCGCCTGGCCGAGACGCATGGCCATGAATATCTGCACCGCATCCTGGCGCGGCTCGATCCCGCCGCGGCGGCGCGCATCGCTCCGCGCGACCTCACGAAGATGATTCGCGCGCTCGAAGTCCGGCTCCTGACGGGCAAACCCATCACCGAACTGCACCGCGCGGGCCGTCCGCAGCTCGAAGGCTATCACGCCATCAAAGTCGGGCTGAAGCCGCCGCGCGCCGCCCTCTACCAACGCATCGAGCGCCGCGTGGATGCCATGTTCGCCGCGGGCTGGCTCGAGGAAGTGAAGCGGCTGATGTCCGCCGGCATTCCTGCGGACTCCAAACCGTTTCAGTTCATCGGCTATGGCGAGCTGCAAAAGCACCTGGCCGGAGTGATTGCGCTCGATGCAGCGGTGGCTGCGATCCGTCAGGCCACGCGGCGCTACGCGAAGCGCCAGCTCACCTGGTTCCGCAAAGAAACGGGCGTGCGCTGGTTTGAAGGCTTCGGCGACGACGAGGTGGTTGCTGCCGGTGTCGCGGAGTATCTCGGAGAGCAATTGCGTCTTGCCTCGTGGCCTCGCGGTCCGCGATTGGAAGGCGTATAATGCGCTTGATGGAGCACGATCCGGTCCGGGCAGTTCAGCCGCTGCGAAGCAGCTCCCCAACGATACTCTCCTGTCTGTCTGCCGTGCCAGGAATCGCTCACAACGTATGAAACCGAGCTCGCAGCCTATCAGCCACCGCGAACGAGTCTTGCTTGTCGGCGTGGGCGTGAAGCGCGCCTCACGCATCCCGGGTGTTGAAGCCGGCGTGGCCGAGCGCGAATCGCTGCTCGAGCTGGACGAACTGGCGCGCAGCGCCGGCGCCGCTGTGGCCGGCAGCCTCCTGCAGATCCGCGACGCCATTGACCCGGCCACGCTGGTCGGCCGTGGCAAGCTCGAGGAAATCAAGATCGAAGCGCAAATGCGCAAGGCGCCGCTGGTGATCTTTGACCGCAACCTCACTCCCGGCCAGCAGCGCAACATCGAAAAGGCCACCGAGTGCCGCGTGATTGACCGCACGCAATTGATCCTGGACATCTTTGCGCGCCATGCGCGCAGCCGCGAAGGCCAGTTGCAGGTCGAACTGGCGCAGCTCAACTATCTGTTGCCGCGGCTTTCCGGGCGCGGCGTCGAGCTTTCCCGGCTCGGCGGCGGCATCGGTACCCGCGGCCCCGGCGAGCAGAAACTGGAAACTGACCGCCGGCGCATCCGCGACCGCGTGCGCAAGATCGAGCAGAATATCGAGCGCGTCCGCCGGCAGCGCGCCGTCCGGCGGCAGGCACGGCAGGCGGTGCCATTGGGCACGGTCGCGCTGGTGGGCTACACCAACGCCGGAAAATCCACGCTCTTCAACGCGCTCACCCATGCGGGCGTGCTCACGTCGGGGAAAATGTTCGCCACGCTCGATCCCACGGTGCGCGCCGTGCGCCTGCCCTCGAACCGCAAGGTGCTGCTCTCGGACACGGTCGGCTTCATCCGCGAACTGCCGCCCGGTCTGATTGCCGCGTTCCGCGCCACGCTCGAGGAGGTGCAGGAAGCGTCGCTCATCCTGCAAGTTGCCGACGTGGCCAATCCGCGCCACGCCGAGCAGGATACCGAGGTAGAAAAGGTGCTCGCCGAACTTGCCGTCGCCGGCCGCCCGCGCCTGCACGTCTTCAACAAGCTGGACCTGCTCTCTCCCGAGGAAGCCGCGGCGCTGCACAACGGCAACGGAAACGTTTTCGTCTCCGCGCTCACCGGCGCTGGCCTCGAAGAGCTGTTGCACCGGATTGACGAGGCTATGCCAGTGGATCCGACGGTGCGCGTGACGCTGCAACTGCCGCTCGCCGACGGCCGCACGCTCGCGCTCATTCACGCCTGCGGACGCGTGTTGCACTCCGAGGTGCAGGACGGCCACATGCGCCTCAACGCGGAGATGCCTGAGTCTCTTGCCCGGCGTCTTCTCCACGCCGAGATCGAAGTCATCGGCTGAACGCGCCCACACAGAAACATCTTCACTGCAAATTGCGTATCTTGCGGTGAGGGAGCAGGGAGGTCACTTCGATGGCGAGCTTTTTTCTGTGGTGCATTTTGCTGGTGATCTGCTGGCCGCTGGCGCTGCTGGCGATTGTGCTGTATCCCATCGTCTGGCTACTGCTGTTGCCGTTCCGGCTGGTCGGCATCGCCGTTACCGGCGTGCTGGAGCTGCTCCGTGCCATCATTTTGCTGCCCGCGCGCGTGCTGACTGGCCCAAGCCGCATTTGACCGGCCCGGTCCGCTAAGCTACTGAGTCCTCGCCGGTTGTGTCTGCCTGTGGAAAAGTAGGTGGAAATCTGGCACTGAGCCAGTTCCGCGGCTGCTTTAACTTTCAGAAATCCCTGTTGGCGAGTCTGACACGCGACGTTCGTAAGTTATTGATAATGAGCAACGTACGAGAGTGAACCCGGTCCCGGCAGGGATTAGGAAAACCTAATAAAGCCCGCAAATTGCCCAAAAGTTTTTGCACAGATTTGGGGCAGCGACGTTCGCTTTTAGTTACTCTAACAAACTTGTTCCGTTGTGCACACTTTCCGCGTTTTCACGGCTTTCCTGCGCCTCGTCCCGGGAGCCGCGCTCGCTGACGAGCCGATTGACTCGACTCTGGGGCAGGGCTATAGTGGGTTTGCACGGTCGGCGCGATGCTCTGGGGCAACCGCGTGACCGCTTCCGCCAAGACACTATGAATTTGCCGAACAGCCTGACGATTCTGCGGATCTTTTTCGTGCCGCTGCTGGTTGTGGTGTTGCTCACGCGCGAGCCGAATGTGGTGGTCTGGGGCGTTCCCGTCCATTTTGAGATCTGGGGCGTGCTGATCCTGCTGATGGCGGCCGCCACCGACTGGGCCGACGGCTACATCGCGCGCAAGCGCGGCGAGATCACCACGCTCGGCACTCTGCTCGACCCCATCGCCGACAAATTGCTTATCTCCGCTGCGTTCATTTCGCTGGTGCAGATGGGGCGGGTGCCGGCGTGGATGGTGGTGATCATCATCGGGCGTGAGTTCACGGTGATGGGCCTGCGCAACATCGCCTCCGCCGAAGGCTTTACGATTTCTGCCTCCACGCTGGGCAAGGCGAAAATGGTGCTCCAGGTGATTGCCGTCAGTGCGCTCATCCTCGGCGCCAAGCAACCGCTTCTGAACCAGCTCTCCCTGCTATTGCTGTGGCTCGTCGTGCTGAGCGCGATCGCTTCCGCGGTGCAGTACTTCCTGATGTTCTGGACGAAGGTGGACGACCGCGTGAAGCAGCGCCGCCTGCGCCTGCGCATCCTGGAGCGCCAGAAGAAGCAGCAAGATGTCGCCACTCTCTGAGGCCGAACGCCGCGCGCTGCTCGAACTGGCGCGGCGTGCCCTGACCGAAGCCGTCCTCCACGGAAACATGCTCGACGTTCCGCCGCCCGCCGGGCGGCTGGCCGATCCGGCCGGCGTGTTCGTTTCCATTCACCACGAAGGCCGTTTGCGCGGCTGCCTCGGACAGGTGGAGGCGGGTCTGTCGGTGGCTGAAGCGGTGGCTCGCTGCGCCATTTCTGTCTCCCGCGATGACCCGCGCTTCGATCCCGTCCGCGCCGAAGAACTCGCTGGCCTGGAAATCGAAATTTCCGTGCTCTCACCGCTCGAGCCGATTATGCCGGAACAGATCGAGGTTGGCCGACACGGCCTGCTGGTGCGGTGCGGACCCTTCCGCGGGCTGCTGCTGCCGCAGGTTCCCACGCGCTACCACTGGTCCCGAGAGCGGTTTCTCGAAGAAACCTGCGTGAAGGCCGGGCTGCCGCGCGATGCCTGGAAAAACCCCGACTCGCGCATCGAAGCCTTCACCGCCGAAGTCTTCTCCGAAGCCGGCACCCACGCGAAGCCTCACGCTCAAGCGAGCTAACTCCCTTTCAAGTTGAGAGATTGTAGCCTGCCTCCTCTCCCGAAGCTTTGGGAGAGGAGGCGGGGGTTCCCGGCGGCCCCGCGTCTGAAGACGCGGGCTACATCTTTTTCTCAGTTCCCAAAAAACAAAGGCCCGCGCCGTTTACGGCGCGGGCCTTTGCGTGACTGCGGTGTGGTTTCGGTTTGTGGGTGCTACTGAATTTCGACGTAGTCACCCAGGTAGATGTCGCGCAGGCTGAATGTGATCAGCACGGTCGCGGCGTTTTCGGAAACGCGCAGCACGATGCCTTCGCCCAAATGGTCGCGCGGCAGGTCTTTCCAGTTGTAGGGTACCGGCGTGCCGCCGAAGCCCCAGCGCACGTACTGGGTGCGGCGGCTCTGATAGACAGTGTCGTGGCGCGTGCCCTGATAGCGGTAGATGCGCACGTAGTCGCCCACCTTCGCACCCTGCGCGCTGCCCAGGTTCACGTAGATGACGCTGTTCATGCCCACGACCTGCGCCCAGTCCTTTGCGGTAACGATCATGCCCTGATTCTTGCCGCTCGAGGCAGGGAAGCGGTCGCGGTTCACCGGCCGCAGCGCCGGCGCCGGGCGCTCGGCAAACGGCCGGGCGATATCGCCGCGCTGCATGAAGCCGCAGGAAGAAACAACCTGCGCCACGGAGACGCTAGCCTCCACGTGCGCCACCTTCACGCGGCCCACGTCCAGCCAGTGTGTGCCCATGGCCAGCATCAGCGACGGCTGGTACTCGAACCACTTGATGTGCGCCGGGCTCTTCACCGGGCGCATGACCAGGAATTCGTCGCCCACCTTGGTGCCGCTGGACGAACCCTTGTTGATGAAGATGTAGTCGCCGCGGCCGTAGGTGATCCGGTAAGACGACTCTTCGCCGGAAATCACGTAGGTGTCCGCCGGGATGGCTTCCTTTGTCACCACGCCGGAGCAATAGATGTCGTGGGCATTGGGCGTCTTCGGCCCTTCCTGGGCCATCGCCGCGCCGGCGCCAAGCGCCAGCAGAATACACAGAGTTCCCACCTGCACGCGCGTACGCATAGATTCCTCCACCTTCGAGACAAGTCTTTCCCTCGCGCGACCGTACCAAACGCCCCGGCACGCGTCAAGCCACTCTCCCGCCCCGCTTTACACATTGGATACCGCATGGTACAAGCGAACGTTTCGGCCGTTTGAGCCGCCGCCCATGAGCAAACCCCTCTTTGGCAAAGACCGCATCTGTGCCGTCGTCGCTGCACCCACGGCCCGGGAAATGAAAGCTTGCTTCCGCAAAGCTGCGAGGATTACCAAGACTGTCGAGCTCCGCCTCGATTGGCTTAAGAATGAGGATGAAGAAGATGACTTCTTGCTTTGGCCCACCGATGAAAGACCTCGCGCAACGGTAATCACAACTTGCCGCAGACGAGCGGCTGGCGGTCGATACTCGCAAGACATTTTTCATCAGACCATCGAACTTTATAGCTCTACCCTCACAGGTGCGTCTTGGTGCGATGTGGAACTGGAAACACTGGAGTTTCTTGGGGCGCCGTACTGGAACCAGCACTATCTGCATTGCGTGCAAATCTTGGCTTCTTTCCACAATTTCAAAGCTACACCGAAAGAGATTTGGCCTATTTTTCAGCGTGTTAGGCGCTTCGCTCCTGAAGCAATAAAAATCGCCACGCAGTGCAATTCCATCGCCGACAGCCTACGCGTGCTGGCGCTGGCCAAAGGGAAGCGCAACGTCATCGCCGTGCCCATGGGCGAAATCGGGCTGCCGGCGCGGGTGCTCGCGCTGCGCGAAGGCAGCGCGCTGGCCTACGCCGCCGCCGGCGAGAAGACCGCGCCAGGACAGCTCACGCTCGACGAAATGAAAAACCTTTATCGTGCGGACAAGCTCAACCGCAAAACGCGCGTCTACGGTGTTATCGGCGACCCCGTGAGCCACTCGCTCTCCCCGCTGATGCACAATCTCGCGTTCCAGCAGAAAAAGATCAATGCTGTCTATCTGCCGTTTCTGGTGCGCGACCTGAAAGATTTTCTCGGCGCCATCAAGCCGCTGGGCATCGCCGGCTTCAGCGTCACGCTGCCGCACAAGGAAGAAATCCTGCGGCATCTCGACGATTGCGACCCTCTCGCTGCGGCCATCGGCGCGGTGAATACGGTGGTCGTGCGCGGCGAGGGAAAACTCTACGGTTGCAATACGGATTACGTCGGTGTGTTGCGCGCGCTCGAATCCGCCCTGGCGGACTTGCGGGGCAGCCGCGTGCTCCTCTTCGGCGCTGGCGGCGTGGCGCGCGCGGTGGCTTTCGCGCTCGCGCAGGCCGGCGCCATCGTTTGCGTCAGCGCGCGGCGCATGAGCCAGGCCGAAAAACTCGCACGGGCCGTGCAGGGCGAAGCCGTTTCGCACACGCGCATCCGCAAGGAATTCTTCGACGCCATTGTCAACGCCACGCCCGTGGGCATGCACCCGCGCGCAAACGAAGCGCCCCTCGCCGCGAACGAACTGAATTGCCGCCTGGTGTTCGACACCATCTACCGCCCGATGAAAACGAAATTGTTGAAACTTGCCGAGCGCCGCGGCATCGAAACTGTTTCCGGCGTGGAAATGTTCATCGCGCAGGGCACCGCGCAGTTCGATATCTGGACCGGCCGCCGCGCGCCCGTCGCGCTCATGCGGAAAGCAGTGCTGAATGCGCTGCGCGAAGAGGAAAGGAAATAGAGGAGGTCAAGGACGTAGAGGAAGTGGCGGACAAGGCAAACACGCAATGGTACGCTGGTGTTTTCCCTGGCCCCTCGTCCCCAGCCCCTGACCCCTGCCTCATGATTCAACCAGACTTCAAAACGTTTTGCCGGCTTGCCCGCGAGGGCAACCTCGTGCCGGTGTACGACACGATCACTGCCGACCTGCTCACGCCGGTCGCCGCCTATCTGCGGCTGGCGCACGGCGCGAAGTATTCGTTTCTGCTCGAAAGCGTGGAAGGCGGCGAGCACGTCGCCCGCTACACCTTTCTTGGTGCCGACCCGGTGGAGGTGTTCCGCGCGCGCGGCATGACCTGCGAGGTGGAAGGCCGCAGCCATCTCCGGTGGAACGACGTCAACCCGATTGATTTTCTGCGCCACCGCATTGGCCGCTACAAACCGGTGCGTCCCGAGGCATCGGGAGGGCTGCCGCCGCTGGTCGGCGGCGCGATCGGCTACTTCGGCTATGGCATGGTGCGCCTCGCCGAGCGCATCCCGGAAACCGCGCGTGACGACCGCCATCTCGATGACACGGTGCTGATGTTCTACCTGGGCCTGGTGGCCTTCGACCACGTGCAGCACCGCGTCTGGATTGTGCGCAACGTTTTCACCGACGGCCCCGGCAGCCTTCGCTCGAAATACGATGCCGCCGCGCGCGAAATCGAAAACACGCGCCGCGCGCTCAAACAGCCGCTGGCGCCTCAGCGGCGCAGAAAAAGTGGCGAGGCACTGCGCGTCACGTCGAATTTCAAAAAGCCCGCGTATCTTGCTGCCGTGCGCAAAGCCAAGCAACACATTCGCGCTGGCGATATTTTCCAGGTCGTGCTCAGCCAGCGCTTTTCTGCGTGGGTGAAGACGGACCCGTTTGAAATCTATCGTGCGCTGCGCGTGGTGAATCCCTCGCCGTACATGTATTTCCTCCGCCTCGGCGACGTGGCCGTGGTCGGCAGTTCGCCGGAGATGCTGGTGAAAGTGCAGGGCCGCGAGGCATTCTACCGGCCGATTGCCGGCACGCGCCCGCGCGGCCGCGATGACGCCGAAGACCGCCGCCTCGAAGCCGAGCTCCGCGCCGACCCCAAGGAGCGCGCCGAACACGTCATGCTGGTGGACCTCGGCCGCAACGACCTGGGGCGCGTGTGCGAGTACGGCAGCGTGCACGTCGACGAGATGATGTTCGTCGAGCGATACTCCCACGTGATGCACATTGTCTCCCGCCTGCGGGGCAAACTGCGCGCGGGCGTGGACTGCTTCGACGCGCTGATGGCCTGCTTTCCGGCGGGTACCGTCAGCGGCGCACCGAAAGTGCGCGCGATGGAAATCATCGACCAACTCGAGCCCACGCGCCGTGGCATCTACGCCGGCGCGATTCTTTATCTCGATTTTTCCGGGAACCTCGATTCCTGCATCGCCATCCGCACACTGGTGATGAAGGGCGGCGTAGCCAGCGTGCAAGCTGGCGGCGGCATCGTCGCCGACTCCGTGCCCGAACGCGAATTTCAGGAAACGGTGAATAAGGCGAGCGCGCTTCTCGCCGCGCTCGACGCGGCACAGAGAAGAAAGATGTAGCGCCCGCCTTTAGGCGGGCATCTGGACGCTGACGACTGACACCTGACAACATGCTTCTGCTTCTCGACAACTACGACAGCTTCACCTACAACCTGGCGCAGTACCTCGGCCAGTTGGGGCAGACGCTTGAAGTGCGCCGCAACGATCAGATCACGCTCGACGAAATTGAAACGCTCGCGCCCGAGCGCATCGTCATCTCGCCCGGTCCGGGCATTCCGCAGAACGCCGGCATCACCATCGCGCTCATCCGCCGCTTCGCCGGAAAAATTCCCATCCTCGGCGTCTGCCTGGGACACCAGGCCATCGGCCATGCCTTTGGCGGGCGCGTAATCCGCGCGCCTCGCCTGATGCACGGCAAGACCAGCGAAATCCGTCACGACGGCAAAACGATTTTTCGCGGCCTGCCGCAGCCCTTCACCGCCACGCGCTACCATTCGCTGATTGTCGAAAGAAAATCGTTGCCGAAGGAATTGGAGATTTCCGCCGAAACTTCCGACCCCTCGGCTCCGCTCGGGGCAGGCGGCCTCATCATGGGAATTCGCCATCGAAAACTGCTCGTCGAAGGCGTGCAGTTCCACCCGGAGTCTGTGCTCACCAACGCGGGCATGCCGCTCCTGTTGAATTTCTTGCAATTGTAGCCCGCGTCTTCAGACGCGGGGAACCGGGATTGCACGTTAGCTTTAATCCCCGCCTCTGAAGAGGCAGGCTACAAACGACGACCACCGCGCGCGCCGCCGGCGCGATTGACACCTGCGCCGTCGCGGGATATAGTGCACCCAGCAAAAGAGAGCAGAGAAGAATCATGCGCATCACAACGTCCCTCCTGTAAAAGCTGTCGCGTAACGCGGCACCCGAGCATTTCACAAGCGCCGACATTTAGGTTTCCTTTGCCGCATTCGGTTGCGTTTTTCCGGATGTGCGAAGCGCCCCGGATGAAGAAAGGGTCTTTCCAAGATGAGCGGATTTGCGTTGCAGGTGGAAAATCTGGTCAAGGTGTACGAGTCGCGCGGGCGCGCGCCGGTGCGCGCCGTGGACGGGTTGAGCTTCGAAGTGAAGCGCGGGCAGATCTTCGGCCTGCTAGGCCCGAACGGCGCGGGCAAGACGACCACGCTCAAGGTGCTAAACACGCTGATCCGCCCGACCAGCGGCCGCGCCAGCGTGCTGGGCTACGACGTTGTTGCGCAGCCGCTCGAAGTCCGCCGGCGCATCTCTGTCGTAATTCAGGAGTCCGCCGCCGAACTTTTTTTGAGCACGCTTGATAATTTGCTCACCTTTGCGCGCTTCCACTCCGTGCCTGTAGCGGAAGCGAACCGCCGCGCCGAAAAAGTGATGGACCTCTTCCACCTGCGCGAAGAAGCCGCGCGCAAAGTCCAGGACCTGAGCGGCGGCTTTCGCCGGCGCGTCCAGGTCGCCAAGGTTTTCATGGTGAATACGCCCATTGTGTTCATGGATGAATTCTCCACGGGCATGGACCCCATTTTGAAGCGCGCGGTGATGAACTATCTGCGCGAGGAGGCCGCGCGCGGCCGGACGATCGTTCTCACCACGCAGATCCTCAGCGAGGCCGAGGAGCTGTGCGACGACATCCTGATCATGAACAAGGGCAAGCAGGTGGCCCGCGGCGATCTGCACGCGCTCAAGCTGCTCTCTGAGGGCGTCTATGACGTCTCGCTCACGTTTGAAAAGCTGCCCGCCGCCATCGAGCAGCACCTCGCGGCGCTCGCACCGCGGCGGATGCGCGTCACCGGCAACACCGTCGAGTTCAGCGTGAAGGCCGACGAGGCGCGCGTGCTGGCGCTCGTCGCCGAGCTGGCCACGCGCGAACGCGTGCTGCGCGTCGAAGTCAGCGGCGCCAGCCTGGAAGATATTTTTGTGGAGCTGATGAAGTAAGGGTGCCCGCCGCGGCGTGTGCGCCCCTATCTTCACCGGAAACGTTCAGGGCGGACACGCAGGACCGCCCCTACGGGAGCAAATCATGACTGCCATTTCCGCAATGCTGTACCGCGAAGGCAAAATCCGTGTCACGAACCTGACGTTTATTTTCTGGGACCTGTTCTACCCGCTCGGCTACCTGCTGGTCTTCGGCGTAATGATGAACTACATGGTAGGCACGCAGTTTCCACTCGCGGGCGTGGACTACAACTCGTTTTTCCTGGCTGGCGTGCTGGGCATGGCCAGCTTCGGCATCGCCTCGAACACCTCGTGGTCGTTCTTCCTCGACCGCGACAACGGCATCTTCTACGAGATGCTCACCTACCCGCTCAGCCGCGCCGAGTACTTGCTGGGCAAGGTGCTGTTCACCGTGTTCATCGCGCTGCTGCAAACGGCCGTCACGCTCGGCCTGGGATCGCTGGTGCTCGGCATTCGCGTGCGCGCGGACCTGCTGCCGCTGCTGTTACTCGCCGTGGCCGGCGGCACCGCGGGCTGGTTTTTCTTCTATGCCATCTTTGCGCTGTGGACGCGCCGCAACGACGTCTTCAACAGTGTCACGTCCGTCTTCTATTTTGTATTTCTGTTTGCTAGCTCAATGTTTTATCCGCTGGAGCCGCTTCCCACGTGGTTCCGCGGCGCCGCGCTGGCGAATCCCGTCACCTGGCACGTGGACCTGATGCGCTACCTCACCATTGGCTTCGGCAATCCGCGCACCGTGGCCATCGAAGCTGCCGCTTTCGCCGCGTTCTGCGTGGTTTCGTTCGTCATCGCCGTTCGCTTCCTGCAAGAACAGGAATAACAAAACGAAAATAGAAAAGGGAAAATAGAAAATAGGAAGACCGACGGCCAAAACTTTTCGCACCGGTAGTAGGGTTCCCCGCTTTTCTATTTTCTATTTTCTATTTTCGGTTCTTGTGTGAAGGCGATGAGTGCGTCGAGCTTGGCGAGTGCGGCGCCGGAATCAATGGACCGCGCGGCGAGGCGCACGCCGTCGAGGAAATCCGTCGCGCGGGCGGCGGCAACGAGTGCGGCAGCGGCGTTGGCCTGTACGATTTCGCGGTACGGAGAGAGTTCGCCCTTCAGCACGCGGCGGAGAAGTTTAGCGTTGGTTTTTGCGTCGCCGCCGGCAATGGCATCGAGAGGCGCACGGCGCAGGCCGAAATCCTCCGGCACGATCGTGTAGCTGGTTACTTCGCCGTCGCGCAGTTCCGCCACTTGTGTTTCGCCGCTCAACGAAATCTCATCCAGCCCGTCGGCGCCGTGAACCACGAATGCGCGCTCGCTGCCCAACTCGGCCAGCGCGCGCGCCATCAGCTCGATCAGGGCCGCGTCATAGACGCCCAGCACCTGCGCCGAGGCGCCCGCGGGATTCGTCAGCGGGCCGAGCAGGTTGAAGACGGTGCGCAAGCGGAGTTCGCTGCGCGCCTTCATGGCGTGTTTCATGGCAGTATGCAGCGAGGGCGCGAAGAGAAAGCCGATGCCGACCTGATCGATGGCCTCGCCGACGCGCTCGGGCGGCAGCGACAAATTCACACCGAGCGCTTCGAGCACGTCGGCGGAGCCGCACTGCGAGCTGATCGAGCGGTTGCCGTGCTTGGCCACGTGCACGCCCGCGCCGGCCACCACGAATGCCGTAGTCGTCGAGACGTTGAACGTGCCGCGCGCGTCGCCGCCAGTGCCGCAGGTGTCCACGAGCATGGCCGGGCGCCGCATGCTGTCCGCAAAAATCGGCGTTGCGTGACGGCGCATGACCGTGGCGAAACCGACGAGTTCGTCCACGGTTTCGCCCTTCACGCGCAGCGCTGTCAGGAACCCAGCGATCTGCACGTCGCTGACGCGCCCGGCGAGGATCTGCGTCATCGCCGCTTCGGCATCGCCGCGGGCGAGGTCTTCTCCGGCTACGACTTTTTGCAGCGCTTCGAGAAGCATTGTCCGTAGCGGCGACTTTGCGTCGCCGCATTCTTCTGCGCGGCGGGGTAAACCCGCCGCTGCACCGCTTCGCCCCTGTCAAGCCATCTAAGAATGTAACCGTAGGGCAGATCGTCGCGCCATTTGAAATGTAACCGAAGATGGGCGGCCGTCGCCGTGGCTGTGGGAAAGTGGAAATCGCGAAGCGATTTCCAAGCTCGCGGAGCGAGCGTC
>JACQDE010000078.1 GCA_016201285.1 Acidobacteriota bacterium | reverse complement strand
GGGTTCTGCAAATCCGTATTTCCGCGCACGAAGTTTCTCCTCGACGAGGGATTTCGCCCACTCACGCCGGGCATCTGAGCTTCGTGCATACTAGAGTGCATTCACAATTCCAAACAGGGAGTTTTTCAGCGCCCTGCTAATCCCTAGCCCCTGCCTTCAGTACATTCCACCCATTCCGCCGCCGTGCCCGCCGGGCGCTGCGGCCTTCTTCTCGTCTTCCTTGATCTCCGCCACCAGCGCCTCGGTGGTGAGCATCAGGCCGGCGATCGACGCCGCATTCTGCAGCGCCAGCCGGGTCACTTTGGCCGGATCGATTACGCCCGCCTTGATCATGTCCACGTACTCGCTGGACTCGGCGTCGAAGCCGAAGTTATCTTCCTTCGCCTCGCGGACCTTGCCCACCACTACGGCGCCTTCGTGCCCCGCGTTCTGGACAATCTGACGCATGGGCTCTTCCAGCGCGCGCTTCACGATATTCACGCCGATCAGTTCGTCGTCGTGGAGTTTCAGCTTATCCAGCGCCGAAATGCACCGCAGCAGGGCCACACCGCCGCCCGGCACGATGCCTTCCTCGACTGCCGCGCGAGTCGCGTGCATGGCGTCTTCCACGCGAGCCTTCTTTTCCTTCAGCTCGGTTTCCGTCGCCGCGCCCACCTTGATCACCGCCACTCCGCCCACCAGCTTGGCCAGGCGTTCCTGCAGCTTTTCGCGGTCGTAATCGGAAGTGGTGTCTTCCACCTGCGCCCGGATCTGCTTCACTCGGCCCTCGATCTCGCCGGGCTTGCCGCTGCCCTCGACGATCGTGGTGTTGTCCTTGTCGATGGTGATCTTCTTGGCCTTGCCGAGGTCCTCGACCTTCACGTTCTCCAGCTTGATGCCGAGGTCTTC
This sequence comes from Acidobacteriota bacterium, assembly GCA_016201285.1. Lineage (GTDB taxonomy): Bacteria > Acidobacteriota > Terriglobia > Acidiferrales > UBA7541 > JACQDE01. The sequence continues at coordinate 20,608 of JACQDE010000078.1, read as the reverse complement.
CGTAACGGCCTTGCCGCCTGTCAGGGTGGCGATGTCTTCGAGCATGGCCTTGCGGCGGTCGCCAAAGCCCGGTGCCTTCACCGCCGCGCACTGCAGCGTTCCGCGCAGCTTGTTCACCACCAGCGTCGCCAGGGCCTCGCCTTCGACGTCCTCAGCGATGATCAGCAGCGGCTTGCCCATCTTGGCGATCTGCTCCAGCAGCGGCAGCAGGTCCTTCATCGAGCTGATCTTCTTCTCGTGGATCAGGATGCGTACATCTTCCAGCACGCAGTCCATGCGCTCCGGGTCGGTGACGAAGTACGGCGAGATGTAGCCGCGGTCGAACTGCATCCCTTCCACGACCTCCAGCGTCGTCTCCATCGTCTTCGATTCCTCGACGGTGATCACGCCGTCCTTGCCCACCTTCTTCATGGCTTCGGCGATGATGCTGCCGATCTGCTTGTCGTTGTTCGCGGAGATGGTGCCCACCTGCGCGATCATGTCGCCCTTGACGTCACGGTGCAGCTTCTTGATTTCCTCGCACGCCACTTCCACGGCCTTCTCGATGCCGCGCTTCAGCGCCATCGGGCTCGCGCCGGCCGCCACCGTCTTCACGCCTTCGCGGAAGATGGCCTGCGCCAGCACCGTTGCCGTGGTCGTGCCGTCCCCCGCCACATCTGACGTCTTCGACGCCACTTCGCGCACCATCTGCGCGCCCATATTTTCGAGCGGGTCTTGCAGTTCGATTTCCTTCGCCACCGTCACGCCGTCCTTCGTGATCACCGGCGCGCCGAACTTCTTCTCGATCACCGCATTCCGCCCCTTCGGGCCCAGCGTAATCTTCACCGCGTCCGCCAGGGCGTTTACGCCCCGCAGGATCGACTGGCGGGAATTCTCACCAGTTACGATTTGCTTTGCCATGTTCCTTCTTCCTCCTTGATGATTTCGAATCTTGTTCCGGCCCTGCCGGAGAAGTTCTCGCCGGGGTTTCGTGCTGGTGTTCGGGTTTTCCCTAGCCCCTAGCCCCTAACCCCTGGTCCCTGCTTTCTTACTTCTTCGCCGCTTTCGCCGCCCCGCTCAGCTTCGCCAGGATTTCTTCCTCGCGAAGAATCAGGTATTCCTCGTCATCCAGCTTGATTTCCGTGCCGCTGTATTTGCCGAAGAGCACGCGGTCGCCGACTTCGACGTCCAGCGGGATGCGCTGGCCCTTTTCGAGCTTGCCCGCACCGACGGCGATCACTTCGCCCTCCTGCGGTTTCTCTTTGGCCGTGTCGGGGATGATGATGCCGCCCTTCACGGACTCTTTCTCTTCAATCCGCTTCAACAGCACGCGGTCGTGCAAGGGAGTCGCTTTCACTGCCATCGTCCTTTACCTCCGATAGTTGGTTCTGGGAATTTCGTTCAGAAGGAGCGCTCTAGCCTGCTTAGCACTCCTCACAGACGACTGCTAATATACCAGAAACTCCCTTCATGTCAAGCCTTTAGCCACCACCTCAAGATTCACTCGCTCGCCGCCAGTCGCCACCTAAGGCTAGATGTTTCAACCGCTTATCCCATTGTCGCCTTTTCCTTGCACTTGGTTCTTGCCTTGCGTTCATCCGGAGCCTAGAATTCGTTGAAGTTTTGATCGGCGGGTAGACTGCGTTTGGACCGGCGATGGCTTTCTATCTTCAACTCGTCTTGTGCACCGCAGGCTCGCTGCTGTACCTCTTCTTGCTAATCCTATTCGCTGGGCTTCGTCGCCGCCAAGCGTTTGAGACAACCCTCTTTCTCACGGGGCTCTCCGTTTTCTCTCTTTTTAACGGTTGGCTTCTCTTGCTCAATGCGCGAATGCATTACCCGGAGCCTCCTGAGTTCACAAATCTGCTTTCTCAAACGCTCATCCTCATTGGCTACATTCTGATTCCTCCGCTAACAGTCCACACTCATGTCGAGTACTTTAAGCGTCTCGAAAGCGGCCGCTCCCGCTTTTGGCTTTACATTCTTGTTGCGGTGTTCTATTTCGGATCTCTTCTTGGACCGGCCATTGCCGACTCAACATTTTGGTGGACTTGGCCAGAGATTGAATTTGCACCACAACTGGGCCTGATTATCTGGAATCTTTTGGCATTTGGTACCTCCGCTGTGATGGAAGCAGTCTTGGCAAAGCGCGTTCCAAGCGGCTCACTAAGGAATCTTCACGTGGCGCTGAGCGTCGTACTTGTTGCAATAAGCCTCTTTTGGATCGTACGTTTCATGCCGGGCTATGTATTGCAAGCAGGGTTTCTAATCCCTGGAGTCCTGCTCGGCTACTTCGTACTTCGCAACCGATTTCTCTCCCTGGGCTTTCAGCGCAATCTGGTGATTTCCGTAACAGTCACATTCATCGCACTTTTGTATCTAACGCTTGCACGCAGAGTGAGTGATTGGTTGGAACCCTTTTTCCCGCCGGTGGCCACCACGAGCGTGATGCTGTTCACGCTGGTTATTTTCTTTGAGCCGATTCAACGGCGCGTCGGCGGGCTGCTGCAACGTGCGTTTCGCAAGGAAGCCGAGCAGCTCCAGCGCATCACCTCGGAAATCCAGCACGTGGCCCGCGCCGGAAATCTCACGGAATTAATCAGCTTCGCCGAATCGCGCATCCGCGACTCGTTTTCCCTTTCCGGCGTGCGCATCTCCTTGCACCACGGCCCCAATTGCCCCGCCACGGTTTCCGGAAATGTCCAGCGCTTCATCCTCCGCAACGGCCTTGCTGAAATCGGCGTCCTCGAAGCCTATTTCTTCGGCCAAGCGCTCTCCGGCGAAACGCACGCCGCCCTCGACTACCTTGCCGAACAGCTCCCCGCCGCCATTGACCTCTGCCGCCTGCTCGACGAAAAACTCCGCCTCGAACGCGAACTCGCCGAACGCGAGCGCCTCGCCCTGCTCGGACAGATGGCCGCCAGCATTTCTCACAATCTTCGCAATCCCCTCAGCTCGATGAAGACGCTGTTGCAGCTCCAGCTCGAAAATCCCGACCTGCCCGCCTCCGCGCGCAAAGATTGCGCGATGGTCGTCAGCGAAGTGGACCGCCTGACGGCGAAGCTCAACCAGCTCCTGCGCTATGCCAAGCCCGCCGTGCGCGCGGGCAGCGGCATCACCGCCGTTAGCGTGGACGTCGCCGCGGTCGCTGGACAAACCGTCTCCCTGTTGCAGCACGAAGCCGAGCGCCGCGGCGTTTCGCTCACTCTCGAGGGTGCTTCGGAAAAAGCAGAAGCCGCCGGCACGGAAGAGGCGCTGACCGACGTGCTTTCCAATCTCATCGTCAATGCCATCGAAGCCCTGCCGCCGGGTGGCTCCGTACGCGTTTCGCTTGCCCGCCGCGACGCAAACATCGTGCTGGAAATTCTCGATGACGGCCCGGGCATTCCCGAATACGTCCGCCCGCGCATTTTTCAGCCGTTTTTCACCACCAAGCCCAGCGGCACCGGCCTGGGCCTGGCCATCGTCGAAAAACGTATCGCGGAAATCGGCGCCACCATCGAGTGCGAAAGCCCCGCGAGTCATTCTCGCGGCACTCGCTTTGTCGTGACGTTGAATGCTGTTCATCAAGCGTCGTAGGGGCGACCGGCAGGTCGCCCTTTGGAGTGCGGCGGCTTGACGCCGCTTTGTATTTCGTTTTTCGAATTTCGAACTTCGACTATCGTCTTTGGTTTTGGAGCCACCATGCGAACGATTTTGATCATCGACGACGAACCCAACGCGCGTTACGCCACCCGCCGCGCGCTCGAGCACAAATATCGCATCGCCGAAGCCGAAAGCGTCGCCGCCGCCCGCGAAGCACTCACGCGCGAAAAGCCCGACGTCATTCTGCTCGACCTCGTCATGCCCGGCGAAGGCGGCCTCGATCTGCTGCGCTGGATGCGCGAGCACGACTGCGCGCAGCCCGTGCTGGTCGTCACTGCGCTCGATTCCGCCAGGCCTGCCGTCGAGGCCCTGCAGCTCGGCGCCGCCGACTATCTCGTCAAGGGGTTCGACATCGAAGAGCTCCGCCGCCGCGCCGGCAATCTCGTCAAGCTCGTCGAGTTGTCCGACGAAAACGCGCGCCTGCGCCAGCGCCTCGTCACCGAAGGCGAATTCGGCCAGATGCTCGGCAAGACCGCCGCGATGCGCCGCGTTTTCGAATTGGCTGACCGCGTGGCTCCCTCCGACGCCACCGTGCTCATTTTCGGCGAGAGCGGCACCGGCAAAGATCTTCTGGCGCAGGAAATTCACGCTCGTTCGCCGCGCGCCTCGCAACCTTTTGTCGCCGTCAACTGCGCCGCGCTCCCGGAAAATCTCATCGAATCCGAACTCTTCGGCTACGAGAAAGGCGCGTTCACCGGAGCCGCCCAGCAGAAGAAAGGAAAATTCGAGCTGGCCGCGGGCGGCACGATTTTTCTCGACGAAATCGGCGACATGAATCCCGTCACGCAGGCCAAGGTGCTGCGCGCGCTCGAAAACCGCACCATCGAGCGCCTCGGCGGCACGCAATCCATCGCCGTGGACGTCCGCGTCATCAGCGCCACGCATCGTGACCTTCCGGCGGAAATCGCCGCCGGCCGCTTCCGCGAGGACCTCTACTTCCGCCTCCGCGTCGTCACGCTCTCGCTCCCGCCGCTCCGCGCGCACAAGGAAGACATCCCGCTGCTCGCCGATGCCTTCCTGCATCTCCACGCTGCGCGCCACAGGGCCGGCGCCGCGCCGCCGCGCCTTTCCCACGAAGCAATGGACGTGCTCCTGCACTGCGACTGGCCCGGCAATATCCGCGAGCTGAAGAACGCGCTCGAGCGCAGCGTTGTGCTTGCCCGCGGAGAAGGGCTCACTGCTGAGGATCTGCCCGAAGAGGTCCGCGCGGGACACCCGCTCCCTGGCCGCGCCGCCAAAGACAGCGCCGATGTTTTCCTCAGCGAATCCGATTTCCGCGAGGCCAAGCGCAAATTCGAAGTCGCGTATCTCACGCGCAAGCTCGAGGACCACAGTTGGAATGTCTCGCGCACCGCCGCCGCCGTCGGACTGCACCGCCAGAGTTTGCAGGAAAAACTCCGCGAGCTCGGCATCCATCGCCCCGGCAAGTCCGCGGAATCGTCGTAGGAATCGTCGTAGCGGCGACCGGCAGGTCGCCCGTGTAGCTCACGTCCCGTCCCGACGACTTTTGTCGGGACTGACGTGAGGATATTCAGATTACGGTTGTCATTCCGAGCGCAGCGAGGGATCTGCAATTGACTGCCGCAAAATTCCAAAACGTCTCCGCCTTCATCCTCGCGGGCGGCTCGAGCTCCCGCATGGGCGCGGACAAAGCCCTGCTCGAACTCGCGGGCCAACCGCTGCTTCTCCGCACCGCGCGCCTGCTTGACGCGTTCGTCACGCCGGTCACGGTCATCGGCGATCCCTCGCTCTACGCTTCGCTCGGTCTGCCCGTGTTCCCCGACGATGTCCCCGGCCTCGGCCCGCTGGGCGGCATCGCCACCGCGCTGCGCATCTCACGAATGCCGTGGAATCTGGTCGTCGCCTGTGACCTGCCGTATCTGACCGCGGCCTGGATCGACTTCCTGATTTCCCGCGCCCTGGCCGCGCACGCGGACGCGCTGCTCCCGGCAAGCGAGCGCGGCCCCGAGCCGCTATGCGCCATGTACCACGCGCGCTGCGCTCCCGTGATTTCCACGGCGCTGGCACGCGGCGTGCGAAAAGTCACCGACGGATTGGCCGGAGTTGTGATAGAAACCTTGCCGCATGAGGAGTGGAAAGCGTTTGATTCCGGCGGGGGCCTGTTCAAGAATATGAACTCGCCGGCCGACTACGCCGGCGCCCGCGCGCATTTCGAAGGGAAAACGCCTTCGTAGCGGCCGCTTCAGGCGGCCATCTCGTAGCGCCCGCCGGAACCTGTCCCGACGCAGTCGGGAGGCGGGCATCTTGTAGCGGCCGCCTTTAGGCGGGCATGGGTTGTAGCGGGGGGTTCATCCCCCCACCTTTGGACGGCAGCGAACGCATGACCGAGCACTACATCGAATTCCGCGGCGTGACGAAAGCCTTCGACGACCGCGTCGTCCTCGACAACGTCAGCTTCTTCGTTGACCGCGGCGAGACCTGCGTCATCCTCGGCCGCAGCGGCGTCGGCAAGTCGGTCACGCTGAAGCACATTCTCGGCTTTCTCCAGCCCGACGCCGGCCGCGTCATCGTCGCCGGCCAGGACATCACCGGCTGGAGCGAAGCGCAGCTCGCCGAAATCCGCCGCCGCGTCACCATGGTTTTTCAGTCCGGCGCTCTTTTCGATTCGCTCAGCGTCGCCGAGAACGTCGCCTTCCCGATGGACGCCCGCGGCGACGATCCCGAGCGCATCGAACCCCGCGTCCGCGAATTACTCGAGATGCTCGAGGTCGCCGAATTTGCGGACAAGCTCCCCGCCGAGCTCAGCACCGGCATGAAGCGCGCCGTGGCCATCGCCCGCGCCCTCGCGCAGGACCCCGAAGCCATCCTCTACGACGAGCCCACCACCATGGTGGACCCGCTGATGGCCGCGCATGTGGGCGACTTGATCCGCAAGCTCAAGGCCGCCTTCCACAACACCTCGCTCGTTGTCACCCACGATACGCATCTTGCTAGAAAACTCGCCGATCGCCTCGTCTTTCTCCACGAAGGCCGCGTGGCCTTCTTCGGCACCTGGGCCGACTTCGAATCTACGCCCGACCCCTTCTTGCGCAACTTCCGGCTGCAGGACGAGCGTATCCCCGCTCTGGACGTGCTCGCTTGAAGGCCGCTGCTGTTGTAGCTCACGTCCCGGCGCGCTATTTTTGCGCGCCTGACGTGAGGCTTTTCGTCTTCGGGGCCGCGCCCCCTGCACTGGCGCCGCTTGCTTGTCCTGCCTGTCCCGAGCGAAGTGGAGGGAAGCGGAAGCGAAGGACTGTCGCCCGTGTAGCGCCGGGCTTCAGCCCGGCACGTTGTCATGCTGAGCCCGCCGCGGCGGGCGAAGCATCTCTCCGGGGCTCCGCCACGCTTCGCTTTCATTCACAGAACATTTTCCCGAGGCCCCAATGACCAAAGAATTCAAGCCCTTCGTTCCCGCAGACTCCCGCGAGCCCGAGTTTACGTGGAAGGCCAACGTCGCCGGCGTGCTGCTCTCCGCGCTCTTCGGCGCCGCCAACGCCTATCTCGCCATGCGCGCCGGCCAGACCATCGCCGCCACCATTCCCGCGGCCGTGATCGCCATTGCGCTGTTCCGCCTGCCCATGCTCCGCGGCGGCGTCCTCGAGCAGAACATCACGCGCACCTCGGCCTCGGTCGGCGAAGCGCTCGTCGCCGGCGCCGCCTTCACCATCCCCGCGTTTTTTCTGGCCGGCATCTGGCCGGATCTCGCTGCTCATTTCTGGGACGCCGTCTGGCTGATGCTCGCCGGCGGTCTGCTCGGCGTTTTCTTCATCATCATTCTCCGCCGCCCGCTCTGTGTGGATTCCGACCTGCCGTTCCCCGAAGCCACCGCCTGCGCCGAAGTCGTCAAGGCCGGCCAGCACGGCGCCACCGAAGCCCCGCGCTTCGTTTTCGGCGCCATGGGCATCGGCGCGTTGCTCCAGTTCTTCACCAACAGCCGCGGTTTCCAGCTTTTTCGCGAAAACATCAACGGTTTCGTCCCGCTTCCCCGCGTCGTCATGCCGCGCTTCGAGTCCACGGTCGTCGCCGGCGAAGTGGCCCACACCGGCGCCGTGCCCTACGCTTCGCCGCTCGCCTCGCCTGCGCTGATGGGCATCGGCTACATCATCGGCCCGCGCCTCGCGGCCATCAATTTTTCCGGCACAGCCATCGCCTGGTGGCTGCTGATTCCGCTCGTGCTGTTCATCGACCCCGACCTCCCGCGCCGCTTGGGTGCGGCGCCCGGCCAGCCCATCGCCTGGGACGCCATCAGCTTCACCGTCTGGTTCAACATCGTGCGCCCCATCGCCGTCGGCACCATGCTCGTCGCCGCGGTGTACACGCTTTACACCATGCGCGAATCCCTGCTGGCCTCCATTCGCGGCGCACTGAGTGCGGCCAAGCAATCCAGCGGCGCCTCCGGCCTCGGCCGTCTGGATATGGACATCCCACTCAAGTGGGTCGCGCTCTCCATCGTCGCGTTGATCGTGCCCATCTTTGTTATCTACTACCGCTTTACCGGCCGCTGGTGGGTGGCCGCGCTGGCCGCGCTCGTCATGACCGTCACCGGCTTCGTCCTCGCCGCCATCGGCGGCTATCTCGTCGGACTCATCGGCAGCAGCAACCAGCCCGTCTCCGGCCTCACCCTGACGGCGTTGGTCGTCGCGGCGCTGCTCATGGTCGGCGTCGGCGTGCGCGGCTCGAGCGGCGTGGCCGCGGTGCTCGGTGTGGCCTCGGTGGTGTGTATCGCGTGTTCCGTGGCCGGCAGCCTCATCCAGGATTTGAAAGCGGGTTATCTGCTCGGCGGCACGCCGTGGAAGATGCAGGTGGCGGAAGTCATCAGCGTCACCGTGCTGGCGTTTTTCCTGATGTGGCCCATTCTCGCGCTGCACGGCACGTACACCATCGGCTCGCGCGCCCTGCCCGCGCCCCAGGCTGGCCTGATGGCCACCCTCGCCAGCGGCATCGTTGCCGGTCAGATGGCCTGGGGACTCGTGCTGATGGGCTGCGTCTTCGGCATTGCGCTCATCATGATTGACGCGCCCGCGCCCATGCTCATCGCCGTGGGCATGTACCTGCCGTTCGAGACCACCGCCGCCATTTTTGTCGGCGGCATGTTGAAGTGGCTCGCCGACCGCATCGCCGCGCGCCGCCAACTCTCCGCCGCCGCTAAGGACGTCTTCGAACAGCGCGGCACTCTGCTCGCCTCCGGCCTCATCGCAGGTGAAGCCATCCTCGCCATTCTGCTCTCGGTGGGCTTCATCCTCGCCCAGTGGCGCAAGGTCGATAATTTTTCATTCACCAAACTCTTCACTGGCGCCACCGAGCTCCCCGTCTTCACCGAATACGGTGGCTCGCTCTCGCTGATCGTCTTCGCCGTCGTCGCCTGGATTCTCGTCCGCAGCCCCTTCCGCAAAGGCCTGCCTTCGTAGCGCCGGCTTCCAGCCGGTGCTTGAACCTGTAGCGGCGGCTTTACGCCGCCACGTTGTGTCCGCCTTGTAGCGCCGGCGTCCCGCCGGCTCTTTTCGTATTTGTAGGGGCGACCGGCAGGTCGCCCAATGCCGCTTTCAAATTTCAAATTTCCAATTTCAAATCTTTCCTATTTTCCTGCCCCCTGCTAAAACCCCTGCTCCTTCAACGCCTCCACCGTCATCCGCGCGGGCCCCGCCACATTTCTCGCCTCCATCAACCGCTCCACGTATTTCGCCAAGATGTCGCACTCCACGTTCACCGCGTCGCCCACCGCCATGTTCTTCACGTTCGTAAAATCGTACGTGTAAGGAATGATGGCGATGTCCACGACGCCGTCGTGCCACCCGGCCACCGTCAGGCTGATGCCGTCGAGCGCGACCGATCCCTTCATGGCCACGTACCGCGCCACCGCGTCCGGCACTCGCACCGAAAGCCACCAGTTCTCGCCCTCGGGCACCAGCGCGGTCACTCGCCCCACGCCATCCACGTGCCCCTGCACGAAGTGCCCGCCGAATTCGTCGCCCGCCTTCATCGGCTGTTCCAGATTCACGCGCGTGCCCGCCGTCATTTCGTTGAACGACGTCCGCCGCAGCGTCTCGCCGGAGAGGTCCATCTCAAACGCCTCGCCCTCGAGCCGCACCACCGTCAGGCAGCAGCCGTTCACCGCGATGCTGTCGGCAACGGCGAGCGCCCCCGCCAGCTCCGGCGCGCGCACCCGCAACCGCCCGCCCTCCGCCGTGCGCTCGAGCGAATCCACTGTGCCCACCCACTTAACGATTCCCGTAAACATTGGATAAGTATCCTTCCAAAACAAAGTCTGGCCCGCAACGTCGCACCGTCACATCGTGCAGCTTCGATCTCCCCTTCCACTGCACCATCGGACTGCTGACGCCCAAGCCGATGCCCATCACTTTATGGGCAACAAAAAAAACGAATTTGTCCACAACGTCCGCATCAAACGTTTGTCGATACAATTCTGCCCCAGGCTCCACCAACAGACTTAGCATCTCCCGCCGCCCGAGTTCTTCGATCACCGCGCCCAGCTCTGGTCGTCCGCTCTTTTCTCTAACGCGCATAATCTCCACTCCCGCCCGGCTCAGCGCCCGCGCTCGCGCCGACCGAATGGACGCCGTTGTGAACACCAGCACATCGCCCTGCGCCGACCGCACCAGTTTCGATTTAAGCGGCAACCGCAGCCGCGAGTCCAGCACCACGCGCACCAGCGGCCGCCGCCGCGGCAGCCCGGTGCGGTCCGTCAATCGCGGATCGTCCGCCAGCACCGTCCCAATCCCCGTCAGCAGCGCGTCCGCGGCGTGCCGCATCTTCTGCACTTCCTCGCGGGAGGTTTGCGAAGTAATCCATGTCACCGACCGGCGCCGCTTTTTTGGCCCGGCAATTTTGAAGTCCAGCGTCATGGCGATTTTTAGCGTCACGAACGGCCGCCCCGTCCGCATCCATTTCGCAAACGCCTCGTTCAATTTCTGCGCCTCTTTCTCGCGCACGCCTACGTCCACGCGCACGCCCGCCCGCCGCAGCCGCGCAATTCCGCGCCCCGCCACCTCCGGATTCGGGTCGCGCATCGCCGCCACCACGCGCTTCACGCCGGCGTTCAGGATTGCCTCGGTGCACGGCCCCGTGCGCCCCGTGTGACAGCATGGCTCGAGATTCACATAAAGCGTCGCGCCCCGCGCCCGCTCCCCCGCCCTCCGCAGCGCCACAATCTCCGCATGGTCGCGCTTTTCATACAAATGGAATCCCTCGCCGACAGCGCGCCCGCCGCGCACCACCACGCAGCCCACCATCGGGTTCGGGTGGGTTTGCGCTTCGCCGCGTCGCGCCAGTTCCAGCGCGCGGGCCATCCAGCGGTGGTCATCCATGGAGAATAACTTTTGACGTGATTGTTTTTCTTGAACTTTCAAATTTCAAATCTTAGATTTCAAATTTCCAATTCCTGCTTTTTTCCAACTTCCAACTTCTGCCTTCTTCCTTCTGACTTCTGATTTCTGACTTCCTCATTCAAACATCGAATCCACAAACGTCTGCGCGTCAAACGGCACCAAATCATCTATCTTTTCTCCAACTCCGACGAATCGAATCGGCAATCCCAATTCCCGCGCGATGGCCACCACGATCCCGCCTTTCGCCGTGCCATCGAGTTTCGTCAGCACGATGCCGGTCACGCCGACGTGTCCGGTAAACTCCCGCGCCTGGTTCAACCCGTTTTGTCCCGTGGTGGCGTCCATCACCAGTAAAATATCGTGCGGCGCGCCGGCCACGAGTTTTGCCGCGGTGCGCTTCATTTTTTCGAGTTCCGCCATCAGGTTGGACTTCGTGTGCAGCCGCCCGGCGGTGTCCACCAGCACCGCGTCTGTTCCGCGCGCCTTCGCTGCCGCCACCGCGTCGTACACCACCGCCGCCGGGTCCGCCCCCGGCTTCTGCCGGATCATCTGCACGCCGTTGCGCTCGGCCCAGATGGCCAGTTGCTCGATCGCCGCCGCGCGAAACGTATCCGCGGCGCACAGCACCACGCTACGCCCTTCCTTGCGCAGGCGGTTCGCCAGCTTCCCGATGGTTGTCGTTTTGCCCGTCCCGTTCACGCCCACAATGAACGTCACCCGCGGGTCGTTACCTGTTTCCGCGGCGGATTTCCCGTTCGATCCGGCGGGTTCCTGCAGGATCCCCACGAGCTGGCTCTTCAGTTCCGCCTTGAGCTGCGCGCCGTCGGTCAGCGCCTGCCGGTCCACCTTTTCTTTCACCGCGGAGAGGATCTCCCGCGTGGTGCGCGGGCCCAGGTCGGCGCTCAGCAGCGCCGTCTCGAGCTCCGCGAGCAGCGCCGGATCAATCTGCCGCTCGCCCGCGAGGAGCGTTTCCACTGTCCCGGCGAGTTGCGAGCGGGTCTTGCTGACCGATTCTTTCAGCCGCTCGAGCAGCGTCGGTTCGGGCGGCCCGAAGAGTGTAATCATTGCGTTGGTTGCATCCTCATCTTCAAAACGATAATCTTAGCAGAAGTTTACGTTCGCGCGCTGCGCCGGGCCGGCTGAAACGGGGCGAGTTCGTGCTTTATCTTCCGATGGGGGTTTACGCTGATGGCGGGCTGCTCAATGGATCCGGTCTGTGTCCCGCGCCGTGCCTGGCTCACGTGGGGATCTATTCTCGTCTTGCTCTTTTTGGCGCTGGCCGCGCTTGGCTGGCAGCGCACGCTCATCGTCACTGAAACGTGGGCGCTCATCAATGCCGGGCAGCCGTTTGCGGAACACCTGACGGAAATCCGCGGCGATCTCGTCCACCCGCCGCTGATTTACCTTGTCCAGCGCGGTTGGCTGGCGGTCTTTGGCCAGACGGACAACGCCGCCCGCGCTTTGCCGCTCGTCATCATCCCTCCGGCCATTCTGCTCTTGACGCTGTTGGCCACGCGCATCACGCCCCACTGGCGGCTGCTCTCGTTTTTTCTTGCCTCCGTGTTCTTCCACATCGGCGGGGCGCCGACGCTGGTCCGCATGTATGGCCTGGCCCTGCTGCTGACCGCCGCCGGTCTGTTGCTGTGGGACTCTTGGCGGACGAATCCGCGGAACGCCACGCTGGCCGCCTGGACTGCCGTCATGACGCTGCTCGTGTACACCCACCTGTTCGGCGCGCTGTTCGTCGTCTCTTTCGTCATGCTCAACTGGTTGTTCGGCCGCCGCAAAATCACCTTCACCCTGGCCGCAGCGGTGCCCGCGCTGGCCTTCTTGCCGTGGTTTCTCTATGTGCTGCCCGTCTATCACGCGCGCGGCCTCGATTCCAACCTGCACTGGGTGCACAAAAGTCTCGCCAGCGCCACGGCCTCGCTCTTCTACAACTTCCTCGGCAGCTTTCCGGCCGCCGGCTATCGCATCCGCCTGATCGGTATTGCTCTGGCGGCTGCCATTCATCTGGGCCTGCTGATTCTGTGGTGGCGCAACCGCACTCGGTTCTGGCCGCTCCGCGGCGAAAATGAATTTTCCCGGCAGTGGTTCTGGATGGCCGCTCTTTTCGCCGCCGTGCCCCTGCTCGTTCTCTTTGTCTTCAGCGTCACGGTGGCGCGCTCTCTCGAGGCCCGCTTTGTGCTCGGCGCGATGATCCCCTATCTGATCGTCGTTTTTCTTCTCTGTCAGTTGAGCGGTCGCGCCGGGCGCATCGCTTTGCTGGCCGTGCTGTTGCCGTGGAAGATCGTCGGGATCGCCGGCTCGGTGGTGGAGGCCCGCCGGCCAAGCATCGTCCGCCAGGGCGTGGAATTTGCCGCCGGACGCGTGCGCCCCGGCGATCTTCTGCTCGCCGATGCGCCCGGCCTGGGGTCTGTCCTTTACTGGGAGTGGAACCGCCGCCTCCATCGTTCCGAGCGGATCGAAGCCCTGTCGAGCGATTTGCCGACTGCCATCCGCATGGCCGGCGTGACCCCGCGTCCTTTCGACCGCCTCGATCTCGACGGCGTCTCCCGCATCTGGGTCTTCCGGAACAGGGAAGAGGAGGATCCCGGCCTTGTCGGAGCTATGGCCGCGCGCGGATTTGTACCCGTGCCTCAGGGCGCCACCGGCGTTCCCCGCCTGCTTTTGTTTGAACGGAAGACTGAGACTGTACGGTGAAAACTGACGGCTGAAAGCTGAGGAATGACCCCTGGCCTCTATACTTCCACCAGCGTCGCGCTAAGCTTCAGTTTCCCGCACGAAATCACCGCGTCCAGCGCCGTCACCACCGCCGGGTCGAACTTCGTCGTGCCGAGCGCCCGGATCCTTTCCAGCGCGTACCCCAGCTCCATAGCGGTCTGGTACGGCCGGTTCGTCGTCATGGCGTCGAGCGTGTCCGCCACAGCGATGATCCGCGCCATCATCGGGACTTGGTCGCCTTTCAGCCCGTACGGATACCCGCGCCCGTCCATGTGCTCGTGGTGCAGCTCGATGCCTGGCAGCATTTCCCGGAGCTGCGCCACCGGCCGCATGATGTTCGCGCCCTTCGCCGGATGCTGCTTCATGATCTCGAACTCCTCCGGCGTCAGCGTCCCCGGCTTCTTCAGCACCCGGTCGTCAATGCCGATCTTGCCCACGTCGTGCAGCAGCGCCGAAATGCGCAACTGATCGATGTCCATGGCGTTGAGGTTCAGTTGCTCCCCGATGATCACCGAGTATTTCGCCACGCGCCCGGAATGGCCGCGCGTGTACGGATCCTTCTCGTCAATGGCCGCTGAGAGCATGCGGATCGACCCGATGAACAGCTCGCGGTTCTCCTCCGCCGCCTGCTTGAGCTGGGCGATGAACTCTTCGATGTCGCCCGCCATTTTGTTGAACGTTTCGGCCAGTTCGCTGATTTCCGCTGCGCCCCTCACGTTCACGCGCTGCTGGAAGTCGCCGCGGCTGATGGCCTGCGTGGACTCCGCCAGTCCCCGGATCGGCCGGCTGATCCCGAACGCGAACCAGTAGCCGATGAACAGGGCCAGCACCGCCACCACCGCCGCCACTCCGATGGCCTGCCGGTTCAGCTCCTCGACGCCGGCGTCCTTCCGCGCGTCGTCCAGGCTCCGCTGCGCCATCACCGCCCAGTTCAGTTGCGGCAGTGTGCTGTAGGTGCCGATCATCTCCACGCTCTTGCCGTTTTCGGTCAGCACAAACGGCGCCGTCTCCGTGGCCCGCCGCTTTTCTTCGAGCGACTTGAGCCGCGCCACCAGCGGCACGCTTGCGCTGACGTCCTGCCCCGGCACGTACCGCCGCGTGTTCGGGTGCGCCACGATCCGCCCGCTCCGGTCCACCACGTACACTTCGCGTCCCCGCACGCTCGCTTCGTTCAGCCGCTCCAGGATTCGATCCAGCGAAACCACCACCGCCAGCATTCCCTTGAACTCTTCGCCCGCCGTCAGCGGCAGCGCCATGATGAACGCCGGTCGGCTGTCCGCGCCGAACGCCAGCGGGTCGCTGTGGAATTCCGCGCGCTGCTGCGCGGTGAAGAAGGCGCGCTTCATCAGATTCTTTACAAAATCGTCTTTCGCCACCCGGGCGTCGCCCGCGCCCCAGCCTTTCACCGTCTGCCCCACCGCCGTGGCGTAGAGGATGTTCGGGTTGCTGTTCACCAGGTTTTCCAGCAGCGTGGTTACCTGGCCCTCGTTCTTCTTGTCGTCGATGTTCCCGATCAGTCCTGCGAGCGCGAAAATCTGCCGCTGTCCCGCCAGTTGCTGATACAGGCTGCTCCGGTAGAGGTGGATCTCTTCCGCCAGCGACCGCGTCACTTCGGTCTGCTGCAGCCGTTCGGTATCGGAGAGTTTGTCCTGGCTGAGGCTCAGCACCAGCCGGTGATAGACCCAGATGGGAAGGATGCTAATCAGCAGCAGCGCCACCAGCACGACATAAAAAATGCGCGGGCGCCACCGCACGCGCGGCCGGGTTGGTTCGGTGGGAGTCAAAAGTACCTGCGCGAGCGCCTATTCTAGTGAAGCCGCGGGCGTGTGGCAACGAATCCCGCGCCCGAGTTTCCTGCCCCGCACGCGCTCGCCTACTCGTGCTTCAGCCGCCCCTCAATCCTAATATTCGAACCCCCGAGCTCCTGCCTGGGGGGGCAGTCTTCATTTCAAATTTCAAATCTCCAATTTCAAATTCCTTCTTTTTCCCTGATCCCTGGTCCCTCTCCTCACTCGTGCTTCAGCCGCCGTTCCATCAACTCCCGTATCGCCTCTTTCGGCGCCCGCCCTTCGTAAAGCACCGCGTGCATCTGCTCGGTGATGGGCATCTCCACGTTCATCTTTTTCGCGAGCTGCACCGTGGCCACCGTCGTCCCCACGCCTTCGGCCACCATGCGCATCGACCCGATAATCTCCTCGAGCTTCCGCCCCTTGCCCAGCTCCACGCCGACCGTGCGGTTGCGGCTCAGCCCGCCGGTGCACGTCAGCACCAGATCGCCCATGCCCGCCAGCCCCGCGAGCGTCCGCGGCTGCCCGCCCATCGCCACCGCCAGCCGCGTCATCTCCGCCAGGCCGCGCGTGATCAGCGCCGCAATCGTGTTAAAGCCAAAGCCCAAGCCGTCGCACACGCCCGCGGCGATGGCGATCACGTTCTTCACCGCGCCGCCCAGCTCCACGCCCGCCGGATCGTCGTTCGCGTACAGCCGGAACGTCGGCCCGGAAAATTCCTCCTGCACCGTCCGCGCCAGCTCGAGATCTTTCGACGCGATCACCACCGCCGTCGGATCGCCCCGCGCCACTTCCTTCGCAAACGACGGCCCCGACAGCGCCGCCACCCGCGGCTTGAACTTTTGCGAGACCACCTGCTCGATCACCTGCGTGATGCGCTCCAGCGTCGCGTGGTCCAGCCCCTTCGTCGCGCTCACGAACACCATCTCCGGCTTCACGTGCGGCAGCATCTTGGTGTAGAGGCCGCGCGCGTGGTGCGACGGCATCACCCCCAGCACGATGCCCGCGCCGTCGAGCGCTTCGCCAAAATCGTTCGTCGCCTCGACTTCCTTCGGCACTTCGAAGCCCGGCAGGAAAACTTCGTTCACTCGCCGCGTGCGCAGCGATTCGCAGATGTCCGTCTCATACACCCACAGTGACACGCGATGCGCCGCCCGGCTCCGCGTCAGCGCCATCGCCAGCGCCGTCCCCCAGCTCCCCGCTCCAATCACCGCAATCTTCTTCATAAGCTTTGCACTCCCAACTGCCGCCGCGTTGTCATCCTGCTTGCCCCGAGGGTAACCGAGGGGAGCGAATCGTTGTCATCCAGTGCGAAGCGTTGCCATCCAGTGCGAATCCTTGTCATCCTGCTTGCCCCGAGGGTAACCGAGGGGAGCGAAGCGAAGGATCTCTCTGCGTCTTTCTCTGCGGCCTCTGCGCCTCTGCGTTATCCCTTTTCTCTCCTGTTGTCTTGCATCTTTCGTTTGCTGCTACTTGCTTCCTATTCTTGCGTCGAAGGCCTAAACTCTATTTTCTCAGCTTCAGCCTGTTCTCCGTCCCCGCCACCAATCTCCCGATATTGTCCTTGTGCTTCACGATGATCAACGCCGCGATCAGCGTCGTCCCAATCGACACCGCCAGCGGCGGCGCCCCCAGCGGCGAGTACAGCCGGTACGTTAGCAGCGGCAGCGACGCCGAGGCAATCACCGACGCCAGCGACACGTATCGCCAGATCGCCACCACCACGATCCACACCGCCAGCGCCCCCGCCACCGCCGGCCAGCAAATCATCACGAACGCGCCCACGCCCGTCGCCACGCCTTTCCCGCCCTTGAATTTCAGCCACACCGGAAACATATGCCCCATCACTGCCATGACTGCGGCGCCCATCATCAGCGTGATATCGCCATCGGTTATCCAACGCGCTCCCCACACCGCAAGGATGCCTTTCGCCACGTCCAGCAGCAGCGTAACCACTCCCGCCACAGGCCCCGCGCTTCGCGCCACGTTCGTCGCGCCGATGTTCCCGCTCCCCGACGCGCGGATGTCCCGCCCCTCGCGCCTCTTCACAATCAGGTAGCCCCACGGAATGGAACCAAGCATGTAGGCGAATACTGCTGGGAACCAGTAACCAAAACCCGCATAAGAGGCCTTTGCTTGGGGGAACAAGAGCAGCGCCGTCATCGCGGCTCCTCCGCGAAGCGCAAGAGGCCCAACTTCATAAACTCCGCGCCGCTTGGTTTTCTCTGCGTTCCTCTGCGCGCTCTGCGCCTCTGCGTTATCATTGTCCCTTTTCTGAGTCTTTCTTTACACCCAACACCCTACCCCCTACGCCCTTTTTATTCGCGCACTTACTCTGCCGCAATCGAGAATGTCGCCAGCTTCACGTACCCCGCCCCGCCCATCCCGTTCCCGGTCACCGCCAACTGTTCCATTGCAGAGAATATTTCGATTTCCACTCTCCCGCCTCTTGGTTTTTCTCAAATTTCAAATTTCAAATTTCAAATCGTCCATTCTTTCTTCTGATTTCTGACTTCTGATTTCCTACTTCTCCGCTGCAAACGCAAACCTCGCCAGCCTCGTGTACTCCGCCCCGCCTCTCAGCAGCTTGCTCTCGTACAGATAAAACTCGCTGCTCCGCGTGCTGCCGAACTCCACCGCCCCTGCCTTCTCAATCGCCTCGTGCAATTTCGCCAAACCCTCTTCCGTCTTGAACCGCGCCAGCGTCAGGTGCGGCCGGAACGCGCGCTCCTCCCGCGCAATGCCCAGCCGTTCCATGCGCTTCTCCATCTCGGCAGAAATCTCTGCCAGATTCGGCGTGGCTTCGATGCCCGCCCAGAACACCCGCGGGTGCTTCGCGTTCGGAAAAAATCCCATGCCGCGGAAATTCATCTCCACCGCCTCCGCCGACCGCACGCCCTCCAGCTCCTTCTTAATCTGTTCTACTTTCTCCGCCGTCACCTCGCCGATATATTTTAGCGTGACGTGCATCCCGTCCACTCGCGCCCATCGCGCCCCGCGGCACACCGGCTCGAGCTTCGCCACAAACTCCCCGATGGCCCTCCGCACTTCCTCCGGCACATCCATCGCCACAAACACTCTCACGCTTGTCCTCTGTACTACTCGCCCGGAGTTTCTTCGCGTCCCGCGACAAAATTCGATTGGTCCTTTCTTCTCTGCGCGCCTCTGCGAGCGGCGTTTACCCCGACGTTCTTTGTCGGGGCGCCTCTGCGTTGTCCTTTGTTTTGGCTGCGGCTGTGCTGCACTGTGTTCTGATTTCTGCCTTCTGTCTTCTGCTTTCTGCCTTCTTCCTTCACCCTTTCCCCTGCGCTCCCTCTCTCTGCTTTGCTAGGAAATACCTTCGCACTAAGTCCAGCGCCGTCTGCGACGCATATTGCCGGATGCGCTCGCGGTCGCCGGGGAAGTGGAAACTGCGCTCTTTCGTCGCCGCGCCGTTCGCCAGCGCCATGTGCACCGTGCCCACCGGCTTTTCCGGCGAGCCGCCGCTCGGCCCGGCGATGCCGGTAATCGCGAGTCCCAGCGCTGCGCCCGCGCGCCGCCGGATGCCTTCCGCGAGCGCGATGGCCACTTCCGCGCTCACCGCGCCCTTCGCTGCCACCAGTTCCGCCGGCACGTCCACCCACGCCGACTTGAGCTCGTTGCTATAACACACCACGCCGCCGAGAAAATAGGACGAACTTCCAGGAATGCTCGTCAGCCGCTGCGCCACCAGCCCGCCGGTGCAGCTTTCCGCCACGGCAATCGTCGCGTGGTTCTGGTTGAGCGCGTTGGCCACCACGGCTTCCATTTCTTCGCCCGTCGTGCTGAACACCGCCTCGCCCAGCGCGAACCGGATGCGCTCCGCCATCTCGTCGAGCATCCGTGCGGCCGCCGCCGCGTCCCGCGACCACGCCCGCAGATGGATCTGAATTTCTCCCGGCCCGGCCAGAATCGTCGTCTGCGCGTCCGCATAGCCCGTGTAGATTGGCGCGATGCGCTGGTCCACGTCCGATTCCGGCAGTCCCGTCACGCGCAGCTCCCGTTCATACAGCCGCAGCCCGCCGGAAACTTTCTCCAGCCGCGGCCGCACCTGCGCCTCGACCATCGCCTTCAACTCGTGCGGCGGCCCGGGCAGCAGGATCACGATGCGCCCTCGCTCCTCGACCCACAAGCCGGGCGCCGTCCCGCGCTGGTTCTCCAGAATCGTCGCGCCCTCCGGCGCCATCGCCTGCCGCTTGTTCGACTCCGCCATCTGCCGTCCAAACCGCCGGAAGCGCTCCTGCAGGTTTCTCACGATTTCTTCGTCGAGAATGAGCTTGCGCCCCAGCAGCTCCGCGACGGCCTCGCGCGTCACGTCGTCTTCCGTCGGCCCCAGGCCTCCGATGGCGATCACCAGTTCCGCGCGCTCCATCGCCTGTGAAAACGCCTCGCGCAGTCCCGCGCGATCATCCCCGATGATCACTTTTCGCGTGACCTCAATCCCCAGCTTGTTGAGCTCGTCCGTCAGGAACAGGGAATTGGTGTCCACGCGGAACGGCGTCAGCATCTCCGACCCCACCGCTATGATTTCCGCTTTCATCGCATTGTCATCCTGAGTCCGCCTCACAAAATGCTGTCATCCTGAGCGAAGCGTTGTCATCCTGAGTCCCGATGCTTTGCATCGGGACGAAGGATCTCTCCTCATAGCCCCGGCGCCTGCCCTGAGCTTGTCGAACGGGTCTCGCCGGCTCTTGCATTGGCCTTGCGCGTAGGGGCGGGCCTGCCGCCCTGTAGCGCCGGCCTTTAGGCCGGCATCTTCGTTCTGTCGTCCTATGCCAAGCGAAGGATCTCTCTTCAATCGCCTTTCGAATTTCGAACTTCCTTCCTCATTTCCTTCCACGCCGCAGAATTGTACCCGAAAATGTTGCGCCCACCCGCCTGTCTTCGGCGGGTGGGCACATTTCCCATCCCTCTGTCATCTTGCGTTTGTAGGGGCCTGTCTTCAGACCGCCCGATTTGTCTTTCTCTGCGCTCCTCTGCGGTCTCCGCGCCTCTGCGTTAGATTTTTCTGCCTTTCATCTGCCTTGCTCTGCGTTCCTTGCATCCCTACGTCTTAGATTCGTCTTTCTCCGCGCTCCTCTGCGGTCTCCGCGCCTCTGCGTTAGATTT
>JACQDE010000074.1 GCA_016201285.1 Acidobacteriota bacterium | reverse complement strand
GTCCGCCGCTGCGGCTTCGCCACCACCTGCACGTCCTCCTGCGTCCCGGTCATCTCTCGCGCGTCCATGGGGTCATCCCGTCTCGCCCTCCTCAGTAATTTCGGGGGCAGGGACTGTCTCACTCATCCTGGCACAGAGGGCTGGGCCCCCTCGTGGGCTATGGGATCGACGGCTGGGGACTCCCGTCCGTCCTGTCGGCGCTCGGAATCCTGTTCTCGATCGCGTTCGTATTCCTGCTCCTGCCGCTAATCCTGAGAAAAGCCGCTCTGACTCCGGCCGACGGGCTCAGAGACTGACCCACTCTTGCGACCTCGCGATTTCGGGGAAGCATTGTCGCGCTGGGTCGCGTTCACGCAGCTCTTCGCGTGGACGATTGCGGCCTCGCGGCCGGCGATCCTCGGCGCGACGATACTGCTTGGCGCTGTGCTCACGTTCTCGGCCTGGTGCGCAGTCGCTGCGACCGATGCCGGCTCCGCGAAAGACTCCTATAATGCGAGCGACATGAAGGCGTCTTCACAATGACCCTGGCGCACGGCACAGACCGGCTGGAGTCGGCTCGTCTCGTGCGTAGAACGCGGTCACCATCAAGCCCGCGAACAAGGACGCAATCACGCTCTCGAGCGCTTTGACGTACCACGGGCCCAGCTTCGCCACCGACAACCTCCAAGCGCCGCGCGTCCCACCGCTTCCAGTGAACGCGCGCGCCCGATCCATCTTGGACTCAGGCGAGTATCTTGGCGAGAATGATGACCGCTACCTCTTGTAGAAGGCTGTCTCCGGCTTGGACTGTTTGGGGTGAAGGGTGGACGAGCCGTTGAACATCCTCTGAGGCACGTTCCCCAGGCTGTTCTTGCACACCCGGAGACCCATGATGCCCGGAGCGAGCCCGACGGTGCCGATCACGTATTGCTCCTCGATGGCGATGCGCCAGATCTTCTTGCCTAGCTCGTAGTGCTGTTTCTCCGGGGCGCTGAACCCCGCCCGGTAGAGCTCCAACAATTCCTTCAAGCGGCCTGGCGGCGTTTTACCAGAGCCGCCGCCGGTGGCGAACCACTTGCCGTACAATGGCCCCACAGCGCTCGTGGGATCGTAGGGGAACAAATTGACGGGGGAGTGGGCGTACAGGTTCTCGGTGCCCCACATGATCTCCATGCTCACCTGAGTCTCGTTGTTCGCTCTTCGTCTGCCCAGCAGGCTCCTCTCCAGCTCCGCCACGTCGGCCTGGATGCCGATCTTTCCCCACTGCAGCTTGATCATTTCCGCGATCTGGGTGAAGGGCATGAACCCGAGGTAGGTCGTGAGCTCGATGCGCAGCCGGCCCTTGCCATCGGTGCGCAGGCGGTACCCTTCCCCGTCCTTCTTGCTCAGCCCTATCTTGTCGAGCATGGCATTGGCGTTCTTCGGGTCGTGGGTGGACCAGAGCTTGCGGAACTCGGCCCCGGGGTTGTACGGCGACGTTTCGGTGCACACGACAGAGCCAGGAGTGCCGAGGCCGAGCCAGAACGTCTCGTTGAGCTGGTCCCGATCGATTCCCAGGGACAGGGCGCGACGGAAGTCCGCGTTGGTGAGCCACCTGGCGATCTCGGCGTCGGCCTCATAGCTCTGGTTGCAGAGCAGCGCCGCATCGCTGCCGATGCCACCGGGGTCCAGGTGTACCTTGTAGTTGCCCTTCTGCTGGTTCTCGATGAAGACCGGCAGCTTCTGGAGATCCAGATGCCGTTCGCCCCAGTCATATTCCCCGGCGATGGCCCGCAGGTTGATGACTTCCAGGTTCTCCGCCAGGGTGAGCACCACCTTGTCGATGTACGGGAGCTGATTGCCCTCAGTGTCCACGCCGAAGTAGTAGGGGTTGCGCTCCAGCACCCAGGTGGCGGTGTTTCTGCCCTGCGTCGTCTGCCACGGTGAGATCACCGGCAGTTCCGGGTTCAGTCCCCAGTCGGCCTTGAACTTGAGCAGGTTGACCCAGTTGTCGAATTTGCCCTCCTTGGCTTTCTTGTCCAGCTCTTCCTTGGAGACATACTTGGGGTGGAACTGTTTCAGGTAGTGTGCCGGCGCATACCCTCCCAGGGCGCTCACGTGGCTATCGTGCGCTTGGCCGCCGAACCCTGTGGGACCGGTCAGGAGCAGAACGAATACCCAGTAGGGGTCCTTGAACTTCCACCTGACGGCGTAGGTATCTACCTTCTCCAGCTCTGCAGGCCCGCTCTTGGTGGTCAGGTAGGGCGAGGGTGCCGGAACCACGTCCTTGTTCTTGTACAGGTCCTCGAACCAGAACACGAAGTCGTCGGCGGTGAAGGGCTTCCCGTCACTCCACTTCATTCCCCGGCGCAGGTGAATGGTGAGCGTCTTGTCGCCGTCGCTGAACTTCCAGCTCTTGGCCGCCAGAGGAGTCGGCTTGGTGCCCGTCACATCCCAGTGCACGAGGCTGTCGTTACCGCAGAAGCGGACACCAGCAGACCAGTCGCCCGGTCCGGTGAAGCCACGGCGTATGGTGCCGCCGTACCGACCGATCTCGTGCACCGGCTTGATGACCAGCGGGTCTTCGCCTATCCGCTCCTTGACTGACGGCAGCTTGCCCGCCTTCACCAGCTCCGCCAGTTGCGGCGCTTCTTTGAAGGTCTTGGGGAACTTGGCCGGATCCGTGACGGTGGTTGGTCCCTCCAGCTTCCCGATCAGTTGCCCACCTATCTTTGGTGTGGCGGCCGAGGCCGATAGCTGCGAGGTCAAATCCCATAGGGCGGAGAGGCTGATCCCTGCCACTCCGGCGTTGCGGAACAAGTCTCGCCGGGACAGCCTTTGCTGCAACAGCTCATTGAGATTGAACCCTCTGTCCATGACAGCCTCCTTCGGACATTCTGTGCTGAGCGGCTGTATCCTTGGACTCAGGCGAGGATCTTGGCGAGAATGTCCTCGGCTCCCACCTTGTCCGCATACTCCTTCCAGTAGCCTTTGACCCGCTCGACGGCCGGAGGCTTATCGAACGTGCTGATGACCATGCCCTTGTCGCGGAGAATCTTGAGGCCGTCCTCTTCCTTCTGGGCAGCGATGTCAAACATATAGCCGCAGGCTTCTCGGGCCGACTCATCCAGCGCCTTCTTCAGATCCGCGGGCAAGGAGTCGATCTTTCGGGCGTTCGCTGTGATGAAGCAGACGCCGTAAAGGTGCTCGGTCCGGGCAAGGTACTTCGTGACTTCGTACATCTTGGAGGACGCTAGCGTGGGCGCGTCGTGCTCCAGGCCATCCAGCACTCCGGTCTTGACCGACGTGTAGACTTCGCCGAACGCCATCGGGGTCGGGCTGGCGCCGAGCAGTTCGAAAGTCCGCACGTAGGTCGGGGTCTGGATCACCCGGACCTTCAACCCCTTGAGGTCCGCAACGTTCTTGACCTCTTTGGTCTTGGTCGCGACGTTTCGAAACCCGGGCGAGCCCCAGAATCCCAGCGTTCGTGCTCCCGTCGCCTGCACGAGGCTCTGTGTGAGCGCGTCGGCCGCTTGGCCCACCGCGCGATGATCGCGATGCCGCGCCCGCCGGATCGTCGGAAAGGCCGCAGCGCGCGCCCATTCGTACGCCCTGCGCTCGCGTGGATACTCCACCAGGTCAACCGCAATTGTCAAGGCAGGATAGTTGTGCTGTTGCCATCACACCGCCTACAGTTGAGTCGGAGCCGGCCCCGTGAAGAAGAACATCAAGCTCCTCTACGGCTTTTCGTTCTTCGATCCGTCTTCGATCCGTTCATGATCGTGATCCCGGTGAGGTGCCCTATCTCACGACGCAGGGGATCACCATGCGGCAGTTCATGGAGCTGCAAGCCGTGTTCGCGCTCGTGATCCTCTGCGGCGAAGTGCCCTCCAGGACTGCTTTTGGACCTGTGGGGAAGGAAGAAGACGCTGCGCATGCCGCCTGACTCAATCTATCGTGAACCCGATTCGATCGCGACGCGCACACACCGGCGGATCAGCACCGCGTAGAGGCAGCCGCGGTAAAGACAGTTTTGCTGCCCCGCGAACCCAACCCCGCGATCGGGAAAAGGTAGAAGATGAGCTCTCGCTCGGACGCGGAGGTCATCGGCCGCTCGCTGGGCGAGCCCGAGGCCTTCGGGCTGATCTACGACCGCCACGCGGCCACCCTGCTGCGCTTCCTGGGCCGCCGGGCGGGCGCCAAAGTGGCGGAGGGGCTGGTCGGCGAGCTCTTCCGGCTCGCGTTCGAGCGGCGCAAGACGTTCGACGCGTCGCGCGCGAGCGCACTCCCGTGGCTGTACGGAATCGGCTCGAACCTGTTGCTGAAGCACCGGCGTGGCGAGGCCCGGCGGCTGCGCGCCAGCGCGCGGATGGCGGCGG
>JACQDE010000072.1 GCA_016201285.1 Acidobacteriota bacterium | reverse complement strand
GGTTCTGCAAATCCGTATTTCCGCGCACGAAGTTTCTCCTCGACGAGGGATTTCGCCCACTCACGCCGGGCATCTGAGCTTCGTGCATACTAGAGTGCATTCACAATTCCAAACAGGGAGTTTTTCAGCGCCCTGCTAGAACCTAGTTCCCAGAGCCTAACACCTTATCATTCATAGCGCAGGCAACGGACGGGGTCCATGCCGGCGGCTTTGACGGCGGGATAAATTCCAAAGAAAAGCCCCACGGCCACGGAGAGCAGCAGGCCGACCACGGTCCAGAGGATGGAGACGCGCGCCGGAAGATTGGGGAAGACGGCGGCGACGCTGACGCTGAACACGATTCCGGACACCACGCCGAGCATTCCGCCCACGCTGGTAATCGCCACCGATTCGAGCAAAAACTGCGCGCCGATGTCCTTCTTGCGCGCGCCGACGGCCTTGCGCACGCCGATCTCGCTGGTGCGCTCAGTGACGCTGACCAGCATGATGTTCATCACGCCGATCCCGCCCACCAGCAGGCCGATCGAGGCGATGATCAGCGTGAGCATGACGATTGCGCTGGTCAGGCTCTCCCACAGGTCGGTGAGCAGGTCGGGAGAGGTGATTTCAAAATCGTTTTTCTTGCTCGCCGGGACGTTGCGGCGCCGCCGCAGGACCTCCGCCACCTCTTCCTGTGCGCGCGGCAGCAGCGCCGCGTCGGACGTGCACACGGCGATAATCACCTCTTCGATTTCCGGATACATTTTCGCAAACGTCCGGTAGGGGATGATGACGAAGTCGTCCACGCCGGGCCCGCCGAAGAGCCCCTGGTGCGGCTCGAAGACGCCGATCACCGTGAACGGCAGCCCGTTCACGCGCACTTCCTTGCCCAACGGGTCCTCGGCGCCAAAGAGGTTGGCGGCGATGGCGCTGCCGAGGAGGGTAACCTGGGCCGCGTGGGTGTTCTCGTCGTGCGTCAGGAAGCGGCCGTCGCGCACCTGGTAGATGGGCAGCACGTCCACCAGCTCCGGCTCGGCCCCGCGCAGGATCGGCTCATCCACGCGCCGGTTCTTGTAGCGGATCTCGTTCGACCCGCCGAGGAAGAGCGCCCGCGTCAGAATGGGCGACGCCTTGAACACCGACGGGCACTGCTCGCGGATCGCGACGGCGTCCTCCGGCTTCAGGTACTTCCGCTGGCGGATTTCCTCATCCAGCCGCTCGAAGTCCACCGTGAACAGCCGAAAGCGCGTGATGAAGAATGACTGCGAGCCAATCTCGTGCACCTTGTCGGAGATGTGCTGGTTCAGCCCGCTGATGATCGCCGCCACGCTGATCACGCTGGCCACGCCGATCACCACGCCGAGCATGGTCAGAAAGCTGCGCAACTTCTGGCTGCGCATGGTCTGAAGCGCAATCCCCAGCGATTCTTTCCATTCGGCGCGCGTCATAAAGAGATCAATCCGCAGATTACGCAGATTTCACAGATTTGGAAAATGCAAAGCGACGATACTCAAGCGACTTCGCTCCGAAATTCAGGAGCAAGGCGAGTTCAAGGCCGGAAGCCTTCAGATAGTTGATTACTTGCGATTCTTCCACGCCGCTCAGTCTGGCAAGAGCCTTTAGCTCAGCGATGACCGAATCGAAGCAAACGAAATCCGCTCGATAGGACGCCTCAAGCTGGTTCCCCTTGTAAGAAATGAAGAGATCGACTTCCTTGCGGAAAGGAATTTTCCGCGCTGCGAGTTCGAGGGCGAGCGCTTGCTGATAGACAGGTTCCAGGAACCCGCAGCCGAGTTGTTGATGAACTTCCATCGCGGCGCCGATGATGGCATGGGTTCGCGGGTCTTTCGTCTCCATGAATGCGGCCTCCACCTGAATCCGCAGATTACACAGATTTTGATGGCTAAGTCGAATTGGATTGCACGGTTTCCTGATGCTTTTTCGGGCCCGATGTCCTTTGCGTTGTTCAAGTAATTTGGGTCTCTGAATCTGCGTAATCTGCGGATTTCTTTCCAGTTCTGCTCGCTGCCTCCTGCTACCTACTCTGTCCGCAGCGCCACCACCGGATCGAGCTTCGCCGCTTTGATGGCCGGATAGACACCGAAGACCAGCGCGATCACCGACGCCAGACTCAATCCCAGCAGCGCCACCCACGCCTGCACCACCGCGGGGAACGGCGTGAACTGCCGCAGCAGCAGCGCCAGCGCGAACCCCAGTGCCACGCCGGTCAAGCCGCCCACGAGGCATTGCGCCAGCACCTCGACCAGAAATTGCCGAGCAATGTCCCGCTGGCGCGCGCCCACCGACCGCCGCAGCCCGATCTCTTTCGTCCGCTCGGTGACGCTCACCAGCGTGATGTTCATGATCACGATTCCGCCGACGATGGAGGCCACTGACGAGATCAACACCAGCACGATGAAGAACACCGAGCTGATGTCGCGCCACAGGTCGAGATAGGTTTCCGCGGTGGTGAAGTAGAAGCCGTCGGGCGCCAGCGGGTCCGTGTGCCGCCGCCCGCGCAGGATCAGCCGCACCTCGTCCTCCGCCGGGGTCAGCGAATACTTGGAGAGCGCCTTGATGTGCAGGATCAGGCTGCGGCGCGTGCCGTAGAGTTTTTCGAACGCGTCAATCGGGATGAGCACAAATCGATCCTGGTCCTGCCCGAGAATCGAGCCGATTTTTTCCGCCACGCCGATCACTTCGAACTCCGCGCCGCCCACGCGCACCTTCTTGCCGATGGCGTCGCGCCCTTCGAAGAGCCGTTCGCGCACGCCGTCGCCGAGGATCGCCAGCGGGGCCGCCGCGCGCTGCTCACTTTCACTGAAGAAGCGTCCCTGCACGATGTCCAGCGTGCTGATCCAGCCCATGTTCGCCGTCTGCCCGCGGATGGAGACGTCCGGCATGGACTGGAAATCACTCTTCACCCGCCCGGGCAACTCAATCTGCGCGCCCACGCCGGCGCACCGCACGCAGCGGTCCTGCACCGCGTGCCAGTCTTCAAAGGCGATGTCGCGGTGCTTCTTCGCCCGCAGCACTTCGCGGAAATCAGTGGAGGCCAGCGGCAGCTTCGACACCTGAAAAATGTCCGTGCCGAGGTTGGCGATTTTCGTCTCGACGTACGCGTTCGCGCCCTGGATCAGCGTCATCACCAGGATGAGCGAGGTGACGCCGATCACCAAGCCGAGCAGGGTGAGCGCGGTGCGCAGCTTGTGCGCGCGCAAGGCGTCAAAGGCCAGCCGCAATGTGTCCCGCGCCATCATGGTATTGACGTTCCATTCTACCGCAGCGCATCGCACCGCCGCCGCAGGGTATAATCACGACCTCGGCTGTACGGAGGGAACCGCTTTGTCCGAGGCTGTGAAGCTGACGGCCATGGTCAAAGCCGCCGGTTGAGCGGCCAAGCTGAGTCCCGCGTTGCTGGACTCCGTCTTGAGCCGCCTGCCGCGGCCCACTGACCCGAACGTTCTCGTTGGCTTCGACACCAGCGACGACGCCGGGGTGTATCTACTCACTCCCGAGCTAGCCATCGTGCAGACGGTGGATTTTTTCACACCCATCGTGGACGACCCGTATCAGTTTGGCGCGATCGCCGCCGCCAATTCGCTCTCCGACGTGTACGCCATGGGCGGCCGGCCGATTTCCGCGCTGTCCATCGTCGGCTTCCCGCCCACGGGCGACCCCGGGGTGATGGAGCAGATCCTCCGCGGCGGCCACAGCAAAATGGACGAAGCCGGGTGCAGCGTCGTCGGCGGACATTCCATCCGCGACGACGAGTTGAAATTCGGCTATGCGGTGACGGGCGTGATTCACCCGCAGCGCGTGTGGCGCAACGTCGGCGCGCAGCCCGGCGACGTGCTCATCTTCACCAAGGCGCTGGGCACGGGGCTGATTTCGACGGCGTTGAAAAATGGAAAGGCTCCCCACGAATCTCTCGCCGCTTCCACGGTGTCGATGACGCGCCTCAATCGCGACGCGGCCGAAGCGTTGCTGGAAATTGACGGCGTGGGACAGCCTTCAGGCTGTCCGCCTTCTGTTTCTGGACAGGCTGAAGCCTGTCCTACGCGGGCGATCCATGCGGTGACGGACATCACCGGTTTCGGTCTGCTTGGACACGCGCAGGAAATGGCCGCCGGCAGCGGCGTTTCTCTCGAGTTCGACCACCGTCAGATTCCCGCGCTCCCGGGCGCGCTCGATGCCGCTCGCGCGGGTTTTCTCGCCGGCGGGTTGAAGAACAACCGCGAATGGCTGGAAGGCTGCGTCGAATTTGCCGCCGGCGTGCCGGAAGAAGCGCGCCACTTGCTCTACGATCCGCAGACCTCCGGCGGCCTGCTCGTGGCGATCGCTCCCGCGCGCGCCGACGCCGCGCTTGCCGCTCTCGCCTCGCGCAACGTTCCCGCTTGTATCGTCGGAAAAGCCCTCACCAAGCGTTCCCCGCTCCTTCAAGTCGTCTAAAATGAGCGCTGACCCACTCAGAACACTTTTCCCCGTGCTTCTCACTGGTCTCTGGCCGCCGACCGCCGGTCGCTGCTGATGGACACGATTACACATGGGATTGCGGGCGCGCTAGTGGGGAAGGCGTTTTTTGCGGGCGGATTTGTAGCGGCGGGTTTACCCCGCCGCGAATCGGACGGCGCGCAAGAATTGCGGGGGCATGAAGCCCCCGCTACACGGGTAGCGATTTGGGCGACGACGCTGGGCAGCATCTTCCCGGACAGCGATTCGGTGCTGAGCCTGTTCAGCTCGAACGGCATGGCGGTGATTTCCACGAACCGCGCCGAGACGCACTCCTTCCTTTTGTTGCCGCTGTGGGCGCTGGGGCTGGCCGCGCTCACGCGCTGGCAGTGTCGCCGCCGGAAAATTACCAGCCCGCCGCTGGCGGCGCTCACCGGCATCTACGCTGCCGGCATCGCCCTGCACGTTGTTCTCGATCTGATTACGTCGTTCGGCACGATGATCGGAGCGCCGCTCTCCGGTGCGCGCATCTCCTGGGATCTCGTGTTCATCATTGATTTCGTCCTGACCGGCATCGTTCTGCTTCCGCAGGTGGCCGCATGGGTGTACCGCGAGCGCCACACGCAACCGTTGCGCGCGCTTTTTGCGTGGGGATTTTTCACGCTGGCCGCCTTCGGCGTCGAGCGGCTGGCGAAGCACCTGGGTTTTCCGCTTTCGCCCTGGGTGTCGCCGGCTGCGGCGCTGCTGTTCGCCGCGCTGTTTTTTCTGCCAGTGCTGCGCGGCTGGGGCTACGGCGTGCCGCGGAGCGCCTGGTGCCGCGCCGGCGTGCTGGCCCTCGCTGCGTATCTCGGCGCGTGTTTCTTTGCCCACCGCGCGGCGCTGCAATTTGTTGAAGATTACGCCGCGCGGGAAAATCTCCGCGTGGACGCCATCACCGCGATTCCCTTGCCGCCTTCGCTCGTCCACTGGTCCGGGCTGATCCGCACGCCCGGCGGCGTCCACTTCACCACCGTCAACCTGCTCGCCACGCGCCCGCCGAAATTCGGTTTCTCCGGCGACGCTGCGGACAATCCCTTCATCGCCGCCGCCCGGCGACTGCCCGAAGTGCAGACCTACTTCCGCTTCGCGCGTTTTCCCGTGGTGCGTTTCTCGGAGCGCGGCGGCATAAACGTGGTGGAATTCGTGGACCTGCGCTTTTTCGGCCGCCCCACACGCGGGCCGCAGCCGTTCACGTTCCGCGTCACGTTTGATTCCGCCGGCCACGTTCTCTCTTCCGGCTGGGCGGAGTGAGGAAAAGGCTTGCGCGGCACGACAGTACATATTAAAATGTACATACAATATTGTGAGCTGGCGTGATGCGATTCGTCTGGGATGAGAAGAAAAGCCGGGGCAATCTGTCGAAGCACAAGGTCAGTTTCTAAACCGCCCAGCTCGTCTTCGCGGACCCGTTTGCCCTCAGTATTCTGGATCGCATCGTGGACGGCGAGGAGCGCTGGCAAACGTTGGGATCGATTGCAGGCGCTGTCGTGGTGCTGGTCGCGCACACCGTGGATGAACATGAAGGGGAGGAAATGATCCGGATCATTTCGGCGCGCAAAGCGACTTCCCGAGAAAGGAAGGTTTATGAAAGCCAGGGCCAAAAAACAGATTAGGGAGATCGCCAGCTTGGTGGCGTTTCCGGATGACAAGATCAATACATCGGACATCCGGGAACTGCGGGACTGGAGCGGCGCAGTCGTCGGAAAGTTCTACCGCCCCATCAAGGAACCGGTAACCATCCGCCTCGATGCGGACGTACTGGCTTGGCTGAAATCGCAAGGGCGCGGGTATCAAACTCGGATCAATTACCTTCTGCGCCGAGCCATGCTCCTGACCAATCTGCGTCATTGGCGCAGGAAAACACGACGATGAAGCTACTCCTTTTGAAAGAAATCCTCTGGTGAATCCGACACGCGTTGCCGCACTTTTTGATAGAGTTTGGTGCTGGCGACTCACGGGAGGTTCGGTCGATGCTGCGGCGTTATTTTCTCTTGTCGGGTTTTGTCTTCTGCTGTGCGTTGTTCGTTGCTTTTTCACCACACGTTGTTTCCGGCGAGGAACAGGTCCGCGAGGTCACCATTCTGTACACGAACGACTTCCACAGCGCGTTCGATCCCATTCCGGCCTACTGGATGCCGGGCACGCCCAAGCTGGGTGGAGCGGCGCAACTCGCGGCCCTCATTAACCAGATCCGCCAACGGGAGAAGACCGTATTCCTTTTCGATACGGGGGACATGTTCACGGGCATGCTTTCCTTTCTCACGCGCGGCGAGGCGCTGATGGAAATGATGATGAGCATCAGCTACGACGCCATGGCCATCGGCAACCACGAGTTCGACTATGGCAGCGAAAACTTCTCCCGCCAGATGAACGCCGTGCCGTTTCCCGTGCTCGGAGCGAATATTTTCTACAAAGGCACGGACCATCCCTACAGCCGTCCGTACACGATTCTGGAGCGCCATGGCGTGCGCCTCGGCGTGATCGGAATCATCGGACAGGATGCGCGCAGCGTCGCCCTGCCCTCGGGGATCACGAACCTCGAGTTTATGGATCCGATTCCGGTGGTGCGTGCGGCCGTCACTGAGCTTCGCCCGCAAGTGGACTTGATCGTGGTGCTGGCGCACCAGGGCAAAACAGGGCCGATGCAAACCGATGCCGAGGCGCATCCCGACCTGCAGCGGGATTTTGACGAAGATGTTCGCCTGTGCGGGGAGGTGGCGGGTATCGACGTCTTCGTCGGGGGCCACGCCCACCGGGGAATCGAGAAGCCGTTCGTTCACCCGCAGACGGGCACGCTGATCGTGCAGACGTACGGCTATGGCACGCGCCTGGGCTACCTCAAGCTGCGTCTCCAGGGAAAGAAGATCGTCTCGCACGAAGGCGAGCTGCTGAAAGTTTGGAGCGACAAACTCACCCCCGACCCGGTCGTGGCGGCGAAGGTGCGGTTCTACAAAGAAAAGATGGCGGCGGAAATCGGCGGCGTGGTCGGGCAGTCCAAAGTCCGGCTGGTTCGGGACTACCGCGCCGAATCGCTCCTGGGCGCGTTCGTCGCCGACGTGATGCGCAAAACGAGCAGCGCCGCTGTGGGCATCACGAACGCCGGCGGCCTGCGCGCCGACTTGCCAGAGGGGCCGATCACCAGGGGAGATGTTCTCGACGCGCTGCCATTTGCCAACACGCTCGTACTGTGCGAAATGACGGGAGCACAGATTCGCGAGGTGCTGGAGCAGGGCTTCACGCTGGAGCGCGGGATGGTGCAGGTGTCCGGCCTGCGCGCCCGATACGACATGAGCCGCCCTTCGGGAAAGCGGCTGGTGGAGCTTCGGATTGGCGGGCTCCCCGCCGAGGACCAGAAGGTCTATCGCGTGGCGACCAACAGCTTCCTTGCGCAGGGCGGCGATCTCTATCAGACGTTCCTGCAAACAAAGCAAGACGACACCACAAAACTCATTTCCACGGTGGTGATGGAATACCTGCAAAAACAGGGCGCGGCCGGGGCGCCGGAGATGGGACGGTTGGTCCCCGTGACACCGCGAGCGCATGAGCACGATTGATTTCTTCCACCGGGGCAGACGGAACCGATGAAGGCACTGATCTTCAGCGACATCCACGGCGACACGCGCGCGATTGAGCGCATCCTGGCCACGCCCGCGGACCTCTACATCTCCGCCGGCGATCTCTCCACCTTCGGCCGCGCGCTCGAGCGCTGCGGCGAGGTCCTGCGCCCGCTCGGCGAGAAACTGTGGGTGATCCCCGGCAATCACGAGACCGCCGAAGAAAACGCCGCGTTCTGCAAGAAATTTGGATTTGTGGATTTTCATCGCCAGGTGCGCGCGCTCGAAGGGAAAAATGGCGTGACGCAGTGGGCCGGGCTCGGCTACAGCAATCCCACGCCGTTCAATACGCCGGGAGAATTCACCGAAGACGAAATCGCAGACGCGTTAAAGCCGTTCGATGGGCTCTCACCGCTCTATCTCGTGGTGCACTTCCCGCCGCACGATTCGCAGCTCGACCGCGTCATGCTCGGCCGCCACGCCGGCAGCCGCACGCTGCGCGCGTGGGTCGAGCGCGTGCAGCCCGTGCGTCTTTTCTGCGGACACATCCACGAATGCGCCGGAAACACCGACCGCATCGGCGCCACTGAGTGCATCAACGCCGGAAAATCCGGCTACGTGTTTGAATTGTAGAGGCCGCCTTCAGGCGGGCATCCGGAAAGTGGACGCCAACGGCTATCGCTGCCGGATGGACTGCTGGGGCAGCACCTGAAAACTGATCAGCTCGACCACGCGCACCGGTTTGGCGGCGGGATCCGGACTGTGGAGCGGCCAGTAGGTGTATTTGACCGGGCCGGTACCGCGCGCGTAAAGCGTTTCGACGCGCCACTGCAATTCTTCATTCTGCTCTTCCAGGACGATACAGTCCATGTAGCTGCGGCCAGCGGATTCGCACGGCCGGCCCGCCGAAACCACGCGGAAGCTCCGGCTCACCATCCCTTTGCGGCGTTCGTTGTACTGGAACGAGCTCCATTTGCTGCCCGCGTGGAGGGGAAATTTCAGGACCCACGTGCCGTCGGTGATCTCCTGCACCCCGCTTTTGGAAAGCCGGATCTCCATCCGCACATCCTCCGGCTCCAGCGGCGCCGGCACGACCTGGAAGACGCTGCGTCCGGAGCTGTCTTTTTTCGCGGAGGTCACTTCCCAGCGGATCTGGCTGGTCTTGCCGGTGGCCGGAATCATCACGCGGTACGCCCACGCATTCCCCAGGGCGAGCGGATAGTAATTCTCCCACACAGTGGAGTCCGGTTCGTTGGAAGGAACCTGCTGCGCCAGGACCGGCGCGCACGCCAAAAGGAGCGCGAACAACAGGAATCCCGGCAGGCTGCGCGCTGCGGCCACGACGCTCTTGCTCCTTGCCGACCACTTCACGCTGGGTGAATGACTACGTGGCGGTGGTCGCCGGCGTCCTCGCTCGATGTCCGCACGCCGGGAACGCCCTTCAGCACCAGGTGGACCACACGGCGCTCCCGCGCGGACATGGGATTCAACCGGAACGGTTGTTTCGTCTCCACCACGCGCTGCGCCGCCACTTTCGCGGAGAGCTTCAGCTCTTCCAGGCGCGTCGCACGGTAGTCACCGCTGTCAAACTGCACATGATCGTAGAAATGCGGGTCCAGCCGCAGGCAGCGGTGCGTCAGATACTCGATGGCCGTCAGCAGCTCGGCGTGCTGTTGCAGCAGCAGTTCCTGGTCGCGCCCGCGGAAGTTCACCAGCACCTCCGGGTGCTCCACCTCACCCGCCGCGGCCTCGAATTCCTTGATCTCGTACTGCACCTCGAGCCGCATCTTCGCGAGCATCAGATTCAAAAAGCTCCGCAGCTCGGCCAGCAGCGGCCCGCGGTCCAGCTTCCCGTCTTTGATGAACTGGTGTTCCATCCCCATCCGGTGACGTCCTGCCTGCTGCCTGTTTGCTGCTTACGGTTGCCTAGTCTTTGGCCCCGCTGCCCGGCTTCTTCCCGCCTTTTTTTTCTTCCGCCCCGGGTTCCGGCGGCGTGGTCTTGTTTAGGTACCACTGCTGTCCCATGGCCACAATGTTGCTGCTCAAAATGTACAGCGTCAGCCCGCTCGAGGTGCGGAAGAAGAGCGCGCCGAAGATCAGTGGCATCATCTGCATCATCTTCTGCTGGGCCGGGTCGGCGCTGGTGGCCGGCGTCATCTTCTGGCTGACGTACATCGTCACGGTCATGAGCACGGGAAGGATGTACCAGGGGTCGTGCGCGGAGAGGTCGTGGATCCAGCCCACCCACGGCGCATGCCGCAGCTCGATCGCCCCCCGCAGCATGGTGAACAGCGCGATCCAGATGGGCATCTGCAGCAGCATCGGCAGGCAGCTCCCCATCGGGTTGATGCCCTCGCGCTTGTACACCGCCATCACTTCGTTGTTCATCTCCTGCCGCCGCGGGTCGCGCACCGAGTATTTCTTGTAGCGGTCCTGGATCTGCTTGATCTCCGGCATCATCTTCTGCATCTTCTGCATCGAGCGCCAGCTTTTCACCTTCAGGGGGAAGAGCGCCATGTTGATGGCGATGGTCATCAGGATGATGGCCCAGCCCCAGTTCGGCACGTAGTGGTGGATCCAGCGCAAGAAGTAGAAGAGCGGCTCGGCGATAAAACCCAGCCAGCCGAACTGCACCAGATCCGTCAGCGGGGGCTTCTGCGCGCGCAGTTCGTCCAGCGCCTTCGGCCCCACGTACACGCGGAAGGCCACCGGCCCGGCCACCGTCGTCCCCGCGGCCATTTCCACGACGGATTCCTTCGATCGTTTGTCGCCCTCGCCGACCTCGCGTTCCAGGCGCCAGTGCCACAGCGACATCCCCGCGCCCCAGTGGGCCGGATTCTCGCTGCGCGGCAGAAACGCTGCGGCGAAGTAGTGGTCCTCGATCCCCGCGTACTCCATGGTGCCAATCTGCCGCAGCCGCAGCTCGCTGTGGTCGGGCACGCCGAGCTTCTTGGCCTCCAACGACTTCAGCTTCTGGTTCTCGCGGAAGACCACATTCACCTGGCCGGCGTGCGCGAACTCCGTGGCGTCGCCAAACCCGCCGCGCCACGCCGTGCCGTGCGCCACCGGCTGGCCGTCCACCACGAGCGACGTCTCGAGCGCGATGACGTAGCTCGCATCAAACTTGAGCCGCTTGGTCACGCGCACGCGGCCGTCGCTCCACTCGAATCCAAGCTCCACCGGCGCGTGCAGCGTGCCTTCTCCCGGCGTCATTTCATAGAGCGCGCCGTTCACCTGCGTCTCGAGCGCCGCGTCGTCCACCGCCAGCGAAAACGGCCACGCACCCAGTTGCTGCGCCGCCTCCGCGTTCACCAGCTCGAGCGGCTGCTTCGTGTGGTCTGTGTAGTGCTTCAGCCGCCAGCTCTTCACCACCCCGCCGCGGTTGGAAATCTCCACGCGGTAAAGGCCGTTCTCGACCACCACCGACTTTTCCTGCGTTGCGGCCTTCGGCGCGGGCGCCGGCGCGGATTCCACTTTCGTCGCCGCCGCACCCGGACTGGCGGGTTTGTCCGTGGTGGGTTTCTGTTCGGGAGCGGTTGCGGTGGGAGCGGGAGCAGCGGGCTGCGCTGCGGGTGCCGGCCGGCTCGGCTTCCACACATAGTTCCAGCCGACCATGATCAAAATCCAGAGCGCGAAGGCCAGCGCAACCCGGCGTTCCGTGGACAGTTCCTTCACAGCGTGGCCTCCCGAGTCTCGCCCGGCAGCTCCGGATGTTCCGGCACCAGATCAACGCCGCCTTGTGAAAACGGCCGGCAGCGCAGCAGGCGCTTCACCGCCAGAGCCGCGCCGCGGCGCGCGCCGTGCCGTTCAATAGCTTCAATGGCGTAATTCGAACAGGAAGGATAAAAGCGGCAGGCCCCGCCCAGGAACGGTCCCAGCAGCGCCTGGTACGCGCGCACGGCGAAAAGAAGCGCCGCCGCGCTCAGGCTTTGGTTCCCGGAGGCGTAGGGGCGCTGCTTGCTGCGCCCACGGCGCTCTTCAGCAATTCCACGAGTTCCCGCTCGATCGCTCCAAACGGCGCCGTCGCCACCGAGCTGCGCGGGTGAATGACAATGTCCCATCCTGTAGCCATCTCCTGGCGGTGCAAGCGAAGGATTTCGCGGATGCGGCGCTTGAGCCGGTTCCGCACGACTGCTCCGCCCAGCGCCTTCTTCACGCTGATCCCGAAACGGCTGGCAGAAGCGGCCGCCTCGCGGCGCCGGTAAAAGACGAGAAACTGCTTGCTCGCGCGTCGCCGCCCGCCTTCATAGACCGCATCGAACCCCGCGCGCTGCAGCAAGCGGCATTCGCGCGGATAGCGGCGGCTAGAGCGCGAGGCGCTTGCGGCCGGTTTTGCGGCGTCGTGCAAGGACTTTACGCCCGCCTTTGGTCTTCATGCGTGCGCGGAAACCGTGCGTCTTGTGACGGCGGCGCACTTTGGGTTGAAAGGTACGCTTCGGCAATGAGGCCTCTCTATGGTGTTACGCAGCACCGCGGGCCGGGGTTGCACCCGCCGGTGTGTTGCCCGGCACAGCCGGCAGCCGGCATGCGCCGTTGGCAAACCGGCACACCCCGCCTCTGCCCGCTCTCCGGGCACCAATCGAAACCGCTAGTGTAGACGACCCGCGCGAAGCGGTCAAGGAAGCCTGCGAAAGGTTCTGGCTTGGGTGTTGTGGTACATAGGTATCACAAGCCGGCCCTTAATCATACTTTCGAGGCCAAAAGCATAATAAGGCAAGGGGACAGGAATTCCTTACAGCGTGCCGCGCTACCATCGCGTGCTGGTGATTTTCATTGGGATGGACTCGTCCATCGAGCGGTTTTTGTAGCTGCGGCCCGGCACGTCTTTCACGAAAGCGGCGCTCATTCTGCGGATGCACAGGGAAGCAGCAGAGCCAACACGATGGCTACAAACAGCGTGCTCCACAGCTTCATCATGACTCCCTCGCTTTCCCTGACAAGCCCTGATGCTCCTGGAACAGGCATCGCCTTCTTTGTACAAGACGTCTGCGAGCGCAAAATGTTGCGGCCGGAGCGGTTTTCCGGGGGCGGGAAAAAGGCTTGACAGATTCTGTATTTCCAGTATACTAGAAATATGAAAAGGCAGCCGCCTCCGGAACAGGTCATCCGCTTCGCGGACATGTGCGCGGCGCTGGGTGCCGAGCCGCGGCTGCGCATCGTGCGCCTGTTGCTCTCCGCGCACCCCGACGGCATGATCGTCGGCGACATCCAGGCGGAACTGGACATCCCCGGCTCGACGCTTTCGCACCATCTTGACAAGTTAAAGAACGAAGGCCTTGTCACCGTTCGCCGCGACCGCCAGTTTCTCTGGTACGCGGCGAACGCCGACGCCCTGCGCGAGTTGCTCTCCTTCCTCTACGCCGAGTGCTGCTCCCGCAGCAAAGCTGTTCAGCCTGAATCCATCATCATTCCGATTTCCACTTAGTACGGCAGCCATCCAGCGCCGAATCTTCTTCGAGAGGAAAAGAACATGAGTCAGGACAACAGCAAGAAAGTGGTCGTCGAGAATAGCGGTGAAGCGCCGCGCGGCGGGGCCGCCGGTGAAAGTGCCTGCTGCGTGAGCACCTGCTGTGGCGGCGAGCCGGCTGCGGAGCCGAAACCGGCGAGCGCGGAAGAGATTCGGGAAATTGTGAAGGAGCGATACGGCGCAGCCGCGCGTATGGCGGCCGCCGGAGGCCGTGCCGCGTGCGGGCCGGTTGCTCCAGCGAACTCCCGCAGTTGTTGCTCGGGATCGGCGGCGGACGTAGTGGACCCCATCACGAAAGACCTCTACGACGCCAGCCAGAAGTCCGGCCTGCCGCAGGAGGCGGTGCTCGCTTCGCTCGGATGCGGCAATCCGACGGCGCTGGCGCAGCTCATCCCGGGCGAAACCGTGCTGGACCTCGGCTCGGGCGGCGGCATTGACGTGCTGCTCTCCGCCCGCCGCGTAGGGCCCACCGGCAAAGCCTACGGCCTGGACATGACCGACGACATGTTGGCGCTGGCGCGCGAAAATCAGCGCAAGGCCGGCGTAACCAACGTCGAGTTCCTCAAGGGCGCCATCGAAGAAATTCCGCTGCCGGATAATTCCGTGGACGTGATCATCTCGAATTGCGTGATCAATCTTTCCGCGGACAAAGACCGCGTGCTCCGCGAAGCCTTTCGCGTGCTGAAGCCCGGCGGGCGCTTTGCCGTTTCGGATATCGTCGTGCGCGGCGAAGTGTTACCGGAGATCCGCCGCAACGTCGAGCTGTGGATCGGCTGCGTGGCCGGCGCGCTGGAGGAAACGGAGTACCGCGAAAAGCTGGCCCGGGCCGGATTCGCGGAGGTGGACGTGGAGCCCACGCGCATTTACAAGGTGGACGACGTGCGGGGGTTTCTCGCGTCCCATCCGGAACTCCTCGGCGGAAGCGTTGACGCGGATGCCCTCGCGCCGCTGGTGGCCGGCAGATTCATGTCCGCCTTCGTCCGCGCCCGCAAGCCCCTGTAGCGCCGGCTTCAGCCGGGCACAGTCGGGACACAAAACTGCGAAGCACTCCCTGCGCCGGGGTGCCCATCACAGGAAGCGTTGACCATGGCAGATCTCGCCGACGTATCTCCACAACTCTCCGAGACCAAGCGGCTCAATCTCTTCGAACGTTACCTGACCGTCTGGGTAGGCCTGTGCATGGTGCTGGGCGTGTCGTTTGGCAGGCTCGCCCCGGAAACGACGCGCCTGTTGCGCCGCATCGAGTTCGGCGAAGGGAGCCAGGTCAACCTTCCGATTGCGGTCCTTATCTGGCTGATGATCATTCCCATGATGATGAAGGTGGATTTCACGTCCATTCGCAACGTGGGGAGACGCCCGAAGGGCCTGTTGGTCACATTGTTCGTGAACTGGCTGGTGAAACCTTTTTCGATGGCGCTGCTGGCGTGGCTGTTTTTCCGCCATTTCTTCGCCGGCTGGATCTCCGCGGGCGAAGCCAGCCAGTACATCGCCGGGACAATTATTCTCGCCGCCGCGCCGTGCACGGCGATGGTCTTCGTCTGGAGTCACCTCACCGACGGCGACCCCGCCTACACGCTCGTGCAAGTCTCCGTCAACGATTTGATCATGCTGTTCCTGTTTGCGCCGATCGTGCGCTTCCTGGTCAGTGGAGCTTCGTCGCTGCACGTCCCGTTTGGCGTGCTCCTCTATTCGGTCCTGACATTCATCGTGATCCCGTTGACCGTGGGGACATTGCTGCGGCGCTGGCTGATTCATCGCCACGGCAGAAACTGGTTCGAGCAGGCGCTGCTGCCGCGGTTCGCGCCGGTGACGATCAGCGCGCTATTAGCGACGCTCGTTTTTATTTTTGCGTTCCAGGCGGAGAACATCACCACGCGGTATTTCCACGTGGTCCTGATCGCGATTCCGATTCTGCTGCAGGTGTACCTGAACGCGTCGCTGGCCTACGGCCTGATGCGCTGGCTGCGCGTGCCGTATGGGGTGGCCGCGCCGGGCGCGCTGATTGGCGCGAGCAATTTTTTCGAACTCGCCGTCGCCACCGCGATCGCACTATTCGGTCCCGGATCGGGCGCGGCGCTAGCTACGGTGGTCGGAGTCCTCGTGGAGGTGCCGGTGATGCTTTCCGTTTGCGCCGCATGCAATCGCACGCGGCACTGGTTCCCGGCGTTGCCCGCCCACCAGGTTTGTGGGTCGCGGCTTCAGCCGCGACAAGAATCCCCACCCGCAACGTCATCCTGAACGGAGTCCGATGTAGCCGACGGAGTGAAGGATCTCTCTTTCTTTCCGGTGGGGTTGCGAGCGTCACGTCTTGCGGAATGCCTACTGAAGCGTTTCCTTATCCAGCGAAAACTTGCACTTCACCGTAACCCGCGCGCCCTCGAACACAAACTCCGCCGTATCACCTTTCGCGTCGAGGACGGGCTTGCCGCCCTGCACGCGCGGGAAGAAGAAGTGCACGGCTTCGTTGGCGCCGACGCCGCTGCGCTCGGTCTCGAGCGGCGCGAACGTGCCGCGGCTGGTCTTCAGCCGCACGGGCTTCTTTCCTTTATTGTCTTCGCGGAGAGCGAACGGGTCGCCAGAGCCCTTCGCCGGCTGCGCCACGTTCATGGTGATCACGTAGCGGTCCGCGGGGCGCCGCGGGGGAGGCGACTGGAACACCGCACTGGCGCGCTCGCCCAGCGCCTCCAGCCGCGCAAACGCGGCGGCCACCTCCGGCGCAGACTCCCAGCGCACGAGGTAGATGGCAATGTTGAAATTCGATTCGGGGACCTCCCGCCTGCGCGGCGGATTGCGCGGAAATTGGAATCGCGTGTCGCGGCAATTCCCGTATTCGTCGTAGTCCTCTGGATCGCAATTCACTGACGGCGCGGCTACGGATTCCTGCTTGGTCCACGGCGAGTTTTTCAGGATTTGCAGCGCCTCGTCGACCGTCCACTCCGACGGCGGCTTGCGCCTCCAGAAATCGTCGGCGTGCACGCCCAGCACCGCCGCCAGCAGCAGCCCGCAGCCTGTCGCCATGCGCGAAGCCCGCCTCATACCCCAAGCTTACTCCTTACTTACGCCGATGCGCTTGCCGCCGACGCTGTTGCTCGCCTCGTAGCGCCGGCGTCCCGCCGGCTCTCTCCTGTAGGGGCACGTTATGGTTCGTCCCGCAATGGCGGGATCACCACAAGTATCGTGCTCTTACTTGCGTCTCTTTGACTCTTCCACTCTTCGGCCACTACAATAAAGAATTGCACGGCGCTCGATGGCGCGGGTAGTAGCGGCGAACCATGTTTGAAAACCTAACCGACAAGCTTCAGCGTGTTTTTAAGAACCTCCGCGGGCAGGGAAAACTCTCCGCGGAACATCTCGACGCCGCGCTGGGCGGCCTGCGCGAGGCCATGCTCGACGCCGACGTCAACGTTGCCGTGGTGGATGAAATCCTGCAAAGAATCGGCGAGAAAGCCCTCGGCGCCGAAGTCTTGCTGACACTTTCCCCCGACCAGCACGTGGTGAAAATCGTCCGCGACGAACTGGGTTTTCTCCTCGGCGACCAGTCGAAGCCGAGATTCGCGTCGCGCCCGCCTTCGGTCTGGATGCTCGTCGGCCTGCAAGGCTCCGGCAAGACCACCACGACGGGAAAACTCGCCAAGTGGCTCGCCAGCACGGGGCATCGCCCGCTGGTGGTCTCCACCGACGTCTATCGTCCCGCCGCGCGCGAGCAGCTCGCGCAGGTCGCGAAAGCCATCGGCCTGCCCTGCTGGGCCGCAACGGGCATGGACAAGCCGCTCGACATTGTTCGCGGCGCGATCCGCGAATCGAAACTTTCCGCCAGCGACGTGGTGCTGGTGGACACCGCCGGCCGCCTGCACATTGACGACGAGTTGATGGCCGAGCTGCAAATGCTCAAGCGCGAATTGCAGCCCGCAGAGATCCTGTTCATCGCCGACGCCATGATCGGCCAGGACGCGGTGCGCTCCGCGGGAGAATTCCACAAGCGCCTCGGGCTGACCGGCGTGGTGCTCACCAAGCTCGACGGCGACGCGCGCGGCGGCGCGGCGCTCTCGATTCGCAAAGTGACCGGCGCGCCGGTGAAGTTCGTCGGCATCGGCGAAAAATACGACGCCATCGAGCCGTTCTATCCCGACCGCATCGTCAGCCGCATCCTCGGCATGGGCGACGTCATGACGCTCATCGAAAAGGCCGAGCAGCACATTGACCAGAAGAAAGCCGCCGAGCTCGCGAGAAAACTCCGCCACGATGATTTCACGCTCGAGGATTTCCGCGACCAGCTTGCGCAACTCAAAAAAATGGGCCCGCTCGAGCAGGTGATGGGCATGCTGCCCAAGGTGGGGCCGTTCGCCAACATCCCCCGCGACACGCAGGTGGACGAAAAGCGGCTGAAGCACGTCGAGGCCATCATCAACTCGATGACCGCCGAGGAACGCGACGACCACTCGCTCATAGACGGCAAGCGCCGGAAACGCATCGCGCGCGGCAGCGGCACGTCCGTGCAGCAGGTGAACGAAGTCCTGCGGCAGTACATGACCATGCGCAAAATGATCAAGCAGTACGGCGCTGCCGCAGCCCGCGGAAAACTGCGAGGATTGGGTAAATTTTCGGGAATGTAGCGCCGGCATCTTGCCGGCTCTTCTCTGGAATAGATCATGAAGATTACAGTGAATCTCAGCAAAGACATGATTGCTCGCATAAAGAGCGAAGCCGTCCGCCTCGGATGCACTGTATCCGAAATCGCCAATCATGCCCTACGCCTTTACTTCAAAACTCGCGGACGCGAAAGAAAACTGATTCGTCTGCCTAGTCGCAATTTGGGACCAGCTCTCGTTGACATTGCCGACCGGGACGCGCTCTACGAAGCGATGGACGACCTGAACTTGTATAGGCGAGATTGAGACCCCCCGGCAAAACATGTTTTCACCGCTTCCCTTTTGTCGAACCGATTGACCCGCTGACGCAACCGGCTTGACGCGCCCGGAGTGACCGCTCGCCGCTTGTTGTCCAGAAATCCCGCCATTCCCGAATTTCGGTCTTTTCGGCTATAATGACGGCCGGAGGTAAGGCTGCGTGCTGACGATTCGACTGTCGAGGATTGGAAAGAAGAAGAAGCCCTTTTATCGTGTCGTGGTGACGGAAAGCAGCCGTCCGCGTGACGGCCGTTTTGTGGAAATCGTGGGCACGTACGACCCACTGAAGAAGCCTGCCGAGGTCAAGCTGGACGCCGAGCGCATCAAGTACTGGATCGGTTGTGGCGCGCAGCCCAGTGACACTGTCCGCAGCTTCATTCGCCGACAGAAGATTTCTTAGTTTTTGCCCCGCGCCCGATTCTCTGCTTGGGAGGCATTTCACTCGTAGCGAGTTCGAGTTCTTGGGCGACCGTTCGGCCCTCCCACCCGCTGGTGGCCACGCGGTTCCTCTGCTTCCCGGAAAGGAGGCTCGGTGCGAGAGCTTGTCGAAGCCATCGCCAAGGCGCTGGTGGATAATCCCGATCAAGTTCAGGTTCGCGCGGTGGACGGTGAACAGGTGACAGTGCTCGAGTTGCGCGTGCATCCCACCGATCTCGGCAAGGTCATCGGCAGGCAGGGCCGCACGGCCAAAGCCATGCGCACGCTGCTGGGCGCGGCCGGAATGAAGCTCCACAAGCGCTACACGCTGGAGATACTCGAGTAGTGGCGCAGGAATGGCAGGGCGTCACGCTCGCGCGGATTCTCCGCAGCCGCGGCCGCATCGGTGAAGTCGCCGCGGAAATCCTCACCGATTTCCCACAGCGTCTCACCGCCCTCCGCGAAGTATATTTATCTGACGGAAAAAAACCGCCCCGCCGCGTCGCCGTCCGCCGGTGCTGGCTGCACAAGGGCCAGGCCATCTTCCACTTCGAAAACGTGGACTCCATCTCCGCCGCCGAAACACTCAAAGGCCTCGAAATTCAGGTGCCGCTCTCCGAGCGCGTCACGCTCCCCGCCGGGCAATACTTCTTCTCCGACCTCATC
This sequence comes from Acidobacteriota bacterium, assembly GCA_016201285.1. Classification (GTDB taxonomy): domain Bacteria; phylum Acidobacteriota; class Terriglobia; order Acidiferrales; family UBA7541; genus JACQDE01. The sequence continues at coordinate 19,268 of JACQDE010000072.1, read as the reverse complement.
GGCTGCGAAGTCCGGGAGGCCGGCGCTTCGACTCCGCTCGGCGTGGTGCGCGACGTTCAACCCATCGGCGAAAATACGCCCGGCGCGCCGCTGCTCGTTGTGGACACTCCACAAGGCGAGATGCTCATCCCGTTCGCGCAAGAAATCTGCACGCGCATTGACCTTGCTGCCCGCCGCATTGACGTCCTCCTCCCCGATGGCCTCCGCGAACTGTCGCTGTCAGCCGCCAGCTCTCAGCTTTCAGTAAGGACCACATCAAAACACCGAACGTGCGGATAGGATTCTGCTGATCGCTGAATGCTCTGGCGGTGGGACTTTGGCGTTTTCGTGCTCGCGTCGTATCATTTGCCTGCTGCGAGCTGAACACGGACGGCTGACAGCTTCGAACAATGCGTTTTGACCTCATCACCATCTTTCCGGACTTCTTCGAAGGCCCGCTGGGCCACGGCATCATTCGCCGCGCGCGGGAATCCGGCCTGATTGAAACGCACGTCCACGACCTGCGCGAATGGACCCACGACCGCCACCGCACCGTGGACGACCGCCCGTTCGGCGGCGGCGAAGGCATGGTGCTCAAGCCCGAGCCGCTGTTCGAAGCGGTGGAAGCGCTGCTGGGTGCTGATGCCGGGCGGGCACACTTCGATTCCGCTCAGGGCAGGCAGGGGCCCGCCCCTACGACGGCGATTGTCCTGCTATCCGCATCCGGAAAACTTTTTCGTCAGGACACCGCGCGGCGTCTGGCTGCCTTCGACCGCATCGTGCTGCTCTGTGGGCGCTACGAAGGCGTGGACGAGCGCGTCGCCGAGCATCTCTCGACCGACGAGCTTTCCATCGGCGACTTCGTGCTCTCCGGCGGCGAGCTGCCCGCGGCGCTGGTGCTCGATGCGGTCACCCGCCTCCTCCCCGGCGCGCTGGGGAACGAAGATTCATCGATGAATGAATCGTTCAGTGCGGAAGTTAGTAGCCCGCCGCTTCAGCAGCAGGGCTCTTCCGGTCAGATACCCACAACCCCCGCCCCTGAAGGGGCGGGCTACACGCTCCTCGATTGCCCGCACTACACGCGGCCGGCGGAATTCCGCGGCCGGGCCGTGCCGGAAATTCTCTTGAGCGGAAACCACGAGGAAATCCGCCTGTGGCGCCGCAAAATGGCTCTGGCCAAAACGCTCCGCAACCGCCCCGAGCTTCTCGCCGGCGCCGCGCTCTCCGAGGAAGACGCTGGCCTGCTCGCCGACCTGCGCTAGGCCTAAGAAAGCAATGAGCTGTGAAATACGGCCCCTTGGTAAAGTCTTAAAGGAAACGTAAATTCTGTCGGGATTGTGTTCCGATGCTCCGTATTCCAAATCATCCTCGCCTCGGCCTTCTTCTGTTGGGAGTTGCCGTCATAGGCATGGGCCTGCGGCCCTTACTGCGGGGAAACGTGGATTACGTCGGCCTCGCTGGATCCATGGTCTTTGCGCCTTTCGTAGTGCTTCTTGGTGTGATTCTTCTGTGCGTGGCCGTGTGGGGCCGCGAAGACCTTTTGGGTGCAAAGGGGTGGAGGCCAAATAGGAGAAAGTGACGTCGTCTCAAAGCGTGCGGGACCTTGGACTCTTCGAGTGCGTAGCCGGTTTAGCACTGTTCAACCGCCCTTATTTTCGATATAATCCGAGTTTGTCTGCAGCGTGCTGGCCCCACCAGAGCCCCTCGAAGCACTTCGGGGCAAGCGGGTCTGCCTGGAAAAAATGTCATGAACCGCGTGATTGAAAAGCTCGAAGAGTCGCAACTGCGCAAGGATCTGCCGGCGCTCCGCCCGGGCGACACGGTGCGCGTGCATGTCCGCCTGAAGGAATCCGAGGGCGAGAAGGAGAAGGAGCGCATCCAGCCCTACGAGGGCGTGGTGATCGCCCTGCGCGGCCGCCTGGCTTCGCGCAGCGTCACCATCCGCCGCGTCAGCTTCGGCATCGGCGTCGAGCGCATTTTCCCCATCAACTCCCCCTCGATCCAGTCCATCGAGGTGGTGCGTTCCGGCAAGGTCCGCCGCGCCAAGCTCTATTACCTGCGCGGGCGCAAGGGCAAGGCCGCCCGCATCAAGCGCGTCGAGCACGTCGAAGCCGCCGCGCCCGTCGCCAACTCCGCGGAGTAGCTCCGCTTCTCGAAACGCGTTGGTCCAACGGCCCCGAGTCTCTCGGGGCCGTTTTCTTTCTCATCACATCGCTGTGACTCAGTGCCTCTGTGGCGCTCTTTGCTTCTCGTTCCCCGTGCTAAAATCCCCGCCGATGGGCCGTCTCTGCTCCTCCCGCTACGAGCGTGAAGCCCGCCAGCGCGGCTGGCTGCGCATCGCCGGCCTCGACGAAGCCGGCCGCGGCTCCCTGTTCGGCCCGGTGGTCGCCGCCGCGGTGATTCTCAATCCGCGCCGCCGCATTGTGGGCCTCGACGACTCCAAGAAACTCGCCCGCGCGCGCCGCGCCGAGCTCGCTGAGCGCATCCGCGCCCACGCCCTGGCCTGGGGCGTCGCCGAAATCGATGCCAGCCGCATTGACGCCTGGAACATCTACCAGGCCAGCCGCCAGGCCATGCTCGCCGCGCTCGAAAAACTTTCCGTCGCGCCGGATTATCTATTGCTCGACGCCATGTCGCTCGACCTCCCCCTTGAACAGAAGTCGCTCATCCACGGCGATGCGCGGTCCATTTCCATCGCCGCCGCTTCCATTCTCGCAAAGGTTTCTCGGGACGCGCGCATGGAAGAATTCGACCGGGAGTATCCGCAATACGGACTCGCCCGCAACAAAGGCTACGGCACGCCCGACCATCTCGAAGCCCTCCGCCGGCACGGCCCCTCGCCGCTGCATCGTTTCTCTTTCGCTCCCGTCCGCGACGCCTCCTGCTGGGCCGCCTCCGCTACCCAATCGCCTCTCCCCCTCGCGCCAGTGGACTTGAATGCACCCAGGGCGCTAGAATGAGCAATACGCGATGACCGAACTTCTTCAAAAAGCCTTCGACGAAGCCGCTAAGCTGCCCCGTGAGGAGCAGGACGCATTGGCGTCATTGGTACTGGATGAGCTGGCCTCCGAAGCCCGCTGGACCGATGCGTTTGCCAGGTCACAGGACAAACTCACTTGCCTTGCTGAAGAGGCCCGCACTGAATTCCGGCGGGGCACAACAAAGCCACTTGACGAAGATTAGTGCTTCGCACACTACCGCCAGGTTTCGAAATATATTCCAGAGCCTTCCTGCGAATATTCAACGCCGAGCCAGAAGGGCTTTCGAGCTCTGGAAGGCGAATCCGAAACACAACAGTCTGCACTTCAAACAGGTTCATCCCACGGAACCCGTCTTTTCCGTTCGCATTGGTCTGGGATGGAGGGCTTTGAGTCTAGCCGACTACGATCATCTCCTGTCCCAGCTCCGATGACTTTCCCTCCCGCTCTTCGCGTCTGGCATCACATGGGTCGCTGGTTTCATTGACTGCCTCTACCCCCTGTGCTAGCGTAGCCACGTTTCCTCATGGCCCGCCACTTTGAGGGCCGCTCGTTCCGTCTGTCCCGCGGTGCGGGGCGGCCGGTTCCGGTCACGTTGAGAGTCTCGGATGGCATTTAACAAAGCAAAACACCTGGAATCGGCGCAGAAGTTTCTCAGCCAGGGCAAGCTCGCCCAGGCCATCAGCGAGTACGAGCAGATCCTGAAAAACGAGCCCGAGGACCAGGTCACCCTGATGACCGTGGGCGACCTGCACGTCCGCAGCGGCGATATCCACAAGGCTCTCGAATACTTCGAGCAGCTCGCTCACGTTTTCCTCGGCGACGGCTTCAACAGCAAAGCCATCGCCATCTACAAGAAAATCGCCAAGCTGGCTCCAGAAGAAACCAAGCCCCTGGAAAAGCTCGCTGAGCTCTACGTCGCCCAGGGCGTGATGAGCGAGGCCCGCTCCCTCTACCTCCAGCTTGCCGAGACCCACCTGCGCAGCGGCCGCACCGAAAAGGCCGTCGGTGTCCTCCGCCAGTTGCTCGACCTCGAGCCGGACAACCTGCGCGTCCAATTGCGCCTCGCCGAACTGTACACCGGCATCGGCCAGGGCCGCGAAGCGGCGCACGCCTACCTCAACTGCGCCCACCGCATGCTGGACCACGGCCATTTTTCCGAGGCCCTCAAGTTCGCCGACCAGGCTCTCAAGGCCGATCCCGCGAACGCCCGCGCCATCTCCGTGAAAGCGCGCGCGCTGGCCGCCACGGGCAAGGTGCCCGAGGCCATCACGCTGCTCGAATCCGCTCCCGACGCCGCCGCCGGCGCGGACACCACGCAATTGCTCGTCGAGTTTTACCTCCAGGCCCGCCAAGCCAACCGCGCTGTCGAGTTTGCCCGCAAGGTGTTCACCGCCGCTCCCGACCGCTTCTCGGTGGTGTACGACCTCGCCGTGAATCTCCTCGACAGCGGAGAGCCCGACCGCGCCCTCGAGCTCATCGGCGAAATCCGCGAGCCCATGCTCGCCGCCGCCGACTATGACCGCCTCACCCAGGCGCTCAACAATCTTGCCGAGCGCCTTTCCGGGCGCCTCGAGCCGCTCGAATGGCTCGTGGACGCCTACCGCCGCTCGAGCGATTCCTTCCGCATCAAAGACGGCCTCGACCAGCTTGCCGAAGCCCTTGTCTCCTCCGGCCAGCTCGAGCGCGCCCGCGAAATCTTCGAAGAGCTCGTCGAGCGCGAACCCGATGACGAGAACAATCGCCGCCGCCTGGACCAAGTTCGCGCCCGCCTCGGCCTCCCTGCTCTCGAGGAAGCGGCTCCCACCCCTCCTCCGCAGCAGCCCGCGGAGGCCCCCCCGCCCGCTCCCGCGCCCGAGATGGTCGAAACCGTTGTCTCCGCCACCCCGCCCGAGGAAGGCCAGTTCGACGATGAGACCCAGATCTACATCCACCAGTCGCTCACCGACGTGGACCTCTTCTCCAGCTACGGTCTCGCCCAGAAAGCCATCGATCTGCTCGAAAAAGTCCTCCAGCGCGCGCCGCAGCACACCACCGTGCTCGAAAAGCTTCTCGACCTCCACCTCGGCGCCGGCAACGACCGCCGCACCGCCGAGCTCGCTTCCCAGCTCGAGCAGGTTTACATCGGCCGCGGCGATTCCTCCCGTGCCGAGCGCTTCGCCGAGCTTGGGCGCCGTTTCCAGCGCGCCGCTCGCCTCACCGCCGAGGAAGCCCCGCCGTCGCCTCCGCCCGCCGCCGAGTTCTCCATCCCTACTGCCCCGGTCGAGGCCATTCCGGAAGCCAGCGCCGAGCCTGTCCAGGAAGTCGAGGCCAGGCCCGAAGGCGAAGCTGCCGTCCACGAAGTGGATCTCTCTGAGGAATGGGCCGCGCTTTCCCAGTTGACCTCCGAGCCCGCCGCCCAACCCGCACCTCCTCCGGCCGCCGAGGAGGTTCCCCCCGAAGAGATCACGCTCTTCCTCGACGAGACGCCCGCCGCCGCTCCGGAGGCCGCTCCAGAAGTTTCCGTCGAGGCCGCTGCGGAACCTGCTGTGGCTGCTGAAGCCACCGCGGAAGTTTTCGATTATGAGCTCGAAGTCGCCCCCGCTCCGCCGGAGCCCGCGCCCGCTCCGCCGCCCGCGCAGATGACTTCCGATCAACTCTTGAAGGATCTCGTCGCTGAAGTAGACGAGCTGGAGCTTGGCCCTGCCGCCCCCAAGGAGGCCGCGCCGCCGCCTTCGCTCCGCGCCGCCGCCCCGGCCCCCGGAAGCGGCGAAAGCGTCGAGCAGCTCAGGGAAGTCTTCAACGAATTCCGCCAGGAACTCGGCGAGATGGGCGCCGAGGAGGAAGTCGAAGACCTCGAAACGCACTACAACCTCGGCATCGCCTACCGCGAGATGGGCCTGCTCGAAGAAGCCATCGGCGAGTTTCAGAAAGTGGCCAAGGCCGTCCAGTCCGGCCAGTCCTTCCGCTACGCCATGCAGTGCTTCACGCTGCTCGGCCTCTCCTTCATGGACAAGGGACAGCCCAACATCGCCGCCATGTGGTACGAACGCGCCCTCGGCACGCCCGGCCTCGACCAGGAATCCGTTCTCGCCCTCCGCTATGACCTCGGCGTCGCTCAGGAGCTTGCCGGCTCCATCCCGGCCGCCCTTGACAGCTTCACCCAGGTCTACGCCATGAACATTGACTACCGCGACGTCGCCGAACGCATCGCCTCTCTCCAGAAGCGCCGTTGAGCCCCCAACTCCTGATGAACCGCCTGCTCCGCGTCATTCTCGTCCTTCTGTGTTTCGAGCTCGGCGTGATTCTCGTCCTCATTCCCTGGTCCGCTTTCTGGGAGCGCAACTTCTTCGTCGACCGCTACCCCCAGATGATCCCCGTGCTGCTGAACTCCTACCTCCGCGGGGGCATCAGCGGACTCGGCTTGCTTGACATCTGGATCGCCGGCGCGCTCCTCCGCCGCCGGCGCCGTTCCTCGCGGGTCCCGTGACCGCCCCACGAAGGGTAGCGCTCGCGGAGTGCTAAAGTGTCGAGCAGTCGATCGGACCCGATACCGATGAAGAAGAACGATTATCTTGGCAACCTGAAAACCCTGATCGAGACCGGTTCCCCGCGTCTGGCCAAGAGGCATCGGCTGGCGTTCAAGAACTGCTTCGGGGCGATAGCCGGCTATGTCGACGACAACATCTTTATCTCATGCGGCAAATTCGGCGTGGCCTTGAGGCTGCCTCCGCGAATTCTAGCCGACCTTTTCAAGGAAGCGGGCGTCACGCCTCTCAAATACTTCCCGAACGGCCATGTTAAGAAAGAATACGCAGTAATTCCGTCGCGCATTCTCGACAATCGAGCCCGGTTCAGGCAACTCCTGGACAAAAGCATCAAATACGCTTATTCCCGCAAATAAACGCCGCAGCCGGGTTTTCCCCAGAAAGGCCGCCCGGCAAGGGCGTACACGCTGCGAACCCGAGGACGCCGGGAGGACGTTGCGTGGCGGGCTCCGGGGTCCGCCGCGTTGTCGTCCCGGTCCCGGCTCCAGACCGACCGCGATCAACGCACGCGGGACGCCGCCGCCTCTTGACCCACCGTCATTCCGGTCCCGATGGTTTTCCTCGGGACGAAAAATCGTTCTTCTCTGTGCGCTCCGTGTCTCTCTGTGCCCTCTGTGGCAGATTTTTTCTCTTCTCGGTCTGAAATTTAGATCTCCAACTTGAAATCTTCCGCTACGATAGCGGTGAGACTTCGCCATGGCCCCGGCCCCCATCCTCTGCTACGTCACCGACCGCGGTTCGCTCCCCGCGCCGCAGGCAGACTCTCTTCTCGCCGCGATCCGCCGCGCCGTCGCCGCCGGCGTGGACTGGATCCAAATCCGCGAGAAAGATCTTTCCGGCCGCGCCCTCGCCACGCTCGTCCGCGAAGCCGTCGCCGCCGCCCGCGGCACTCCCACACGCATCCTCATCAACGGCCGCCTCGACGTCGCCTTTGCTGCCCGCGCCGCCGGCATCCACCTCGGCAGCGACTCTTTTCCCGTTGCGGACGTCGCCGCGTGGTGCGCGAAAAATCCGCCGCGGTGTGCGGCGCAGTCACGCAAAGAACAAGATGCCGGCCTCCCGATTTCATCAGAACAAGTTCCGACCGGCGCTACACAGCCCTTTCTGATCGGCGCCTCCTGCCACTCCCTCGACGACGCCCGGGCCGCCGCACGCGATGGCGCACACTACATCATTTTCGGTCCTATTTTTCCGACGCCCTCGAAACTCCAGTACGGCCCGCCGCTGGGCCTCGCCCGCCTGGAAAAGGTTTGCGGCGCCGTGCAAATCCCCGTGCTCGCCATCGGCGGCATCACCCTCGACAACGCGCGCGAATGCCTGCGCGCCGGCGCTGCCGGCCTCGCCGCGATTCGCCTCTTCCAGGACGCCTCCGATCTCCCCGCCCTGGTCTCCTCCCTGCGCAATGTGTAGCGGCGGGTTTACCCCGCCGCCCGCGCCTGGCCGGATTATTTTCCTTGCATCCCGGCCCGACCCCAGTACATCCTATCCCCAGGGAGGGGATATATGCCAAAGGCCCTGGCCGCACTCAAAAGCGTTTACCTGGACCCCGAGATCGAAGAGGATTTACAGAACCGCCTGAGTCGCATCGAAGGCCACGTCCGCGGCGTCAAGCGCATGCTGGCCGAGCATTCGAGCTGCGAGGATTTACTCCTTCAGCTTTCGGCGGTCCGCTCCGCGATCAACCAAGCGACGGCGTTACTTTTGGAGAATCACATGGACACGTGCGTCACCAATTGTGTCCGTGCCGGCGAAGGCGAGAAGGCGCTCCGCCACCTGAAGGGCGCGTTGAGCCACGTCATCAAAAGCCTTTAGGAGAAACAATGAACGAAAAACCTCTCGCCATCGGTTCCACGCTTGCTGCCTTTCTAGCATCGCTCTGCTGTCTCGGACCGCTCGTTCTGGGAGGGCTGGGGTTGGGCGCGGCGTCGGTGGCAACATTTGCTCCACTTCGGCCCTATTTCCTTGCTGTGAGCGGAGTGTTACTCGCCGCGGGCTTCTATTCTGTTTATCGCAAACCGAAAGCGGCTCCCTCCTGCGCGGGCGAGAACTGCGCGCCGGAAAGCCATTCCCGCCGCCTGGCAAAGCCGCTGCTCTGGCTGGCGACGCTGGCCGTGGCGGCCCTAGCTTTGTTCCCGTCTTACGGAGCCCGGTTGGTGAGCCAGCCGGCGGTGGCCGGACTGGTGACTGGCGCCGGGCTCGAAACAATGGAACTCAAGATCAACGGCATGACCTGTGAAGCTTGCGCTGAAGTTGTGAAGCGCAAACTCTTGGAGACGCCCGGCGTGGCGGGAGCGGAGGTGGACTTTGCCCTCGGCAAGGCGCGCGTGAAATTCGCTCCCGCGCAGACCGACGCGGGTAAGCTCGTCGCCGCCGTCAACAGCACGGGCTACAAAGCTTCGGCGCCGGATGCCCGGCCGAAATAGGTTTTTCGCAAGCCGCAGGCCACCCCGTCTTGCGGACGAGGGCGCGCGTGCGCAGAAAGTTAGATCATCGTTTGAACAGGGAGGAACAAAATGAACAGGAAACCGGCTGTAATCACAGCAGCGTTGCTGATTGCTGTCTCTCCGGCGGTCGGCGAACAAGGCAAAAAGGCTGACCCCGCCGCCCCGGCGGCCGCGACGCTGCAATTGACCCAGTGCGCACTGAAAGTCGGCGGAATGACGTGCAGCGCCTGTGAGGAGAACGTGCAGAAGGGACTGCTCAAGGTGGATGGGGTGAAGTCGGCGAAGGCAGACGCGAAAACCGGCGAGGTCGTTGTGAAGTACGACTCGAAGAAAACGACCCCGGAGAAGATCGTTGCCGCTTTCAATCAATCCAGCACTGGTTATCGCGCTGAGGTGCCGAAACCCAAGGGCCAGTAGTTCGATATTTGTGCGAAGCTGATTGGTGAGAGATTCTTGATGTCGGAATGCTGTGCAGTGAACAAACCGAGGTCCGAAGTGCCGGCAGTGATGGCGTGTCCGGTCTGCGGCACGCGGTCTAAGCAGGTGGATACGCTCACGGTGAAAAGCCTGGTGCGTCACCTGCGGTTCGGCGCGCCGCCGACCCAGTACTACTTCTGCGACGCGGCCGGCTGCGACGTTGTCTATTTCCCTCTCGACCCCGCTGCCCCGACCTTCCGTCGCGCGGATCTCTGGGTGCGCGTTGGCGTGAAAGAGTTGGAGGATTCCAGCCTGGTCTGTTACTGCTTTGGGGTCACCCGGGGAAATATCCGGGATGAAATTCAGCGCACAGGAAAATCCAGCATGGCGGAGCGAATCAAAGCGGAAGTAAAGGCGGGCCATTGCGCGTGCGAAACCAAGAACCCTTCCGGGAAGTGCTGCCTGGGCAGTGTGACCCGCGAGGCACGACTGGCTCTCCAATCCGCGCCCACCACGATCGAACGGACGTAGCGAGTCGGAGAACACCGTGTCGAGACATGTGGTCCTCGACAGCCAGCCGGGTTGAGTGTTCTGCGACAAGATGAAAGAGTTTCTTTCCCAGAACAAAATCGAATTCATTGAGCGCAACATCGCCGCCGACGAATGGCCCATCACCGAGTTGGAGAAACTCGGATATATGACAAGCATGGGAGTTCGGGAGCGTTTTTCAGCTTCTGGCTAGAAGTCCAGGATCAGCCCGAGTCCCGCTGAAATCCGGTTCACGAAGTTGAACCACGCCGTCGCCAGCGCCGCCTCGTAGATTTGTCCGTCGTTCCACCCGTGCCGCCGCAGCCCGTCCACGTCGGCTTGCGCGATCTCGCCCGGCTGCCGCGTCAGCTTGTCGGCAAAGTGGAAGAGCGCCATTTCCGCTTCGCTCGCCGGCGCGCTCGGGTAGTCGATCGACAGTTGCCGCGCGAGCGGCTTGGCCACGCCCAGGTTGTGCAGCGCCTCGGAATGCGCCGCAATGCAATACGAGGAATGATTGATTCCGCTCACCACCAGCGCGATTTTTTCCTTCACCGCGCGCGGCAGCGCTTCGTCCTTCATGATGTTTCCGCCCAGCGCCATCTCCGCGCCGATCACGTCCGGCCGCGTGCCCTGCACCGCGTAGAAGTTCGGCACCTTCCCGTACGCCTTTCTGACGTCCTCGTACACGCGCGCCGTCGCGCCGCTCGCTTCCTGTTCGTTGATTTGCGGAATAAAAGACATGATGACCTCCGTGGAAGTCTGCTGGTGTAGCGCCTTTCCCGCGGCCTCGCAGCGTTCGGCCCCGGCCGGTGTACTGCGAGACTTGATACGCATGCCCAGAGTTGGATGTTTCGGGACTGGCGCGGCCTTATCCGGCGGAACCGGGTTTTTCTCTTTAACTTTTTAACGTGTTTCTACGTGCTCAGCCATCGGCCCACCGGCTGCCATTCCTCGACGTGGTCGCACACCACCTTCGCCGCCGCGGTAATCGGGATCGCCAGCAGGAGTCCCATTCCGCCCCAGAACCAGCCCCAGAAGAGCAGTGAGATCGTCACCGCCAGCGCGTTCAGGTGGACCTGTTTTCCCACCAGCGCCGGGATCAGCACGTTGATGGCAATCATGTGGAAGAACGTGATCATCGCCGCGATGCCCAGGAACGGTCCGGCGGTGTTCCACTTGGCCAGCCCCACGACCAGCGGCGGCACCCAGGCCATCACCGTCCCCAGGTAGGGCACCAGGTTCATCACCCCCGAGGTCACACCCAGCAGGAACGGGTAATCCAAGCCAATGATCCAGAAAAAAATCCAGCTCGCCAGCGAGAGGATCCCCGCCACCAGGATGTTGCCCACGATGTAGCCGCGCAGCGTCTTGCTCAGGTCCTCGAGCGCTTCTTTCACTCCCGTGCGCTCCGTCGGCGGGAACAGTTGCATCGTCGCGTGCCAGATATCCTGCTTCGCCGCCAGCATGAAGAACACGAGGAACGGCACGAACGACACCACCAGCAGCAGCGTGTACAGCGACCCGAGACCCCGCAGCACCAGGCTGCGGATCATACCGGGTTCCTCCTGCTGCACCACCAGCCTTCCTTTCTGGTCCTGCGGCTGGATGCCCTTCAGCGCGTCTTCGACTTGCTGGAAGCGCTTGTCCAGCGCTTCCGAGAAGCCCTTCAGCACCTTGCTGTATTCCGGCCAGTCTTTCGTAAACGCGTCCACGCGGTCCCACACCACGAAGAAAAGCGCCACCATCAGCGACGTCACCACCAGCAACACGATCAGCGCGCCTACGCCCCGCGGCACCCGGAACCGTTCCAGCCATTCCACCATCGGGTCCAGGAAATACGCCAGCAGGATAGACACCAGCAGCGTGATCACCACCGCCGACGCGTAGTAGAGGAACGCCAGCACGATCCCGCCGGCGATGATGCGCTGGCTCGGATTGCTCTTCGCATGGACAACCTGCACTGGATTGGTGGACATTCCCGCCCGCTCTCGCACGAAATTCGCTGCGCTTTTCCGCCCCGCGCTCGCCGTACATTACCACACCCTGCGCCCGCCCAGTAGCGCGCGCCTTCCTGCCGGAGCCTTGGCATCAACCCTCCTCCGCGCCGGGCGAAGGTCTTCCGTTCTGCCACGCGGTAACTCTTCCACTCTGCCCCTCTCACTTTCATCTTCATTCTTCGGCACTTCGATTCGCCTCTTGCCACTCCTCACTCCTCGCTGCTAACGTACTCCCCGCCATGCTCCTCGCCGCCGAGTTCCCCTGGCACAGCCTCTCCCGGCTCGATGTGCGCTCGGCGCTCGACATCCTCATCATCGCCATCATCATTTACTACGTTCTCCTTCTGCTCCGCGGCACGCGCGCCGCCCAGATGATGGTCGCCGTCATCCTGATTGTCGTTTTCTTCTACGGCGCGCGCTGGGCCCGCCTGGAGATGGTGGAATGGCTTCTCACCACGCTCCTGCCCTACTTCGCCATCGCGCTGATCGTCCTTTTTCAACCGGAGATTCGCCGCGCGCTCGCCCGCGCCGGCCGCAATCCGCTGTGGCGCCGGTTCTACGCCCCCGACCTCACCGAATCCCACGACGACGTCCTGCTCGCCGTCCGCCATTTTTCGCAGAGCAAGATCGGCGCGCTCATCGTCTTCGAGCGCGAGGTCGGCCTGAAGACCTACATCGAAAGCGGCGTGCCGCTCGACGCCGCGCTCAGCTACGACCTGCTGGTCTCCATCTTCCGCCCCGGCTCGCCGCTGCACGACGGCGCCGCCATCCTCCAGGGCAACCGCATCGCGGCGGCGGCGTGCTTTCTCCCGCTGTCCCTCAACCCCATGATCACCACGCAGCTCGGCACGCGCCACCGCGCCGCCATCGGCGTCACCGAGGAAAGCGACGCCGTCGCCGTGGTTGTCTCCGAGCAGACCGGCGAAGTCGCGCTCGCTTCCGCCGGCGCGATCGAGCTCCATCTCACGCCTGAGTTGCTCGCCGAACGCCTTGCCGCGCTCTTCGCCGGCGACCGCCCGCGCGCCGTGCTGCCGGCGCGGCCGCAGACGGTGCGGGAGTAGCCCATGCCCTTCTTCCGCAAATGGATTCTCAACAACTGGCACCTGAAACTCTTCGCGCTTCTGGCCGCCTTTCTCCTCTGGTCCACGTACACTTCGGAGCCTGCCGCCGAAGTCGCTTATGTGGTTCCCATCGAGTTCCGCAGTATGCCTGCGGATCTGGAAATTTCCGGCGATATTCCCACGCAGGTTCGCCTGCGCGTCCGCGGCCGCTCCGCGCTTCTCCGCCGCCTCACCCCCGCCGACCTCGGCCTCACCGTGAACCTCGCCGGCGCGCAGCCCGGCGAAACACTCGTGCGCCTCACCGCCGACATGGTCGAGACGCCCTACGGCGCCACCGTCGTCCGCATCTCCCCCGCCGAGTTCCGGGTCACCCTCGTTCCGCGAAAGTAGACCAGTCTTCAGGGTTCAGTTGTCAGCGCTCAGCACTCAGCGTTCAGCAGTGAGTGACTTGCGTTCTTCGCCGCGCCCTCTGTGCCCCTCCGTGTCCTCTGCGTTGAATCTTTTGCTCTTCAGATCCTCTGCTCTGTCCCCATGCAACTCTTCAACCCTTCAACTTTCCTCCCGGCCACCGTCCTTCATTCCGTGTGCTAAACTTCTTCGTTTCGAGAGCGCGTTTTGCGCTTGCCCATGGCCAAACACATCTTCGGCACCGACGGCGTCCGCGGCATTCCGGGAGAATATCCGCTCGACGACGCCACCATCTACGCCATCGGCCGCGCCCTCGGCGGCTACCTGCGCTCGACGGGAGCCACCGGCCAGGTCCTGCTCGGCATGGACACGCGCGAATCCGGCACGCTCATCGCCGTCACGCTGGCCCGCGGCCTCGCCGACGCCGGTTCGTTGCCCCTCTTCGCCGGCGTCATCACCACGCCCGGCGTCGCGTGTCTCGTCCGCGAACGCGCCTTCGCTGCCGGCATGGTCGTTTCCGCCTCCCACAATCCGTGGCACGACAACGGCATCAAGCTCATTTCTTCGAGCGGCATGAAGTTTCCCGACGAAATCGAAGCGCGCATCGAAAAAGAAATCCTTGTCCTCCGCAAAAACGTGCCGGCCACGCCGGCTGCCGCCGTGGCGCTTTCCGCCGAACGCGAGCTGGACCTCGCGTATCTTGCTTTCCTTCGCGGCCGCGCCATTCCCGGCGCTTCGCTGGAACAATTGCGGGTTGTGCTCGACTGCGCCAACGGCGCCGCCGGCGAGTACGCGCCCGCGCTGTTCCGCTCGCTCGGCGCCGAAGTCATCTCCATCCACGACCGCCCCGACGGCCGCAACATCAACGCCGGCTGCGGCGCGCTCCATCCCGAAGCCATGCAGAAAAAAGTCGTGGACACCGGCGCGCACCTCGGCGTGGCTTTCGACGGTGATGCCGACCGCGCCGTCTTCTCCACCGCGTCGGGAAAACTCGTCAACGGCGACGGCGCCCTGCTCGCCTTCGCCCGCTACTTCAAATCCATTGGCCAGTTGAAAGGTCCTGCCGTGGTCGGCACCACCATGGCCAACCTCGGCCTCGAGCGCGCCCTCGCCAAAGAAGGACTGAAGCTCGCCCGTGTGCCCGTCGGCGACCGCTACGTGCTGGAAGAAATGCTGCGCTCTGGCGTCAACCTCGGCGGCGAACAGTCCGGCCACATTATCCTGCTCGATGACTCGACCACCGGCGACGGCCTGCTCACCGCGCTGAAGATGGCCTGTGTCGTCGCGCTGCGCGGCCCGCTGGAATCGCTGGTCGAAGGCTTCCAAGTGTTTCCGCAAGCCATCGTCAACGTGAAGGTCCGCGAAAAGCCGCCGCTCGAGTCGCTCCCCGAAGTTGCGCGCCTGCTCGCTGAAGCCGAACGCGCGCTGGGCGATTCCGGGCGCATCGTCCTGCGCTACTCCGGCACCGAGCCGCTCGCCCGCGTCATGGTCGAAGCAGAAACCCAGGCCGACGTGGACCGCTGGGCCTCCGCCCTCGCCACTGCCCTGCGCGCCGCCGTCGGCGCGTAGCGCGAGACATGTCTCTGCCGGCCTCGCCGTCTCCGCAGAGGATGTCATTGTTTGTGCGTCCACGGTCTTGTTACAATCCGCCAATTACAACTCTTCTAATCTGCGGCGGGGGCTACCCATGAAGCTCATTCGGTTTGCGATTCTCTTTGGCTTGCTTTTCGCTCTCGTCTGCACCTCGAACGCCCAGGAGCAAACAGCGCCGTTTACCTACCATGCGAACCGCAAGGATTTTGAGAGATACTTGCAGGATTTGCACAAGCGGAAGCAGGTGGGAGACGAACATAGCCTGGGCGCGATGTTCCAGGCGGCAGTGCTTCCGAATCATGATGTCTGGTTTCGGGAAAATTTCGGCGCCTCCCTTGGGGCGAAACTTTCCCACCATTATGCGAAGCACCGCGGCGAGGTTGCTCCTTTCCTTTCCCAAACGCTGGCAGAAGTTTTACGAAGGAACTTAAAAGAAATCAGAGTCTTCGAGCTGGAGAGCGATCATCCTGTTTTGGGCGCAGATTTTCCCGGCCAGACCAGAATCGGCCTCAGAGCGAGGCGTCGAGTTAAGCTTTTCAGCGCCATGTATTCGGCAAAACAGAAATCGAAGCAGGAAGCCGCGGCTTGGGTGGGGGTCTCCTACTTCGTGTATGCGGAGGGAGCGTTTCGTTTCGTCGGCAACCTTGAGCCGGAGTTAGATGAGCCGTCCACAGGAAGTGACCAGGAAACTCCAGCACGTCAACCAGTCCGGATTCGCGTGGGTGGAAACGTTCAGCAGGCCAGACTTCTTCGGACCGTGTTTCCGGTCTATCCTCCGCTGGCTAAACAAGCCAGGATTCAGGGAACGGTGCAGTTTCAAGTCATCATCTCTCGCGAAGGCGACGTCAAGAAAGCAGAAGTGCTCAAGGGTCACCCGCTGCTGGTGCAGGCAGCGCTCGATGCGGTGCGGGGCTGGATTTGTGAACCTACTCTCTTGGATGGGCAGGCGATCGAAGTCGTTACGACGATTAATGTTGTGTTCACTTTGGGGGGATGATTTTGTCATTCGACTTCTCATGCCGATGCCGCAACGCGGGACAGAGCATTTTTGGCCCGCGTTTTGTTCGCTACGAACGCTCGGATCTTGTTGACCACTCAGCCTCCGGGCCTCCATCGGGCAATCGCGGCGGGTTTACCGCGCCACTATCGCGCCGGCGTCTTGCCGGCTTTTCCTCCCTGACACTTTTCACCCTTGTCTTTTCTCCCGCAACCTGCTATTTCGCTTGCGTCTTCATATCCTGGTAAACACTCCGGAGAACTCGCGCGTGCGCAAACTCACCTTGACAATGTTTCTACTGGCCCTTCCACTCTTGTTCACGGCCGCGGCCCAGCAACCATCCGCTCCCCCGCAACCGCCCGCCGCCACGCCGCCGATCATTGTTCCCGCGTACCCTGATTCTTCCGACGGTTTGAAACAACTGGCGAAGGATCTGCTCGAGGCACGAAGAAAAAACGACCGAGACGCGCTGGCAGCACTGGCGCAGATGCTTGCGTTGCCGGAATATCAGGCCTGGTTTCAGGACGTCTTTGGAGAAGACCTGGGCCCTCAGATCGCCGGGGCGTATGGCGAGGTGAGCGGGACGATGCACAGCCTGCTCAGCGACGCGCTCTCCAGGATTCTGGCAGAGAATCTGCGCAAAATGGATGTCCAGCGCTTCACAAAACCCTGTGTCCTGGAGGCGAACGCGGAACAATATCCAGTCCTGGCCGCACGGAAAAAACCCGTACCTTTTTATTCTGTTTCATTCACGGACGGGCGTCGTGGCCGCGGCATGTGGTTTTTTGTACATGTGCTGGGAACCTTTCGTTTCTTGGGCGTGATTCGTCTTTTTCCGCCAGCCCCCTGGCGCAGATTCTCTTCGGTTACGGTGCCGATGGAGGTCCAGCAAGCCAAGCTGATTCATCAGCAGGAACCAGAATATCCACAGGACGCGTTACGCGACGGAATAGGCGGTACAGTCCGCCTATGGGCTGTGATTGGACGCGATGGCGCAGTAACGGATATCCATTTGAATCAGGGTTTGTGCTCGTTAGCGGAATCGGCGATTCGCGCCGTACGGAAGTGGCGTTATTCGCCAACGCTTGTGGACGGCAAGCCCGTGGAAGTCATCACCACGATTGACATCATCTTCGAGGTAAGCCGGAGATAGCTCCATCGCGCGGTGGTTCTCCTTGGTTTCTCCTAAACGCCTGTTCCCCGGTCCCTGATCCCTTCTTTTCCAGGGAACTTTTCTGCCGGATGCGACATTACAGGTATGGAAGCAAAATGGGCGCGCAAGAAAGCACCGCGCGAAACGTACTAATGGGTAGGACAGGCTTTCCACTTGTCCCGAGAGAAATCGAGGGAGCCTGTCCACTTTTGAGAACGGCGCGACATCGCAACGTATGACGACCGACGAACAACTCTTGGAAAACTTCCAGCGCGGTTCGCGCGACGCCTTTGCCGAGCTCTTTCGCCGCTACCGCGACAAAATGTACGGCTTCTTCTGCCGCCGGACGGCGAATCCGGCGCGCGCTGAAGAGCTGGCCCAGGAAACGTTTCTGGCCGCGCTCAAAGCCGCGCCGCGTTTCGAGCCGCGCGCGCTGGTGCGCACGTGGCTCTTCGGCATCGCCATGAATCTGCTGATGGCCGACCGGCGCAAAAATGTGAGACAAGCTCCCGAAGCCTCGGGACAGCCTGTCCAATCGAAGGCAGAAGAGGCGCGCACAGTGGACTGCGACCCCGCCGCCGCGCTGTGGGTGCGCGATGCTCTCGCGCAGCTCGACGACGACCACCGCGAAATCCTCCTGCTGCGCGAGTACGAACAGTTGAGCTATGCGGAGATTGCCGCGCTACTCGAGCTGCCGGTCAATACCGTACGCTCACGACTCTTCCGCGCGCGCATGGCTCTGAAGGATTTACTCGTGCCGCACGGTGCGCCGCGCGGCACCAACGCGGCAGTAATGTGACAAAGAATCTCAACGATTGAGATTCTTCGGGCCTGAGAATCGGCCCTCAGAATGACAAGGAAAGAGCTTTCGGCATGAAGGAAACGCCCATGAACCGCACAACGCATCCCATCGAACGCGAAGACTTGATGGCTTGGCTCGACGGCGAACTTTCTCCCGAGCGCGCCGCCAGCGTCGCCGCGCATGTGAAGGTCTGCGACGAATGCCTGGCCCTCGCCGAGGAACTCCGCCGCGTCTCTGCGCAAATGGCCGCGTGGAAGGTTGAGCCCGCGCCAGCCTCCCTCGACGCCCGCGTGAGCGACGCATTGCAACAGACGCCACAGAGGGAAGTGCTCTCCTCTCTTCCGTCCAAGCGCCGCTTTCTCATTCCCACCTGGGCATGGCAGCTCGGCGCCGTCGCCGCGCTGCTGTTGATCATCGTGGCGATCTCGATTCCGAACCTGCTCCGCTCGCGCATGGCCGCCAACGAAGCCACGAGGGAGTCGCTGGAGCGGTCTCGCCTGGCGCAGCAGATCATGACAGACGCCGAGAAGCAACAGGCCGCGGTGGGCCGCGGAGAAGCGGGTATTCCTCAGCCATCCGGCCCGATGATCATTCGTTCGGCAACGCTGGTGGTGGTATCGAAAGAATTCGATGCCGCTCGCGGTGCGTTCGAACGGCTGCTGCGCCAGCACGGCGGTTACATCGCGCAGCTTTCCATCAGCGGACAGGGCGGCACGGCGCGCGCGCTTACGGCTACGTTGCGGGTTCCCGCCGACCGCATGGATGCGCTCTTTGCCGAGTTGAAAAAGATCGGTCGCGTGGAAGGCGAAGGGCAGATGGGCGAGGAAGTGACGCAGCAATACGTGGACCTCGTCGCGCGGCAGAAAAACGCGCGCGTGACCGAGCAGCGGCTGGCGCAGATCCTCACGCAGCGCACGGGCAAGGTTTCCGATGTGCTCGAAGTGGAGCGCGAGATTGCCCGCGTTCGCGGGGAAATCGAACAAATGGAAGCGCAGCGCAAAACGCTCGAAAACCAGGTGGCCTTCGCTTCGGTGAAATTCGAGTTGCGAGAGGAATATCAGGCGCAGCTCAACATCACGCCGCCTTCGACCTCGACGCGGTTGCGCAACGCCGCCGTGGAGGGCTACAAGTCCGCCACGGAAAACGCCATTGACCTGGCCGTTTTCTTCCTGAACGCAGGCCCCACGCTGCTGCTCTGGGGGCTGATTTTCTTCTGGCCCGCACGGCTGCTGTGGCGCCGCTTCCGCCGCGCTACCGCGTAGCGGCCGCCTTCAGGCGGGCATTTTCTCCCATCCACGCCTCCGCGACCTCCAAAACACTGTAGATGCGCGGTGGTTTTCGTGTGAGAAACAGTAGGCTGGACCGCTGCGCGCGGAATCGACGC
>JACQDE010000071.1 GCA_016201285.1 Acidobacteriota bacterium | reverse complement strand
GGTTCTGCAAATCCGTATTTCCGCGCACGAAGTTTCTCCTCGACGAGGGATTTCGCCCACTCACGCCGGGCATCTGAGCTTCGTGCATACTAGAGTGCATTCACAATTCCAAACAGGGAGTTTTTCAGCGCCCTGCTAGAGCCAGATTGAAGAAGGTCTTCAAAACACTCCTTGGAATGTGTGGATTGGAGCCGAACTCAGCAACAAGAACGATAGGCAGGGCTCCTAACCACGCAAAACTTCTCAAGGCAATAGCCAAGATTATGGCCAGGGCCATAGCAGAATACGGAAACCAAGCCAACGCCATAAAGCCGAGAGTGTATTTCCTCCCATAAAACCATTGAGCTAGCTGGTTGGCAACAGTGTAATCGATCCCAAGTGAAAGCTCGCCAAGCGTGACTCTTTTTCTGAGCTCTGCGAAGTTCTTTGCAGGAAATTCAGGAACGTCCTCGATTCTTTGCCACCGAAGGTCGTTCTGAATCCGCTCCTCTAATTTACCAACAGGCATCATCTCTCTTCTCGTCCCGATTGGAATTGACGGACATCTTAGGTGCCGAATCTCATGCAGTCAATGCGAAGCACGCCAAACCTCTCGTTCGACCCCAACAAACCTAGCGCACGGTTTCTCCGGCGCGTACGGCGGGGTATCATCAATCACGTTGGTCGGCGCTAAGAGAGGCGATCCGTGACGGAGAGAAAACAAAGCGGCTAGCCTCTTGCAAATAAATTGACCGAAGCCTATCGAGTTCGCCGGGAAGAAAGGCGTCGCTTTGTTTGTCAAATTTTGCTTTTCTACCAACCAAACAAGCCTGCCAACAGATGGGGAAGGAAACCCTTGTGTGGGCGTCCTGAAGCGCCTGCTGAAAGGTAGGAGCAATACCATCAACCACGACCGGGTTGTCCGCTGTGATCACAGGGTCCGTGGGACTCGCCGTGAGCCGCAGGCACCAGTAGAACTCCGACAACCAGCCCGGGCCTCTGCCGATTTCCGTACGCATATCCGTAATCGCTTTGTTTCGGAGCAGCGTTGCATCGAGCATCGTGACTCCCCGCGTATAGGCCAAATGCTCATCGCGAAACAGTTTTGACCTTGCCCGAAGCATTTGCGCGAAATGCAGAAGGGAATCGAGATGCTCGCGCCAGTTAGAGAAATTATTCGCGACCAGTTTTCTACGTACATGGGGGAATCTAGCTTCCAACTCAGCGAATGCTTGGTCCGCTGTCTGGTCTGGCTGGCTTCCCAGCGGATAGTCATAAAAACCCCTGATGGCACCGATTCCCCGCGTCCCGGTATCAAACCAGAGTTGTTCCTGCCGGTCGAATACCCACACCTGTCCTTCTTGGGAGGGGCTGGTGAAACCCTCCAGATAGCCTTGCGGCAGCACGTGATCCAAGCGGTTCCGATTGACCGTGCCTTGACCGTTTGCAGCCATACGAACGCCATTCTCCCACGGAAAACCGCGCTGAAATCGGTTTTCCTTGCGGTTTTTCGGGCACGGGGCTGAATGGCACGAAGAAAGCGCGGGCTGCGGACTTCAATTTGCGAGAGAACGGCTCGTAAGTCGGTTCCCTGCACGGTTCTGTATTCCGCCCGAACCCAACTCCCTAACTGCCAAACGAAATGCGAGAAGAAAACACGCAAAACTGAACGCGGGCAAAACACTCGAAAGGGCGGGAAACAACCCTTGACAGGTCCATTTCTATAAGTTAATATAGCAAAGATTGGTTTTCTTGATGAAAATATCCGCAGCGGATGACGCGCGGGCGGCGCAAAGGTGCAGGGATGAGCGAGAACGTGAATTGGAAGAGGGTCTGGGCGGAGGCGGTGGACTACGTGGTGCCGCTGCTGAAGCTGAAGGTGACGGAGCAGGCGATTTATTTTTACCTGATGCGGCACTCGCGCATGGTTGGTTCGCGGCTCGTGACGGTCCTCAAGAAGACGCTGGGGGAAGGCGTGCAGCGGAGCGAATTTAACTTAAACGAGCACCTCGGGCGGCTGGCTCGAAAAGGGTGCGTAGCTTTCCGGGGACACAACCAGCGGGGCGTGGTGCTGGAGGTGTTCCTGCCGGAAGAGATTGTGGATTGGCTGCATCGCGGGGGCTACAAAAAGGTGAACCTCGACGAAGCGTTGCTGGCGTACAAGGACCCGGCGAAGCGGCGGGCGCTGCTGCGACGGGACCGCGACCGGTGCTTCTACTGCCGGAAGCGGCTGGAGATCACCGAACTGCATGTGGACCACTTGGAACCGATCAGTGCCGGGGGTTCGACGCGAATGGAGAATTCCGTTGCGTGCTGCGAACGCTGCAACCGAGAAAAGGGACCCGCTCATGCGTCGCGCTACCTGTATATGCTCTACCGGATGCACCGGTTGAGCCGCGAGCGGTACAAGGAACGCGTGCGGGCGCTGCGGAAATTGCAACTCGCGGCGGCGGAAAAGATGTAAAGAAGTGGCGAGTGGTGAGTGGCGAGAAGAGACAGCAGAGAAAGACAAAAGCACACAGGCTACAAGCCTGTGCTACACGCGGCGGTGGACGAATTCTTCGAGGAGGAGTTTGGTGAGGCGGGCGGCGTCGTGGCGGGCGACGGCGTTTTCCTCGAGTAGATTGTCGAGCACGACGCGCAGACCCATCTGCTGAAGTTCGTCGAGGTCCACCCGGACGGGCTCGGCGCCTTCGGCGCGGTAGCGGCGCAGCAGGCGCGGGGAGACGCGGCCGTTGTTGATGACGATCCAGTCGAACAGACCGGGGCCGGTATGGTCGTAGATGGCGCGGACGTGGTCGGCGGCGGAGAAGCCCTGCGTTTCGCCGGGCTGGGTCATCAGGTTGGCGATGTAAACTCGTTTGGCCTTCGACCTCCGCATCGCCCCCACTACACCGCGCACCAGCAGGTTGGGAATGATGCTGGTGTAGAGCGAGCCGGGGCCGAAAAAAATGAGGTCGGCGTCGCGGATGGCTTCGAGTACTTCGGGCAGCGGGCGGACGCTGCGGGGCAAGAGCCGGACGCGCTGAATGCGCTTCTGCGACCGCGAAATCTTTGTCTCGCCGCGGACCACGCGGCCGCCCTCGAGCACGGCTTCCAGCGTGACGTTTTGCGCGGTGGAGGGGAAAATCCGCCCGCGAATGGCCAGCACCTGCCCGGAAAGCCGGACCGCTTTGGTGAAATCGCCGGTGATGTGCGTGAGCGCGGTGAGAAAGAGGTTTCCAAAGCTGTGCCCGCGCAGGCCGCGCCCCCCGGCGGCCGCGGGGAAACGATACTGAAACAACCGGCTCAGGAGCGCCGCGTCCTTCGAGAGCGCCACCATACAGTTGCGGATGTCGCCCGGGGGCAGCATGGCGTAATCGCGGCGGAGGCGTCCGGAGCTGCCGCCGTCGTCCGTCACCGTCACCACCGCGGCCAGATCGGAGATCGGCATGCGCACGGATTCGGACTTGCGGCGGGAGACGTGCTCCTTGAGTTCGCGGAGGAGCGTGGAGAGGCCGGTGCCGCCGCCGACAGCGACAATGCGGACCGACTGACGAACGTCCAGCGCAGTGGGTTTCATGGCCGGTGGAAGCCCCGCCCCAGTTTACGCTGAGAACTCGCGCTCCGGGTAGAGGAGTTCGGTGAAACGAGGGTCTTCCTGCAGAGAGGCGAAGTCCTCGTCGTTGCGGGCGTGGTAGCGGTTTTCGGGACGCAGCTCGATGGCCGCCTTGAGGTGGGCCATGGCGGAGTCGGTCTCGCCAATGAGGCAATCCAGCGCGGCCAGGGCGTAATGGATGTAGTCGCACTTGGGGGCGAGTTTCTTGGCTTTTTCGAGATGCTCGCGGGCCTCGTCCCAGTGGCCGAGGTTCATCATGGCCACGCCGTGATGATAGTGGTCGTCGGCGGAGCGCAGGTTGGCAACGGGCGGCCGGGCGATGCGCTGCTGGCAGATGCGCAGATGGACGCCGGCGCGGTCGGCCAGCTCCTTGCTGGGGCCGGTGAGAACCTTCTCGTACACTTGCTGGGCCTTGTGAAGCTTTTGCTGCTGGAAATAGCGGACGGCTTCGTCGAAGAGTTTCAACTGCGCCTGGACGGCGGGATCCAGCAGCTCCTCGGCCGTCTTGCGGCCGTGGTTACCCTTCCTTAACGTCTTGTTTTTCAGTGCATTAGAGCGAGAATTGGCGCCGGCGCGGCTGCGCACTGGGCGACGTTTTGAGGACTTACCACGGCGAGCCATGGGCGGAGAGTAGCAAAGGTCTCACGGGAAGTCAACTTGGCGGGAATTTGTTAGCTTGGAGTAAATTGGGCCCGGAGACACGGAGGAAAGAGTGGCGAGCAGGAGAAAACCGTTGGAACCACAGATGAACAGAGATAAACACAGATACGAGACAGAGGGTTCAGCGCGGTTCCCTGACCCCTGCTTGGAAAAGCACGGGGCGGAGAATTGACGGTTGGCCGGGCAGAGGGGCCTGTGCTATAAGTAGCAGCCCCTGTCTGCTGAGGGAACACGTGTCGTTCATCAACTTTCCAGCGCGCGAGATCAATTGCAAGCTCGTCTATTACGGGCCTGGGCTGGGGGGAAAGACCGCCAACCTCCAGTGGATCTACGAAAATACCGGCGCCGGACAAAAAGGGAAAATGATCTCCCTGGCGACGGAAACCGACCGGACGCTCTTCTTCGACTTTCTGCCGCTGGACCTCGGCACGGTGCGCGGGTTCAAGACGCGCTTCCATCTGTACACCGTGCCCGGGCAGGTGTTCTACGAGGCGAGCCGCAAGCTGATCCTGAAGGGCGCGGACGGCATCGTGTTCGTCGCGGATTCGCAAGAAGAACGCATGGACGCCAACCTGGAGACGATTGACAACCTGAAAGAGAACCTGCACGACCACGGTCTGGATTTCACTACCCTTCCCTACGTGCTGCAATTGAACAAGCGCGACCTGCCGGGCGTGATGGCGGTCGAGGACCTGACGAAAGCGCTGCAACAGAAAGGCGAGCCGGTATTGGAAGGCGTCGCCATTACGGGCCAGGGCGTGTTCGAGACGCTGAAGGAAGTGGCCAAACTGGTGCTGGCGGAGCTGAAGAAAGGCGGGTAGGTCGAAGAGTTGCAGAGTAACAGAGTTTGAGAGTGGAGGCGCCGCCGGGATGGCGGCGTTTTTGTTTTTGGAGGGCAGCGGTACACCGCGAGTGTGGCGGCCACCTTCAGGTGGGCAATCAGTTGGATTACTTCAAGAGGCGAAACGTGATTTCGATCACCACGCGCGTGGAGACTGGCGTCCCATCGCGGAGGCGGGCCGGTTTGAACTTCCAGTGGCGCACGGCTTCGAGTGACGCTTCCATCAGGCCGTGCCCCGGATGCTTTAACACAAGCAGATCCTGTGGATCCCCCGCCGAATTGACGGTGACCATCAGCAGGACGATGCCTTGCGTGTTGAACGCACGGGCCTCAGCGGTAAAGCCCGGGTCTGGACACTTGATGCATTCCGGGTAGGAAACGCCGTCTTCAGGCGAGGGGCGGTATATGCCGTTTACGTTTCCTTCGACGGGCCGCTTGCTCAATTCCTCCCAATCCGGCGACAGCGGAAGTGAGGACTGGAATTTCCCGATCACTTGTCCGATGCCGTATTCGGAAGGATCGCTCGGCGCTTTCAAGTCGCTGATGGAGATTCTTAACGTGGCGCCGCCGTCTTCCACATGAATCGATCCAGTAATTCCCACTTCCGAGCCCGCAGCCATTGCGAGCGCCAGAGTCACATCCGGGAAGGACGCGTCCACCGGCAACAGATTCACCCGCTGCGGGCCGCGCGCCAAAGCGTCGCGATCAAGATATTGCAAGCCTGGAGCAGCGCGGCGCAATGCGGCCGCGAACTCTTTTGTCACCGCTTCCCCCAGCGGATTCAGAGGCTGCTTGTGCAGCGTGAAGGGAGCGATTGCGACAACATTCTTTTTCGTTGAAAGAATTTTCGCGGCAACTTTTGCGGCGAGCGCATCGGGTTCAAACTGCTGCGCGAAGGCGGGCACCACCGCGGCCGAGAATAGCGAGAAGGCAACCAGAAAGCGCAGATGGCGGACCAGGACGCTCATCTTAATTTTCCTTCGCGATCACTTCTTAGTCCCCGCAGTCACGGTGAATCTGCCTTTCTCCGCCGGCAGAAGCACCGCGGAACGTTTTTCCAGATTGTCTTGGGTTGCTGGGAGCTTGACACTTTCGCGAAAAGCCAACGAGGTATCAAGTAGCTGCGGAGATGACTTTTCCCAGTCGGGACATTTCCACATCTGCAATTCAATAGCAATGGCATGTGCCTTCGCTGAGATTCTGCCAAGGATGACGATCTCCACTTTTGTCGAAGCGCCAAACCCCATTGCCGCGCATTTCGAGAGCAGGTCCGCTGTAGCGCCAGTCAGATTACAAATGAACGATTGGCCAAGGCGCGGGAACATGTACAGATGATTCCCAGAAGTTCCCATCAAGCGCGACAGTTCTCCTGCCAGCTCGCGACCCAATTGGGTGACTTGGCCTTTTTCGTCGAGGAAATCCGCGACAAAGACACGCTGCTTTCCAGCCTTTGAAATTCTTTGGGCGACCCGCGTGGAAAGAGTCTCCAACCCCGGCTGCTGGGCTTTGAGGGCCTCGCCGTAAACGCCGAAAAGGGAAGCGGCCAAGAGAATGCGGAACAAAGCAGTGCGAGCGTTCATGCCAGGCGATTATTAACACAATTGGCCAGCAATCGAAAGATTGCAAGAGAGATCCTTTGCTTCGCTCCCCTCCCCTCGCTACGCTTCCTTCGTCCCGCAGTCGCGGGCTCAGGGCAGGCGGGATGACGTCGCGAAAAAAGGCCTGGCGGCGTAAAGCCGCCGCTACTTGAAGCTGGCGAGGGCGGCGGATTCGGAGTCGAAGGTGGGGATGGCGGCGAGCAGGCGGGTGACGGCGAGGACTTCCTTGACACGGCCGGCGGGATTGAGCAGCTTGAGCGAGCCCTGGGTGCGCTCGAGGGTGACGAAGGTGCGCACGATGCTGCTGATGCCGGAGGAGTCGATCTGCGTCATGCCGGAGAGGTTGATCAGCAGTTTCTTGGCGCCGGAGTCCACCACCTGGCGGAGCTTGGCGTTGAGCATGTCGTTGCCGAGGCCGATGGTGGCGCGTCCGCTCAGGTCGAGAATGGTCACGTCGCCTTCTTCGCGGATTGCGATTTCCAGCCCCACGGTGTCCCTCTTTCCCGACTGGGCGAAGGCCAGAGGATTTCAGACGGGGCCTTCCCAGGTTGGCAATCGGGCGCATTATACTCCGGCAGAGGCGGCGTCAAAGGGAAAATCGTCTTGGAACCGCAGCTGAACACAGATGAAGAAGTTAAAGAGTTGAAGGGTTGAAGAGTTAAAGAGTGAAAAAGCAAAACACCAACACAGAGGCAACAGAGACGCATAGAGAACGCAGAGCAAGCGCAGAGATGAAAGCGAGGGAACTGCATCGGTGGGACGTGACGCCGGCGGAGGCGCGGCGGATTCAAGAGGAGTTGCGTGGGCAGGTGGAACTCAAGGACCGATTTGCCACAGAGACACAGAGGCACAGAGAAAAACGAAAAGTGGAAGAGTTGCAGAGTGACAGAGTGACAATGTCGCAGAAAGACGCCGCACGGGGAGGACTGCGGCAGAGTGAAGAACGAAACGAGATCTCGAAGCTTCGGGACGAAATTCGCAACGCGGTGCGGACGGTGGCGGGGACGGATGTGGCCTTTGATTTTCGCGGAGGGGGAACGAGCAAAGGGAGAGCGATTGCGGGAGTGATCGTCTATTCGTTTCCGGAGATGCGCGAAATGGAGCGGGCGTGGGCGGCGCGGCTGCTCGAATTTCCGTACGTGCCGGGACTGTTGAGTTTCCGGGAGTTGCCGGCGCTGCTGGCGGCGTTTGCGAAATTGCGCACGAAGCCGGACGTGATTTTCTGCGACGCGCAAGGGTACGCGCACCCGCGGCGGTTCGGGTTGGCGTGCCACTTGGGAGTGCTGCTGGACCGGGCGACGGTAGGGTGCGCGAAGTCGCGGTTGATCGGCGAGCACAAAGAGCCGGGGCGCGCAGCGGGCAATTGGGCGCCGCTGGTGGACGCGGGCGAAACCATCGGTGCGGTGGTGCGGACGCGGGCGGGAGTGAAGCCGGTTTATGTGTCGCCGGGGCACTGCGTGTCGCTTGAGAGCGCAGTGGAATTGGTGATGGCGGTGTGCGATGGGTACCGGGTGCCGAGGCCGACGCGAGAAGCAGACTATTTTGTGGAAGAACGGAAACGCGAAGGACGAAGTAGCTAGCGGTTCGTGACGCGTGGCTGGAAAGGAAGCGCGCCTTTGCCTGTTGTTCGCTGCGCGACACAAGCCATTGCATTTTTGGTTGCAGAAAGGGACGGTGTGCTAAATTGGGGCAAGGGTCATTGAAGCGGAAAGCGCTATGGAGCCTTGCAAATGGGCGTAAGGCGAGCGGCGCCAGCGAGTTGGCTCACGTAAATTTTCACAACAATTCTGGCTCAAGTTGGAACAGAATCTGCCGATAACGCCCGTAGGGTAGGGGCATGAACGAATTTCAACTCCGGCTGAAGAAACTGCAGCGGCGCGACTGGCTCCTGTGGTGGGCCAGCGTGATGGTGATGCTGCTGTTGACGCTGGCCATCGCCTCGTTCACGCTGCCGGCACTGTATCAGGGGGCGACGAATTTTTTCCAGTTCAACCTGGACCAGGCGGTGCGCGGGCTGGTGGGCGCGGTACTGCTGTTCAACACCTACGCGATCTACCAACAGATCATCGTGAAGCGGCTGCACCGCAAACTCGCAGAGCAGATGGAAGCGACGGCGAAGCTGGAATCCTACGCCGAGGCGCTGCACAAAATGGCGATGCTGGATCCCTTGACGGGACTCCACAACCGGCGGTTTGCCGAGGAGCGGCTGGAGGCGGAAGTGGCGCGGTCGCACCGGTCGGGGCACCCGCTAACGGTGATCATGCTGGACCTGGACGACTTCAAGCAGATCAACGACCGGTACGGGCACCCGGCGGGCGACCTGGTGCTGAAAGGATTCGCGGACCGGCTCAAAGCGCTGGTGCGCGTGTCGGACCTGGCGGTGCGGCTGGGCGGAGACGAATTCCTGCTGTTGCTGGTGGATTGCGCGGCGGATATGGCCGAGCGGCTGGCGTCGCGGATCGGAACGATTCAGGTGGTCTATCAGGGAACGACCATCCCGGTGAGCTTCTGCGCCGGGTGGGCGGGCTGCCGGCCGGGCGAGGCGTCCGAGAAGCTGCTGGAGCGGGCGGACAGGGCGCTCTACGAGGCGAAGCGGAGAACCAAGTCACGGCAAGTGACTGTGCCCGCGTAGAAAGCGAAACTCGAAATTCAAAAAAGGCGCTGCCGCCCCGGGGGACCGGGGCGGTTTTGTTTTTATGACAAAAGATACCCGAGCTGAGGAGAGATCCTTCGTCCCGATCCCGCAGGGCGGGACCATCGGGACTCAGGATGACAGCGCAAAACAGTCGTGCCGAACAGGGCGGCGTAGCTTCGGGACAGGGTCACGGAAAAAATGGGCAGAAAAAAAACGGGAGCGCAAAAGACCTGGCGGTCCCTTACGCTCCCGGGGTGGGGTGGGGTGTTGCTGGATAGAACTCGTCTGGGGCTCCGGAACTATGGAGCCGCGAACTCACTCGCGTGTATCTGAAATCACCCCCAACAGGATGCCACCACCACAAGCGATGAACGCGAAATAACATAGTGGATGGAGCGTGTCAATAGAATTCGGAGACGGGAAAAATTGACGGGTTAAAGCGGAGCAGAGCTGCAGAGAAACCCGCGGCGGCTCCGGCAGAAACGTGGTGGTAACTCCGAGCCGCCGCTACGGATGGCGGGGTAAACCCGCCGCTACATGAGGATCAAACTTTTTCGAGGGTGACCCAGGCGTTGTAGTCGGGTTCGTGGGAGGCGGGATCGAGGCGGGAGGAGATGAGGACGTTGGCTTCGGGCCAGAAGGCTTGCAGGGTGCCGGGCTTGACAGGGGAAATTTTGCAGACGCCGCGGAAGGAGCGAGCAGGAATTTGGGATTTGAGATTTGAAATTTCAAAAGCAGATTCTTCGTCCCGATGAAAACCATCGGGACTCAGGATGACAGCGTCAACGGCCGTGGCTCCCCGGTCGGAAGAATCTGAAAATGCCGGCCTAAAGGTCGGCGCTACAGGTGCCGGTTCAGACGCCGGCAGGCGCGAGCCGTGGGAATTGGCGGAGATCGAGCGGAGAAGGACGGGGTCGCCGTCGCCGAGGCCGAGGAAGTGTGCGTCCTCAGGAGAGATGAAGATGTCGTCGCGGCGGGTGGAACCGGTGAGCGGGTCGCGGGTGGACCAGAGCATGGAGTTGAATTGCTTGCCGCGGCGCGTGGTGAGATAGAAGAGAGATTCTTCGCGCGCCTTTGGCGCACTCAGAATGACAGGGTCATTGGGCGGCGGGGCCAAGGGGGTGAAGCGAGCGCGGGCGCCGGGGAGGTCGGCGCAGACGCCGTTCGCGCAGAGGAGCTGGCCGCCGTATTGGACGGAGTCGCCGGCGGAGTGGAGCGAAGCGATGCCGGCGTACATGGGCATGGCGCGCTCCATTTCGCCGCGGAGGGCGTCCGCGTTCTCAAAATGGATGAGGTGGCGGCGCTCGGAGCCGAGGGTGGCTTCGCCCGCGCGCATGAAGATTTCCCACTCGGACATAGCCTCGCCGATGCGCGGGCCGGGGATTTCCGGAGAAAAGCGGATGCGGCGCTCAGTGGAAGTGACAGTGCCGCCGGGCTGTTCGTAGCGGGTGCGGCCGGGGAGCAGCAGGACGGCGTCGCGCGGCTCGACGAACATGGAGGAGTTGAGAAAAAGGTCCTGATGGACGCGAACGGGAACGCGGGCCAGCGCGATACGCATGCGGTCGGGCTCGGGCATGGTGTCGAGGAAATTGCCGCCGGCGCACCAGAAAAGATCGAGGGCGCCGCGCTCGGCGGCGTCGAGCATTTCCGGCGCGGAGAGGCCCGGGGATGACGGCACGGGCGCGCCCCAGAGCGAGCTGAAGCGACGGGCGTTTTCTTCGTTGACGGGAAAGCCGCCCGGAAACGTGTTGGGGACGGAGCCGCATTCGGCGGCGCCCTGCACGCCGGAATGTCCGCGGATGGGCACGAGGCCGGCGTTGGGGCGGCCAAGATTGCCGCGGGCGAGAGCGAGATTGACGACGGCTTTCACATTTTCGACGCCGAAGCGATGCTGGGTGAGGCCCATGCTCCAGATGAAGACGGTGTTTTTGGCGGCGGCGTAGATTTCGGCGAAGCGCAGCATGTGATCGCGGATGATTCCCGCAGATTCCTCGAGTTCCTCCCACGATTGCGATGCCAGCGCGGCTTTCAGCGCATCGAAGCCATTCGTGTGTTCGGCGATGAATTTTTCGTCGAGCCAGTTTTTGAGGATGAGCCACTTGAGAACGCCGCCCAAGAAGGCGATGTCGCCGCCGACGCGGACCTGGAAAAACTCGTCGGCCATTTTGGTGCCGAAGAAGGCGGACTTGGGAATGGAAGGAACCCAGTAGCGTTCGAGGGCGGGCTCGCGGAAAGGGTTGACGACAACGATGCGGGCGCCGCGCTTTTTCGCGTAATAGAAATATTTCATCGAGACGGGCTGGTTGTTGGGGAGGTGGCTGCCGAGGAGAACGATCAGGTCGGCGCCGATCCAGTCGGTGTAAGAGCAGGTGGCGGCGGTGACGCCGAGCGTCTCCTTGAGCGCGACGGTGGAAGCGGCGTGGCAGAGACGCGCGGCGTTATCAATGTTGTTGGTGCCGAGGAGCCGGGCAAGTTTTTGCGCGACGTAATAGACCTCGTTGGTGAGGCCGCGGGAAGTGGTGTAAATGGCGAGGCGGTCGGGGTCTTTTCCAGAGATTCCGCGGAGGCAGTCGCCGAGAAGGTGAAACGCTTCGTCCCAGGAGATGAGGTGGAAGCCGGGCTTGCCGCGGCGGCGGAGCATGGGAACCGGCAGGCGGCCGAACTCGCGGAGTTCCCTGCTGTCGAGCGATTCGAGGCGGGAGACGTTTTCGAGTTTGCGGATATCGAGGGCGGGCATGGTGCTGGTGCGGAGCATCTTCAGGCGGACAAGGCAGAGATGGACGCCCTTCATGGCGTCGTCGGAGAGGCCGCGGGGGCCGAGGGAGCAGCCGTCGCAGACGCCGTGACGCAGGATGCGCCAGGCGTAGCGAAGATTGTCGCGGTTCTCCCAGAGGGAGCGAAGCATTTCCCAATAATGATTGGGCTTCGTGTGGCCGAGGCCGAAGGGGACCCAGGACGCGATGGGCGTGTTGGCGCGGTTCTTGGGCATGGCGTGGCGGAACGAGAGAAGTATACAACGGGAAGAAAAGGTTAAAGAGTTGAAGGGTTTGCGTGGGGGAAATTCGAATTTGAAATTGGAAATTTGAGATCAGGAAGAGGAACAGAAAAAGGCTCTAACACAGAGGACACAGAAAAGCACAGAGGGCACGGCGACAAAAGAGTTTCAGAGTGTCAGCGCTACAGAGTGGCAAAGTGCCGGAGGGATCCTTCGGACCGGCAAAAAGCGCCGGCCTCAGGATGACAGGCACGAAAGCCGGCGGTATGGCTGGCTTCGCTCCCCGCAAAACCATCCGAGGCAGGTACCACGGGCGCTGGCGCTACACGGCGACGCGAGCGCGTTTGCGGCGGTAGAGAGAGGCGTCGGCGAGGGAGAGGAACTCATCGATGGAGGCGACGGAACCGGGAGAGCGGCGGGCGGCGCCGGCGGTGATGGAAATGGGCGCGCGGGAACGGTGCAGGTGGTTGTACGCCTGGAGCATGGCGTGGAGGCGCTCGTTGATGGCGTCGCCGGTCTGGTCGGCGGCGTCCACGAGGAACACGGTGAATTCGTCGCCGCCGATCCGGGCGATGATGTCGGAATCGCGGAAGCACTGGTGGAGAACTTCGCCGGCGGCGCGGATGGCGTCGTCGCCGGCGGCGTGGCCGAAGGTGTCGTTGATCTGTTTGAGGTTGTCGAGATCGGCGAAGACGAGCGTCAGCGATTGGCCGGAGCGGCGGGCGAGCTTGAGCTGCTGCTCGGCAAGAGTAAGAAAACCGCGGCGGTTGTAGAGGCCGGTGAGGTCGTCGCGCAGCGTTAGATCCTTGAGCCGGTTCTGGAGGCGGTGGCGCTGGATGGCGTGGCGGAGAGTGCGGACCAGCAGGTCGCCGTCGGTCTGGCCCTTGATGAGAAAGTCCTGGGCGCCTTCCTCGACGGCGGCGAGAGCGAGAGCCTCGTCGGTGAGGCCGGACATGACCACGATGGGCAGCGAATGCGGCATGGCGAGGGCGCGCTGGCACGTCTCGATCCCCTGGCTGTCGGGGAGGTTGAGGTCGAGGAGAACGACGTCAATGTTGTTGCGACTCATGCTCTCGAGGCCACTAGCGAGGCGGTCCACCCATTCGACTTCGAACTGGGCGCTGCGCTGGGCCGTAAGCAACTCAGAGATGACGCGGGCGACGGGAGGGCTATCCTCCACCAGGAGAACTTTGCAGCGAGTTTTGCGTGCGTGCGTCTGGGCGAGCACGGCGTTGGCTCCACGGAAGGGTTGAGCGCTGCCCCTCCGGCGGGGAAAGAGAGCAATCGCCGTGCCGAAGAGAGCGAGGCCAGATGAAAAGCATCGAAGAAGGCCTAAGGATTTCGATACATTGCGGCGTTTCAATAGGTTAGCGGCCGTGGAGGGGCTTGCCGGAATGCGCACAAACGAGGGCGGAGCCCGGAACCGCGCGGCCAACGGATCGTGGAGATTAGCGCGCGTTAAACAACCGGAAATTCTTGCCCGGTTACAGGGGAAAGAAGAAGGCGCGCGGGACGAGTGTTGCCCAGCGATCAGCGGGAAATGGAAGCGCAGATGAACGCAGATAGGAGTTAAGAAATCAAAGAACAAAACATTAACGCAGAGAACGCAGAGGGGCACAGAGGACACGGAGAATAAGGTGACAGGGAGCAGGCGGCGGGGCCAGGCGGGGAACAGAGAGATCCTTCATTGCGTCCCGACGAAAGCAATCGGGACTCCGTTCAGGATGACCGTGTAATTTCAGTCGTGGTGGAAAGGAAGCAGCAAAGGCAAGGCGGGAGCTTCCCGAAGTCCCGGTCCCGAAGTTTCGGGATTCTGGACGGGGGCCCGCAGTCCAAAGCGGCTGGTTTCCCGGCATCCCGAAGCCTCGGGAGCGTCAGGACGCACGCAACGCGAACCCCGCCGCTACTGCTGGGGCGGGTTCTTGGCGAAGTAGTCGGCGAGGCCGGCGACGATCTGGTCGATGGCGCGTTGGACGTTGCGGTTGAGGGCATCGACGACGGCGGGGACTTCCTTGCCGTTGACGGGCTCGTCGTTGTTGTAGTGCCGGGACCAGACGACGGTGCCGGACTTCTGACTGTACAGCTCGACCTCGAAATCGACGCGGGCGGCGAGAGTCGAACCAGTGATTTCGCCGAGCTCATGGAGGTGGCCGCGCAGGATGTAGTCGCCGCGGGCGTTGGAGCGCAGGCCCTGCACGGAGCGATAGTGGCCGGACGAGCGGAGGGAGCGGACGAGCAGGCTTTCAATGGTGTCGGCGGGCGGCTCGGCCCAGCGGTGATATTCGTAGGTGCCAAGCTGAGTGGAGCCGACGCGATAGACGATGCGGTCGTCGCGGTAGAGGTGCGGAGCGACGACGCGGCCGACGAGCAGATCGGTGTTAAAGCGCGGGGCGGAAGAGGCCGCGGAGGTTTCGGGAATGTCGAGCTGGTAGAACTTACTGGGGCGCGCGGCGCCGCAGGCGGCCGCGAGCAGAACCAGAAGAATTGCGCAGGATGAAAGAGTTCGGCGCGTCATGTGTCTGACCTCCAGAGCGACCCGGAAAACCGAAACGCGATCCCGAAGCTTCGGGACGAAAGCCGAGAAGCGCAGGAGAAATGCTTCGCTGCGCTCAGCATGACAACCGCAAAACCAGTGGCTGGCTGCCAGCGACTGGCGAAAACCGAAAAACCCCGCCGCTACGAATCCCGGGCGGACACGCCGGTTCGCCCCTACAGGCGGCGGGATTCCCGACAGAAAACATCGGGACGCACACAACGCGAAACCCGCCGCTACTTTTGCGGCGGCGGAGCGCCGGGTTTGCGGTCGGGCGGACTCGAGGAGCGAATCAGCGTGTACGGCCGCATCTTGATGACATCGGTGAACTGCTTGAGGTTCTCGGTGGTGATGCGCATATTTTCGAGCAGCTCGTCAATGTTTTCGGCGTTGTAGCCGAGGGTGCGGTCGAGCTGGGAGACCATCGAGCTGGCGGAGTTGAGCGAATCGCGCAGCTTCTGAATGGACTCGCGGACGTCCTTGCGGTTCTCGCCGATGACATCGTCGATGTTCTTCAGGGCCTTGTCGGCGTCGGCGACGGTTTTCTTGAAGTCATCCACCAGGGCGGGCATCTTGGCGGACGTCGCGTCGATGTTGCCCAGGGTGCTCTTCAGTTTGGGGCGGTTCTCTTCGAGCATGCCGCGGACGCTGGAGAGAGAGGCTTCGACATTGGCGCGGTTGCGCTCGCTGATGAGATCGTTGACGCGGGCGATGGTCTCGCGGAGCTCGACGATGCGGCCGTTCATCTCCTCGAGGAGCGAGTTGACCTTGGGTTTGAAGTCGTTGATGGTGTCGCCGAGATCGCTCAAGCTGAAGTACTCGACCGAAGGAAGAGCGTCGCCGGGCTTGGCGTCCGGGGCGTCCTTCTTGCCGGGCTTGAGCTCGAGATAGTTTTCGCCGAGGGCGCTGAGGGCGGCGATTTTCACGGTCGTGTCTTTCTTGATGGGCGTGCCGGGGGCGACGCTGAAGGTGATCTCGATGCGGCTCGCGTCGCTGGGGTCAACGCGGACGCCTTCGATGCGCCCGATCTTGAGGCCGCCGGCGTAGCGGACGGCCTTGCCGGGCTCGAGGCCGCCAGCAAATTTGAAGTAGGCGCGGTAGATGAGGGTGGCGCGAGTGAAGGCGCCGCTCAGGGCGAAGACCGTGGCCAGCAAGAGGCCGGCGGCCACGACGACGAAAAGTCCAACCATCGCCTGCTCACGTTTCGCGTCCATTCCTCACCTCGGCGGGTCACCCTGGACTTCGGCGCGTGCCGACAGGGACAGCGCACGGGAGCGGGAGTATAGCAAGGAACAGGTGTCAGGGGCTAGGGGCGAGGGAAAAGAAAAGAAGCCACGGAGTCCCGGAGACAAAGAGGAGGCACGAAATTCGAAAGGCGAAAACCCACGGCCGGCCACGCGGGGATCAGTCGTTGTCGGCGAGGCCGTGGCCGGGAGGACAAGAGGGCCGGGGAGAACGGTCGAGGATTTCGCGGATGCGGCGGCCGAGGATGCTGGGGCTGTAGGGCTTCTGCAGGACGCCGATGCCGCGCTGGAGCATGTCACTCAGAAGAGCGGATTCGGAGCTGTAGCCGGTGGAAAAGAGGACGGGGAGACCGGGCTGAAGGGAGGTCATGCGGGTGTAAGCGTCGGGGCCGCTGAGGCGGGGCATGACGACGTCGAGCAGGGCGAGGGCGATGCGCTCGCGGTTCGCTTCGAACAGGCGCACGGCTTCCTCGCCGTCGTTGGCGAGGAGAACGTTGTAGCCGAGGGCGCGGAGCATGTCCGCCACCATGCGGCGGATGCCGTCGTGGTCTTCGGCGACGAGAATGGTCTCCTTGCCGCCGCGGACGGGCTGCGGGAGGGGCTTCGTGGAGACGTCGGGCACGCCGGTGCCGACGGGCAGGTAGATGCGGAAGCTGGCGCCACGGCCGGGGGCACTTTCCACATCGATGAAACCATCATGCTGCTTGACGATGCCGTAGATGGTGGCGAGACCCAGGCCGGAGCCCTTGCCCTGCTCTTTGGTGGTGAAGAAAGGCTCGAAAATGCGATCGAGAGTGGCGGCGTCCATGCCGGTGCCGGTGTCGGCAACGGTGAGGAGGACATAGCGTCCGGGTCTGGCGCCCGGATGATGGCGGCAAAATCCTTCGTCCAAGCGGGCATTGTGGGTTTCGATGCGAAGAGTGCCGCCGCGGGGCATGGCGTCGCGGGCGTTGACGCAGAGGTTCATCAGCACTTGTTCGGTCTGGGTGGGGTCGGCCCAGGCGGCGCGGAGATCGGGCGCGAGCCTGGTCTTGAGCTCGATGTCCTTGCCGATGACTTTGTCGAGCAGGCTGGTGACTTCGCCGACGGTGTGATTGAGGTTGATGTTGCGGGGCTCGAGGATCTGGCGGCGGGCGAAGGCCAGCAACTGGCGGACGAGCGAAGCGGCGCGCTCGGATTGCTGCTCGATGAGCTGGAGGTGGCCGTGGATGGGTGTGCCCTGGGGCACCTCCATGCGGCTGAGCTCGGCCCAGCCCATGATGGCGCCGAGGACGTTATTGAAGTCGTGGGCGATGCCGCCGGCGAGGCGGCCGATGGCTTCGAACTTGTGGGCCTCGTTGAGCTGACGCTCGAGGAGGCGGCGCTGGGTGACGTCACGGGTGACGGCGAGCATGTGGACGGAACCGTCGGCCTGGCGGAGCGGGACGGCGTGGGTATCCATCCAGCGGTGGGTGCCCTTGAGGCCGGCGAT
Organism: Acidobacteriota bacterium; assembly: GCA_016201285.1. GTDB lineage: Bacteria > Acidobacteriota > Terriglobia > Acidiferrales > UBA7541 > JACQDE01. The sequence continues at coordinate 7,745 of JACQDE010000071.1, read as the reverse complement.
TTCGAATTCGAGGCGGCCCGTGCTGCCGCGGCAGACGCGGTCGAGGAGATCGCGGAAGGCATCGCGGTACTCGGGGAGAATGAGAGGAAAGACGGACTTGCCGATGATGGCTTCGGCGGTTTCGGCTTCGATCATGGCGAGGCCGGCGGGGTTCATGTCCAGCAGCGCGCCATCCGGGGCGACGCGCTTGACGCACTCCGGCTCGCTTTCAATAACCACGCGGAGGTGGGCTTCGCTTTCGCGGAGAGCCTGTTCGGCGCACTTGCCCTCAATGGCCTTGGCCACCTGGGTAGAAACGTATTCGAGCATCTGCAGTTCGCGCTCGGTGTAGGCGGAGGCATCGGAATAGTGCTGCACGGCCATCACGCCGATGGTCTTTTCCCCGATGCGGAGCGGCACGCCCAACCAGATGGGAGACTGCGCACCGATCAGCTCGATTTCCCCGCGGCGCTCCAGTTCTTCGTAGACGGCCAGGGTGCAGAGCAGGGGCTTTCCGGTGCGCAGGACGTAGGCGGTCACGCCTTTGCCGGGCTTTCCCGACGGCAAGGGAGCATCCACTTCATCGACCCAATAGGGAAAGCTGAGCAGGTCTTCTTTCTCATCGTAGAGCGCAATGTAGAAGTTCTGCGCCGGCATCACGGCCTGAATGTTCTGATGGACGGCGCGGTAGAGATCGTGGAGGGTGGGAGACTTGTCCGCGGCTTCGGCGAGGCGATAGACGGCGGCCTGGAGATGCTCGGCGCGCTTGCGCTCGGTGATTTCGCGGCCGATGCCGAAGACGCCGACGATGTTGCCGTGATCATCGCGGATGGGGCCCTTGTTCATGAGGAAGGTGCGCGTGCCGTCGCCGCTGGTGGTGGTGGCTTCAAAGGTGATGGGCTGGCCGGCGGCGATGGCCTGGCGGTCGCCCTCGCGAAACTCGCAGGCGGTCTCCGGAGGGAAGAGTTCCTCGTCTGTCTTGCCAATCATGTGCTCGACGGAATATCCCCAGGCGCGGGCAACGGTGGAATTCACCATGAGGTAGCGGCCCTGGAGGTCCTTGAGGAAGATTTCGTCGGGAGTGCCCTCGATGACGGCGCTGAGCAGGGCGTGGCTTTCGCGCAGGGACTGTTCGGAGCGCCTGCGTTCGGTGATGTCGCGGGCGACGCCGAAGACGCCGACGATGTTGCCGTGATCATCGCGGATGGGGCCCTTGGTGACGAGGAAGGCGCGGGCGGCGCCTTCGAGGATGGCGGGATCCTCGTAGGTTAAGGTTTCGCCGGAAGAGATGACGCGCTGGTCGCGCGCACGGAATTTCTGGGCGAGCTCGCGGGGGAAAAGCTCGAAATCGGTTTTGCCGAGGGTGTCTTCGGGGGTGCGTCCCCAGGTGCGGGCGGCGGTGGAATTGAAAATGAGATAGCGGCCCAGGAGGTCCTTCATGAAGACGACGTCGGGAGTGCCTTCGATGATGGCGCTGAGCAAGGCGTGGCTTTCGCGGAGGGACTGTTCGGCGCGCTTGCGTTCGGTGATATCGCGGACCACGCCGAAGACGCCGACGATATTGCCCTGATCATCGCGGATGGGGCCCTTGGTGACAAGGAAGGCGCAGGCGGCGTCTTCGTGGAGGGAGGAGTCCTCGTAGGTGAGAGTCTCACCGGAAGAGATGACGCGCTGGTCGCGCGCGCGGAATTTCTGGGCGAACTCGCGGGGGAAAAGCTCGAAGTCGGTCTTACCCAGGGTCTCCTCAACGGTCCGTCCCCAGATGCGGGCGGCGGTGGAATTCACCATGAGGTAACGGCCCTGGAGGTCCTTGAGGAAAATTTCGTCGGGAGTGCCCTCAATGACGGCGCTGAGCAGGGCGTGGCTCTCGCGCAGCAGCTCTTCGGCGCGCCTGCGGTCGGTGATGTCCTGGGCAACCACCAGGACAGCCTTCCGGCCGGCGAACTCGAGGCGGTGGGAGGTGACTTCCACTTCAATCGTGCGGCCGTCCTTGAGCAGATGGCGCCAGTGACCTGCGAACGACAGCGGCGGGCGCCGCTGGGCCACGAACTCGAGGAGGCGGGCTTTTTCCTCCGGCGCGCGGATGTCGGTGATGTTCATCCGCAGGAATTCTTGCCGGGCGTATCCGTAATGGCGGATGGCGGCCTCGTTGACCTCAAGGAAAGCGAGCGTCTCCGCGTCATAGACCCACATGGGATGAGGATTATTGGCAAAGAGCAGGCGAAAGGATTCTTCACTTTCGCGGAGGGCTTCCTCGGCGTGCCGCTGCTGGGTGATGTCGCGGGCGAAGCCCTGCATGCCGACGACGGCGGTCCCTAGGCTTCGGGAGAGGACGGGGGATTCGATGAGCTCGAGCTCGACAATGCGGCCGTCCTTGTGGCGGACGAGCACGGTATAGGCGGCGCCGCGCTGGCCGGTCTGGAGCGCGGAGTCAGTGAGGGAGTCCGCGACTTCATCGGAGGGATCGCCGGTGAGGAGCTCGTTGTAGCGGTGGCCGACGAGCTCAGCAGGCTCGTAGCCGAGGACATTCTTGACGGACGGAGAAAAATACTGGAAACGATGGTCGAGATCGTGAACATAAAAGAAAATCTGCTCGCTGCCCTCGACGAGGAGGCGATAGCGGGCTTCACTTTCGACGAGTTGCCGGCGGGCCGATTCGTGGGCCTCGCGGAGCGCCTTTTCGCGGAGGGCGCGCTCGACGGCGACGGCCAGCCGGGAGAGGTGGTCCTTCAGGACGAAATCGGTGACGCCGCGCTTGATGCACTCGACGGCGGCCTCCTCGCCGAGAGTGCCGGTGACGAGGATGAAGGGAATGTCCTTGCCGGAGTCCTGAAGGATCTTCAGGGCTTCCATGCTGGTCCAGCCGGGCAGGTTGTAGTCAGCGAGGATGACGTCGAAGAACGACTGGCCGAGCTGAAAGGCAAAACCTTCGCGCGTCTTCACGACCTGAGCTTCGACCTGGTAGCCGGCGCGGTCCAGTTCGCGCACGGCGAGGTCCACGTCAGAGCGATTTTGCTCGACGAAGAGAACGCGCAGAGAACGCCGCTCGCGCTCATCGGGCATGAATGCGCTCCGCTGCCGAAGAAACTTTTTCCCTGTCAGACATGAATGTCCCGGAAAGAAATGCTGTAGCACTGCTCGAGCGGGACGCGGAACCACCGGGCCAAAAAGCTACAGGATCCCCAGCACAGGGCCTCTATTCTTACGCATCGGCAGAAAGTGTAGCGTAAGTGAGGCGGGCGCAGAACAAGAATCGCATTAAATTTCTCTTATCCCGGGATGCTGCGTCCGGGACTCCCGCCAGACGCTACCGGCGGCGACGGTCCAGCACCTCGCGGACCTTGAAAAGCAGGGCCTTCGTGCTGTAGGGCTTTTGAAGGAGCTCGGCGCCGCGCTCGACAAGAGAACCCAAGGCAGGGGCTTCGTAGCTGTGGCCGGAAGCGAACAAGGTGGGGACGCCAGTTCGCATGGCGCACATTTCCGAGTAAGCAGCAGGGCCGCTCAGCCCGGGCATGACCACGTCGAGCAGAAGCAAGTCAATGCGATCGCGGTGGGCTTCGAAGAGGCGAACCGCTTCCTCGCCGTCGCGGGCGCAGAGGACCGTGTACCCCATCCCTTCCAGTGCTTCCCGCGCTAGCGCGGCGAGGTCTTCGTTGTCCTCGGCGATGAGGATGGTCTCGGTGCCGCCGCGGAGCGGAGTGATCTCCGCCTTTTTCTCTTTCTCCGGGGCTTTCGCACTGGCCGGGAAATAGAGGTGGAACGTGGCGCCCTGCCCGACCTCGCTGTAAACCTCAATGAATCCCCCGTGCTGCTTGACCATGCCATACACGGTGGCCAAGCCGAGGCCGGTGCCCTTGCCGACCTCCTTGGTGGAGAAAAAGGGCTCGAAGATGCGTTCCCGTGTAGCCGCATCCATGCCCACGCCGGTGTCCGCGACCGAAAGCTGCACGTAATCCCCCGGCTGGACGTAGGGATGGTTGCGGCAATAGTCCTCATCCACGACAGCGCTTCTCGTGGCAATGACCAGTTTTCCGCCGCGGGGCATGGCATCGCGGGCGTTGACGCAGAGATTCATGAGCACCTGTTCGATGTGCGTGGGATCGGCGCGGACAGAGGCCACGCCCGGGGCGAGGGCGGTGCGCAACTCGATGTCCCTGCCGATCACCTTGCCGAGGAAGCCGGCCACTTCTTCGACCGAGGCGTTCAAGCTGATGACACGAGGCTCCATATGCTGGCGGCGGGCGAAAGCCAGCAATTGGCGCGTCAATCCGGAGGCGCGTTGCGCCTGCTCGATGATCACCTGCAGATTCTTGTGCAGCTTGCTCTCGGCCGGAACCAGGGTTTCGCTCAGTTCGGCCCAGCCCAGGATGGCGCCGAGGACGTTGTTGAAGTCGTGGGCGATGCCGCTGGCCAGATGGCCGATGGCCTCAAACTTCTGCGCGGCTTGGAATTGCTTCTGAAGGGCGCGCCGCTCGGTCACGTCCTCGACGAAGCATTCCAGGGCGGTGAGTTGGCCCCCCGGGTCGCGGACCATGCGGGCGCTGAGCAGGACGGAAATCAGCTTGCCGTCTTTGCGCTTCCACTGAACCTCCGCCCCGGCGAACCGCCCCGTCTCCGCATATCGCTTGAACAGCCGCTCCCGGTCAGCGGGGTCGGCGTAAACATCGTTGGGAATGGAGAGGGGCAAGAGCTCTTCCTTCGAGGCGTAGCCGAGCATGGCCACCAGCGCCGGGTTGACATCCAAGAACGCGCCCTCGGGAGAAGAACGGAAAATGCCGAGGGTGGAGTTCTCGAACAGCTCCCGGTAGCGCGCTTCGCTCGCGCGCAAGGCCTCCTCAGCCTGCTCCCGGTGTTCCCGCTGCGCGATGGATTCCAGCGAGAAGGAAATGTCGGCGGCCAGCTCATCGAGCAGGCGGATTTCGTCGTCGTCGAAATGCTCCGGCTCTCCCGCGTACAGGTTGAAGGCGCCCACCACGCGCCCGTTCACTTTCAGAGGGAAGGCCGCCGAGGAACGATAACCGTGCTGCAGCGCCAGCTCGCGCCAGGGGCCCATGCAGGGGTCATGTTCGATATCGTTGCAGATGAAGTGCCGCCCCTCGCGCAGCGCGGTGCCGGTGGGGCCCTGGCTCTCCGGACCACCGTCCAGGCGAATCCGGATCTTCTCGAGATAGCTGCCTTGAGCGCCGGCCCAGGCGGACGGCTGCACCGCGCCGTCCGCCTCATCCAGCAGTCCAATCCACGCCATGCGGAAGTCGCCGTGTTCCACGGCAATGCGGCAGGCTTCGGCGAAGAGCGTTTTCGGGTCGTGCGCGCGGACGATGGTCTGGTTGATTTCACTCAGCACGGAATACACGCGGTTTAGCCTGCTGGTCTTCTGTTCGGCTTGAATGCGCTGGGAGATTTCGGCCAGCAGGATTTCGTTGGTGAAGGCGAGATCCGCCGTGCGTTCCTGGACCCGCAGCTCGAGTTCGTTGTGGGCCTTGCGCAGCTCCTCGTCGGCATGTTTGCGGCCGGTGATGTCGCGGGCGACGGCGTACAGAAGCTGCTGCGAGGGGAGGGGGTGGACGCTCCAGGAGAGCCACTTGTAGGAACTATCCCTGCAGAGGTAGCGGTTTTCAAAGGCGACGGTCTCCGCCCCGGTAGTGAGCTTTTGTGCTTCCGCGAGAGTAGCGGCGCGGTCGTCGGGGTGGACGAAGTCAAGGTAGGGCCGGGCCAGTAACTCCTGCTCGGTGAAGCCGAGGGTTTTCTCCCAGGCGGGATTCAGCCGCTTGAAGTAGCCATCGAAGCCGGCAATGCACAGCAGGTCGAGCGAGCAGAAGAAAAAGAGATGCAGGTCTTCGCGGATCTTGTGCTCCGTGATGTCGCGGGCAAACCCCTGCATGCCGACGACTTTTCCCTGCTGGACGAGGGGAGATTCAATCAGTTCGAGAACGATCCGGCTGGAATCCTTGCGGCGGGCAGTGGCGGTGTAGGCCGGAGCGCGATTGCCCGACTGCAGCGCGGTTTCCTTGCGTTCCCGGACAGCGGCGTCCGAGGGATCGCCTGCCAGGAAAAGGTCGTAGGGCTGGCCGAGGAGCTCGCCGGGGTCATAGCCCAGCACGCTCTGGACGGAAGAAGAGAGATAACGGAAGCTGCCGCGGCGATCGTGGACATAGAAGAAGATTTTCTCGCCGCTGTCCACCAGCAGGCGGTAGCGGGCATCGCGCAAAAATGAGGCGAGGTCGGCGCGAGTTTTTCCCCCGGCCAATGCTTCCCAGAAGGGAGAGAGGGCCTTTGCCTCTGCGTCTGCCACGAGGGCGCCTCCGGGAACGAGAGATCGAGAACTGTCCGGACGCGGCAAAGAAACGAGGAAAGCCGCATATGCCAACTCAGGGGAACGAGGGAACCTACTAGGAAACCCAACGGCATCCCCCGGGAAGGGGGCTCCCATTCTCCGGCAGCGCGACCCGGATATCAACAAGTAAGAATATCGGGCAGTCCCCGGGAGATCCCGGCCGCTGCGGAGGGGAGCCAGAAGCCTTACGTCAGTCCCGCATCCCGAAGTCTCGGGACGCGGGCCGGGACGTAAGCTACAGGCGGACGGGACGTAAGTTATTGGCTGACGGGGAAAACGACAGCGGCTGGTCGAGAGAGAACGGAGGCTATTCTTCGTTGCCCTGGGTGAGCATCTGGAGGTAGTCGAGCTCCTTGTGGACTTCGGGCTCGGCGATGCGGTCCATGAACTGGCGCACGCGCGGATGCGTGGAATTTTGCAGCTCGTCTGGCGTGCCCAGCGCGACCACGTGGCCCTTGTCGATGAGCACCATGCGGTCGGCGATGATGAAGGCGCTGGCCATCTCGTGGGTGACGACGATGATGGTCATGCGGAAGGCGCGCTTGAGCTTGACGATGAGGTTGTCAATGCCCGCGGCAATCACCGGGTCGAGGCCAGCGGAAGGCTCATCGAAGAAAAGGATTTCGGGGTCCATGGCGATGGCGCGGGCCACCGCCGCGCGCTTCTTCATGCCGCCGGAAAGCTGCGAGGGCTTGTAGTTCTCAAAGCCGGAGAGGCCCACCTGGTCGAGCTTGAGGCGGACCATGATGCGGATGGTGTCGTCGTCGAGCTCGGTGTGCTCGCGGAGCGGAAGGGCGACGTTTTCGCCGACGGACATGGAGCCGAACAGCGCGCCGCCCTGGAACGACATGCCCAGCCGCTTGCGGATTTCTTCCGTGTCCGCAGGCGTGGCCGTGGCCAGATTCTTGCCACGGATCCAGATTTCGCCGGAGCTGGCCTTCTCCAGGCCGACGAGCGTGCGGAGCAACGTGGATTTGCCGGAGCCGGAGCCGCCGAGAATGACCATGGTCTCGTCGCGGCGGATGTCAAAGCTGATGCCGTGCAAAATTTCGCGCGTGCCGTAGCTCACCCGCAAATCGCGGATGGAAATCATCGCGTCGTTGGCGGCGGGTGTCGGGTTGGCGGGGAAGCTAGCCATTATGGAACCAAACTATAGCGGGAACGTATAAGAAAGCCAAGGAGACCTTTGTGTGAGATCTAGCAGGGTGCTGAAGAACGGGTGATTTTTTCGATGCGGGTGCCATTGCGAGTCAACGTGAGTCTGCACGGAGCGGCTTTTGGTTCCGGTGGTATCCGTGTTTTATTCTTGCGCACCCGCTGGCTGATCTGGTAGCCGCGTGTTTTCATCCGCCGGAGCATCCGGCGTCGTGCATCCCCGGCCGGACCCTCGGTGGTCACGCACTCAGCCGAGATGGGCACGTGCGGCGTGATG
>JACQDE010000073.1 GCA_016201285.1 Acidobacteriota bacterium | reverse complement strand
GGTTCTGCAAATCCGTATTTCCGCGCACGAAGTTTCTCCTCGACGAGGGATTTCGCCCACTCACGCCGGGCATCTGAGCTTCGTGCATACTAGAGTGCATTCACAATTCCAAACAGGGAGTTTTTCAGCGCCCTGCTAGGAGATGAACTGAGCGCAGCCAAGAGTGGCTGCGCTACTTGGTCTTCACCGGGTCGGCGGGGCGAGGAGGAAGCTTCTTTGGATTTTCCTTGATGCGCTTCATGACTTCCTCGACACCACGTTCGAGTTGCGGGTCGCGGCCTTCGATAACGGCCCTAGGGTCGTTCTCGACGACGATGTCCGGGTCCACGCCGTAGTTTTCGACGTCCCATTTTCCGTTGGCATCGGCGTTGCCGAACTCGGGAACGTTGACGGAACCGCCGTCGATGAGCGGACCGCGATCGGTGATGCCGATGACGCCACCCCAGGAACGCTTGCCGATAAGCGGGCCGAGACCCGCCCTGCGGAACATGTTGGGGAAAATGTCGCCGTCGGAAGCGGAGGTTTCGTTGAGCAGGCAGACGAGGTGGCCGTAGAAGACAGTGCCCGGGTAGGTGCTGGTGTCTTCGTTGGTGCGTGAATAGCCGGTGGCGAGGAGCGTGCGGCGGAGACGCTCGATGAGCATCTGCGAGACGTTGCCACCGCCATTGCCGCGGACGTCAATGACGAGGCCTTCCTTGCGGATCTGCGGGTAGAACCACTTGATAAATTCGCGGATGCCGCTGGCGCCCATGTCGGGAATGTGGAGATAGCCGACGCGGCCGCCGGTAGCCTTCTCGACCTTTTCGCGGTTGGAGGTGACCCAGTCGAGATAGATGAGGTCGCTCTCGCTGGTGATGGGGCGGTAGGAGACTTTGCGGGCGCCGTCGAGCGTGGGCTTGGAGTTGACGGTGAGGGTGACGGGCCGGTCGGCCTTGTTGACGAGGAGGCGATAGGGATCCACGCCGGCCTTGAGCTCTTCGGCGTCCACGGCGAGGACGAAGTCGCCTTCCTTGACGTCCACGCCGACTTCGGTGAGCGGGGAGCGATAGCGCTCCTCCTCGTTCTGGCCGCGGAAGATTTTGGCGATTTTGTAGCGGCCGGAGGCGGAATCGAGAGCGAAGCGGGCGCCCGGGAGCGCGACGCGGGGACGCTCGGGAATCTGCCAGTCGCCGCCGGCGATGTAGGCGTGGGAGACATTAAGCTCGGAAACCATCTCGCCGAGGACGTAGTTGAGATCGGAGCGGTGGCCCACGTACTGGAGCAGCGGCTTGTACTGGTCGTGCAGGGCTTTCCAGTCGTAGCCGTGCATGTTCTTGACGTAGAAGAAATCGCGGTAGCGGCGCCAGACCTCGTCGAAAATCTGGGCCCATTCTTCGGCGGGGACGCGATCCACCATGAGGCCGCGGGTGGAAACGGTTTTGGGCTGAGGCTGGCCGCGGACGGGGAGGTCGTAGAGCTTGAACTCCTGGGCGCTGCGGACGAGAACCTTGGAGCCGTCGGCGGAAACGGCATAGCCGTTGATGCGCTCGGCGACGGTGGTCTCCTTGCGGTCTTTGATGGAGAACACAAACAGGGTGTTGGGGCGATCGGATTCGCGGCCGTAGTAGAAGCCGCCGCCGCGCGCGTACACCAGATGGCCCTTGATGGCGGTGAGGCCGAAGAAGTTGTCGGCATCGACGGGAACGCGAGAGACGCGATCAGCAAGGCCGTCGAAGTCAATCTTGAGGTATTCCTTCTTCTTGGGCTCTTCCTTGGAAGATGCACCAGGCTTTGCTTCCTGAGATGCCGGGGTGGAGGTCGCCGGCACAGATGCCGGGCTAAAGCCCGGCGCGCCACCCGGCGCTGCAGGCTTGGGGGCATCGGCGTCGGGGGCGAGAGTGACCTCGTCGCTCTCGGCGGGGAAGGGGTGCTTGACGTCTTTGCGGAGGGCGACGGCGAAAAGGCCCTGATTGCGGCTGAGCGCGTAGTTGAATTCGTTGGAGCCGATCATCGGGGCGTACTCGCGCGCACTGGCGTAGAAGAGGTAATTGCCATCGGGGTCCCAGACGGGACCGGCCTGGCTGAATAGATCGTTGGTGATGCGGCGGACCTGAGCATCCGCGGCGCTCCAGATGTAGAGGGAGCGGGTGTTGTTGTTATTGGAGAGGGAGAAGGCGAGGTGGCCGCCGTCGGCGGACCAGGAGTAGTCGCGAAGCTGTCCGCGGGCCTCGTCGGCGATTTCCGCGAGCTTCTTATCGTCGAGAGTGAGGATGTAGAGCTTGCCGTCCTTGTCGGAGAAGGCGAGGCGCTTGCCGTCGGGCGCCCACTCGGGAGCGTAGCGCATGGCCTGGCCGCCGGAGGTGATCCGCTCGGGCTTTCCGGAGCCGTCCTGGTTGATGAGGTAGATTTCGTCCTCGCCGGTGATGTCGCTGACGAAGGCAATCTTGCGGCCATCGGGAGACCAGCGGGCCCATTTGTCGTGGGCGCTGGAGGAATCGGTGAGGTTGCGCGTGGGGCCTTTCTCGATGGGGGCGGTGAAGACGTCGCCACGAGCAACGAAGAGGGCGCGCTCGCCCTTAGGGCTGAGCTCGAAGTCTTCAATGAGACTGGCGGCGGAGACGCGCGAGGGGCGGCGGTTCAGGCCGTCGTCGGGGACGTTGATAGAAATCTTGCGGTCCTGGTCTTTTTTCGTGTCGTAGAGGTGCAGCTCGCCGTCGATCTCGTAAACGATCAGGCCCTGGTTATCGGAGCTGGGCCAGCGGACGTCCCAGGTCTTGTTGCGCGTGAGCTGGCGGGTCTGCTTCGAGGCGATGTCGTAGGAATAGAGGTTGTTGGTGCCGTCGTGGTCGGAGGAGTAGAAGATTTTGTCGCCGATCCACATGGGGTCGCGATCGGCGCGGGGGTGATTGGTGATCTGCTGGGCGGTGTTGGAGGCGAGATCATAGATGTAGAGGTCCTGCGCCCAGCCGCCCTGATAGCGCTTCCAGGTGCGGAAGTCGCGGAAGAGGGGCGAATAGGCGAGCTTCCTGGCGTCGGGGGAAAAATCGCCGGCGCCGGATTGCGGCATGGGAAGGGCCACAGCCGGGCCGCCTTCCACGGGCACGGTGTAGAGGCGAGAGTGGCCGAGTTCGAAGCTGTCGCGGAGGGAGCGGAAGAGGACGGATTTGCCGTCGGGCGTCCAGCCGTAGATCTGGTTGTCGTAACCCCAGCGAGCGGGGAGCGGGCCGCGGGCGGGATAGAAGGTGAGTTGCTTCGGCTCGCCGCCTTCGGTGGGGATGACGTACACTTGCTCATCGCCGTCATACTGGCCGATGAAGGCAATCCACTTGCCGTCGGGCGAGAACTTGGCAAAAAGCTCGACGCCGGGATGAGCGGTGAGGCGGCGGGCGGCGCCGCCGCTCGTTGAGGCGACCCAAAGATCGCCGGCGTAGGCGAAGACCACCTTATCGCCATGAATGTCGGGGAAGCGCAGCAGCCTGGTTTGCGCGGAAACGAGCGGAGCGAGGAGAAGCAGCGCCAGGGTAAAGCCGAGAAGCGTTCTTAGCGAGAGTCGACAGGACACGGAAGTTCCTCCTGACAGAGAATCCCCGCCTCTAAAGAGGCGGGCTACAGAAAAATGAAGAGATGGCGGGCGCGTTTGACCCCACCCGGGAGCCGGGACGCAACCATCCAAAGTATTGGACGGCGGAGAAGCATAATATGTTCGGGATTTCCACAGGTCAATGTGAAGCGAGGCAAGCGCAGCCCCTACAAAGCGGCGTCCCTTCGTCCCGCAGTTGCGGGATCAGGGCAGGCAAGCCGCCCTTCGGCAGGCTCAGGACTACGCCGCACTCCAAACGGCCACTAGACGCAATTACTTTTCAAATTTGACGAATTTCATGGCGGCGGAGTTCATGCAGTAGCGCAGGCCGGTGGGGGGAGGGCCATCGTCGAAGACGTGGCCGAGATGGGCGTCGCAGCGCGTGCAGGAAACCTCGTCGCGGACCATGCCGAGCGTCGTGCCCATCCCGACGGAGATGTTTTCCTTGGCGATAGGAGCCCAGAAGCTGGGCCAGCCGGTGCCGGATTCGAATTTGGCGCCGGAGCTGTAGAGAGCGGTGTCGCAACAGATGCAGCGGTACAGGCCCTTCTCGTGGTTGTTATTGTAGGCGTTGGCGAAGGGTCGCTCGGTGCTCTTCTGGCGGGTGACGTCGTACTGCAAGGGGGTGAGCTGCGCCTTCCATTCCGCTTCGGACTTCACGACTTTGTCCACTTTGACCGGGCCTTTACGTTCACCGGAGTTGGAGAACTCCACGATCGTGACTTGCTTCGGAGCGCCGCCGGCGCTGGCGGGACCCGCAGCGGCGCTGGGCGCGCCGCGCTTGAACCACCAGAAGAGCCAGCCGGCAAAAACGGCGGCCCCGGCCAGAAAGCCGCGGCGCGACGTGCCACGATTTTGCAACGATGGCGCGCGATCGTTCGAGTGGGGTTCCACGGTCTCAAGACTCCCTGGCATGGAGAGGGAGCACGGTACATTGGATGAGCGCAAATAATCAAGGGGTTCAGATGAAATGAAAATCGCTGCCGGGCATGGGCGGGAACGAACCGACGGGCGATGGCTTGACGGTGCGGCGGGGGTGGGATAGTTTCGCGGCGAAGATGAAAGCGAGACTGCTGGTTTTCAATTGTCACGAGGCGTGGGTGCACCAGCTTGCGGGGATGGACTACGAGCTGGATGTGATTGTAGGTCTGCCGGGGCGGTACACGACGGGATGGGACGAGCGGATGCGTCCGGCGCCGGGGAACGCGCGGCTGGTGCGGCTGGAGGAGGCGCTCGAGTCGCGCGAGGCGTACCACTGCATCGTGGCGCACAACATGACCGACCTGCTCGACGTGAAAGCGCGGCGCGATCCGAAGCTGCTGATCCTGCACTGCACGCTCGATGGGCTGATCCATGAGGAAAACTCGCCGCTGCCGCCGGACGAGATCCGGCGGACCTACGGCAAGTATCTGGAGCTGACGCGGACGCACGTGGTGGCCGTCTCGGAGTTGAAAGGGAAAACGTGGGGATTCGCGAAAGACGTGATCCTGCTGAGCGCGAACCCTCAGGAGTACCTGCCATATTCGGGAGAACTGGCGCGCGGGCTGCGAATCAGCAACCAGATCAGCCGGAAGCGCGGAGTGCTGCGGTGGGATTTCCATGAGGCGGCGTTTGCAGGCGTGCCGGTGCAGCTCGTGGGACACAACCCGGACTTGCCGGGCGTGGAAGCGGCGCAGGACTGGAACCACCTGAGACAGATGCTGAGCGCGCACCGGTTCTACATCCACACGGCGGACGCGAGGTATGAGGATGGGTACAACATGTCCACGCTGGAGGCGATGGCGGCGGGGCTGCCGGTGCTGGGAAACCGCCATCCAAGCTCGCCGATTGAGCACGGGGTGAGCGGGTTTCTCTCAGACGATGCGGCGGAATTGCGCGATTTTTCCCGGCGATTGCTGGCGGATCGGGAACTGGCGGCGCGGATGGGAGCGGCGGCGCGGAAGACGGTGGAAGAACGATTTTCGCCACGGGGATTCCGGGAGGCGATGGAAAACGCGGTGGAGAAAGCGCGTCGTAGGTGAACGTGAACGGCCCGGCAGCAATGGCGCTGGGCGGAGTATGCGTCGTCAGCCGGTTGAGCGCGTCATAGGCGTAGGTGGTCATTGATGCAGCGGCCCCGTCGAAGGTGCCCTATGCTTCTTCCAGTATCTAAAGCCGATGGCGTTGGCCAAAAGAGCTGCGTACATGACGATCGTATGTACCACGTCCGGAGTCAGAGCGAACACGTACAACGAAAGAAAGAGCGCCAGTCCAAGAGGGTAGGCGAGCAATACAAGGAGGATGCACTGCAGAACTCTCTTGCCACGCAACCGGTCTGCAATGACAAAAGAGCCTGCCCAGATTTCAAGGCCGAGTATTCCTACCGGAATGGCCACAGCCAAGCTTTTGTCGGCGGCGTTTGCCCCCGCGACTAACAGAAGTACGCCAACCAGGCAACCACCGAGGGCGGCAACGTGGTGGAAGGCAGACATGGCGAAATCACCTCGCAAGAATGGACTGCTAGTTGCAGCATTTCAGACAGTTCTGCTTGTACTGCTTTAGCAGCGTCGCAGTGGCAGACTTCGCAGCGTCAGTCAGCACATCATTCCGTTTTGCGGTCACGTCAGCCGCAACGAGGGTGAAGTAGTGGAACTTGGGACTCGAATATTGTCCCGAATGGGCAAAACTGTCTTGAATAGCATGGAGATTGCGCCCAAACTCGCTCATCGAGCACGTCATGATTGAATACTGCGCAACAGCCCACTCATTGGCTTCGTTGGGGAAGTGTGGTCCGCCCTTGCGCCTGACACGAACGTTCGGTAATGCTTACGAAGCGGGTCCAGTTTTTGGCGGATTATCCTTCCTCTCCATTCTTGGCCTGAACGCCCATAAAACCACCGCGGGTGCTATGCCCCAAAGCAGCAGGACCCAGTTATTGAACTCTTCGACACCGCGGATGAAGCGGGAGTACGCGGGAACTCCGAAGGCTAGAACAATCCAGAGGGTAAGCGTTAAAGACCAGCCGATCACAGTCGGCCACACAAGTTGAACAGCGAATATGACCAGCAGAGGCAGATACGGCCCAATACCACCAATTCCCTCATGCGCGCCTGACGCAATTATGAATAGCAGCCCCAAAACGAAGGGCACATTAACGAGGTTTTTGCGGCCCGGAATTCGCTTGAAAAGGCGACTCATGGAATCCTCGAAACAGCACTGAGAATTGCATACCACAAGGCGATGTCTTCCTTCCAAGGACCCGGTCGGCATTCGGGGCCGCTACAACGCGAGCCCCAGCGGCCTCCCGGGATTGTCGGAACGGGCAGAGAAGCTTTCTTAACGCAATTTTTTACTAGATTGTGGCAGTCAGTCACCAAAGGCAAGAAAATGCGAAGTTTGTTGTTCCGTTTCGTCTCGCAACAACTCATGATTTCGTCTTCATGGCCGTCGCTCCCGTGAACTTCGGTACATACCGTTCCCGGCGCCGATGGGTCCTCTTTGCCGCTGTTGTTCCCCTGCCCGCAATCGCGGTTGGTTCTTGTGTCTAAGAGATAAACGTGGTTCGCCACGCCTCCGAAGGGGAAGAGATCCTGCCAACCGCCGCGCGAGCAGATCTTCACCTTGAGACCAGATGGATCAGAGAGATTCGGCGGATTGTTGTGAACGTATGCGTAGAAGTCGAATCCGCCGAAGAACCCAATCGGATCTTCGCTGGTGAATCGTCCGGTGGCGCGGTCGTAGTAACGGGCGCGGTAGTAGTAGAGCTCGGTTTCGGGGTCGAATTCGCGGGCGGTGTAGCGGAAGGGATTGGTGACGGTGCCGGTGGAGGCGGTGGTCTGGCCGAAGGAGTCCCTTCGGCTTCGCTCAGGGTAAACTCCGCCATAGGTCTTGGCGATCGAGCCATTCGCGGCCGTCAGCGAGGTGGTCGACTCCATCCCGTCCGCTTCTAGAATAGAATTTCGAGCGTCTTGGTCCGCAAGAATTTCTTAGAGCTTGGATCCCAGCGATACACTTCGAGTACTCCGGCGGTTTTAGCTTTAATCCAAATCTCACGGGTTGATTTTATGATCGTCACCTCCGAACCGCCATTCATGAAAATCTGGGCAAAGGATTTCTTTTGGTCTTGCAGGACACGAACGATTTGTATCTGGCCAGAGTCGGAAACGAAAATCAATTCATCCTGGCTGTCCCCTGTAAGGTCAAAGTGAACGATCGCTTGTACTTCCTCTGCTACACCCCCCGAGAAGACCTTCGTCACCGGCTGGGAAAGTAAGCTGTCCGTGTAACGAAAGATGTCGACCGTAAGCTGCAAGGGACTATTGTCTTCGAGCCAATAAGCGAGGATGTAGTGCTTCCCATTGAGCTCAAGCCGATTGATCTCCTTATACTCACGAAGATTTCCATAGAGTTCTCTGAAGCGCTTTTCCACATCTTGGTTCGCAGCGTATGAGGACACAACGAAGCTGGCGCAGAGAAAGAGTAGCGCCAGGGGTAACTTGGTTCTAAGGCGTCTTCGAACAGCACTGTGTCGCATTGGGATCCTCCAAGCCCTTAGAAAGGCCTTTCTTTACGAGACAATCACCAATCTTTTTTACATAGTCTTTCGTTTCCTTGAAGTCAGGAATCCCTCCGGCATTGTTAACAGCGGTGACTCCTCCGTTGTATGCAGCAATTGCGTTAGTGGTCGTGTCGCACGATGTGAGCAGCAGTTTCAGGTATATGAGCCCGGCCTCGTCGATGTCATACGTGTCGCCGATAAGAGACTGCATTTGCAGCTCTTTGATGGCAATCGGCATTACTTGGCGCTTGCCTTTGGCGCCCTTTGGTGAAACTGCCTTCGAATTGCCTGAGCTTTCTGTTTGGATCAAGCACTCGTCAAGTTCCTTCGAAGGACACACCGTCAGCTCTGGTGCCCTCCGCTTGCTTGGGTCCTTTGGCACAATTGGCAACTGGCAGGGCTTGAGACCCAACGGATCGGACAGCGTTGTGGGGCTGCTTCCAGCGTAAACGAAGAAATTCCGTCCGCCCGCAAAACCTACTGGATCTTCGCTGAGGAAGCGTCCGGTGGCGCGGTCGTAGTAGCGGGCGCGGTAGTAGTAGAAATCGGTTTCGGGGTCGAATTCGCGGGCGGTGTAGCGGAAGGGATTGGTGACGCTGCCGGTGGAGGCGGTGGTCTGGCCGAAGGAGTCGTACACGTACGTCCGCGCCACTGTGCCGCTGGTGTTGGTCAGCGAGGTGATCGAGCTCCGGTTTCGGGTCCGATGAACTTCATCGGACCACCGGAGTCCTGACACCGGACCCAGACCATCCGCGTGGTAATAATACTTCAAGCCGCCGCGGAGCATGGCCAGAGGCTCGTCAATCCCGAGGCCTTGCGCGTAACGCACCACCGTTGCTACTGTGTGCATCTTCCAACTACGACTATATCACTGGCGGGAATTTTTCCCATACTAAGGTGGCCAGCAAAAGTATGATGACCAAAACAACTCCTATGATTCGCACACCCTTACGTTCAGAAGAAAGAAGAGCGAAACAGCCTGGGAAGATTAAAGCAATGTAGTGCACCCCTCTAAAACTAGACAGGTAGTTTCGGTATGATGCGGGGCCTCCGACTTCAAAGGCGGCGACATGAGCAGGAAACCGCGAGTGCAGCGGACGGCGGAGGAGAAGTGGGAGATCGTGCAGGAAGGGATC